>CAYFUN010000011.1:0-16844 GCA_964346535.1 uncultured Peptoniphilaceae bacterium
TTCGTTCCCTTCCCCAAGAGCTGGAAGTCAGAGAAAAGAAAGAAAAAATAATTACACAACAATAAAGTTTGCTAACAGCGACAGCCACCACAGATTGTTATGAAAGCAGAGAGATAAATAAGCAAATATAATTTTTGCAAACGGCGAAGCTTTAAAACCGAGGGTAGCCTCTTTTTCAAAAATTTTTACTTTTAACTAGAAAAGTTTTTACCAAGGCTCTAAGCTGTGTTATAATAAAGGTTATTAGTGTAAAAGAACAATAAGTTGATAAGGAGGAAAAATGTCAAAATATATATTTGTCACTGGAGGAGTAGTTAGTGGCATAGGCAAGGGAATTTCAGCAGCAAGTATTGGTAGATTATTAAAGGATAGGGGCTATTCTGTTTTTATGCAAAAATTTGATCCCTACTTAAATGTTGACCCTGGACTTTTAAGCCCTTACCAACACGGAGAGGTTTTCGTAACCAAAGACGGAGCAAAAACAGACCTAGACCTAGGCCACTATGAAAGATTTATAGATGTAGAGCTTACACAAAAGTCTTCAGTAACTACAGGCAGGATCTACGACAGCGTCCTAAAAAAAGAAAAAAGAGGAGACTACAACGGAGCCACTGTCCAAGTTATTCCTCACATTACTGACGAAATAAAAAATGCAGTTTATTCTGCCCAAAAACAATCTGAAGCAGACATTATAATTACAGAAATTGGTGGAACAGTTGGAGATATAGAATCACTTCCATTTTTAGAAGCCATTAGACAAATCCACTCTGAAAACAAGAGAGACGACGTCTTATTTATTCACACAACTTTAGTTCCAGCAGTTCCTGGTACAACTGAATTAAAAACAAAACCAACCCAACATTCTTATAAGGAATTAATGAGTCTAGGCATAAAAACTGATGTAATTATTGCCAGGTCAGATGGTTTACTTACAGACGACCTAAAGGAAAAAATTTCTCTCTTCTGTGACGTGCCAGCTGAGGCAATTGTACAATCAAAAAATGTAGACCTAATTTATGAAGTGCCACTTAGCCTTGAAGAACAAGGTCTAGCTGAATATATAATGAAAAAACTTGCCCTAGAAGAAAAAGGCGACAAGTGCACAGAGTGGGATGAAATGGTAACTAAGTTTAAAAACGCCAACCTTCCACTTATTATTGGCCTTGTAGGAAAATACACAGAACTACCAGATGCCTACCTTTCTGTAATGAACTCATTAAAGGATGCAGGCTATGATTCAGGTTATAGGGTAGATATAGAATTAATAAAATCAGAAGAAGTTAACGAAGACAATTATATGGAAAAATTTTCTGGTCTTGACGGCCTAATTGTTCCAAATGGCTCAGGCAAAAGAGGCAACGACGGCCTACTTTTAGCTGCTAAATATTGTAGAGAAGAAAATCTTCCATACTTTGGCATTGGCCTTGGCTTTAATATTTCTCTAATTGAAATTGCTAGAAATGTTTTAGGCTTCGAAGGTGCAGACTCAACTCAAATGGACAACAACACCAAGTATCCAGTTTTAGATGTAGTATTCCCAGAAGGGTCCCTAGATCCTCAAGGCAGAGAAAGACTAGGCAACTACACTTGTAATTTAGTGGAAGGCACTATGGCCCAAAGACTTTATGGCCTAGACCAAGTTGAAGAACGTCACTACCACAGGTTAGAACTTAACAAGACTTTTGAAAAAGACTTTGAAGGAGCTGGCCTTGTAATGGCAGGAAAAAATGAAGACCTAGACCTTGTTGAAATAATTGAGCACAAGGACTTAGACTTTTATTTAGCTTGTTCCTTCTTCCCAGAATATAGGAACAGACCAACAAATATCCATCCACTATTTAAAGGCTTTATAAAGGCAGCAGCCTTACACAGGGCTAACAAATAGGATTTTACCAAACCACTAGCAGACGCTGGTGGTTTTTTCTTGCTTACTTATAGTATAATAAAGACATTATGACAAGGAGGCCCTATGGACAAGTACAAAATTTTAATTGTCGAAGATGACGAAGCCATAAATAATTTAATAAAGTCCTACTTAGAAGAGGAAGGCTACCAGGTTGTCCAAGCCTTTTCAGGAACTGAAGCCAAATTTTATTTAAAGGAAGACATGGACCTTTTTATTTTAGACCTTATGCTACCAGGCCTAAGTGGAGAGGAAATAATTGAAGAAATTAGAAGGGAAAGCACTGGACCGATTTTAGTTGTGTCAGGCAAGGCAGAATTAGACGACAAGGTCCAGGCCCTAGACCTAGGCGCAGATGACTATATGACAAAGCCCTTTGATCAAAGGGAACTTCTAGCTAGGATCAAGGTTTTACTTAGAAGACTGGCCCTAGAAAAGAAGCCAGCAGAAGACCAGCTGACCTACAAGTCTATAGTCTTAAAGCCCAAGTCTATGGAAGTTTTTGTAGATGGAAAGACTTTAAGCCTAACTCAAACAGAGTTTTTAATTCTCTATGAGTTTTTAAAAGACCCTGACTCAGTTTTTTCCAGAGACAGACTATATGACGCCATTTGGGGCTACGACTACCAAGAAGGAGACAATGCCATAACTGTTCACATTTCCCACCTCCGCCAAAAACTAAGGCAGGCAAGTGGAGAGGATATAATTGTTACAGTTTGGGGAGTTGGCTACAAGCTGGCCAAGTAAACTTAAGAATTTTTTAAAGAAATACACTAAAAATTCATTTGCAATTATTTAACAAATACACTATTATAAAGGCTGGAAAAATTTTTAGAAGAAAAGAGAAATTGAAATAAGATGAAAAAATTTTTTAAGACATTTTTTATTAGTCTTTTAATAATCTGCCTTTTAGGAGGAGGCCTAGTTTTTGGACTTGAAAGTGGAAAACTTAGCCTGGACCAAATTCCAGACCTGCCATTTTTAAAGGCCAAGGGAGACGGAGACCTAGACGGCGACAGCCTAACTTTTGTCCTCTTAGGTGTAGACACCTTGGACATTGATTCTTACAAGGGAATAAGGACAGATACAATAATGGTAGCCAAGGCAGACTTTGCAGATGGCAGCCTAAAAATTTTATCAATACCAAGAGACACTAGGACCTATGTAAATGGTAAGAAGGACAAAATTAACCACGCCCACTCTTATGGCGGAGTTGATATGACTTTAGAATCAATAAACGCCCTACTTGATACAGATATAAAATACTACTGCCTAGTAGACTACAGGGCAGTTGAAGAAATGGTAGACGCCATTGGCGGAGTTGATATTTACGTTCCAAGGCGAATGGAATACTCAGACCCATCAGTTGACTTTACTGTAGACCTTTACGAAGGCCAACAAGTCTTAGACGGGAAAAAGGCCATGGAGTTTCTAAGGTGGAGAAAAAATAACGACTACACAGAACAATACGAAAAGGGAGACGTTGGCAGAATCGAAACCCAACAGTACTTTGTAAAAGAATTTGCCAAACAAGTTCTCCAAGGAAAAAACATCTTAAAACTACCTAAGCTAATAAATATTTACTTAGACAGAGTTCAGACCAATATTCCAATAGGAGACATGGTAAGCGGCCTAAGACTTGCGAAAAAAATCGACAAGGACAAGGTCACAACTTATACCCTACCAGGCTCAGGCCAGTATATAGGAAAGACCTCCTACTTTATCTACGACGAAACAGGTCTAGCCAACACCTTAATAGAAATGGGATTAAAATAGAAGATTTAGGTCTTCTATTTTTTTGTAAATTTTTCCCTTGAATTTATAAGCTAAGTACAAGAAAAAAACCAAGCCTTGACTTGGACTTGGTTTTGCTTTAAAAGTATTTTATATTTTTGTGGCCTGAAACTGAAAGGACTAGGCCGATCATTATCATATTTGTCAGTTGGAAGGTTCCTCCTGCTGATACAAAGGGAAGGGGGATACCTGTTATTGGTACGACTCCAAGGGTCATGCCTATGTTTTCAAAAATGTGGAAGAGAAACATGGCGGCAATTCCTATTACCATAAAGGACCCGTAGAAGTCTATGGACTCTTTGGCTATCCTATACATCCTAAATAGAATAAAAAGATATAGAAGGATTAAAAATATTCCTCCAACAAAGCCCAGCTCTTCAGCAACTACTGGGAAGATAAAGTCGTTTTGCCTTTCTGGTATAAAGCCGAACTGGGTTTGGGTTCCCTTGTAAAGGCCTTTTCCTAAAAACTGGCCTGAGCCAATGGCAATTCTTCCTTGAACGTACTGCCAGGCAGTTCCAGTTGCTGAGGCTTCTGGGTCTAAAAAGTCAAAGAACCTGTCTTTTTGATAATTTTCTAGGGAAAACCAAATTATTGGAGCAGCAATAACTGCAAGGACTGCAGCTAGGGCAATGTACTTCCAGTGGATGCCAGCTAAAAATAGCATGACTATAGTTATAAACATATAGACCATAGCAGTTCCAGCGTCAGGTTGTCTTAAGATTAAAAAGATTGGGAAAAAGGCAAAGGCCAAGACCTTAATTAAAACCAGAGGCTTGTTTAAGTCTTCGTGGACTTCTTCTAAGTAAGAGGCCAGACAAATTATAAAGGCAATTTTTACAAACTCAGAAGGTTGGAAGACAACTGGCCCAATTTTTAGCCAAGACTTTATATCAGAACCTGCCTGAGGTCCTATACCAAAAATTACTGTAGCTAGGAGTAGGGCACAAGAGCCGATATAAATTATCTTATAGAGGTACTTCCAATTTCTATAGTCAATGGCAGCCAAGACAACTAAGGCAAAGGCTCCAATGAGGCTGGCAATTTTTTGGCTGCGCATAATTCTAGGGCCTGCATCTAGGGCCTTAGTAGCTGAGGACAAGACTAAAAAGCCATAAAAAATTAGGGCCACAATTCCAAGTATTAATTTATAGTCAATATCTTTAAAAAAATTTCCTCTTTTGTTCATGTCTATATTGTATAAAATATCTGCTTTAATGTAAAGATGGGGACTTGTTAAATCTCCTGTATATAATATAATTAATAGTGAGGTGGCAGATGAAAAAACCTAAGAAAATCAAGTATTTACTCCTAGGCCTAGGACTAATATTTTTAATTGTAGTTATAAATAAATTAATAGAAGATAGGATCCAAAGACCAATAAAAATGGTTGAAGAAAAATCAATTTGGACAGACGTTGAAATTCAAAAGTCTAAACTTACTGACTCGTCTATAGTAACTTGGGACAACTCGTCAATAAAGATTTACAATCTTCAAGGTGAGCTAGTAGAAGAAATTTTAGGCAATGGCTATTACACCAATGTTTATTTTTTTGATGACCAAATTGGAGTTTTAGACAAGCAGCTCAATGTCTTTTATCTTTATTCTCCCCTTGGAGATCTCAAGGAAAAAATTGAACTGTCAGGGTCTGTTTATTCTATGATAAAGAAAAATGGAGACTTTTATGTCCACAGAAAGGACCAAATGCAAGATGGCAGGCTAGAAAGTCTATCAAAGTTAGAGTCCAGAGGCAAGGAATCTCCTCTTTATGAAACAGAAAGATTTATTATAAACTTTGACCCAGAAAAATCTAAATTATACATTAGCGAAATTACAACAGAAAACTATTCTTATAAGTCAGTTTTAACAATTACAGATGGCAAGGAATCAACTGTCTTTGACTTTGGCAACGAAACAGTTTTAGAAACCAAGGTCTATGGAAAAAAACTCCTGGCCATTACCAACAAAAACCTCTATAAGATAGTAGGCAATGAAAAAGAAAAAGTTGAACTGAAAAATTTTAAAGACTACCGTTTTGAAGATAAAAAAATTGTAGTCCTTTATGACAACAAACTTGTGGTCTTTAATCCAGACCTAGGCATAGAAAAGTCAGATGACATTGGAATTTCTACATCAGGCCTGCTAGTCCACGACGGGTCCTACTTTGTTTGGGGACCTACTGACCTAGTAGCCTTTGTAGGCGAGCAAAGGTCCTTTACTAAGTCCTTTGAGTCCATAGTCTATGGAGTAGATTCTAACAACAAGGGCCTTTTAATTAGCCACAAGTACAACACAGAACTTTATTTATTTGAACCAATAGAAGAGGAGAAAAATTGAGCGAGATAGTAAACGAAAAACTATTAGGTGGCCATATTGAAAGCAAGCTTATTTTAGGGATAATTGATGTACTAATAACTTTACTTGTCTTATATATAGTTGCAAAAGTTATTAAGTACATTTTAGAAAAACTTTTGTCCGCAACAAAGATCAACGAAAAAGTTTTAGTCACAGCAGTGAACCTGATGAAAAACATTATAAATATACTTTTTATGATTATGGCCTTGGTGACAATTTTAGACTTCTTTGGCATTAATACTACATCTCTAATTGCTACAGCAGGAATTGGAGGAGTTGCCCTAGCCTTTGGAGCCCAATCTCTAGTCAAGGACATTATTTCCGGTCTCTTTATCTTAATTGAGGGCCAGTACTATATTGGCGACGAAGTTGTCATCGAGGGAATTTCTGGCAATGTTGTAGACTTTACCCTTAGAACAACCAAGGTCCAAGACTTTGCAACAGGGGCCATCCACTTTATTCCCAATGGCAATATAACAAATGTAGAAAACAGGTCTAAGGCCAACCAAATTGTAAATATTTCTATAGATGTGCCTAATGACTATGACGCAAAATTTATTTTACAAGTTCTCAGGGACAAGCTAGAAGGCTACGAGGACCCAAATATTATTGCAGGTCCAAGTGTCAAGGGAATTTCTGGCTTTAAAGACAGGTACTACAGTATTTTAATTTTGACAACTGTAAAAAATGGTATGATTTACGAATACCAAAGAAAAATCAGGGCCATGATTGCTGAGGCCTTAAAGGAAAACAATATCAACCTTTACCATCCTATAATTAAATTAGAAGGAGAATAAAATGCTTAACTACCAAGTTGGAGACATTGTCACCATGAAAAAAGGCCACCCATGTGGGGAAAACCAATGGGAAGTTGAAAGAACTGGCGTCGATATAAAACTAAAGTGCCTAGGCTGTGACAGACAAGTTTGGATGCCTAGGAGGGACTTTGAAAAAAGAGTTAGAAAAATTCTCGTAGACGGCAAATTTATTGCCATAGTAAATTATAAAAAAGAAGAAGAACAAGAAGAGGCAGGGGTCTAAAATTTCTAGGCCCTTGCCTTTATACTTTCTTTATAAATCCTTTAGCCTTTCTACAAGCTATTAAGAAAGAGAAGTCCTATAATGGTCTTAAGAAATTGAGGAGGAAGAAAAATGATCAAATATATTAAAGCAGAATTTTATAGGACCTTTCACAGTCCCCTTTACAAAAAATTTCTAGTATTTTCTTTGGGGATAATGTTAGTAATTCTAGCAGCTTGGAAGCCCTTAAAACTTGTAGACAGTGGAGACTTTATGGTAGGCATGAGTGCCTTGGCCATGGTTGCCATCCTTTTAGTAATAGCCATAGCAATGGTCATAGCCTATAAGACCAAGGACACCAAGGTGCAAATTTTATCCTACGGCATGACCAGGGGACAAATGTACTTTTATGATTTAATAACCATGCAGGCCATATCTATAGCAACAACTTTAATCTTAGGCCTACTTGCTCTAGCTACTGGATTTTTCGCCAATCTTTTAGGTCTAGCAAGCGTAAATCAAGAAGCCTATCTTGGCTTTGGGGCCTTTGTCCTAAAACTAATTTTATTTAGCATAAATTTAAATAATGCAATTTTTGGCCTAGGATATTTATTAAATTCAGTTCCATTGGGACTTATTGGCCACATTGTAATTTTGCCAGCCATCTTACAAATAGCAGTGGCCTTTACTATGGACAAGGACTTTGGACCATATATAATAAAGCTTTTAAAAGTTCAACCCTATATAATCCTTCAAGACTTTGCCACAGAAGGGCTTAGCACTATAGGAACTGACGCCTATAAAATTATTGGAGCAGGAGTGATTTATGTCCTTGTCTGCTTCCTAATACCAGGCTACCTGGCCTTTAAAAACAGGGAAATTTATTAAGGAGGACTACAATGAACCTAGTAATTTAAACAAATAATTTGACAAAAAAATACAAGGACCAATACGCCCTAAAAGATTGTTCAATAAAAGTTGAAAAAGGAGACATCTACGGCATAGTTGGGAAAAACGGTGCAGGCAAGTCCACCCTTTTAAAATTAATTTCTGGCATAACTTTACCAACATCAGGGGACATAAAAATCTTTGGCCAAAGTAACTTGCAGACCCAAAGAAAGAAAATGGCAGCAATAGTAGAAAACCCAAGTCTCTTTGGCGACTTATCTGCCAGAGAAAACCTAGAATACTTTAGGATCCAAAGGGGCATTCCAGACCAGAAAAAAATTGACGAGGCTTTAAAGCTAGTTGGCCTTGGAGATGTAGGGAAAAAACAAGTAAAGAAATTTTCTGTCGGCATGAAACAAAGGCTGGCCCTAGCTCTTGCCCTAATGTCTAATCCAGAAATCTTAATTTTAGACGAGCCAACATCTGGCATTGACCCAGCAGGCATAGTCCAAATTAGAAAGCTTTTACAAAAACTCGCCAAAGAAGAGGGAGTGACAATTTTAATTTCCTCTCACATCCTAGCAGAACTTGCTAACTTGGCCACAAAGGTTGTAATTATAGACAAGGGTCAGATCAAAGAAGAACTGAGCCTAGAAGACTTGTACGAAAAATCTTCAGCTTATTTAGAATTAAAAACTTCTGATCCAGCAAAGACAGTGGCAATTTTAGAAAAAGACTTTAATATAAAGAATTACGAAGTCCTTCCAGAAGGGCAAATAAAAGTTCTTGAAGGCCTAGACCAAGTTGAAGATCTTGTAAAGAAACTTGTAGAAGCAAATATTGGCGTATCCAAGGTCTTAAAAGAACACAAGAGCCTAGAAGACTACTACATTAACCTAACAGGAGAAAATTAATGCTAAACTTTGTAAGGGCAGAATTTTTTAGAGCCAAAAAATCACTTTTAATAAAGGTCTTAATTTTAGCGGGGATCATCATCCCTGCTAGTTTGGCACTTTTTGTCAATGACTTTTTTGCAAATGAGTCTGTAGAAAACCAGGCCTATCTGTTTTTAGTATCCCTAACTCCCTTCCTAGTCTTTGGATCCAATATTTATTCTCTAGTGATAACTTATGTAAAAAAGCCCAATGACTACTACAGACTTTTACTAAGCCAGGGCCTGTCAAAGTTTTCTATCCTAGCCTATGACTTTGTCTTTTATCAACTCTTAGTCCTAGTCCTTGGCCTTATTTCAGCTTTAACTTGTATCCTAGCCAGTGGCATCATTAATTACAGCCAAGGCCTGGAGGTTTTTGCTGGGGCGAAAATGTTTATGGATAGATTTTTCCGAGTCTATCTCATGCAGGTTGGAGTAAATTCACTTATTTATATTCTGACCTACCTAATGGACTCTGGAGTTTTGGCCTATTTGAGTAATTATATAATCTACTTGGGGATAGCTGGCTTTTGGGGAATTTTAAAAGATAAGTTTTCAGTTTTCTTTCTAAAAGCCTTTAGTTTAATTTTTCCTCTAAGCGAATTTATTGATCTTATAAACTTGCCCCATGGATTTTCAATTTTTAAGACTGTATTTTGGCTGGTCCTTTATCCATTACTTGCAATTTATCTAGCCTACAAAATCTTTTCAAGGAGGGAACTATAGTGACTGGAATATTACTTGGACTTTTAGCCTTGGCCTTACTTGTAATTTTGCTTTTGAGTCTAGAACTTAAATCCCTAAGAGACCAAATGGCCTATATAAATAGAGAAGACAAGACTAACAAGAGGCTGAGCCTGGGCTTTCACGGCTTTTTCTTAGACTCTCTAGTCAGCCAAATTAACAAGTATATTGACAAGGGCAAGGCCAGGGAAGAAGAATTGTCTTACGAAAAAGAAAAAATTAAAAACCAAATAACTTCAATTTCCCACGACTTGAGAACTCCTCTAACTTCAATTGTCGGCTACTTGGACCTTTTAGAAAAGACTAAAGATTCGAAAGAATATCAGGCCTATATGGAAACACTGAAGAAGAAAACTCAAAGCCTACAAAAGTTAGTTGTAGATTTTTATGATATTTCACTTTTAGAAGACAAAAATTATCAAATCGACCTAGAAGACCTAGCTCCGTCAATGGTCCTTGAAGATAAAATTATGGAATACTACAAGGACATTGAAGACAAGGGCATAAAGTTAGAAATCGATATTGAAAACTCTGACCTTATTTCATCTAATAGCCAGGCCCTAAGTAGGGTCTACAGCAATTTACTTTCCAATATAAAAAACCACGGCTGCGAGACTGCAAAAATTATCCACAAAAAAGATGGAGACCAAGTTGTAAGTATTTTCTCCAACAAAGTTTCTCCAGCAGATGACCTAGATGTAGACAGGCTCTTTGAAAAATTTTATACTGGCCAAAAATCTAGAAACAAGGGCTCATCGGGAATTGGAATGTACGCTTCAAAAGTTATTTTAGAAAAAATGGGCCATGACATTTCAGCTGACCTTGACGGAGACCTATTAACAATTACAATAAAATATTAAAACACCGAGACTTAAATTTAATGAAATAATTTCAGTCGGGCCTTAATAAAAAAGCTAAAAATACAACTTTAGAAGATTTTTTTATAAAAACATAAAAGAACATGAAAACTTTATCAAGGTGTGTTATAATATAAACAAGTTTATAAATTATGAGGAGGAAATTATGTCATTAAGAGAAGATGCTTTAAAATTACACAAGGATAACCATGGGAAAATCTCTGTTGAATCAAAGGTAGAGGTAAAGGATGCAGCGGCCCTTTCACTTGCCTATTCACCAGGAGTAGCAGAACCTTGTAAGGAAATTGCCAAAGACAAGGACCTAGCCTTTGAATATACTAACAAGGGCAATATGGTAGCAGTTGTAACAGACGGCTCAGCAGTTTTAGGCCTTGGAAATATTGGTGGTATAGCAGGACTTCCAGTTATGGAAGGAAAGGCTGTTCTATTTAAAGAATTTGCTGGCGTAGATGCCTTCCCAATTTGCTTAGACACCCAAGACCCAGAAGAAATTATTCAAACTGTTAAGCACATTGCACCAACTTTCGGTGGCATTAACCTAGAAGACATTAATGCACCAAGGTGCTTTGAAATAGAAGCAAGACTTAAAAAAGAATTAGATATTCCAGTTTTCCACGACGACCAACACGGTACAGCAATAGTTACCCTAGCAGGAATTATTAACGCCCTTAAAGTTGTTGACAAGAAAATCGAAGACTGTACTGCAGCAATTTCTGGAGCAGGAGCAGCAGGAATTGCAATTGCTAAGCTTTTAGTTTTAGCTGGAATAAAAGACGTTATCGTTTGTAACTCAAGGGGAATCCTAGAGCCAAATGACGAAAAACTTGATCCAATTAGAAAAGAAGTAGCTGAGACTACAAACAAAAACAAAAAGACAGGAACTTTAGCAGACGCTATGAAGGGAACAGACATCTTTATTGGTGTATCAGTTTCAGATGTAGTTACTAAGGAAATGGTTGAGTCAATGAACGACAACGCTATAGCCTTTGCTATGGCTAACCCAGTTCCAGAAGTAACTCCAGAAATAGCAAAAGCTGGCGGCATTAGAATTATGGGAACAGGAAGATCAGACTTCCCTAACCAAATTAACAACGTTCTAGCCTTCCCAGGAATTTTCAAGGGAGCCCTAGCAGTTCGTGCCAAGGAAATAAATGAAGAAATGAAACTTGCAGCAGCTCACGCAATTGCAAACCTAATAGACGAAAAAGACTTAAACGAAGACTATGTAATTCCATCACCATTTGATGAAAGAGTTGCAGACGCAGTAGCAAATGCTGTAAAAGAAACAGCCATTAAAACTGGCGTAAACAAAATTTAAGATAAATTTTAAGACCTAGGAAAGATACCTAGGTCTTTTTTCTTTGGTGGGAGTGGGAAAAGGGGATATTCGAAGCCCTAGTCCAAATCTTTGATTTGGCTACAGGTCTCATGAACAGATTCTTTTTTGGGGATATTACTTTAGCTGTGTCTCCGTTTCTTTTAAAGTCCCCTCTTGCCTACAAAAAAATTTTAAAAACATGGTACGAAATTCATTTTATATTGTATAATGATATTGTTTGGACTTATTCAAACATCCCTAGCCATGGGAAAATTTATTTTAAAAATTATATAGGAGGAAGACATGGCAGAAAAATCATTTTTAGAAAGGCGCTTTAAACTTTCTGAACATAAGACAACAGTGAAAACTGAAGTTATGGCAGGGATTACTACTTTTATGACAATGTCATATATTTTAGCAGTAAATCCAGGTATGCTAAGTGAAACTGGCATGGACCAAGGGGCAGTTTTTACTGCAACAATTTTGGCCTCAGCCCTAGGTACAATACTAATGGCCTTACTTGCAAATTATCCCTTTGCCCTTTCAGCTGGTATGGGACTAAATGCTTATTTCACCTACACAGTTGTTTTAAATATGGGTCACGACTGGACTTATGCCTTGACAGCAGTATTTATTGAAGGAATTATCTTTATTTTAATGTCAATATTTAATATTAGAGAGGCAATTTTCAGGGCTATTCCAACAACCTTAAAGAAGGGAGTTTCTGTAGGTATTGGACTTTTTATAACCCTAATTGGTCTAGTTAATGCAGGCCTAATTGTAGACAATCCTTCAACCTTACTTTCTATTGGAGACATAACTGCTCCAACATCTATCGTTGCAATTTTTGGTCTTTTAGTAATTGGAGTATTATTAAAGAAAAATGTTAGAGGCAGTCTCCTTATTGGAATTTTAGCTTCAACTATTTTAGCTATTATTCTAGGAGTTACCAGCCTACCAAGCAAGGTATTTTCTCTACCACCTTCAATTGCACCAATAGCCTTTAAACTTCAATGGTCTGATATTTTTACTAAGGAAATGTTCGCAGTTGTATTTGCCTTCCTATTTGTAGACATATTTGACACAATTGGAACCTTAATTGGAGTTGCAACTAAGGCAGACATGTTAGACGAAAATGACGACCTTCCAAACCTTGGACCAGCCTTGCTTTCTGATGCTATAGCTACAACAGTTGGAGCCCTTTTAGGAACTTCTACTGTTACAACCTTTGTTGAATCAGCTTCAGGTGTTGCAGACGGAGGCAGAACTGGTCTAACATCATTAACTACAGCTGGCTTATTCTTACTAAGTTTATTCTTATTCCCAATTTTTGCAATAATTCCTGCATCAGCTACAGCTCCTGCCCTAATTATTGTCGGCCTCTTTATGATGAGCCCAATTAAGGACATAAACTTTGACGACTATACAGAATCAATTCCAGCCTTCTTAGCAATTGTTATGATGCCATTTGCTTATTCTGTTGCCGAAGGTATTGTATGGGGAATTACTTCTTTTGTAATTTTAAACCTACTAACTGGCAAGAAAGAAAAAGTTTCAATCTTAATGATCCTTTTAGCAATTCTATTTATGGTTTACAAAATATTTGGCTAAATAATTGCAAGAAAAAAGAGCTTCTAGATTATTTCTAGCAGCTCTTTTTTTTATTCTATAAATTTTATCCTAACAAGGTCGCACCAGCTGAGGCACCAATTCTATTGGCACCAGCCTCTATCATTTTCATCATATCTTGGTGAGTTCTAATGCCGCCTGATGCCTTGATCAAGGCCTTGTCGCCGACGACTTCTTTTATAATTTTTACATCTTCAACAGAGGCTCCACGAGTTGAAAAGCCTGTAGAAGTTTTTACAAAGTCTGCACCAGCGTCTACAACAGCTTGGGCAGCCAGGCGAATTTCTTCCTCGTCTAAAAGGGAGGTTTCAATAATTACCTTTAGGACCCTATCTTGGCAGGTGTTTTTTACTGCCTTAATTTCCTTGGTCACATAGTCTAGGTCCCTGTCTTTTAGTCTGCCAACATTTATAACCATGTCAATTTCGTCAGCTCCCTTGGAAATTGCATCAGAAGCTTCAAAGATCTTTGATTCAGTTGTCACTGCCCCTAGAGGAAAGCCTATTACTGTACAAACTAAAACGTCTGAGTCTTTAAGTTTTTCGCTAACATATTCTACCCAAGATGGGTTTATGCACAGACTTTTAAAGTCATACTTTATTCCTTCTTCAATTAATTTATCAATATCGGCCTTTGTTCCATTAGCCTTTAAAAAAGTGTGGTCAATATATTTATTTAGTTCCATCATTAAGCTTCCTCCTTAAAAAATATGGTCATAAATTAAAGTTCTTTCAGCTGGCTTTTCGTCTCCAAAGCTGTAGGCTGACATTAAATCACTAACAAAGCCTGGCCTTAGGTCCTTGGAGTGGTAAATTAAAATAAGCGGATAGCCTTTCTTTACAAATTCTCCAGTTTTTTTTATTAGTAAAAAGCCAGTGCCGTGGTCAATAGCTTGGCCAACTTCTTTTCTTCCTGCTCCTAGGTCAGCTGACAAAAGTCCAATTTTTAAAGGATCGATTTCTTCAACATAGCCATCAACTGGGCTTAGGACTTCAGTTAGGCCAGCAGCCAAAGGAAGATTTGCAATATCATAGGTAACTTCAGGGTCTCCACCTTGGCCTATAATTAATTTGTTTAAGGCCTCAAGGGCTGATCCGTCTGCAAGTTTTTCTTTTAATAAGTCTCTTGCTTTTTCTTTATCTTTTTCCAGTCCAGCTTGGCCAAGGATAATTTCTCCACAGGATAAGACTAGGTCTTCAAAGTCTTTAGGCCCGTGACCCTTTAGGGTATCAATGGCCTCCATTAACTCCAAAGAATTTCCAATTGTTCGGCCCAAGGGCTGGTTCATATCAGATATAATAGCTTGGGTGTCTTTTCCTTGGGACTTGCCAATATAGACCATGGTACGAGCAAGTTCTCTTGCTGAGTCTAAGTCCTTCATAAAGGCTCCCTTGCCAACTTTAACATCTAAAAATATTGTATCTGCTCCTGCAGCTAGTTTTTTAGACATAATAGAAGATGCAATTAGAGGAATTGAATCAACAGTTCCACAGACATCTCTAAGGGCATAGAGAATTTTATCAGCAGGGACTAAATTGTCCGTTTGAGAAATTATTGCAGCCCCGTAAGTCTTAACAGCTTCAATAAATTCATCTTCGCTAAGTTCAATATTAAAGCCAGGAATAGATTCTAACTTGTCAAGGGTTCCACCAGTGTGGCCCAGGCCCTTGCCAGACATTTTTGCAACCTTAAGGCCACAAGAAGCAAGTAGGGGAACCAAGGCTAGGGACACCTTGTCTCCAACTCCACCTGTCGAGTGCTTGTCTACTTTTATGCCAGGAATTTCACTTAGGTCAACTGTGCCACCTGAGTCTACCATGGCCTTAGTTAGCATGCTAGTCTCTTCAAGGGTCATGCCATTTAATAAAATTGCCATAAGAAGAGAACTGGCCTGATAGTCTTTTATAGACCCATCAACTAGGCCCTTAATAAAAAAGTTTATCTCCTCTTCGCTTAAGGCTTCCTTGTATTTTTTCTTATTGATAATATCAACTACATTCATTTCATCACCTGGTCTTATTATATCAAATAATTTAGAAAAAATTACTTTTTAATGGCAATAAAAATTTGCACAAAAAAAGCTAGCAAAGGTCTTCTAGCTAGCTTAATTTTTTTATTTCTCTGTAGCCTTATAAAATTTTAAAAAGACTTGGACGATTCCCACTCCTAAGGCTATGTGACCAAGGTCTGATAGACCACTTAAGGCAGGAAGACTTACAGCCCTTAGACTTGGGTCTACTACTTTAAAGATCCCTAGGGCCAGCATATTTATAAGAGTAAAGGTGAGGCCAGCCATGTAGACATACATTGGCTTTTTTAGTGTCTTTATAGACTCATCATCCCAGTTTATAGTTAGAAGATATGGGACCAAGAAAAAGATAAAGCCTAGGACAAGGGCGTGAGGGTGGACCTTAAGGAGATGGGTCCTGTCAGTAAAGTTATTAAACTTTGTAAACTCCCTGTAGAAAACTCCACCAGCCAGGCCCATAATTAAAAAGGCAAAGGCCAGGCTTAAAATATTTTTTCTAGCAAAGTCTTTTACATAGGTCTTAAAGCCTAGGATTACTATAAGCAAATAGGCCACAGTCTTAGGCATCATCAAGGCTCCAACAAGAGGATACTTGTCAGCAAAGACAACTACTGGAGCGTAAAATAAAAAGCTTAGGAAGATTAACAAGTCCATGTGCTTAAGGGCTGGCAGATTTTTATTCTTATTAGACCAAATTATTAGTAAAATTCCCATTAGAGCAAATGGAATGTTTCTATAAATAGCCATCATATAAGATTCTTCAGCTGTCCCCCAGTTATTTTGTGGAAGGAGGACTAAAATAATTCTCAGACCTGCTAGGATATAAATTAAAAGTTTCTTGGTCTTAGATTTTTTTCCAGTGGCTTCTTCTAGGTAGTGATAATAAAGGACATAAAATATTGTCATTGTAAGAGAAGTTATAAATTTCCCCCAAGATAAAAGGCTGGTGTAACCTTAGAAACCTTGCAGGCTAAAGTGGGACATTACTCTTGGGATCAAGTGGAAACTATCACCTAGGCCTAAGAGAATTGCCATTAGGGCAAAAATCTTGGCGCCTTTTTCTTTTTCTAAAATTAGTCTCAGACCTAAGGCTATAACAATAAGTAAATAAGATAAATCGAAAATACTTTCAAAGATGGCCATTAAAAATCAACTCCTTCAATAATCCATTTGGTGTTTTTTTCATAGATTTCTAAAAATTTTTCCTTGGACCAGTCATTTTGAAAGGTCCTAATGACTAAAGAATGGACGACGGCCTTGATAAAGTGAATTTTTTCCATATCTTCGGCCTTTAAATCCTTGGCCAAGGCCTGGTAATAAGCCCTGTCAGCATAAGACCTATAGGCCCTCCA
>CAYFUN010000011.1:16944-31923 GCA_964346535.1 uncultured Peptoniphilaceae bacterium
CCTCCAAAAAATGACATAGTGTCACTTTATTTTTATTACAATGACAGGGTGTCACTTTGTCAATTTTTTTTAAAATGTCTTAGGGAATTAAAAATTTAGTTTCATGTCTCCATCTTTAATTAAACCCTTGGCCCTCATAAGCCTATAAATAATATAGGAGACCAAGGCTGGAAGAAGGATTTGTAAAAGAAGAATCTTTATAAAAATGTCTGACGAAAAACCGCCCATGGCTTCAAAGGTGGAAATTTGTCCAACTAGGCCAGAAGTTCCCATGCCTGAGCCAAGAGGTGTGTTTTCCATTTTAAAGGCGACAGTTGCCAAAGGCCCTAAAATTATTGACGCCAAAGTCGGTGGCAGCCAAATTTTTGGATTTTTAATAATATTAGGCATTTGCAGCATTGAAGTTCCAAGTCCTTGGGCCAAAAGTCCTTGAAGACCGTTGTCCCTAAAGGAAATTACAGCAAAGCCAACCATTTGACAGCAGCAGCCAACAGTTGCAGCTCCACCTGCAAGACCTGATAGAGATAGCATCATACAAATGGCAGCAGATGAAATTGGCAGGGTCAAAGCCAGGCCTACAATTAATGAAACCAAGGCTCCCATTAAAAACGGCTCCTTTGTAGTTGAGACCATAATTAATTGGCCGACAAAAGTCATAAAGTTTTCAATAGGCTGACCAACTAGGCCTGCAACTCCAAGGCCAACTAAAACTGTAACAGCTGGAGTTAGAATAATGTCTAGCTTGGTCTCCTTAGAAACTACTTTGCCAAACTCAACGGCAAAAATTGTGGCTATGTAAACGCCAACAGGGCCGCCTAGGTCGTTGGCCCCAAGGCCGACCAAGGTTGATGCAAATAGGACTAGGTCAGGAGCCTCTAGGGCGTAGGCAATAGAAACTGCAATTGCAGGGCCAGTTGCCTTTACTGCTATAGGCCAAAGGACCTCAGTTAAAAAGCTGATGCCAAACTCCTTGCCAATGGTATTTAAAATTGTCCCAACTAAAAGGGAGGCAAAAAGTCCATAGGCCATGGCGCCAAGGGCCTTAATAAAATAAGTTGCAGCTGACAGATTAATATTTTTCCTTTTTAAAAAGTCTTTCATTTGTTCTCTTAAATTTTCTCCTCGAATTTTTCTTAAATCATATCTAAAAGGACCTAGAAATTCAATGGAAAACTTATAAATTCCATTTTTTAAAAGCCTTATCAAATAAATTTTGTGCTATACTTAGAAAAGAAAACAAATTAAGGTGAGACTATGAAGAAAAATCTTAAAAAAATATATGCCTTAGCCCTGGCTATAATTTTTCTCCTAGGAACTTTTGCTCCACTAAAAACCCTTGCAGCAGATCCTGAAGCTCCAGTAGAGGGAGAAGAGGTCCAACTTTCTGAAGAAGAATTAGAAGCCCAAAGGCAGGCAGAAATAAAAGCTGAATGGGAAAGACAGGTAAAAAAATATATAAACAAGGACCCAGACCAACTTACTACAGCCTATTTAGTTGGAGATTATGCCAGCGGAGAAATTTTAGAAGAAAAAAACATTGACGACTTAGTTGCCATAGCTTCAACTACAAAAATCATTTCAGTATATGTAGTTTTAGATGAAATTAAGGCAGGCCACATTTCCCTAGACGATATGGTCTACATAGACAAAGAAATTTCCAGGCTAAAGGGATCTTCCTACAAGCTCAAAGAAGGGGAAGAAATTTCTGTAGAAGATTTAATTAAGGCAGCCCTAATAGTTTCTGGCAACGACGCAACCAAGGCCTTGGCCAAACACGTTGCAGGCTCAGAAGATGCCTTTGTAGAAAAAATGAAGGCCAAGTTAGAAGAGTTAAACATTAAAAACTATCAAATAATAAACTCATCAGGCCTGCCAAACTACAATATAGACAAGCAAAATATGATGACAACTAGGGACCTTTTTCATCTATCTAGGGCCTTTATCAGTGACTATCCTGAAATGTTAAAAATAACTGCTATGAAAGAGCTGGTCAACGTAGAAAGGGACTTTAAAGAAGAAAACACCAACCCACTTTTAGGAGAATTTCCCCAAGTTGACGGCCTGAAAACAGGCTACACAGGACTTGCTGGTAGGTGTCTTGTTGCAACATCCCTAGTTAAAGGAGACGGAGAAAAAACCAAGGACCTGAGATTAATTTCAATAACTATGGGATCAAACTCAGATGCAGCCCGCTATGTTGCAGCAAAAAAACTTTTAAAAAAATCCTTGGACACCTATGTCTATGAAAGTCTATCCAACCCAAATACCATAGTGGCAACTATAGAAGACGACAAGTTAGACCCTAAGGAAGTTAATATTTATCCCAAAGAAGAATTTTCTCTCCTTAGAAAAAAATCTGACTTTACCAATTCTACTAATACTATAGAAGAGTTAACGCCACCACTAAAGGCAGGCCAAGAAGTTGGGACCATTAGCTATTATTTAAATGGCGAAGAAATTTTTTCAACAGACTTAATTATAAAACAAGATGTCTTAGAGGCTTCCATCCTTAGAAAAATCCAAGGCCTTTACGCCAGCCTCTACATGTCACTTTTTAAAATATTCAACAGCTAAAATTTTATAAGCCTTAAGCTCCTTGTAAGACTAGAAACTTACAAGGAGTTTTTTATTAATAGCAGGTGAAAAAAATTTAACATGAGTATTGTTGAAATTGTTATAGGTTTTTTGTTACAATAGAAGATGTAATATATAAAGTCTTTAATTTTAAATAAATAATTTTAACCTATATATCGGAGGAAATAATGAAAGTTGGAATACCTAGAGCCTTACTCTATTATGACTTTGCTCCTATGTGGCTGAGTTTTTTTGATGAATTAGAAATTGAATATGTTCTTAGCCCTCAGACCAACAAGGAAATCTATGACAGAGGCACAAGTCTAGCCCTGCATGAGGCCTGTCTTCCCTATAAAATATTTTTAGGCCATGTAGACTCACTAATTGGCAAGTGTGACTATATTTTAGTCCCAAGAATTGGAGGCTTTGGCTTTTATGACAGAATGTGCACCAGGTATTTGTCTACTGTAGATGTAGTTGCCAATACTTTTAGAGATGAAAATATAAAAGTCTTGCCCTTTAATGTCGACTACAGTTCCAGGGACACAGAGCTGGCATCTTGTATAAAAATCGGCAAGTCCTTGGAAGACCAATTTGACAAAGAAAACTATCAAGTAAGGGCAGTTGGCACAACTGGGTCAGCAAGAAAACTTGTTGGTTCAATTGTAAATGCATCAATAGTGAGAAATGAAATTACCGCCCACGCCATTGGAACAATTTCCATCCACCCAGATGTAAGGACGATTTTAGAAATTGGCGGTCAAGACTCAAAGATTATCCTTATAGATGACGGAGTTGTAGTTGACTATGCAATGAACACTCTTTGTGCAGCAGGAACTGGAGCTTTTTTGTCCTCCCAAGCTGCCAGGCTGGGAGTTCCAGTAGAAGACTTTGGCGACATAGCAGTAAATTCTAAAAATCCTACGCCAATAGCAGCCAGGTGTACAGTTTTTGCAGAATCAGACTTGGTCCACAAGGCCCAAATGGGTTACGAAATAGATGACATTATAGCTGGCCTTTGCAAGTCAATAGTAAACAACTACCTAAACAACGTTGGCAGGGGCAAGATTATAAAAAGTCCAATTGTCTTCCAAGGAGGAGTTAGTAAAAACAAGGGAGTTACAAAATTTTTCCAAGAGGCCTTAGGCGAAGAAATTATTGTAGACGATGTTGGCCACCTAGCAGGGGCAATTGGCATTGCAATTTTAGCCAACAAAATGGGCGACCACAAGGACTTTAATTTTGAAATCACCGATATTGAATTTAAAACCCTAGGCCACCAATGTAACAAGTGCCCCAACCACTGTGAAATAATGTGTGTCCTTAGAGAAGATGAGCTAATTGATTCTTGGGGCAACAGGTGTGACAGAGGTCAAATTACATCTGCTGACCAAATTTTAAAAAATTAAAAAACCTTGGCAGAATTTTAGTAAAAAGTAAAAAAATTATTTATAGCTTTTCCACTTATGATATAATCAAACTATGAAAAGCTATAAGATATCAGATGGGGCAATTTTTGTCTTAGAAAGGCTAAGAGCAAGTGGCCAAGAAGGCTATTTAGTTGGAGGCTGTGTAAGAGACTTAAGTCTTAATCGTCAGCCTAAGGACTTTGACCTAACAACATCAGCCAGACCTGAAGAATTAGAAGAAATTTTTGCTGACAAAAAGTTAATTCTCTTAGGCAAGGCCTTTGGCACAGTTGGAATTTTAGTAAATGACGAATTAATTGAAACAACAACTTTTAGGGCAGATGGAACCTACAAAGATGGCAGAAGGCCAGAAGAAGTTAAATTTTCAAACAGCCTAGAAGAAGACTTAAAGAGACGAGACTTTACTATAAATGCCATGGCCATGGACCTAGATGGAAAAATTTATGACCCCTATGGCGGCCAAGTTGATTTAGCAAACAAGTTAATAAGGGCAGTAGGAGATCCCTTGGTCCGTTTTGAAGAAGACAAGCTGAGAATCCTTAGGGCTCTACGCTTTGCAGCAACTTACGACTTTACTATAGAAGAAAAAACTTATGCAGCCATTAAAGAAAAATCCAAGGATATTAATCAAGTGTCCAAGGAGCGAATCAGAGATGAATTAAATAAAATTCTCTTATTAGACCAGCCTTCCAAGGGCATATATTTATTAGCAGAGACAGGACTTTTAGGACAAATTATTCCTGAACTTATGCCAACAGTTGGCTTTGTTCAGTTGTCTCCCTACCACGACAAGGATCTTTTTGACCACATCCTTGAAACAGTAGACAGGACGCCAAAAAAACTTCACATAAGACTGGCAGCCCTTTTACACGATATAGGAAAAGTTTCTACCATGTCTGTAGATGAAAATGGAGTGGGCCACTTTTACGGCCATGACAAACTTGGGGCAGCCATGGCCAGGGAAATTTTAAAAAGGCTTCGCTATGATAAGAAGACCATAGAAAGTGTTTCCTTACTTATTGACAGACACATGAAGGCCAGCCCACAAATGGGACCAAAGGGCCTTAAGCGAATAATAAGACTTGTAGGCGAAGATTTAATTTTCGATTTAATGGATCTGATGGTGGCAGACTTACTTGCTACAAAAAAAGACAGGGACCCAAGTTTTCTCTTAGAAAGAAAAAAACAAATCCAAGAAATCCTAGATTCAAAAACCCTTATAGATAAAAAATCTCTGGCTATTTCAGGCAGGGACCTACTAGACCTAGGTTATAAGGAAGGAAAATTCCTAGGTCAAACCTTAGATTATTTAACAGACCAAGTTATAGATGAAAAAATTGCCAACGACAGGGAAGACCTTCTCAAGTTGGCTAGACAAATACAGGAGAAGATAGATGAATAGACTATTTGGAACAGATGGAGTTAGGGGACTGGCAAACACAGACCTAAGTCCAGAGTTGGCCTTTAAATTAGGCCTTTACGGTGGAGAAATTTTTAAAAAGACAGGCAATGGAGAATTTTTATTAGGCAGGGACACTAGACTTTCTGGCCAAATGCTAAAGTCATCCTTGGCAGCAGGGCTAATGGCAGCAGGCCTAAATGTAATTGACCTAGGCATTGTTTCAACTCCTCTTGTTGCCTACCTTGTAATGGAAGGAAACTTTTCAGGTGGAGCAGTAATATCTGCCTCTCACAATCCGTATGAATACAACGGAATAAAGTTTTTTGATACAGACGGCTTTAAGCTAACAGATGACGAAGAAGACCAAATTCAAAAAATGATTGACGAAGACTTAAAGCTAGAGAGAAATACCTTTGACAAAATCGGCAGCCTTTATGACGGAGAAGATTTAGTCCATACTTATGAAGCCTACATTAAAAACCTAGCAAGGACTAGCTTTAAGGGCCTAAAAATTGGAGTTGACTGTGGCAATGGCGCCACCTACAAAATGGCTCCAGAAATTTTAAAAGACCTAGGCGCTGAAGTTGTTGCTATTAATACTGACCCAGATGGAAAAAACATAAACGCCTCTTGTGGGTCTACTAACCCAGATTTAATTGCAAAATTAGTTGTTGAAGAGGGTTGTGACCTGGGATTTTCCTTTGATGGAGATGCTGATAGGCTAATAGCAGTTGACGAAAAAGGCAGGGTTATAGACGGCGACCACATGCTGGCAATTTTTGCTAAAGACCTAATGACAAACGAAAGACTTTCTTCAAAGAGAGTTATTGGAACAGTAATGACCAACATGGGACTAGATGACTACTTAAGAGACCTAGGTATGGAAGTTGTTAGAAGCCAAGTTGGAGACAGGTATGTTCTTGAAGAAATGCTAAGAGGCAAGGACTCAATTGGTGGCGAACAATCTGGCCACATAATATTTTTAGACTACAACACAACAGGTGATGGCCTAGCTACAGGAGTTCACTTAGTTAATGCCATCCTCAGCTCAGGGGAAAAACCATCTGTCCTAAATGACATGGTAAAGAGATATCCTCAAGTTTTAGTTAACGCCCATATAGACAACAAGAAAAAATATCTTTATATGGAAAATGATATAATAAGAAGAGAAATTGAAAAAATTGAGAGAGACTTTGGCCAAACTGGCAGGGTAGTAATTCGTCCATCAGGAACAGAGCCCCTAGTTAGAGTAATGATTGAAGGCAAGGACCAAGACCTAATTGACCAAGTGGCAAAAAATTTAGCAGCCACAATTGAGGACCAATTAAAATAAGTAGACAGGAGTAAGTTATGAGAAAATATGCAATAGTTGCAGATACATCATGTGAAATAACTGAAGAAATGGAAAAAGATTTTAAAGTAGACTTTGTTCCCTTTAAAATAGATATTGACAACCACAATTTTGTCGACGATGAAAACTTAGATGTAGACAAGTTTATTGATACTATGCTGGCATCTCAAAATCCAGTAAAAACTGCCTGCCCTTCACCTGGCGACTACCAAGAAGCCCTAGAAAAAAACGCAGACGCAGAAGAACTTTTTATAATAACAATATCTTCAAAACTATCAGGGTCCTATCACTCAGCCTGTATAGGAAGAGATATGTTTTTAGAAGACCATGCAGACAAAAAAGTTCATGTAATCGATTCAAAGTCTGCAGTTGCAGGAGAGACTTTAGTCTATTTAAAATTAGTTGACATCTTAAAAGAAAATCTGGCCTTTGACGAAATAGTAAAGAAAATCACAGACCTAGTTGACAATATCCAAACCCTTTTCGTCTTAGACGACCTATCAAACCTAATAAAAAATGGTAGGATGAACAAGCCAGCAGGAATGATAGCAAACTTTCTTCACATAAAGCCAGTTATGAAGTCAGTTGATGGAGAAATAGAACTCCACGAAATAGCCAGGGGCATGAACTCGTCTTTGACTAAGTTAGTAAAGGCAATTGGAAGCTTTGTAGCAGATACAACAAACAAGACCCTAGTAATATCATCAGTTAGGGCTCCCGAAAGTGTAGAAAAAATCTTAGATGGAATAAAAAAATTCTACGACTTTGCAAGAATAGAAGTAACTCAAACCAGAGGCCTATCATCAGCCTACGCTTCAGACAAGGGCATAGTAATAGCCTTTGAAAAATAAAAACAAAAAAATTCCAGCCTAGTCCAGGCTGGTTTTTTCATGCTATAAAACTTATAAGTCTAAAGTAAAGACCTGGTTGTCTCTTTCAACTGGGACAAAATTTGTAAAAGGCGAAGAAAAATCTTCAGCATAGGACTTGGCAATGGAAAAATCATCCCACATGTGCATAGGGAAAATATATCTTGGCCTAATTAAGTCTATAAAATAATCGATGCCAGAGCTGGCATAGGTTCCAAGTCTTGGATCAAGTGGAAACATAGCCAGGTCTACATTTTTTAATTGGACCTTTTTAACTTCTTCTCTAAAGGCCTTGGTCATTTCAAGTCTTTCCTCTTCGCTGTCTTCATCCCAAATCCAAAGATTTAAATCTCCAGCGTGGAAAATTCCAACATTGTCTACAAAGGCAAAGACAGAAATTCCCTTGTCAGTTGAGCCGTAGGTAGAAATTTGAATATCGCCGACAATTCTCTTGGCATTAGGGCCAATGTAATAGACATTGTCTTGGAAGGCTAGCTTTTCATCTTCTTTAATATCAGAAGAAAGTAAAAAGCGAACATCTCCCTCAATATTTAAAATGTCTTTAGAAAAATGGTCCTTGTGAGAATGGGTGGCTATAAAGAGGCAAGGCTTATTAAATTTTGGCAGGTCGCCTTTTATATAATCAAAAACAAGTATGTGTTTGTCAGTCTCTACAAAATATCCTGAGTGACTTAGAAATTTAACTGTAACTTTCATTTTATCAACTCCCTTAACAAAGATTATAACAAAAATACATTGGATTTTCATCATTAATCCATTAAAAAATGGGTATAGTTAAAATTAGAAAAAAGAGGGGAATATTAGAAAAATATTCTCTAACTTTACAAAGCACGAGGGAGGTAAACTTATGGACCACTTTGACCAAGATAATCAAGAAATATACGAAGAAAAAAATAGAGACACAAGGACTTGGGAAGAATACAAGGCCTATGAAGACCTAAAAAGAGAGCAAAACAAAAAGCCGAAGAAGAAAAAATCAGGAGCCTTTAAATTTGTAATCCTTGCCCTGGTATTTTCACTTCTAGGATCTGTGGTGGGAGCAAACATTGGTTTTAATAGAGCCTATGAACAATTTGCCTCTATGACACCACCAAGTCAAGCTCAACCATCTTATACTTTAAATCCAACTGACAATGTAAATACAGTTGCAGCAGTAGCTCAGGCAAACCTAGAATCAGTTGTAGGTATAACAACAAAAACTATTTTAAAAAATATCTTTAACCAAGACTATGCCAGCGAGGCTATGGGCTCAGGCTTTATAGTAGACAAGAGAGGCTATATAGTTACTAACAACCACGTTATTGAATCTTTGAGCCAAGACAACATGGGAGGCTTTGGTGGAATATTTGGCAATCAAATGCCAGGCCAAACTGAGAAAAAAGCCTATGCAGATGAAATTGCAGTTTTATTAAATAATGGAGCCCAAGTTCCAGCTGAAGTTGTTTGGGCAGATAAGACTTTGGACTTGGCAGTTTTAAAAATCGACACAGACCAAGAACTAAAACCAGTAAGCCTAGGCGACTCTGATAAATTAGTAATAGGCGAACCAGCAATTGCAATTGGAAATCCACTTTCTCTAGAATTCCACGGCACAGTTACAGCAGGATATATTTCAGGAAAAGATAGAATTATAACTGAGTCTGACGGCTCATCAATGAACCTAATTCAAACAGACGCCTCAATAAATCCAGGTAACTCTGGTGGCCCACTTTTTAACCAAAAAGGAGAAGTTATTGGAGTAAACACAATGAAAATCTCCTCAGCAGAAGGTCTAGGATTTTCAATTCCAATAAATGTAGCCAAACCGATAATAAACCAAATTATTGAAACAGGCGAATACCATAAGGTAGCCCTAGGATTTTCAGGCACAGACGTAAGGACTTACGAAAATGCCTTCCAAATTGATACAGGAGTAGAAAATGGAGTTGTCCTTCTAAAAGTAATGGCAGGATCTCCAATTGAAAAAGCAGGCCTTGAAACACTTGACATAATTACAAAAGTTGACGGCCAAGAAATTACAAGTGTAATGGACATCCAAAAAATCCTCTACAATTATAAATTTGGAGACACAATCGAGTTAGAATATATTAGAAAGGACAGCACAAATGTGGCGCAAGTTTTGTTAGAAAAATTTGACCTTAACAAAGAACAAAAATAAAAACAAAATAAAAATCAAAGCTCTTCTTAAAGGAAGGGCTTTTTTTTGTTATAATGAAAGTAGAAATACATAAGGAGACTTGTAACTAGAATGAAAAAAGTTAAAATAAATAAATTTAGATCTACAAAAACAGACCTTTATAATATTTTACAAAGGGAGAGAGTATTAACCAACCAGTCCTTTGATAACTTTATAAAAGACCCAAAGGTCAGCTTTAACGAAGAAGGCGAAAAGATTCTCGTAATTTTAAATTTAGAAGAACTGGGCTTTAAAGAACCAGCAACCCTAAAAGAAATAATAGCAAAAGCAAAAGATAGTGGCTACAAACCTTGTCATCCAGCAGATGGCTTTTACCTGCGCCTAGACTATAAAAACCAAGAAGACTCAACCTCAAGTCCCTATGGCAAATCAGACTCAGATTGTTCAATAACAATAATCTCTGACCCAATAAGAGAAGAACACTCCTTTCCCAAGGGCTTAAACATAAGAAAAGTCAGCGGCCAAAAATACCTAAGGGCCTATATATGCGACTACGACTACGAGTTTCCCCTTGATACAGAGTTGGCTTTCGCCTTAGAAGAAGAATAAAATCCTGTAAAAAGTAAATAAAGTTCTGTAGATTTTTACAAAAACAAAAACACGAAAATAAAAACGCCAAAGCCTTGAAGCATCTAGCCTTCAAGGTTTTTATTTTGGATTTTATTAAAATTTGTCTAATTTGAATTAGCATCTTCCTAGGCTTATAATAGATAAAAAAATTAGACAATCAACAAGTATTGTCCAAGAAGGATTAGTATGAAAAAGAAATTATTAGTTTTTGCAGCAGGTGCCCTTGCATCTACTCTAGTAGAAAAAGTAGTTAAGACAGAACTTGCCCACAAGGCAGCTGTTAACACAGTAGCATCTGGCATCCAATTTGGAGACAAGGTTAAGACTGGCTACGAAAAAATTAAAGAAGAAGCCACTGACTTAGCCTATGAAGCAAAACTTAAGGCCAAGGCTGAGAGAGCAGAATCCTTTAAAGTTGATGTAGAAGAATAATGTACTTTCGCATAAGTAAATCTTTACCTGGCAGGCTAAGGCTAGAGTCATCTGGCTTTAGCTTAGAAGAGGGATTTTTTATTGAGGACTTTTTCTCAAATTTTCCCTTTGTCTACCAGGCTAAGATTAATGTAAGGACCCAGTCAGTTTTAGTTGACTATGACTATAAAAAAGAAGACGCCTTAGACATTCTTCTTAGTGAATTAAAAAAAGCTATAATTTCTTCAATGGAAAACGAGGAGAGAAGAAGGGAAATTGAATTACAAAATACTGTAGAGACAAAAATTCTCAAGTCAGTTATTATGAGATACACTGGAAAATTATTTTTCCCCTACTGGCTATTTAAAACCGTCACTAGCCTTAAGGCCATTCCATATATTTGTAGGGGCCTAAAAAAAATTCTTCAAAGGGAAATGTCAGTTGATATTCTAGACGGAGCAGCTATTTCCATAGCCTTGTTGACAGATGAATATGCAACTGCCTCTTCAACTATGTTTCTCTTAGAAATGTCTCACACCCTAGAAGACTTTACTACTAAGAAGACAAAAATTAACCTGGCCAAGAGCTTAGAAATAAATATAGACCAGGCCCTTTTAGTTGCAGAAGATGGCAGCGAAAGTTTTGTGCCAGCAAGTCATATAAAGAAAAATCAAAAAGTTAGGATCACTGAAGGAAATATAATTGCCTTTGACGGATTTGACAGGACAGAATTTATTAGAGACATTGCCTGCATAGAAGAACACTTTCACCATCCTGTAGGTTTGGCCATAGTTGCTTATGCAGACGGCCTAGGCATAACCCACAAGGAAAAACACGCAGAAGTCCAATATATAGTTGCCCACGGTATAGAAACCAAACTTGACGGGAAAAAAGTTAGAGTTGGGTCCTACCACTATATCTTTGAAGACAATGAGGCAATAATTTCTGAAGAAAACCACGACCATATAAAAAACCTTGCAACAACTTATTCAATAATTTACATGTCCTATGACAATGTAGTAAAGGGCTATGTAAAACTTGAAGACCCAGCCAGGCCTGAAGCCATTGACATGGTTAAAGACTTAAAGGCCAGGGGAGTTGAAAACATAGTTATGGCAACTGGAGACAGCAAACACGCAGCAGAAAATATATCTAAGCTTTTAGGCCTAAGTGATTTCTACCACGGAGTCCTACCAGATACCAAAGCAGAAATTGTTAAGAAGTACAAGGAAGCAGGCAAGGTTGTTATGATAGGAGACGGGATTAACGACTCCCTGGCCCTATCAACAGCTGACGTGTCTATATCCTTAAAGGACGCTTCAGACTTGGCTAGAGAAACTGCAGATATTATTCTTCTAAAACAAGACCTAGCAGACCTAGGAAAACTAATAGACCTGTCCAATGAAATGGCAGCAAGAATAGATAGAAACTTTGCAAAAATTATAGCAATAAACACCAGCCTCTTAGGCCTAGGGCTTTTTGGCATCCTAATGCCACAAACAACAGCCCTAATTCACAATCTGTCAACTCTGTTAATAGGCCTAGATGCTAGTAAAAAATATAAGATAAATTAAAAAACAAAAACTAAGTGGCCTAGTAAAACCTACTAGCCACTTTTTTCTTTGCTCAGAAATCTTAAAGCAAAAAACAAATACGAAAGTCCAAAGATCTAAGATAAAAACTCTTAGGTCTTTTTTAATAATTTTAGTCAGGCTTAATATTTTTCAGTCTTTTGTGCTATAATAATAGGAAATGATTTTTTAGGAGTTTTAATGTGCTAGATTTTTCCGACATCCGTCCTGGCTATTTAGAAGTTGATGTAGACAGGGTTTTAGAAAATATAAGATTAATAAGAAAGCGCTTGGGGCCAGATGTAAAGTTAATGGTTCCTGTTAAGGGGAATTTTTATGGGCTAGGAGTGAGAGGACTCCTTCCCTTTATTGATGACCAAGTTGACTACTATGCCTTGGCCTTAGTTGCCGAAGCTCTTGAAGTTAGAAGGCTAGGGTCTACTAAGGAAATTTTACTCTTGTCCTATACGCCTAGAAGTCAGTACAAGTACTTACTAGACTATGACCTTATGCCAAGTATTTTTTCCTATGAAGATGCTAAGGTTCTTTCTGATTTAGCTGAAGAAAAAAATAAAGTTCACACCATTCACATAGCCTTAGATACTGGCATGACTAGAATTGGCTTTGACCTTTCTGACCAGTCCTTAGATGATATTGAAAAAATTTCTAAGCTAAAGGGCATAAAAATCGGAGGAATTTTTACTCACTTTACTTCTTCTGAAGAAAGCGACAAGGGAACATCTTATAAACAAGGCAAGGCTTACTTGGATTTTATAAATAAACTTGAAGCCAGGGGCATTGACCTAGGCCTTAAACATACTTCTAATTCTGGCGCAGTTGTATCTTTACCTGAATACAACTACAACTTAGTTAGACCTGGGTCATCAGTTATGGGCCTAGTAGAAGAGCCTGAAAAATATTCAAACCTGCCAGTTCTGCCAACTTGTCAATTGAAGACACAAATTGTCAGAATTCGAACTGTCAACAAGGGAACAAAAATTTCCTATAACGGCACATACACAGTTGAAAAAGACGGGACAAAAATTGCAACTGTAGCCCTAGGTTATGCCGATGGAATTAAAAGACAAATGGCCAATGTTGGCGAAGTTTTAATTAAGGGTCAGAGGGCAAAAATCCGCGGAAAAATTTGCATGGACCAATTTATGGTTGACGTTACAGACATTGACTGCCAAGTTGGAGATGAAGTTATAGTCTTTGGCTATGAAGAAAATGCTCCTGTAATTGGCGATGTTGCAGACTGGTCTGACACTTGTAAGATAGATATTATTTCTTCAATTTCCTATCGAGTTCCTAGAGTCTATATTAAAGATGGAAGACCTGTAAAAATTATAGATTATCTTTTTGATGAGTAAAAAATTTGTCCTAAGACTTAAAAATTTTCTTGACTTTAAAATTTAATAAAAATAACACACTTTACAAGTTGATATAATTTCCTGGATATTATATTATATTAGTAGATGAAAAAATAATTAATGGACAAGTGGCTGAAGGAGCAGTTTTAATGAATAGAAAGAAGAGAAGGATTTTATTTTTAATTTCCTTGGTTATGGCTTTGATGATTTTACTTAGCACTTTAAAAGACGAAACCCCACAAGGGGCAGTTGCTACTGAAATCTCAAACAACGAAGAACTTTATACAACTAATGAAAACCAACTAAGAGATGGAGTTTATAGGTCAACTAACGACGGCTTTATATCTCCAATTACAGTAGAACTTACTGTACAAAACGGCAGGATTTCTGACTTTAAAGTTGTAGACCACAACGAAACTACTCAAATTGCCAAAATAGCCCTAACAGATGTGCCATATGAAATATTAAAAAACAAGTCTCCTAAGGTAGATGTAGTTTCTGGAGCAACAGAAACATCTGACGCCATAATTAAAGGAGCCAGAGATGCAATTAGACAAGCTGGAGGAAATCCAGAAGATTTTTAAAAAACTTTTAAGAGACAGCCCAAGTGGTTGTCTTTTTTTATAAGCAACATTTTTTAAATTTATCGCCTTCAGGTAAATTACTTTGCTTTGTTAAGATGTTTTATTTAAAAATAAACTTTATCAAAAAAGGACCTAGCTTTTACTTGCTAGGTCCAAATTTTTTTATTTTATTTTACAAAAGATTGGATGGAAATGAAAGAGTCAGGAGTTTTAGAAAAAGCTGCCCTAGTCTTTGGTCAAATGAACGAGCCACCTGGAGTTAGAATGAGAGTGGCCCTATCTGGTCTAACAATGGCTGAGTACTTTAGGGACCAAGAACACAAGGACGTTTTACTTTTTATAGACAACATCTTTCGTTTTGTCCAAGCAGGGTCAGAAGTTTCTACACTTTTGGGAAGAATGCCATCAGCAGTTGGCTACCAACCAACTTTAGCAGAAGAAATGGGAGCCCTTCAAGAGAGAATTACTACAACAAAAAACGGATCAATTACTTCAGTCCAAGCAGTTTATGTTCCAGCTGACGACCTAACTGACCCAGCACCATCGACAACTTTTTCTCACCTAGATGCAACAACAGTTTTGTCTAGAAAAATTGCAGAGCAGGGAATTTATCCAGCAGTTGATCC
>CAYFUN010000012.1:0-31306 GCA_964346535.1 uncultured Peptoniphilaceae bacterium
AAAATCTGCCTCATTTTAAATAGTATTTTTAAAAGGCTACCTTTAAAGCCAAGGCAACTATAGTGAGAATTAAAGCTGCTGGAACATAAACATATCTTCCCAGCTTGTACCAAATTTCGCTGGCCTTGCTAGTAGCACCTAGGTTTACTTCTTCCATTAAGTCTTCTTTCTTCATAACCCAGAACCAAGAAATTGCTCCAATTGTCGCTCCAATTGGAATAATATAAATTGAAACTAGGTCCATCCATGGTCCCCAGCCGCCTAAAATTGCTCCAGGAGTTTCAGCTATAGGTTCCATAAATACTCCAATGCCAAAGCAAACTAGACCCATGCCAATAATTCCAGGAATCCTTTTTACCCTAGGGAACCTGTGCATTATTGATTCTAAAACTACTTCAAACATGTTTTGTATAGATGAAATACCACCAAATAATACAGCTGTGTACATAATAATGGCAAAGGCTCTACCAAGTGGCATGTCTTGGAAAATAGTTGGAAGAGTTACAAATAATAGGCCTGGCCCTCCTCCACTTTCAACCATACCGTAGGCAAAAACTGCTGGTATCATAACCAAGGCTGCAATCATTGCTGCTATAGAGTCAAACAAGGCTGTGTTCTTAGCTCCATAAATAACATCTTCATCTCTTGACAAATAAGCTCCATAAACAATCATTCCAGAGCCTGTAATTGATAGGGAGAAGAATGCCTGACCCATAGCCGCTATCCAAACCTTAACGTCAGCAAGTTTTGACCAGTTAGGTGCAAATAAGAACTTGTAGCCGTCAAAGGCACCTGGAAGTATGGCTACTCTAACTGCCATTATAAAAAATAATATAAAGAAAAGTGGCATCATAATTTTATTAGTTTTTTCAATAGATTCTGCCCCTAATAAAAGTGTAAGTAAGGATACTAAAATAATTACTAGGTGATAAGGAACTACTGAGAAGTTTTTAAAGGCAAAAGATGCAAACCAAGTAGATGTATCTAGGGTCATCATCTCGCCTGTTATAGATGCAGTAAGGCCCTTTAAAATATAAGAAATAATTACTGCATAACCAATAGCTATACACATAGAACCAAGGAGCGGAATAAATCCAACGATTCTACCGACTTTTCTAGAAGATTCTCCCCTAGTTGCCCAAGCCATTTCATAGGCACCTAGAGTTCCTGTTTTCGCCCTTCTACCAACTGCATACTCAGCAGAAAGGCCTACATATGCAAAGAGAATAATAAATAGAAAATAAGGAACTAGGAAGGCAAAGCCTCCATTTTCAACAACCTTGTAGGGAAAGCCCCATACATTTGCCATTCCTACAGCGGACCCAACGCAGGCTAGAATAAAGCCCCATTTGCTTTTAAATTTAGATTCATTCATGACTTTCTCCTTGTAATGTTATGTGGGAAAACTTTTCGATTTTGTTTATAAAAATAGCTATGCCATCTAAGGCATAGCTATTAAATTTTTAAGGTTTTCTATTTTTTAAACATGTTCAAATCTAGCAGTAAAGAATCTTAGTTGTTTTGGTTCGTAAACGAATTTAAGTCCTCTAATATCTTCTCTGTGCTTGTAAAGTTTTATAACAGCGTCAGCAACTATATCCATGTGTTTGTAAGTGTAAACTCTTCTTGGAATAGTTAGTCTAACAGTTTCTAGTTTTGGAACGTGGTTTTCACCAGTCTTTGGATCTCTACCAGCAGAAACAATTCCTCTTTCCATTGATCTAACTCCTGCTTCAACATAAAGAGCTGCAGCTAGAGCTTGAGCTGGGAATTGGTCTTGTGGAATGTGTGGGCAGAATCTCTTAGCGTCTAGGAATACTGCGTGGCCACCAACTGGTTCGATAATTGGAATACCAGCTTCTAATAGCCTATCTCCAAGATATCTAATTTGTTTAACTCTGTATTCAATATAAGAGTCTTGTAGAGATTCTTTTAAGCCAATTGCTATAGCTTCCATGTCTCTACCAGCCATACCACCGTATGATGGCATACCTTCAAATACTACAACAAATTCTTTAGCCTTGCCAAATAGTTCGTCGTCGTTCATAGCTAAGAATCCACCGATATTTACGATACCGTCTTTTTTACCTGACATTGTTGCACCGTCAGCATAGCTAAACATTTCTTTTACGATTTCAGCAATTGATTTATCTTGGTAGCCTTCTTCTTGTTCTTGGATAAAGAATGCATTTTCAGCAAATCTTGTACAGTCGTACATAACTTTAATTCCAAGTGGCTTACAATATTCGCTAACTTCTCTCATGTTCTTCATTGATACTGGTTGTCCACCTGCTAGGTTTACAGTAACAGCTAAGCAAACATAAGCTATATTTTCAGCGCCTTTTTCTTCAACTAATTTTTTAAGTTTATCTAGGCAGATATCTCCCTTAAATGGAATATTAAGGCCTGCATCATGGGCTTCGTCTCTAATTATGTCTACGAAAATACCGCCGTTAGCTTCTTGGTGGTATCTAGTTGTAGTAAAGTACATGTTTCCAGGTACGTATTGGCCTGGTTTAATGGCTATTTTAGAAAGAATATTTTCTGCTCCTCTACCTTGGTGAGTAGGAACAACGTGTTTAAAGCCAAAAATGTCTTGAACTGTTTTTTCAAGATGTAGCCAGTTTCTAGATCCTGCGTAAGCTTCGTCTCCAATCATCATACCAGCCCATTGTTTGTCAGACATAGCATTTGTACCAGAGTCAGTAAGTAGGTCTATATAGCAGTCTTCACTCTTTAGTAAGAAAGTGTTATAGCCAGCTTCTTTTATAGCCTTTTCTCTATCTTCCTTAGTAATAGTCTTAACAGTTTCTACAGTCTTAATTTTAAAAGGTTCTGCAGGGTACTTCTTTAAATCAAAAACATCTACCATTAAAATATCCTCCTTAGTTTTCTTTGAAAATGTTTTCTTATCTTCACAAGTTTATAATAGCAAAGTTTTTTATTCCTGTCAATTTTTTATTATTATAGTAATAAACTTTTCTTATTTGAAATTTTATCCTATAAGTTTTCATTTTAGTCTATTTAGTTTGAATATTTTAGATGATTTTTGAATTAAATAAGTTTTCATTTTCATTTTGCATCTTTTTTGTCTTTTGTGTTTTTAATTTTTATTTTAAAATGATAAATTTTAAGGTCTAACTTTAAATTTTTTCTGTCAGCTAGATAAATATTATAAAAGATTGCAAATAAAAAAGGCTCCTTAAGTTTTAACTTAAAGAACCTCTGCTTACTTATTTTATTTTACTTGAAACACAGTCATTAATACTGGCGATTTTATTTCTATTAGTTTAAGGTCTCCTACTTGGTCTTTAGTTTTTAAAAGATAAAGTGTCTTAGCAGGAAGATTTTTCTTCTCCCCATTAAGGTCTAAGACAAAGTCTTCCTTGGAGAAAAAGCTGTAAATATGGTTTGCTTTTAAGTTAATTGTCTGAGGATCAGAAAAAACTTTAAAGTCTCCTCTGCCTTCTTTTGAAAAAATAAAGTTATAGTCCCTACAGTCTAAAGAATTTTCAGAAAAAGTTTCCCAGCCTCCATCGAAAAATTCTGGTTCAAGTAGGTCAAGTTGTCTCTTGTATAGATTTTTGTGGTCTACTGATAGCTTTCCTTCTAGGGGAAGGATGTACCTGTAGTAGTTAGAAAAGTCTGAAAAAGTTGACTCAGTACCTGTAAAGGTCGCTGATGAAATTCTAAATAAAAAATCTTTTTTAGAAAAGTCTGCGTCTTCTGGATAAATATATAGCTGGCCAGTCTCTCCTCCAGACCACTTTGTAGTAATAAAATCTTCTGCTTTAATTATTTTTTCTTCCATAATATCTCCTTTGCTTGTAGGCCTTATAACTTTAGCTCTTGTTATAAAAATTATTTGCCTAATACATAGGCTAAAACTAAGTTAGCTGATGCTAAAATTCCATCCTTGTGAGTTCTTTCATAGTGGTGGGTGGCGTCAACACCAGGTCCTATACATGCTGTTCTAACGTCTTTTCCCTGTCTCAAGGCTGCTGATGCATCTGAGCCATACCTTCTTGCTATATCAACTCTAAATGGAATTTCATTTGACTTACAAAGGTCGACCATAGTCTTTTTAATGCCATAGTCATATGGAGTTGATGAGTCTTTGGCAAAAATTGTTACAGCTTTTTCTGAAGAAGTATTAGTTCCACCAACAGTTCCTATGTCTACAGCAATTACTTGAGAACAGTTTTCTGGTATGTGATAAAGGCCGTGGCCAATTTCTTCGTAGTTGGCTATATAAAAGTAAGTTTGGTATTTTGGTTTTTCTTTAGCTTCCATTAGGGCCTTACAAACTCCCAGTTGAATGGCCACACAAATTTTATCGTCTATGTGTCTAGACTTGACATAGCCGTTTTCTGTTAGGGTAAATCTTGGGTCAAAGCTTACGAAGTCTCCAACTTCAATTCCTAGGCCTCTAGTTTCCTTAGCTGATCTAACATCATTGTCTAGTCTTATTTCCATGTTGTCTTCTTTTCTCTCTTCACTTGCATCTGCAAAAATGTGGACAGAAGCTTTTTCTGGAAGTAGGGATCCTGAATAAACTTTTCCAGAGTCAGTGTGGACTAAGGCGTTTTCACCTTCAATTGATCCCCAGGCAAAGCCGCCAACACTTGCTAGCTTTAACCTGCCATTGTCTTTAATATCTAAGACCATAGCGCCTAGAGTGTCTACATGAGAGGTTAATAGTATACTGTTGTCATTGTCTTTGCCGTCAATAACTCCATAAACTGCTCCCTTGTTAGTTGTAAAGACTTTTACTCCAAGCTTTTCAAATTCTTTTTTTACATAGGCCATGGCTTCTTCTGTGTAGCCAGATGGACTAGGGATTTTTACTAAATCTTCAAATGTTTTAATTATATAGTCTAAATTTATTTTCATTTTTTCCTCCTTATTTTATCTAGGCTTATCAAAGAAAGCCCAGTTTATTCCATTTTCTATTATTTTTACATTAATTTCATTGGCCTTATAAATTTCTCCATCAATATTATAGGTTAAAAGTTTGTTTGAAGAAATGTTAAGACCCTTGACCCTATCTTCAGATATTAGTGGGTGACCTAAATGACTTCCCTTTTTATATTTTCTCAAAAGCGGAAGCACTTCATAAAGGGACATTTTCTTTGCCAAAACTAAATTTAAAAGCCCGTCATCTAAAAGAGCATCTGGTGCAGGATTAAAACCTGACCCATAATAACTTCCATTACAAAGGGCTATAATTAAATATGAATCAGAAATTATTTTTTCACTGCCATCTGCTAAAATCATTTTTAAAGTCAGGTCTTCATAGACTAAATTTAAAAGCGACTTTACTGCCGCCCTTAAAAAGGCTTTTTCTTTAAGTCTTGGGTTTTTTGCTAAAAGCTCATAGGTTCTTTCTAGAACATAGGTATCGAAGCCAAGAGACATAACATTGATACAATATTCTTCGTTTACTCGCATTATATCAATTGGTCTAATTATTGGGTCAAAGGTATCTTCGATTTTAAAATTTTTGTAGTCAAAGTTTTTAGAAAAGTCGTTGGCTGTTCCCATGGGAATTAATCCTAGGGCTGCCTTGGTCCCTGCAAGGATATTAGAAACTTCACCTAGACTTCCGTCTCCTCCACATACAATGACAACTTTGTCTGCAGGATCATCTTTAATAAAATCTCTGGCATATTCTTTGGCCGAGTCCTTGTTTTCAGTTGTCCTAATTATAAGTTCGTCTTCTCTATTATTTCTTTTATAAATTCTTAATATACTTTTTTCAAAGGCCTTAAAGTCTCTAGACCCAGCCTTGCTACTAAGGATAAATAATTTCTTCATTGGTCTCCTAATAAGTGTTTGTTTATATTTTTCTGTGGATAAGTTTATCTTTTCTCCCCAAGAAAATAAAAAATGAATTTTTTCACTTTTTCCTTAATTTTTTCTTAAGCTTTTCTCGTTTAATTTTGTCAAAGCCTTGTAATCACTAGCTTTTAGGTGTTTTTGTATTGTGAAAATCTTATAAAAAAGTTTTCATAAAGCCTGCTTAGGCCCTGGCTAGCTTTGGGGGCTTATCCCCATTATCCACAGCTCCTTGACTTTATCCACACTTTGGCTCTAAGGCCTATGGCTATGGGATTTTTCTATTTTTACTTAAAATATTTTATAGGCTTTATATCAGCTATATGAAATATTTGTTTTACTCTTACTTTCAAATATTAATTTTAAGTAAAGTCTATAAAGTTTTTAAGCCTCTTTAATTATACAAGAAATCTCCTATAAAAAAAGCATTTTAAAAGAAATTTTTATTTATTATAAGAAATTTAAAAGGTGCTAATAAGCTAGCACCTTGATTTTTTTATTTGTTGTTTAAGATATCTTGTCTTATGCCTTCAATGGCCACTTTTATAGCAGAGTCAACATCGTGATTTTCAGGATTTGACATGCCTGCCTTTTGTCTTTCTTGGTTCCAAACAACTGAAAGCACACAGGCAGTTCTCGCCTTTAAAACTGATCCTAGGGTGAAGAGCGTTGATGATTCCATTTCTGATGCCAGACAATTTGCCATCTTGTAGGCCTCCCACTTGTTTTTAAGCATGTAGCCTACTGGCATCCTGTCAGGATTGTGTTGGCCATAAAAAGAATCTTTACACTCTACAATTCCTGTATGAGTTTTATAGCCAAGGTCTCTGCTGGCCCTAACTAATTTTTCTGTAAGGTCAAAGTCTGCAACTGCTGGAAATTCTTTAGGAACATATTCGTCAGGAGTTCCGTCTAGTTTAATAGCAGCTGTTGCTATAATTACATCTCCACCAACAATATCTAATTGCATGGCTCCACAGGTTCCAACTCTAACAAAGTTTCTAACTCCTGTCATATAAAGCTCTTCTACTCCAATAGCAGTTGACGGGCCACCCATACCTGTTGACATAACTAGAACATTTTCTCCTTCAAGTTTTCCCAGATAGGTTAAATATTCTCTATTGTGGCCGATTTCTTTTGGATCTTCTAAATACTTGGCTATGGCCTCAACCCTGCCTGGGTCTCCAGGTAAGATTGCATATTTAGCTCCATGAGAATCATCTAAGTCTATGTGATAAAGTTTATCCATGAATAAATCATCCTTTCTCTAAGCTTGGCCTTTGAAATAAGGCTTAGAAAGTGCCTTTGGTGGGTCAGATTTCTTAACGAAAATTAAAATTAATAGGGTTAGTACATAAGGTAACATGGCTAGGATTTGAGATGGAATTGCTGAGCCTGCTAAAAGTATAATTAAGGCTTGGGCAAAACCAAATAATAGACAGCCCATGGCTGCTCCAATTGGTTTCCAATTACCAAAAATTACGGCTGCTAAGGCAATAAAACCTTGGCCTGAAATAACTGTTGTTGTAAAGTTAGAAATTATTGCTAGGGTATAGGCTGCTCCACCTAGGCCTGCTAAAAATCCTGAAGCTAGGACACAAAGATACCTAGTTAAGGTTACATTAATACCTACAGTATCTGCTGCAGCTGGATGTTCGCCACAGGCTCTAATTCTAAGTCCTGGTTTAGTCTTATATAAAAAGTACCATAGGAAGACAACAACTAAAAGGGCAATAAATACTGTTATGTCAACATCTGCCGACCTAAATACTGGATTAGTAATTCCAAGGGAGGCAAAGAGTTTAGGCATTTTTCTAGCAACGTTTTTAGTTTGAGTTGCCCCATCAAATAAAAGTCTTGATAAAAATATTGCTGCCCCTGGTCCAATAAAGTTTATGGCTATACCTGAAATAATTTGGTTGCCCTTACAGGTTATTGATACAAGGCCGTGTAAAAGAGCCAAGGCCATGCCAGCTAGACCTGCTGCAAAAAATCCCAACCAAGGATTGCCAGAAAAGTATCCAACTGCTGCTGCAGTAAAGGCACCTAAAGTCATCATACCTTCAATACCAATGTTGTCTACACCAGACCTCATTGATATTACTCCACTCATGGCGCCTAGAACTAAGGGAGCTGAGTACATTAATGTTAGGGATATGGCTAATAAAATAATTCTACTCATCTTTTGCTTCCTCCTTGTTTTTTGTATCTAAGGACTTATCTAAAGAGCGTCTGTTTAAGTTGTCAGCAAGTCTTGGTAGTAGGCTTGCTATTGCTATAGCTAAAACAATTACGCCAATAATAATTTTTATAATTTCTGTTGGGGCGCCAATTTGAGATTGAATTAGGGTTCCACCGTGGCTTAGGGCTGCAAATAATAAACCTGCAGGCAAAACTCCAAGTGGAGAAGTGTTTCCAATTAGGGCCACACTCATTCCATCCCAACCATAACCTTCTTGGCCAGCTAAAACTGAAATAAAGTTAGTAGAAGTCATAACTAATATAGCTCCACCTAAGGCTGCTAGGCCACCAGAAATAAACATAGTAAAGATAATATTTTTGTCTACAGAAATTCCTGAAAATTCTGCAGCATATTTATTTAGTCCAACTGCCCTAACTTCGTAGCCTCTTTTTGTGTGGTTGAGAATAAACCAAAATAAAATTGCAAAGATAATAGCTAGCAATATTCCCCAGCCAACATCTGTCTTTATTATATCTCCTAAAAATGGATTGGCTTTAATATATTCCCTACCTGCTTCAGACCTTCTCCACTCTGTAGATACAAATTTTATAACTGCTGTCTCTCTTATTGCTTTAGAGTGAAGGGTGTTGGGTTCTTTTACAAAATCTAAGTTTACAATAAAGTTGTTTAAATAGTAGGCTATCCAGTTTAACATAATTGTTGAAATAACTTCGTGGATGGCAAACTTAGCCTTTAAAAATCCAGCAAAGGCTCCCCAAAGTCCACCAATAAAAAAAGCTAAAATTAAAATAACTAGAGGATGGATAACCATTGGTAGGCCTATAAAGTGACCAACCAAGGCTGCTGTCATAGCTCCAAACATAAATTGACCTTCAATACCTATATTGAAAAGCCCTGCCCTAGAAGTAAAGGAAAAGGCAAGACCTGTAAAAATAATAGGCACTGCATTGACAACAACTTGGGAAAAGTTTTTTGGCTTAGTAAAAATTTCCCTAATCATAATTCCATAGGCCTGGCCTGGATTAAAACCTGCTAGGGCAAAAACTATAGCCCCTACAAGTAAACCTAAAAGCAAGGCAAATAAAATGGCAACTATAGGTTTTTTTAGAAAATTTGCAAATTTATTATTATTCATTTTTACCTCCTGCCATTAACAAGCCTATTTCCTTGTCATTTGTCTTTCTAGGATCAAGTTCAGCAACATTTCTTCCATCGTACATAACTATTATCCTATCTGCTAGGGCAAAAACTTCTTCTAGCTCTAAGGATACAAGTAAAATCGCCTTGCCTTGGGCCCTTTGTTTAAGTAGGGCTTGGTAGACAGAGTGAATTGCACCAACGTCTAGACCTCTAGTAGGCTGACAGGCAATTAGAAGCTCTGGGTCCTGGTCAATTTCTCTGGCAATAATAACCTTTTGTTGGTTACCACCAGAAAGATTAGAGGCCATAATCTTTGTTGCTCCCCTTGGTCTAATATCAAACTCTTCTATTTTTTCATCTGAATATTTAAAAATTTCTGGCCATTTTAAAATTCCACTTTTTGAAAAAGGTTCCTTGGCATAGGACTCTAAAATAAAGTTTTCTGCTATATTAAAATCTAATACTAGGCCCCTTTTGTGTCTGTCTTCGTGAATGGTAGCTATACCTGCCTGTCTTACTTGGGCTGGTGTTTTATTTACTACATCTTGGCCACAAACTAGGACCCTTCCAGATTCAGCTTGAGTAAGGCCTGTTATAGCTTCTATAAGTTCATCTTGGCCATTGCCAGAAACACCTGCTATGGCAACAATTTCTCCTTTTCTAACATTAAAGGAAAAATCTTTGACCTTGTCTACTCCTCTAAAGTCTTTGACACAAAGGTTTTCCACCTTTAAAATTTCATCTGTAACAGGAACTTCTTCCTTGTCTACGTCTAAGTCAATATCATAGCCTACCATCATGGAGGCCAGGTCGTTTTCAGAAACATCTTTAACATCAACTGTACCAATAAGTTTTCCAGACCTAAGGACTGTACACTTGTCAGCTATGGCCTTAATTTCCTTTAGCTTGTGGGTAATTATTATAATTGTCTTTCCTGCATCTACTAGGGACCTTAGGGTTTCAAAGAAGGAATCAATTTCTTGAGGTGTTAGTACTGCAGTAGGTTCGTCTAAAATTAATATGTCTACTCCCCTATAAAGGGCCTTTAAAATTTCTACCCTTTGTTGGGTTGCAACTGGTATGTCTTGAATGTAATCTCTAGGATTTACTTCTAGTCCAAAATTTTTCCCAAGGGCAGTTATTCTCTTGTTGGTTTCTGCTATATTAAGTTTTGCAATCCCTTGAGTGATTTCTTGGCCTAGGGCAATATTTTCTCCTATGGTAAAGTTTTCCACTAGCATAAAGTGCTGGTGAACCATACCAATGCCATTTTTTAAGGCGTCTTTAGGATCAGAAATTTGTACCTCTTGACCATTTATTTTTATTTGGCCTCCATCTGCATTGTATAGGCCATATAATACTTTCATCAAGGTAGACTTGCCTGCTCCATTTTCTCCTAGGAGGGCATGGACTGTGCCTTTTTTTACCTTTAAGTCTACATTGTCTAAGGCTTTTACTCTTGGGAAGAATTTACTAATGCCAGTCATTTCAACTGCATAATCGTTTGAAGAATTTATCATTTATATCCTCTCAATTTCTCATACATTCAATGCTTATAAGTAAAGAGAGACCATGCGATCACAGTAAAGTAAAGGCATGATCTCATTTTTTAATAATTAATAGCTAAAGTTATTGTATTCTTCTTCGTTAATTGGAATTACAAGGTCTCCGTCCTTGATTTTTTGTTCAAGTTCGTGAGTCTTTTCTAGAAGATCAGCTGGAACTAATTTGTCAGATGTTGGAGCAATACCAACAGCATTTTCTTCTAGGCCGTAGTAGAAAGTTTTTCCACCAATTTCTTCGCCATTTAATTTTCTAGCTGATAGGTCTTCTGTAGCTACGTGAACGTTCTTCATAGCTGAAGTAATTACGTTGTCTGGACCTAAGTGGTTTTGGTCAAGGTCTACACCGATAACCCATTTGTCAGCTTCAACAGCTGCTTCAATAACACCAACGCCAACATTTCCTGCTGCGTGGAAGATTACGTCTGCGCCGTCAGAATACATTTTTGTTGCTGTAGCCTTTCCTAAAGCTGCATCATTAAATGATTCAACAGTAACTGACATAATTTCAATGTCCTTACCTTGTTCTTTGGCACCGTAGTTAACACCTGCATAGTAACCATATTTAAAAGTATCCATTACAGGGCCTTCCATACCTAAGATAAAACCAACCTTGTTAGTTTCAGTCATATAAGAAGCTATATAACCAACTAAGAAAGAAGATTGTTCTGAGTGGAACATTACTCCTGCTGCATTTGGAAGTTCTCCATCTGCCCAGAAGTCGTCAACTAAGGCAAAAGTTTGTTCAGGATTGTCAAGGGCAGCTTCTTGAATAGCGCCTTTCATTAAGAATCCAATTCCCCAAATAAGGTCGTTGTCTTCGTTTACTTTGGCTTCGATGTTTGGTGCATAGTCAGCATCCTTGTGAGATTCGATATAAGAAACTGTAGCTCCTCTTTTTCCTAGGGCTTCAAGTCCTTGCCAAGCTGATTGGTTAAATGATTCGTCATTTACTCCACCAGTATCTGTTACCATAGCAACTTTTCCTTCAACTGCTTCAGCTGGAGTTTCTCCTGCTTCTTCTACTGGAGCTTTTGCTCCTTCTTCTCCTGGTGCTTTTTCTTCTGCTGGCTTACTGTTACAAGCAACGGCAAAAACCATTACTAGTGCCATCAGTAAGGCTAGCACTCTAAATTTTTTCATAACATCCTCCATAATAAATGTTTTTTTATATTACCTATGCTTCCACATTTAAATCTTCAGGGCCAAAAGAGTGTGGTAGGATTTCCTCATAGAAGGAAAACTTTTTATAGTCATCTTCAGATGTTCCAACTAGGACGACCATATCCTTAACCGCAAACTCTCTTAAAAACTGCCTGCAAATTCCACATGGAAAAGCATATTGTAACCCATCTTTTTCTGCGTCTTTAAAAGATCCAAAGACAGCAACTGCTAAAAATTTTCTCTCACCTTGAGAGACAGCAGTTACTGCAGCTGACCTTTCAGCGCAAATTCCTCCACCATAAGAGGCATTTTCTACATTTGTTCCTGTAAAAATTTTTCCACTTGAGCATAAAATGGCTGCCCCTACTTGAAAATTTGAATAGGGAGAATAAGAATTTTTACTAGCGGCTATAGCTTGGCTCATTAATTCTCTTTCACTTTTTACATCTAACAATCTTTTCGCCTCCTTATAGTTTACTTAATTATAACATACTTATAGCCTAAATTTTTAGCTAAAAGCTCAAATTTTTTTAATTCTTCTACTTTTGTAGACGGAAGGTCTTTCATAAAAAGCCTGCCATTGTGGTTCCTATAGGCAATTAACTTAATTTTAATTTGAGAAAAATCTTCTGGAAAGGCATTTTTAATTTGTCTCAAGGCATTTTCTGTATCTACAAAATCACCTTGGTGGACAATTCTTATTTCGTAAAGTTTTTTATTGTCTAACAAATATTTTATTGTTTCAACTAAGGAGACTTCCCTGGTTCCTCCAGTTAGTCTTTTAAACTTTTCAGCCTCCCAGGCCTTGACGTCTAGCATTACTCCATCTACATATTTCATTAGGTCTGGGTGCTTGGAAAGATCCACTTTGCCATTGTAGTCTAAAAAGCAAGTTAGCTTTTCTTTATGGGCCAGGGAAAAAAGTTCCTTTAAAAACTCTGGATATAAACTGGCCTCGCCACCTGAAAGAGTTATACCTCTAATAAAGGGCATGTTCTTTTTAACTTGATCCATTAAGTCTTCTGGCGTATATGCCTTAGTCTTTGGAGAAGAAAGATAGGGACAAGTATCAATACACTTGTCACAGTCTATACAAGTATTTTCATCCCAAGTGACTTTTCCATCTACAAGTTTTAAGGCTCCAACTGGGCAAATCTCAATGCACTTGCCACAGTGGATGCACATATTTATTGTCTCTGGATTGTGACAGTAGCCACATTTTAAATTACAGCCTTGGACATAAATTGAAGTTCTAGCCCCTGGTCCATCTACTGTTGACAGGGGAATAATTTTGTTTATTAGTATTTGCTTGCTGCCCATCCTAGTCAGCCATTCTAACTTTTCTGTCTTTTAGGTGGTTGATTTCATAGTTTGGTGCCCCAAGTTGAGTTGTATTTTGTAAAACAGCTTGGTCGTGTTTGTATTTTTCCATTTCTGAACGTTTTACTAAATAACCTGTAATCCTAACTAGGTCAGTGTCTGCTGCATAAAAGCTCATATAGTGGACACCAGTTTGGAAGGCTCCTTTGACAACGTCTAAAAGTGAATCAGTATTGGCTTCAACATTGGTAGCAATTGGGAAAATATCTCCTACTCCAGCTGGGAAAAACTTGTGGTACCTAGATGAATGTCTAAGGTGGTCAATAAAGCTGTCCGGTTCGTCTCCAACTGGAATTCTAACTCCTGAAGTTACACCTAGGTCTGAGTCTAGGCCAACTTGGGCGTGAAGTAAAAATTTTCCGCCAGTAACTTTTGAATATGGAGCTTCAAAGCCATTTACAATTTCTTCAACTCTCTTTAGAATTTCTACACCAAGGTCGTCTGCTTCTTTGTCTCTGCCATATTGAAGGTCCTTTTCTTTTAATAAGGTGTTAACTGCTTCAGCAAGGCCAGTAACTCCAAACATTCCTAAAAACCTGTCCTTGTCAATTAGGCCTTCTTTTACTAAAAAGCTAGATTCAAAAAATCCTGATTTTTCTACGATAAATTTTATTCTTTGGCTCATATAGTCTGCTATTAGCCCTAAAACTTCTGGCAACAAATTGTCCATAAAGTCATCTACTGACTTAGCCTGTTCAGCAAGTTTTGTTAAAGTGATCCTAGTTAAAGTATAGGCTCCACCCCTTGTTGGCAGGATATTATAGCAAGATGAAATTCCGTAGTCTAAGTCGAAAGGCTCGATGTTAACTTGGTGGTTGCAAATTGCTGGGTTTGAACACTTTAGTGAACAAGAAATTGCCTTTTTCATAAAGTCATCTTCAGTAATTTGAGGATCGTATTTTATTGTAAAGTTTGGCACAGGGTTATTTAGGGGAGCTATCGCATCTAAAATTAAACTACCTGCCCTAGTTGCCTTAGGTCCAATGTTTGCATGGCAAAATGAATCTGTTATTGTCCTGTCTAGGTAGTTGAAAAATAGTCTAAGTTTTTTTACAACTTCTTCGTCTGTCAGGTCTGTAATAAATGGTTCAATCATATAGTCTAGGTTTCCTAAATAAACTGGAAAGCTAGTTATAGACGGAACGTGGTGGTAAAGAGTCATTAGGGCAAAAAGTAATTCATCAAAGTCCTTTGGTGGTTTTATATCTAAAAACTCAGAACCATTTTTTATAAATTTGTCATAGTCAGGTAGAATGTACCTAGGCCTATATGGGGCGTGACCTTCAAAAAGATCGTTAATTGATCCGTTTTCAAAGTATTCTTGCATCTTGTCAGAAATGTTTAAAACATCTAAGCCGTTTTCTGCCAGGCGGGCAAGGTTAATTACCTTTTGTTCGTAGGTTAGTTTTGTCGAAGTTAGCACTTCATATACTGCATCTTTGTCAAACATAATTTTTCTCCTTGTCTTAGTAAAATTTTTTTAAGTCTTCTTGCTTTAAAATAAAAATTTCTTAGCTTGCCTTGGTGCAAGTCCAATTTTTAATTTTCAGTTTTTATGGTTTTAACAAATTGGATTTGATAATTTTCCTCCACTTCTGGGATTAAAAGTAAAAGTTCTCTAATGGCATCCTTGGCCTTTGCTTCTGCCTTGGATAAAAGTCCCTTCTTTAAGGCTTCAGCCTCTCTTTCTTCTTTTTGGTCTTGTCTAAAGGCTGAGTAGTCTTCAACTTTTAGTGGATTAAAGATAGATGACTTTTCGTCATAGATCTTTATAGAATCTTCGTCAATTTCATGGGATAAAATTTTTGTTTCAGGTAGGCTTATTTGAATGTTGTTGTCTTTTATTTCTATGGTCATATCTTCTAAGTCTACACCTGCGCTAATTGTTCCTTCAAAGGAAATAATAAATTTCTTCAAAGTTAGGGGAATTTTTATCCCATAAAAGTCGCTTTGGTTTTCATAGGTGCCCATACTTGTGTAAAAGTATTTTGTAGTAGTTAGTTCTTCTACTAATAGAAGACTTTCCTTTAGGCTAGTTGATGTTATTGTCGGCGCCTTGTCTTTGGCGTTTTTATACTTGTAGCCCAGATAGGCTCCTCCTAGGACAAGGACTAGAATCAATATTATAAGTAAAATCTTTTTTACTTTTTTCATTAAAACTTTTACATCTCCTTAATTTTTTTATCATAATTATTATACCCAATTTTCTTTGCAAGTCATAATAAAAAGGCCATAAATTTCTTTAGGCCTTTTAATTTTTTATGCTTTTGCTGATCTTTCTTCCATTAACTTATTTGAATATGCCCTGTCTGCTTGGACATTGTCTCTGGCTCTGGCCATCATTAGTTTTATTCTGTTTTCTTGGTTGGTCATCGAAGCTGAGGCGTCATAGTCAATGGCGACAATATTTGCATTGGTATAAGTTTCTCTTATTGCCTTCATAACTCCCTTGCCTATAATGTGATTAGGCAAGCAACCAAAAGGTTGAACACAGACAATGTTGTTGGCTCCGTGGTGGATTAGCTCAACCATTTCTCCAGTTAGTAGCCAGCCTTCTCCGTATTGGTTGCCTAGGGAAACAAACTCTTGGGCAAAGTCCATTAGCTCTTCAATGTCTGCCAACTGGCCAAATCTTGTGCCTTCTAAGGCTTTCCTTACTGGTTTTCTAAAACCTTCTATATAGTTAATAACTATTTCTGAGCCTAGAGATCCTAAATATCCCTTCGATAGACTTTGGTGTTTGATGCTGGCGTTTTTCATACAGTAGTAAATAAAGTCAATTAGGTCGTTGACAACAACTTCTGCCCCTTCTTCTTCTAAAAGTTTTTGGACATTGTTGTTGGCTGCTGGTAGGTATTTTACTAAAATTTCTCCTACTATGCCAACCCTTGGCTTTAGTTCATTTGTTATCTCAACTTTAGCGTAGTCTTCTACACACTCTCTTACTAGTCTTTCGTGGTCTTTTTTCTTATAGGAGACTAATTCATCTTTAAAGATGGCCATCCACTTTTTATCTAAGGCATCGGTTGTGCCCTTAACTAACTCGTAAGGTCTGGTCCTGTTTGAAAGTCTCATTAAGAGATCGCCGTAGACAGTTGCCAAGGCCATTTTTCTAAAGGACTTGACAATAGACTTGTCTGCAAAAAGGCCTGGATGAAATTCTATGGCCTGGAAGGACAAGGCAATTACTGGAACCTGACCAAAGCCTGCTTCCTTTAAGGCCTTTCTTATAAAGCCAACATAGTTTGATGCCCTACAGGCTCCTCCTGTTTGGCTCATTAAAACTGCCAGCTTATCAGTGTCGTACTTGCCTGACTTTAAGGCGTCTATAATTTGGCCTACTACAAACATTGATGGATAGCAGGCGTCGTTGTTTACATACTTGAGCCCTTCGTTTACAACTTGAGAGTTTGTTGGTTTTAAAACTTCTAGGTTCATACCTGAGGTCTTCATTGCCTCTTCTATTAGTTCAAAGTGAAGTGGAGCCATTTGTGGCATTAAAATTGTATATCCAGCCTTGGCCATTTCCTTGGTAAAGATCAGTGGATCTTCATCAAATTTTTGAATAGCCTTTGGATTCTTTAGTTCTCTTCTCTCTGTTGCTTCAATTAAAGACCTTAGTCTAATTTTTACTGCTCCAAGATTTGAAACTTCGTCAATTTTTATAACTGTGTAGGTCTTGTTATAGCCTCTTAAAATATCATTTACTTGGTCAGTTGTTATGGCGTCAATTCCACAGCCAAAGGAGTTTAGTTGAACAAGTTCTAGGTCCTTTCTTTGGCCAACAAATTGGGCTGCCCTATAAAGTCTTGAGTGGTAGGTCCATTGGTCTAAGACTCTCAGCCTACCATCTATTTCTGTAGTAGTTGCTAGGGCGTCTTCAGAAATTAAGGCCAGGCCCATAGAGTTAATAAGTTCTGGGATGCCATGGTTAATTTCTGGGTCTATGTGATAAGGTCTACCACAAAGGACAATGGCTTTAAGGTCATTTTTTTCTATATAGTCTAAGGCCCTTCATCCTTCTTCCAAGACATCTGCCCCATACCTATCTTGTTCTTCATAGGCTGCCCTAACAGCTTTTTTTATTTCGTTTTTAGGAATGTCTGGGAAGATTTCAGCCATTCTCTTTTCTAATTTTTTCCTGTTGTCAAAGGAAATAAAGGGATTTAAAAATTTAACATTGTTGTCTGCTAGGCTTTCGACATTATTTTTTAAAACTTCTGAATAGCCAGCAACAACTGGACAGTTTAAGGTGTTATCTGCCTTAGCAAATTCTTTTTCTTCGTAGAAAACTGAAGGATAGAAAATAAAGTCTACTCCTTCTTCGATTAGGGCTTCCAAGTGGCCGTGGCTAATTTTTGCTGGATAGCAGGCAGTTTCAGATGTAATTGATTCAATGCCCTTTTCATAAATTTCTCTAGTGGACTTAGGCGATAAAACAACTGAATAGCCTAGGCTGCTAAAGAAAGTATGCCAGAAGGGATAGTTTTCGTACATATTTAAAACTCGAAGTAAGCCTACTCGACCTCTAGGTGCTTGATCTGGGTCTAGGGAATCATAGTCAAAGACTCTCTTGTACTTGTATTCATAAAGATTAGGAAGAGTATTTTCCTTGGTCCTAGTAACACCAGCTCCTCTTTCACATCTGTTGCCTGTAATATATCTTTGGCCGTTGGAAAAAGTATTTATAGTTAGCCTGCAATAGTTAGTACATTGGTGGCAGGTTGCGTTTTTAGTCTTATAAGAAAAATCTTCTAGGTCGTATTTAGAAAGTAGGCTGGACTTTTCTGGCGCTTTTTCCTTGGCTATTAAGCCCATACCAAAGGCTCCCATTAGGCCAGCAATTCTCGGTCTAATAACTTCCTTGCCTGTAATTAATTCAAAGGCTCTAAGGATTGCATCGCCGTAGAAGGTTCCCCCTTGGACAACAATATTTTCTCCCAGACTTTCTGGATCTCTAATTTTTATAACCTTTTGAATGGCGTTTTTTATAATTGAATAGGCTAGGCCTGCTGCAATGTCGCCAACTTCTGCCCCTTCTTTTTGGGCTTGCTTTACCATTGAGTTCATAAAAACTGTACACCTAGAACCTAGGTCAACTGGATTTTTTGCAAGCAGAGCCTGGTCAGTAAATTCACTTACACTTAGACCAATAGAATTTGCAAAAGTCTCTAAAAATGATCCACAACCAGAAGAACACGCTTCATTTAATAGAATTGAAGAGATGACCTCGTCTTCGATTTTCATAGCCTTCATATCTTGGCCGCCAATGTCAACTATAAAGTCGACTTTTGGATTGTAATACATGGCCGCCTTTAAGTGGGCAATGGTTTCGACTTCGCCATGGTCTATATTTAAGGCTGTCTTTATAAATTCTTCTCCGTAGCCTGTTATACCTGATGAAGCTATATAGGCGCCGTCTTCTAATTTATCGTAAATAATTTTTAGCTGGTCAGTAATTACTTCTAAAGGCTTGCCCTTGTTGTTGCCATAAAATGAATATCTAATATTGTTGTCTGCATCTAAGAGAACTAACTTTGAAGTAGTTGACCCTGCATCAATGCCTAGGTAAAGTGGGCCCTTATAGCCAGCTAGGTCTAAGTCTTTAACCCTGCTACTTCGGTGGTTCTTTCTAAATTCATCTAGCTCTTCTTGAGATTCAAAAAGTGGCCTTAAAAAGTTAGTGGTTGAAAGGTCCTTGTCTTCGTTAGATTTAATTTTTTCATAAAGGTCTTTAAAGGAAATATAAGCTCCGTCTTTTGAAAGCAAGGCTGCACCAAGAGCCACAAAAAGTTGGGGATTTTCTGGCACAATAACTTCGTCGTCTTTTAAATTTAAAGTTAAAGCAAATCTCTTTCTAAGTTCAGGAAGAAAATGCAATGGCCCTCCTAAAAAGGCAACTTTTCCCCTAATTGGTCTGCCACAAGCTAGATTTGAAATTGTTTGGTTGACAACAGATTGAAAGACAGAAACAGAAATGTCTTCCTTGCTGGCTCCTTGGTTGATCAGAGCTTGGATGTCAGTTTTTGCAAAAACTCCACACCTGGAAGCAATTGGATAGGTCTTTTCAAAATTTTCTGCATAAGAATTAAGACCAGCTGCATCGGTTTCAAGAAGTGATGCCATTTGGTCTATAAAGGCTCCTGTTCCTCCTGCACAAATTGAGTTCATTCTCTGTTCAACTGATCCCTGTAAGTAAATGATTTTAGAGTCTTCGCCTCCAAGTTCAATAACCACATCTGTTTGTGGAATTTGGGTCTTTATTGCCTTAGTTGAAGCTACAACTTCTTGAACAAAAGGCAGGTCTAAAAGTTTGTGGATAATAAGGCCGCCTGAGCCTGTAATATTTATAGTTGTTAAGTCGTCTTTAAAAATTTCTACACACTCTTCCAACATATCTTCAACTGTCTGTCTAACATCTGAAAAATGTCTTTGGTATTTTGAGTATAAAATTATTTCATCTTGGTCCATGACTACAATTTTACAAGTAGTTGAACCAATGTCTAAACCTGTATGAAGTTTCATGTTTCTCCTATCTAATAGATTTATAATAATTCTAATTTTTTATAAGTAACAATTTAGATAAATTATATCACAAAAATGTGAAATCCCCCGGATTTTATCTTATATAAATGTAATTTTACAAGATTTTCATAATTAACAAATTAATAAGTTAAAAGCTAAAGCATTGTAAAATTTTTTAAGAAGAAAATTTATAAACATTAACGGGGACACGGCTAAAGCAATGTCCCCTATAGTTCTAATTCATTGTAGAGTTTTCAAAACTTTCTAAACAAAAAGGACCTACTAATTTTTTAGTAAGTCCTTAAGCTATTATTTTCTCAAATTAAAATATTACATAGTAGTCGTCGACCCTTTTGCCGATAATCTTGTCTGCCATTTCATTGCCAAGGGCCACACATTTTTCAAAGTCTTCTATGCTTGGGGTGCCTTTGGCTTCAACTGTACTTTCAACTAGGTCATAACCAGATTTGTCAGCAAATTCTTTAAGTTTTTTCAAGGCTCCTCCGCCCCAGCTGTAAGAACCAAATACTCCAAGGGTGTGGTTTTTCATCTTTTGGTTGCCTAGAGTGGCTACTAGAGTTTCCATTGGTGGGAATAAAGCGTTGTTGTAGGTACAAGAGCCTAAAATTAAACCTTCATATCTCCAAATATTTGCTAGTAAATAAGAAAGGTGGGTCTTAGAAACATCGTAGATCATAACATTTTTTACCCCTCTAGTTGCTAGGGTCCTAGCTACTGTTTCGGCCATTTTTTCTGTGTTACCATACATTGAGCCATAGACGATTACTACCCCTTCTTCAGTTCCTTGGTCAGCTAGGGTTCTATATAATTTTACAATTCTATCTGGATTTGTTCTCCAAACTGGACCGTGAACTGGACAAATCATTTTTATATCTAAAGGAGCCAGTTTGTTAAGGGCGTTTTTAACTTGGGCTGAAAACTTACCGATAATGTTTGTGTAATATCTAATAGTATCATCTAAATAAAATTCCCAGTTAATTTCGTCATCGAAGATTGCTCCAGATAGTGATCCAAAAGCACCAAAGGCGTCTTGCGAAAATAATCTGCCTGTAGATTCTTCAAAGGACACCATTGACTCTGGCCAGTGAACCATTGGAGTTAAATAAAATGTAAGTTCTGTATCACCAAGGCTTAACTTGTCTCCATCTCCAACTTCAACAAAGTTCTTTTCATAGGAAAAGCCATTGTAGCCTTCTAGTTTATAGTAGTTTTCTAAAAATTCTTTGGTCTTTTTGTTGCCAACTATTTTAATATCTGGATAAAGGTCTAAAACACTTGTAATAGATCCAGAGTGGTCTGGTTCCATGTGGTGGACAATTAAATAGTCAATTGGTCTGCCATTTAAGGCAGCTTCTAATTTTTCTACAAAAAAACCTGACTTGTTAATTTTAACAGTGTCTAGTAGGGCAGTTTTTTCGCCAGTATATAAATATGAATTATATGAAACCCCATTTTCTAGTGGCCACATATTTTCAAAAAGTCTAGTTTCTCTGTCATTGACACCAATGTAGTGCCAATTTTTGTCAATTTCTACTGATAAATATTCCATATATTCCTCCTAATATATTTTTATTCCTTCTTATATTTTACCCTATGAAAGAAAATAAGCAAATAAAATATAAATTTTTTATTTTCTATTTGTCATAATCATCTAAAAAGCTTTTCTTCTCTCCGTCTTCCTTCCAGCCTAGAATCGCACCCATATCTACATTTTCAGCTGACATAAAAATTGAATTTCTAACATTATAAAAAGATCCTTCTAGGTTCTTTATTAGCTCTTTTATCTCGCCCCTTTTGCCGTCTTTCTTTTCAGCTATTCTGCAAGAACAATTTAGGGCTTGGATGCCAGAATTTTCTATAAATCTAATAATTGACTTTTCCTCTACAAAATAAAGGGGCCTAATTAGTTCCATATTGTCAAAGTTTTGGGCCTTGATTTTTGGCATCATGGTCTTGTAGTTGGCTGAGCAAAGGACATTTAATAAAATAGTTTCAATTACATCATCATAGTGGTGGCCTAGGGCTAGCTTGTTGCAGCCTAAACTTTGGGCCTTGGCGTAGAGATTTCCCCTTCTCATTCTGGCACACATATAACATGGTTTTTCTCGGTCCAAGTGGTCGGCAACTTCAAAGACATCTGACTTATAAATTTTTGCTGGAATATTTAAATAGTCTAAGATATCTTCTAAATGGGCTCTGACAGAATCATTGTAGCCAGGGTCCATGGCAATGTATTCAACTTCAAAGTCAAAAATCGAATGCTTGTGCAGTTCTTGAAAGAGTTTTGCTAAAAGAAGTGAATCTTTTCCTCCTGAAATTGCCACAGCAATTTTGTCTCCTTCTTGGATCATCTCATATTCTTTTATTGCCTTTACAAACTTTATCCAAATGTGCTTCCTATAAGACTTTACTATTGATCTTTCAATTATCTCCAAGGATTTTCTCTTTTTATCCTCATCTAAAACAAAGTTTGAATCAGATAGAGATCCTTTTTTTACTCCATCAATTATTACTTCTTCCATATTCCTCCAACTCTTTCATGTCGCCATGAAAATAATTTAAATCTATAAATTCACTGGCTCCTGGGCCTCCATAGCCTTTAAGCTTGCCCTTGTCGTCGTATTGCCAAAAGGTCCACTTCCTTCCCTTGGGAAGTCTTGGATAATCATTTGAAATAGACCTGTACCAAATGTCAACATCGTCATAGCCTTCAAAGAGATATTTTTCATAAACATACTTGTTACAATAAATAATTACTTTTTTGCCATAGGCTTCATAGAGCCTGTCAATTAATTTTCTCAAGTCTGGGTCAACTTCTTCCTTAGAAAGGGGCTTATTTATATAAGAGCCATAAAATTCCAAATCAATAACAGGGCCCATATCGTCATCTTCTAAGTTTACATGGGAAATAAAATTATCTGCCTGGTCATCACCAGCAACTGAAAAGGTATAAAAGTGGTAGGCAGAGATTTTCATTTTAGATTCCCTGGCCTTGTCCCAATTTATAAAAAAGTTTTCGTCTTGGTGGTCCTTACCCTCTGTGGCCTTTATAAAGGCAAAGCGAATAGACTGGTCATAAAGGGCAGAAAAATCTACATCACCTTGGTAACGAGAAATATCTACTCCCCTAACAAAGGTAAGTTTTTCAACTTCCTCTTCAATTTTTTCATTTTTAGACAAGAGAGTAAAAACAAAAATGCAAACTAAAATTAAGAAGATGGCAAAGGTCCACCTTCTCCTTTTAAAAGTTTTATTCTTCTTTGTCCTCTTTTTCTTTTTCTTAATAGCCATGGTCTGTAAAATAATCTTCTAGTTGTCCAACTGTATCGACACTTACTTCAGTCAGCCTTTTAATTTCGTCAATGTGGTCCTTGGCTGCCTGGGTCAAAACTCCTAGGGTCTTCATGCCCAAAGCTGATGCAGTTTTTATAGCATAGAGGGCATCTTCAATTACATAGCAGTCCCCTGGTTCAACACCAAAGTGGTCGGCAATTGATAAAAAATACCTAGGATCGTCCTTGTGAAAGTCCATTTCATCTGAAACGCATTGTAAATCAAAATGAGGATGCAGGGAAAACCTATCTAAGACAACATCAACTAGGTCTCTTTGAGTAGCAGTAGCTAAGACAACCTTGTCTCCTTTATTTCTTATCCTTTGAAAAATATTGATGATCTTTGGATCAATTTCAAAGGTGTTCTTATAATTATAAGCCATTAAGGCCTTTAGATCTGTAAGAATTTCATCTGGGTTTTTGGCTAGAGAAAACTTTTCTTTAATATATACAATTCCATCTACCAGTGTCATATTTAAAATCTCCTTGCCAAGTCCCTTAGGTGCCTTGATACCAAGAGTATTTAAATAATTTTCCATTAAAGTATTCCAATAGTCCATAGAATAGATAAAAGTTCCATCCATGTCAAAAATAAAAACCTTCATTAGACCTCCAATAATTCTTTTCTTCTTATAGTTTATAAGACTAGATTTTTATTGTCAAACTAATTATTTTTTTAATAAAGTTGAGCACAAAAAAAGTAGCCGAAGCTACTTCTTTTCATATATAAACTTGGAAATCTCGCGATTTAAAATACAAAAATTAAATTGTAAGATTTGTTTTTTCCACAGCTGGACTAACTTTAATCTCAAATTGTCCTACTAAAACAGATGAAACTGTTGTAGTAATTAGAGAAAAAATTATTCTGCCAAATGGAATATAAGTTAAGGACATTACTAATACTATCACGTCCATTAGTAAGTAGGCGTAAGAAATATTTATCTTTGCCTTGTTTGCAACTACAAGGGCCAAGGCGTCATCTCCACCTGAGGCTCCTCCTTGAGATACTACAAGACCGCAGCCAAGTCCAATCCCAATTCCTCCAACTACAGCTGCCAAAAGTGGATAGCTATAAAGGTTAGGAAGGATTGGTCCCATAAGTGAAAATATTTTATAGGAAAGGGCAAATAATATAGAAGCAACCATTGTCCTTCTTAAAAATATCTTTCCAAAAATATTTATGCCAATAATTATGCAAATCACATCCATTATTGGACTTAGGATAGATGGGTTGATGCCAAAGGTCTTATAAGATAATAAGGCCAGGCCTAGGATTCCACCTTCTGTAATTTGAGATGGGATATGGATATTTACAACTGTAAAAGCCATAATCATAGACCCTAAGAAAATATTAAATAGTCCTGCTCTTGTTAATTTAAACCAAGTCAGCTTTTGATTTAGCATTTTTACACCTCCTTAATATTTTGCAATATCAGAAGGTATCCGACCAACAAAAAAGACTGCTGTCGGTCGTAAGGATAGCCTTCGTACTTTTGCAATCTCGTGGTGTTGATGCTTTTTTATTTGCTGATTTTTTCTTGTAAAAACTCTGAGCGTAATAGTCACTTTTTAGCTTTTTTATCTCCCACATCAGGCAGATAAAAGGCTCTACAGTCGTAAACTTTAGCATCAGATAAAAACTACCTGAAAATTTCGGTAACCACCGTAAAATACTTAAATCAACTGTAAATATTATAGCTTTTTATTTTTAAAAATGCAAGGTCTTTGATTAGATTTAGTTAAGATTTCTTAAATCTTTCACCAGTTTAATTCTTTTTAAAAAATTTTTACAAAAAAAGTAGCCTAGGTTTTTCTAGACTACTTGAATCTTTTATTTTACTTTTGCTCTGCCCTTGTAGACACTGCCTGCTTCTGTATCAACAGTAACTATGTCGCCGTCTTTTAAAATACTTGTTGCTCCTTTTGCTCCAATAATTGTTGGAATGTTAAGATGAAGGCCAACTATAGCTGCGTGAGATGTGTAGCCGCCTTCTTCAACAATTAAGGCTGAGGCGTCTTCTATAAACTTAACCATGTCCTTGTCAGTTGATTGGCAGACAATTATGTCTCCTTGTTTAAATTTAGCAAGAAGTTCTTCTTCAGTGTTAGCGACAACAACTTTGCCAACTCCACTTTTCTTGCCTAGGCCTAGGCCTGAAAGAATTAAAGTTGCTATTGTTTGAACCTTTAGTAGGTTTGTTGATCCTGATAGGCCAACAGGAACTCCTGCTGTTACAACTGTTAGGTCACCTTCTTCTAGCATGCCTGCTTGGACTAAAAGGTCAAGGGACTCGTTTACTAAATCGTCAGTTGATGTAAAGTCTGGTATTAAAAGTGGTTCTACTCCCCAAGACAAGGCCATTTTTCTTACAGTTTTTTCACATGGTGTTACTGCTAGGATTTTTGTCTTTGGCCTGTACTTTGAAAGAGCTCTTGCAGTTGCTCCTGATGTTGTTGCTGCAACAATTGCTGCTGCCTCTAAATCTCTAGCAACTACACAGGCTGATTTTGAAATCGAGTTAGTTGTTGTGTTTTCTAAAAGAGAAACACTTTCGTCTAACATAAGGTCATAGTCTAGGGACTCTTCAATTCTTTTAGCTATTGAGGTCATCATCTTAACTGCTTCTTCTGGGTACTTGCCTGCTGCAGTTTCACCTGAAAGCATAATAGCTGATGTGCCGTCAATAATTGCGTTGGCAACGTCTGTTACTTCTGCCCTAGTTGGTCTTGGGTTTCTAATCATAGAGTCAAGCATTTGAGTTGCAGTAATTACAGGTTTGCCTGCAAGGTAACATTTTTTAATTAGCATTTTTTGTTCCAGTGGAATTTCTTGAGGCGGAACTTCTACTCCCAGGTCTCCTCTAGCAATCATAAGGCCATCTGAAGCTTTTATAATTTCGTCTATGTTGTCAATGCCTTCTTGGTTTTCTATTTTTGGAATTATCTGTATATATTCGCCGTGGTTGTCTTCTAAAATTCTTCTTATTTCAAAGACGTCTTCTTTTTTTCTAACAAAAGACGCTGCCAAGAAATCAACTTGGTTTTCTATACCAAATAAAATATCGTCTCTGTCTTTTTCTGTAATTGCTGGCAGAGAAATTTTTACATTTGGAACATTGACTCCCTTGTGGTTAGACATTTGACCTGCGTTATTTACTCGGCAAATTATATCAGTTCCGTCTTTTATTTCTTTGACCTCAAGTTCAATTAGGCCGTCGTCAATTAGAATAAAGTCTCCAACTTTTACATCAGATGCTAGGCCCTTGTGGGATACTGAAACAATTGTCTTGTCTCCAAGAAGGTCTCTTGTTGTTAAAGTAAAGGTATCACCTGCTTCAACTTCAATTTGGCCGTCTTTAAAATCTCCCAGCCTAATTTCTGGTCCCTTGGTGTCTAGCATAATAGCTATTGGAAGGCCAAGTTTGTCGGCTACTTTTCTAATTCTATCTATTCTTACTTGATGTTCTGGATGAGTTCCATGGGAAAAGTTTAATCTAGCTACATTCATTCCTGCTAGCATTAATTTTTCTAGCATCTCTTCTGATTCAGATGCTGGTCCAATGGTACATACAACCTTGGTTTTCTTTAACATATTTCCCCCTATATTGATAAAATATTTATTGTGTCGTAAATGCTGTAGTTGAAGTCTCTCTTTTCGCAAAGGGCTTGGCTTATGTCTAAGTCGATAATTTTATTTTCCTTGACTCCAATGGCTATGGAAGTGTTGCCTCCCATTAAAAGCTCAACTGCATGCCTGCCCATAAGAGATCCTAAAATCCTATCAACTGCACAAGGCGATCCGCCTCTTTGAACGTGACCTAAAACTGTTACCTTGGTGTCGATACCAGTTTTATCTATAATCTGGTCTGCTATATCAAAGGCCTTGCCAGCTCCTTCTGCAACAATAATTAGATTGTGTTTCTTGCCTCTCATTCGACCTCTTAGGGCCTTTTTACAAATGGCATCTATGTCTACATCTTCTTCTGGAACGATTATAGATTCGCCACCACCTGCAAGGGCTGAATAAAGGGCAAGTTGGCCAGAGTTTCTGCCCATAACTTCTATAACATTGGCCCTGCCGTGAGATGATGATGTGTCTCTTAGTTTGCCAATGGCATCTGTTACAGTTTCAATTGCTGTCCAGAATCCAATTGTGTAGTCTGTATAGGCAAGGTCGTTGTCAATTGTACAAGGGATACAAACTGTTTTTATTCCTGCCTTAGATAGTTTTTCTGCTCCTCTAAAGGACCCATCTCCACCTAAGACAATTAGGCCGTCAATGTTGTAGACATTTAAAACATTTATTGCCTTTTCTAAGCCTTCTTCTGTTTCAAACTCTGGACTTCTAGCTGTGCCAAGCATTGTTCCTCCCCTTTGGATAATATCTCCAACTGAGTTTACATTTAGTTCAACTAGGTCTCCTTTTATTAGGCCCTTGTAGCCTGACCTCACTCCATAAATTTTTATATTGTTGAAGGCAGCTGTCCTTACTATGGCCCTTATTGCAGGGTTCATACCAGGAGAGTCGCCGCCACTTGTTAATAATGCTATTTTCAAAAAAGCACCTCCTACTTTAATATAATATCTTTTTCACTTACAATTTTTAATAACTCGCTAGATATAAGCGAAATATTTTTCTCATCTATTTGTAAATCCTTGTAGGCCATTGACTTTCTTTCATTATTAAAATAGAAAATCGTATCTGTGTCGCCAGGATACTTTATTAAAACTTTTATGACTTCTTTAATTGCATGAGTGTTTTCCTGGCTGTCTAGCCTAATAAAAAGTTTTTTCTTGGAAACTTCGTCTTCTAGGCTAGAAATTTTTTCTACTAAAAGTTTTGGATCGTCAGATTCTGAAGTTTGAATTCTCCCAACCATGGTCACAACCCGACCTTCTTCTAGGTATTGAGAATACTGGTCATAGGTCTTTGGAAAAACTACACACTCAAGATTGTCATACATGTCTTCTAAGTTTACAAAGGCCATAAGGTCGTTTTTCTTAGTTAGCATCTTCTTTACATTTATAATCATGCCAGCAAGCTTTACTATCTTGCCATCAAAGTACAAATCATCTTCATCTGTTTCCTTGGCCTTTAAGTCTGCTATTGAATAGGTGTTAATTTTTTTAATCTGATCCATATATTCTTCAAGGGGATGGCCTGTAATATAAATTCCAGTTGTCTCCTTTTCCATTTCGTAAAGTTCTTTTTTTGTAAACTCTTTTACATTTGGATAGACAACCTTGTAGTCTTCTACACTATCACTTATACCCACATTAAAGAGATTAAATTGCCCTGATAGGTTTCTTTTTTGCTCTTGGACGTGGGAGGACAAAATATCTTCGTAAACACTTAGAGCCTTGGCCCTAGATGGAATTATTGAGTCCATTGCTCCTGACCTAATAAAACCTTCAAGAGCCCTTTTGTTTAAGGTGTTGGCTTTTTGGTCTGAGACTCTAACAATAAAGTCTTTTAGGTCTGTAAAAGGTCCGCCAGCTTTCCTCGCTGCAACTAGGGAGTCAATTACTGCTGACCCAATTCCCTTTATAGCCAAAAGTCCAAAGCGTATTTGTCCATTTTCAACAGAGAATTTTTTATAAGAATAATTTACATCAGGTCTTAGGACATCTATGCCCAACCTCTTACACTCTTCTAGGTAGAGGACAACTTGAGATGTAGTTGAAACTATAGAAGAAATTAAGGCTGCCATATACTCTGCTGGATAATATCTTTTCAGATAGGCAGTTTGGAAGGCAACTACTGCATAGGAAACTGAGTGGGACTTGTTAAAGGCGTAGTTAGCAAAGGTGATCATCAAGTCATAGATCTTATTTGCTGTCTCTTCGTCAACTCCATTTCTAATGGCACCTGCTATTAAAACCTTTCCATCTGCATCAACTTCTCCATGGATAAAGACCCTTCGCTCTCTTTCCATTTCTGCCATTTTCTTTTTTGACATGGCACGGCGAACAAGGTCTGCTCGGCCAAAGGAGTAGCCACCAATTCTTCTAACAATTTCCATAACCTGTTCTTGGTAGACTATACAGCCGTATGTTGGCTTTAAAATCGGTTCAAGCTTTGGATGCAAGTAAGAAATTTTTGAGTGGTCGTGTTTTGATTCGACAAACTGAGGAATTTGGTCCATTGGTCCTGGTCTAAAGAGAGAGTTGGCAGCAACTAAGTCTTCAAAGACGTCTGCCTTTAAGTCCTTTAAGAACCTTCTCATACCTGGAGACTCAAATTGGAAAATCCCAATGGTCTCAGCTGTTCCAAAAAGTTTTAAAACTTCTGAATCCTCGTAGTCAATGTTATTTATATCAATGTCTATGCCCTTGTCTCTTTTTATTGCCTCTAAGGCGTCGTTAATAACAGTCAAAGTCCTTAGGCCTAAAAAGTCCATTTTCAAAAGGCCAAGTTCTTCTAACTCAATCATATTGTACTGGGTGCAAAGGATTTGGTCATTTCTAGTTAGAGGCACATAGTCAGTTACCTCTGATCCTGTAATTAAAACTCCTGCTGCGTGAGTTGATGTGTGTCTAGCTAGACCTTCAACTGCCCTTGAAATATCAATTAGCCTTTTAACTTCATAGTCCTTGTCGTAAGTCTCTTTTAATTCTTTTGAAATTTCCAAGGCCTTGTCCAAGGTCATATTAAGTGCAGCTGGAACCATCTTTGCTATAGAGTCGCACTTGCCATAGGGAATGTCTAAGGCTCTGCCAACATCTCTAATTGATCCTCTTGCTGCCATAGTACCAAAGGTTACAATTTGGGCGACCTTGTCGTGGCCGTACTTGTTGTTAACATAGTCAATTACTTCTTCCCTTCTTTCATAGCAAAAGTCTATGTCAATATCAGGCATAGAAATTCTCTCTGGATTTAAAAATCTTTCAAAGAGCAATTTATGTTGAAGTGGATCGATGTTGGTAATTTCTAAAGCGTAGGAAATTATTGACCCTGCTGCTGACCCTCTCCCAGGGCCTACAGGAATGCCTTTGGATTTTGCAAATCTTACAAAGTCCCAGACAATTAAAAAGTAGTCAATAAAGCCCATGTTCTTAATGGTAGAAAATTCGTACTTGTATCTTTCTTCTATTTCACTATTTATTAGGCCATATCTCTTTACTAGGCCGTCTTCAATTAATTTTTTTAAATACTCTTCGTTGGTGTAGCCACTTGGGCTTTCAAAGTGTGGAAGTTTGGTCTTGTGAAATTCAAGTTCAACCTTACACCTGTCTGCAATTTTTTGAGTATTAGCTAGGGCTTCAGGTACATAGGAAAAAAGTTCGTACATTTCTTCTGGCGACTTTAAATAAAATTCATTAGATGGAAATCTCATTCTGTTTTCGTCGTTGACAGTTTTTCCAGTTTGGATACAAAGGAGAACGTCGTGGGCAATGGAATCTTCCTTTTTTAAATAGTGGGAGTCGTTGGCAGCAATTAAATCAATGCCAGTGTCCTTTGAAAGTTCTAAAAGTCCCTTGTTTATAATTTTTTGTTCTTCCATGCCATGGTCTTGAAGTTCTAAAAAGAAATTATTTTTTCCAAAAATATCTTCATAAAACTTGGCCTTGGTCCTAGCCGTTTGGTAGTCGCCTTTAAGTAAATAGTCTTGGACTTCGCCAGAAATACAAGCTGAGGTTGCTATTAGACCCTTGGAATATTTTTTTAAGACATCATAATCAACCCTTGGCCTGTAGTAATAACCGTCAGAATAACCAAGAGATACAATCTTCATTAAGTTTTCATAGCCTTCATTGTTTTCTGCCAGCAGTATTAGATGATAGTACTTTCTATTTGTTGGCGACTTGTCTGTCATGGCCTTGTCAGTGACATAAACTTCTGAACCTAGAATAGGATTTATTCCCGCCTCGTGGGCAGCCTTGTAGAATTGAATAATTCCATACATGGACCCGTGGTCAGTTAAGGCAACTGCATTCATGCCTAGCTCTTTGGTCCTGGCCACTAAGTCTTTTATTCTAGTAGACCCATCTAAGAGTGAGTATTCAGAGTGAACATGCAAGTGTACAAAATTTTCCATAAAAACCCCTTTCTAAAATATTATATCATAAAGACCCAGACAATTATTTTACTTCTTTATTTTCTTAAAATTATTTTTATTTTTTATTTTAAGGCAAAAAAA
>CAYFUN010000013.1:0-7642 GCA_964346535.1 uncultured Peptoniphilaceae bacterium
CTAAATAGGCAGTCAGATTCTAAATCTGTTCATGAGACCTGTAAGCAAATCAAAGATTTGGACTAGGGCTTCAAACGTCCCCGAAATAAAAATAGGGGACATTGCTTTAGCTGTGTCCCCGTTCTCACATATTTTTTTAAAAGGCTAAATTTTCTAAGGCCTCTAGGTTTTTTATTAAAACAACCCTATTGCCAACTAAGTCTATATAGCCTAGGTCTTTAAATTCTCCTAGCTTTCTAGTTATGGACTCTCTTGTTAGGCCTGTGTAGGACCCTAGCTCTTCCCTGTTTAGGGCCAGCTCTAGTCTAATGCCGTCTTTGGTTTTTTCTCCAATTTCTCTAGATAATCTTATTAATAGACCTGCTGTCTTCATTGTTGCATTTGAAACTGCCAGTCTTTCTATTAGCTCTTCTGCCCACCTTATTCTCTCAAAGGATTTTTTTAGCATTTGTTGGAGGGCAACTGGCGAGGTGTAAATGTATTTCATAAATATATCCCTAGGCACTGCTACAACTTCTGAATCTCGAATGGCTTGGCCAGTGTAGAGATAGGAAGTGTAGTCCATTAGGTTAAGGCCGCCTATATAATCGTCTTTTCTGTAGATATAGAAAATTTGCTCCTTGCCATCTATGGTGTACTGGTAGATTTTAACTCTGCCTTTAATAATTATATACATATAGTCTGCCCTGTCGCCTGACTTAAAGATAAATTCATTGGACTTTATTTTTAAAACTTTAATGTTAGAGATTATTTCCCTTTTTTCTTCTTCTTTGAGACCAGCTATTAGGCTTAGGTCTTTTAGTTTTTGGTAAAGGGCCTCTTGGTCCCCTTGGATTTTTATTTCTCTTTCAGAAATTTCCCTGAGTTTCTCTTTTTGCCTGTTTTCGTCTAACTCTTTACTTTTCTTTAGTGAGTCTGCAAAGACTTGGTTAGCGTAGATTTCTAGGTCTTTGGCGATTTTTACGTCCATTGGCTCTAGACCCTTTAGCTGGTAGTCCATGCCTAGCTCTTGGTACTTGCCTACTCCTGCTGTATGGTAGGGAAGGATTTCAATACGCTCTACAAAGTTTTTTACTGGCTGGATAACTTGGATTAGTTTTTCCATTGACTCCTTGTCGTCTGTATAGCCTGGAAGCATTACATGTCTAACCCAAATTTGGCCAGCAAAGCCGTAGTCTTTTAATTTTTTTACAAATCTTTCAAAGGACTTGTAGTTGCCTCTTGTCAGTTCACGAAAGGACTTTTGGTCAAAGGCCTTGACGTCTAAGAGAATTGTGTCTACTAGGGGCATGATCCTCTTGTAGTATTCCTTGTCGCCTATGCCTGATGTGTCTATACAAGTGTTAAAGCCCTTGGCCTTTAAAAGTTTTAGGGATTCGTAGAGAAAGGCTCCTTGTAAAAGTGGTTCGCCACCTGAAAAGGTAACTCCCCCTTCTTGGCCGTGGTAGGGCCTGTATCTCATTGCTATACTTAGGACTTCTTCTGGGCTAATTTGTTCATTTGTTTTTGTGGTCTGGCTGTCTGGATTGTGGCAGTAAAGGCACCTTAGGGGACAGCCTTGGAGGAAAAATATTGTCCTGTTGCCTGGCCCGTCTAAGGTTCCCATTGATTCTATTGAATGAAGGTTGCCAAGTATTTTCTTTTCTTCCATGTCTTCCTCCTTCTTTTATTCTCATTTGATTTTATCACAAGTCTTCTTCCTTGTCTTTGTAAAAAAAGAGCAGCGGTCAAGCTGCCCTAATTTTTTTTACATACTTTCGTGGAAAGTTCTGTTTATTACGTCTAGTTGGTGTTCTCTGTCTAGTTGGTTGAACCTAACTGCATAACCTGAAACTCTAATGGTAAGGTTTGGATATTTTTCTGGATTGTCCATGGCGTCCATTAGTAGTTCCTTGTCAAGGACGTTTACATTTAGGTGGAAGGCATCTTGGTTAAAGTAGCCGTCCATTATATTTGTAAGATTTATTATTCTCTCTTCTGGATTTTTTCCTAGGACCTTTGGCACAATTGTAAAGGTGTTGGAAATTCCGTCTTGGTTGACGTCTTTGTATGGAATTTTTGCTACAGAGTTTAGTGAAGCTAGGGCTCCTGACTTGTCTGCTCCGTTCATTGGGTTTGCACCTGGGGCAAAAGGCTCACCTTTTTTTCTGCCGTCTGGTGTTGTTCCAGTTTTCTTTCCATAGGTTACGTTTGAAGTTATTGTCAGTAGAGATAGAGTGTGTTCAGAGTTTCTGTAAGATTCATGCTTTCTAAGGGCTTCGATAAAGTACTTAGAAATGTCTATGGCAATTTGGTCTACTCTGTCGTCGTCGTTGCCGTATCTTGGAAAGTCTCCTTCAGTTTCAAAGTCTACTGTAATTCCAAAGTCATCTCTTATTGGTTTTACCTTGGCATATTTTATTGCTGAAAGTGAGTCTGCTGCTATGGCAATTCCTGCTATACCAAAGGCAATGTACCTGTGAACGTATGGGTCGTGAAGGGCCATTTGTCCACTTTCGTAGGCGTACTTGTCGTGCATATAGTGGATGGTGTTCATTGTGTCTACATAAACTTCTGCAAGTTTATCCATAACTTTTTTGTAGTCAGCTAAAACTCTTTCATAAGTTAGAACTTCTTCTGTATTTTTTTCTAGGCCTTCAAGGACTAGCATGTTCTTGCCTGTTGCCTTGTCGATTTTAATTTCGTCATAGCCACCGTTTAGGGCATAGAGTAAAGATTTTGCAAGGTTGGCTCTGGCGCCAAAGTATTGCATGTCTTTGCCAACTCTCATTGCAGATACGCAACAAGCTATGGCATAGTCGTCGCCATAAATTTCTCTCATGATGTCGTCATTTTCGTATTGGATTGAAGCTGTTAGAATGGACATCTTTGAGCAGAAGTCTTTAAAGTTTCTTGGCAGGTCGTCTGACCAAAGAACTGTCATATTTGGCTCTGGGGATGTGTCTAGATTTATTAGGGTGTGCATAAACCTATATGAAGTTTTTGTAACTAGGGTTCTGCCGTCCTCTCCCATGCCGCCAATTGATTCTGTTACCCAAGTTGGATCGCCTGCAAAAAGCTCGTCGTATTCTGGAGTTCTTAGGTGTCTAACCAGTCTTAGTTTAATTACTAGTTGGTCAATAAGTTCTTGGGCTTCTTCTTCTGTAAGAAGGCCTGCATCCATGTCTCTTTTTATATAAATGTCTAAGAAGGCTGTCGTCCTTCCAAAGGACATAGCTGCTCCGTTGTTTTCTTTTACTGCTGCAAGATAGGCCAGGTATACCCATTGAACTGCTTCTTTGGCATTAGTAGCTGGTCTGGATATATCAAAACCGTATTTGGCTGCCATTGAAGTAATTTCATCTAGGGCCCTAATTTGTTCTGAAAATTCTTCTCTGGCCCTAATTCTCTCTTCAGTTGCTGGTCCCTTGCAGTTTTCCTTGTCAAGAATTCTCATTTCTTTAAGGAAGGCTGTTCCATAAAGGGCAACTCTTCTGTAGTCGCCAATAATTCTGCCTCTGCCGTAGGCATCTGGTAGGCCAGTTAGGAGTCCAACTGTTCTAACCTTTCTCATTTCTTTAGTATAGGCATCGAAGACTCCGTCGTTGTGAGTCTTTCTAAATTCTCTAAAGTCTTCTTTTAGTCTCTGGTCAACTTCAAGGTTATAGGCTTGAAGGGAATTTTCTACCATTCTAAAGCCGCCATAAGGATTCATAATTCTCTTTAATGGTGCATCTGTTTGCAGGCCGAAAATTACTTCATTGTCCTTGTCAATATAACCTGGGGCAAAGTTGTCGATGCCAGAAAATCTTTCTAGGTCAACTGAAATAGTTTTGTTTTTAACTTCTTCTTGGATTAGTCTTGAAGCTTCTGCCCAAACTTTTTCAGTTTTTTCAGACTTGCCAACTAAAAACTCATCGTCTCCCTCGTATGGAGTGTAGTTTTTTTGGATAAAGTCTCTTACGTCTATGTCTTCAGACCAAGTTCCTGGTTGGAATCCCTGCCAGGCTCTTTGCATTTCTTCTCTTTCAAATAGCTTAGTCATTTTTTCCTCCTAAAAATTTATATTAATCTCTCTTATTTCTTATCTTGTCTTTATTATAGGAGAGGAAGAATTTTTTATCAGTGATTAGAATCACTTAAAAGAAAAAACTTGTCTAATTCTTTTTATTTTTTACAAAAAACAAATTTTCGCCTTTTAATTTCTTAACAATAAAAAAAGACTGCAGGCTCGCAGTCTCTTTTCGATTTCAAATTAATAAATTGATAGGTCCATTTCCTTGGCCATATACTCTAGCATTTTTATGCCAACTAGAGAGTTGCCGTAAGTATCAAGGCCTGGACAATAAGTTGCAATTGAAAGTCCTGTTTTTGAAGCAGTCATTATACCGCCGCCAACTCCAGACTTTGCTGGTAAGCCAACAAGTTGGGCGAACTCGCCGCAGTAGTCGTACATGCCAGCCATGGCCATTACAGTTCTAACTCTTCTTGCAATTTCTTTAGAGAATTTTTGTTCATTAGAAATTTTATCAAAGCCGTCGTTGGCAATAACGTAGCCAATTCTAGCTAGGTCTTTGACATTTACTAAAACTGAGCAGGCTTTAAAGTAGGCATCTGCTACTTTTTGTATTGGAATGTCTGCTGAAAGATTTCCTCTAGAAACCATTAGGTTAAAGAGGGCAAAGTTAGTAAAGGCTGATGACCTTTCTGATTCATAAATTGACTCATCTAAGACAATGTCTTCATCTGCAGCTAGGTCTCTGATTTTATTTAAAACCACATCAAAGGTATCTTCACCAAATTTTTCGTATAGAATGGCAGTTGCTGCTATGGCTCCTGCATTAACCAATGGATTTCTTGGCTTGCCATCTCCTAGTTCTAGGTCAAGAACTGAATTAAATGGCAGGGCTGTTGGCTTTACTCCAATGGCCTTTTGGATTTTTTCTGCTGGAATTTCTTCTAGGCAAAGGATATAAGTAATTACTTTTGAAACTGATTGGATAGAAAATCTCTTGTCTACCTCTCCCTTTTCAAAATAAGATCCGTCTGGGTCATAGGCTGCTATGGCTACCTTAGATCCGTCTTCCTTGGCCAGTTGAGGAATGTATGTTGCAACATGGCCTTGGTCTGTGTATTTTAATCCCTCTTCATAGGCTCTTTCTAATATTTCTTTCATTTTTTCCTCCCACTTTTTAAAACTTTTATTACTTATATTGTATCACAAAGATGCAAGGATAATAAGTTGTCCCCTTATAAAGTTTTATAAGTTGAGACTATTGTATTGATTATAATTATCAAGTGTGTTATAATCCAAGTGAATTAAAAAATATTATGAGGTGATACAATGAATAATTTTATCGGTAAAAAAATTGAAAAGTTTTCAGCACCAGTATTTATAAATGAAGGTTTTGAAGTCTTAACTGACAAAAACCTTGAAGGAAAATGGTCAGTGTTTTTCTTCTATCCAGGTGACTTTACCTTTGTATGTCCAACTGAATTAGAAGACCTAGCCAACTACTATCCTGAGTTTCAAAAGATAAATGCAGAAATCTATGCAGTTTCTACAGACTCAGAATTTGTTCACAAGGCTTGGAAGGAAGCATCAGAAGCCATTAAGAAAGTTGACTTCCCAATGGTTTCAGACAGGAGCCTAAATCTTTCTAGGATGTTTGACGTTCTTATTGAAGATGACGGCCAAGCCCTAAGAGGATCCTTTATTTTAAATCCAGACAAGGAAATTGTAGCCTATGAAGTTCACCAACCAGGAGTTGGCAGATCTGCCAGAGAACTATTAAGAAAGGTTAAGGCCTGCCAATATGTTTACAAACACGGCGACAAGGTCTGCCCTGCAAACTGGGAAGACGGAGACGACGTACTAACTCCAGGAATTGACCTAGTAGGAAAAATTTAAGAATAAAAATAAAGTCAGAGTTTTTAGGCTCTGACTTTTTTCTTTGGAAAAATATTCATAGTCTTTATCTTTCTATTATAGCCCTAATGTTTTCTCTTATATTTTCTTGTCCTGTTAGCAAGGCTGAAAACTTTCCATCTTTAAAGTAGTTGTAGTAGTAAAGACCATCTTTGGCTGGCTTAGACTCTATCAACTCTAAATAAGAATCTGCAGAAAATTTTATTACTATAGTATCATCGTCATAGGCTGAATCAAAAAAGTCTTTTGAGTCTGATTTTTTTAATTTAGCTAACTGGTCCATGATTTCCACTTCTTGGTCCTTATTAAGACTTACAAGCTTTTGGTCTTGGCCTAAATATACTTGCAAGTTTTCTTAAGAGAAATTTTCTCCACTTAATTCTTTCCCTTCATAGCTGGCAGACTTTTGACTTATATCCATTACTGTTCCCATAAAAATTGGCAGGTCGGTTTCGTTGTCTACTATCATATAGACAAAGGGCCTGGTTAGATAAACTTCTTTTTCATCTACAGGCAGGGCGGTCTTATCAACTTGCATGCCAGTTATAGCTGCTGCCTTGGTACCTGTTTCGTCAACTTTTATATAGGTCTTGTGGAAGGCATCAGAAATATAAAGCCCCTTGTCTCCAAGTTTAGACAAGTCACTTTGGTCGGAAAAGGCTGCTTTTATGCCTAGGGACTTTAAAAGCTCGATTAATTTTAGGTCGTAAGAAGATTCAAATTTTGGCAAGGCAGTTTTTACTTCTTCATAAGCTTCTTGCTTTAAAAGCTCATAAAGTCTGTCTGTATTTAAGTCTGCAATATAGGCACTTAAGGAAATTTTTTCTTTTGGCAAGAGGGCCACAAAGGAGTACTTGCCACCTTGGTAGTTTTGCCTAAAGCCTATTTCCCTGTCTCCTTCTATATAGCCATCAAGGGTCTTGAATAAATATTCTCCTTCAACTTCTGTACCATCTTCTTTTGTAAAGGTGTTTGTTCCCAGTTGACCTTTCTCATAAGGCTCTTCCCATTTTTTATTAAAGGCAAGGGCGTTAAAAAGATAGGCACTAGCATCTGGATTAATTTGATCCAGGCCTTTTTTTATCATCTGGTCAGTTTTTTCTGAAATCCATTTATTAATGGCCTCTTCTCCTTGGTCATCAAAAGCCAGGGAAAAAATTTCGCTGTCGTAGTAGGTCTTTATAGTCTTTAAGTAGTCTTCATTTGGTTGCAAGGCTTCACTTTCATTTAGCCAAAGGGAGTTGGCAAGTTTAAAGGCATCTTTGTCGTCTTTTTGCAAATGGTCGGCTAAGGCCTTTAGGTAGGCATTGGTTTCGTCGACACTTAGGCCAAAGGTCTTTTCAAATTCGTCTAGAGTCTGACCTTGGGCTGCGTTTTCAACTAGGGCCAGGGCTGAGTAAATTGATAGAGGAGAAATTAAAGAGTTGTCCTCGGCACTTGTCCCTGCCTTAAAAAGTCTTAGGCCAAGGTCTAGGTAGGTCTTGTTATTTGCTTCATTAAGTTGGTCTGATGTGGTCTCAACTGGGTCAGCCTTTATATCTGCTGTCCAGTTTTTTCCTTGGTTCTTGTTTGTCTTACATGCACTAAGGCTGGTCAGGATTAAAGCCGCCATTAGTAGGTATAGGATTTTTCTTTTCATGTCATCGTCCTCCTTGCTTTTATTATAGGCGATTTGTTTGATAAAAAAGTTACAAAGTATTGAAAGTTTTAAATGAAATGAAAATAAATGGGGAC
>CAYFUN010000013.1:7742-30927 GCA_964346535.1 uncultured Peptoniphilaceae bacterium
AAATGGGGACACAGCTAAAGCAATGTCCCCGAAAGATTCAAAAATTTATTTTATTTTATATTTATATTTCCCATAGTTGTAATGGCTTCTATATCTAGCCTGTCTGAATTTTCGTCATAGCCGTCTGTGTAGGCTACCATTACCTTGTCTTCTGTAACAAAGTTTGTGAAAATTGAGTCTGCAAAGTAAGAGGCTTCTAGGCCCTTAAAGTTGTTTTTCATCTTGGCCTTAATTGGCTTGAAGATATTTTTTAAGGCTATGGAAATATTGCCGTTAAAAGTTTTTGCATAAATTGACTCAGTTCTTGCTCCAAGGTTGGCTACTACTAGAGACCCGTTAGTTGTTTTCATTTCTAGGTCTAGGTAGTCTATGTCCTTAATGTCAATTTTACCGTTGGTGGTTTTTATTTCCAGCTTGTCTCCGCTAAGTTTTTCTAGGGAGATCCTTGCATTAGTTGAAGAAACTTCCCCTTCTTTTGCTTCTATATTCTTTCCAGAAATTTTTGCATTTATAGTCTTTACTAAAAGGCTGTCAGCCTTTACGTTTTCTATTTCAAGATTGGCATTAGTTGACTTTAGAGAAATTTCTTTAAAGTGCTTTTCTGGTAGGGCTATATTTAAGTCAATGGAAAAGTACCTGCCAGAAACTGAGTCGTAGTTTGGTTCAATATAGACCTTGTCCTCTTCTCTTCTTATAGAGATAAAGTCGTAGGTGTCTGCTATAAACCTGTCATCATAGGACACGTCTGCAGTAACTTGAATTTCTTCGTTGTCCCAAGAGTAGATTTTAATTTTTCCACTTTGGTTTTCTACATAGAGGCTTGGATCTTCTAGGCCGATAATATTTTCGCTGGCCAATCTTTCTGCCTTGTTTTTTTGGTCTGCTGGTGTAAAAATATTGGTAAAGTCTTCAAAGTCAAAGTTTGAAACCATTTCTTGAGATTTTTTCCCAATTTTACTAGCTGTCTCAGATATTTTATTTATAAGGCTATCAAAGTCTGTGTTAGTCCTTGTAGTTTTTTTCTTGTCTTTTATTGAGTCAAGAAGAGTGATTGCTTCGTCTTCTGTAATCTTTCCTTCTTTTAACATTCTAAGAATTAATTTTTTTTCGTCGCTCATTTTTACCTCCTAAAGGTTTATTCTTATATCTTTTATTGCCTTGATTACTGCGTCAATAGCAGAACTTGTCTTATTTTTAATGTCTTCATAGTTCAAGCCTTCTAAGTAGGCCTTTAGTTTCATGGCCAGGTCTTTTGAAGTCTCAGATAAGTTTTTTAAAATGCTTGCCATTTCATCTTCAAAGGATGAATACTTTTTTTCTGCAGTGTCTTCAATTGAATTTAAAAGGGCCATGGCTTCGTCTTCGTCTATACGGCCGTCTTTTAACATTTCTAAGATAATTCTCTTTGAGTCTTTCATTTTTGCCCTCCTCTTAAAGGTTTTTCATCATTTCTGTTGCTTCTTCTGCACTAATAAGGCCTTGGTCTAACATTTCTAAAATTTCCATTCTAGATTTGTCAGGGCTGACCTTGTGGCCTAGGGCCTTAATGACATTGTCTAACTTGTTTCTAACTGTTGGATAAGATAAGCCCATAACCTTTTCGATTTCCTTTATAGATCCCCTGTTCATTACAAAAATTTCTATAAATTCTAGGTCTTCTGTTGACAGTTTAGAAAATTTGTTGCCTTCAAAGTAGCCGTTAATTTCGCTGCCACAATCTTCGCAGGCGTAGGATGTTATTATAAGTTTGCCGTCACATACTGGACACTTGTCTAAATAATTTTTCATTGCTTACCTCTCTTATATAAAAAATATCATTTGTTTTCCGTCTTTCTAAAGTTATTATAGCACATTATTTAATTTTGTAAATAGTTTTCTTAATTTTTTTAATCTGTATTTTAATTTATTTGAAATAGCTTTTGATTTTTCTGATTTTTTCTTTTCAAAGAATTTATTTTTTTATTTGTAGCTTTTAAGCTATAATATAGGATAGAAAAGGTGGCTTATGAAATTTATAATAAACGGCGAAGAAAGAGACTTGTATATTGAATACAAAAAGAAAAAGAATATTTCTGTCTTTGTTAGCCCTGAAGGTTTTATAACAGTTAGGGCGCCTAAGGATATTTCTGACGAAAAATTAAGAGAGGCAGTTCAAGGTCTGGTTCCGAGAATTGAAAAACGCCTGGACAAGCTAGAAGAAAATAGAGAAATCTATGAGGCTGGGTCTTTTAATAGAAATGAATCTTTTAAACTCTTTGGTAAAGACTGTAGGCTAGATGACTTTGGCATTGAAAGTAAAGAGGACCTTAGAAAATTTTACACAAAAAAGTTGGCTGAGCTTTTAGATCTGTATTTGGAAACTTATGCTAAGAAGATGAAGGTTAGCTACAAGTCTTATAGGATTAATGAAGTCAAGTCCAACTGGGGAACTTGTTCATCTGATGGGAAGCTGACTTTTAATTTGCGTCTGGCTATGGCTCCTGCTGATGTCATTGAGTATGTTGTCATCCACGAGCTGTCTCATCTTAAGCACATGAACCACGACAGGTCTTTTTGGAAGCACGTTGGCAAATATATGAAGGACTACAAGGACAAGGAAAATTATCTAAAGAATTTCGGCGCCTTTATGACCTTGTAAGGAGGATATTTAATGAAACACACAAACAAGGCCCTAGTCCTAGGGACCAATTATTATATCGGCCTGGCAATTTGTAGGAGCCTGGGGAAAAAAGGCATCCACGTTGTCAGTGTCAACCACAATAGAAAAAACTTTTACGGCAAATCTAGGTATATAAAAGAGGTCTTAATCGCCCCTCACTTTCAAGATGAGGAAAAGGCCTACTTAGAATTTTTACTGGCCTATGGCAGGAGCCAAGAAGAAAAACCAGTTTTGTTTCCATCTGCTGACCCCTATGTAGAATTTATGGACAAGTATTTTTACGAGCTCAAGGAATATTTTTTATTTCCTATGGACAGAAAGGGCCTCTTTACAGATTTAATGGACAAGACTACCCTAGTTGAGTATGCAAAAAAATACAACACCAGGGTCCCTGAAACCTTAGACGTCGACGAAGAAAATCTTTACGACAAGGTCATGGACCAAATTGGCTATCCCCTACTTTTAAAACCTGCAGACTCGCCAAGTTTTGTAGACAGGTATAGGCAAAAGGCCTTTACAGTTGAATCTGAAAGAGAACTTAAAAAACTTCTTTCAATGACTGCAAGAGATGGTCACAAGGTCTTTATCCAAAGGATTATTCCTGGACCTGAAAAAAATAATTACAACTTTGATGCCTATGTAGATAGAAATGGAAAATTAGCCTACTATACAACTGAGCAAAAAATTCGCCAGTGGCCTAACAACATTGGCGCCTCAACTGTTGCCGACCAAAGATGGATCCAAGAAGCAGCTGACTTTGCAATTCCTTTTATTGAAGCTCTAAACTACAGGGGCTTTATTGAAATGGAAATGAAAAAGGACGAGAAAACTGGCAATATTTATTTGATAGAAATCAATGTTCGCTTTGTAAACTTTACCCAGCTTCACGTTGCCATTGGCATGGACACTCCTTATCTCCACTATTTAGATTCAACTGGCCAAGACATTGGGTCGAAAATAATAAATTACGACACAGGCAAGAGATGGCGTTATCTTTGGGAAGATATTCCTGCCATGAGAGGCTACGTTCAAAAGGGCCAAATGACCAGGGAAGAAATTATTGAAGAAAACAAACATCCAAATATTGTTCCATCAACTTGGGCCTGGGATGACCCTCTTCCTGGCATCGTCTTTGTCTTTAAGCACTTAGTCGATAAGGTCTTTAGAATTTTCAGAGGCAGATAAAAATTTTTCAAATTAAAAATTTGCATTAAAAGAGACTTGAGCTTTTGTACTCAAGTCTTTTTCTTTTACTCATCTTCTGAATTTTCTTCTTGGTCCTCATCGTCATCGTCTAGGATTGTAAGTCTAACTTCTGCAATCCTCTTGTCAGATACCTTGGTCACTTCGATTATATAATGACCAACCCTAACTCTGGCTGGCTGGTCGCTAACTTCTTCTGGAAAGTAGCCTAGGTGTTCAACTGCAAAACCGCCAATGGTTTCGTTGTTTTCACTGTCTAAGTCTGTGTCTAGCTCTTCGTTAATGGCCTTAAGTTCAACATGGCCATCTATTAGGTAGACGCCCTTAGAAACTTCTTCTATTCTCTCAGTATCTTGGTCGTATTCGTCTTCAATTTCTCCAACAATTTCTTCAACTATGTCCTCAATTGTAACTAGGCCAGAAATTCCTCCGTACTCGTCAACTAAAAGGGCCAAATAATTTTTTGTAGATTGAAGTTCAAAAAGTAGCTGGTCGATTTTCTTTGATTCCGGAACAAAGTATGGGGCCTTCATAACTTCGTCTATGTCAATATACTGGTAGTTGTTTTTTTGAAATTCTTGGAAGAGGTCTTTTACGTAAACAATGCCAAGGATGTCGTCTTTATTTTTTCCATAAACTGGAATTCTCGAATGGCCTTGGGACAAAATTTCCTTAACTGTGTCTATGGAAAAGTCATCGTAGGGAACCATAAAAAGTTCAGTTCTCGGAGTCATAATTTCGTAGGAGGCAGAGTCGTCAAATTCAAAAATATTGATCATCATGTCCTTGCCTTGGGCGTTAATAACTCCCTGTTGTTGGGAAACGGAAATATAAGACTTTAATTCTTCTTCAGAAATTTTTTCTTCAATGTCATCTGAGTACTTGCCCATTAGCTTTAAGACAATCTTTGTGGAAAAAGATAAAAAGGCTGCAAAGGGCCCTAGAACTTTTGCCAAAAAGCCAATAAAGCCTGACAGGTTAAGGGCAACTTTTTCAGAATTTTGTAAAGCAATTCTCTTTGGAACTAATTCTCCAAAAACCAAGGATATATAGGATATAAGTAGGGTTATTAAAACTACTGCCAAAGTGTTTGCTGTAGAATAAGGTAGGCCAAGACCAAAGAGTTTTTGGCTAAGGCCAGATGACATAGAACTTGATGCAGATGCAGAAGATAAAAATCCTGCTAGGGTTATGCCTACTTGAATAATAGATAAAAACCTAGTTTGGTCGTTAATGAGAGCCAAAAGATTTTTCGCCCTCTTGTCTCCTTCGTCTGCTTGGGCCGCTATACTTGATTTGTTTAGAGATATAACTGCCATTTCCGTTGCTGAAAGCAAGGCATTTAAAAATGTTAGTACTGCTATTAATAATAATTTAGGCCAGATACTATCCGAACCATAATCGTCCATAAATTTCCTCCGTTTTAATTTTATCTTCTATTTTCAATTTTTATTTTTTCTAAAATATAGGCTATAAGACTGTAAAAGAAATATCCTGACAAAAATCCTGCCAGCACATCTGTTGGATAATGGACTCCCATATAAATTCTTGAAAAGCCCATTATTGCAGAAAATATTATCGCCAAGGTATAGGCCTGACTTTTTTTATTTGGATTTATATGCCTGCTATAATAATAGGCCAAAAACAAGTAAAGGCAGGTATTAGTCATAGCGTGCCCTGATGGAAAAGAAGGGCTAACTTCTTTTATTAGCATATAATCCAAGGGCCTAAGTCTTTTAAAAGTAATTTTTGTTGCAAAGTTAAAAACCGCTGACCCAGCTGTTGCTAAGAAAAATCCTAGGGCAAAGATCTTTTTCTTTTTATAAAGGCTGTAGACTAAAACTAGTCCAATTATTGGAATTAAAAATTTTGGCGACCCTAGGTGGTGAAAGATTTTCATTAGGCCAAAGGCGACCTTGTTGGACCTAAGGCCGTCTAAGATATGATAAATAATTTCTTCTCCGTAAAGGCCTCCTGAAACATGGGTAGTCATGTAGCCTAAGATCAAAACAAGACCCAGGCAAAAAATTCCTATATATAAATTTCTCGTCGCTTGCTTCAAATTTTTCTTATCCACTCTACTTGTCAGCTCCATCTGGACCTGAGTCTAGGCTATAGTTTTTTAAAAGAGCTGCCCTTAGTTGGTCTTCAAGTTGGGCTAAGTCTCTTTCTGCTTCTAGTCTCTTCTTCCTGCCGTCTCTTTGGATTAAAATTCCCTCTTCTAGGGTTTTAATTAAATCTTGGTTGACAACCTTTAGTGTTTCTAAATCTACAATGCCTCTTTCAGATTCTTTTAAAACTTCCTTGGTGTTTTCTCTTAGCATTTTTGAGTTTTTCTTTAGAAGCTCGTTAGTTGTATCTGAAATTTCCCTTTGAAGTTTCAAGGCTTGGTCTTGGTTTTGCAATCCAATGGCTATTAGAACTTGGCTCTTCCAAAGTGGAATGGTATTTAACATTGCCGTTTGAATTTTATCTACTAAAAGCTTGTCGTTGTTTTGGATCAGCCTAATTTGTGGCGCTGCTTGAATAGCCATGGCCTTGGAGAGTTTTAGGTCGTAGACCTTTTTTTCAAAGCGATTTAGAGTGTCTTCAAAGTCCTTTACAAGTTGGGCATCCATTTGATCACCAGACGCAGCTGCTTCTTCTCTAAGTCTCGGTAGGACATTGTCTTTTGTGTCTGCTATAACTTCTTCGCCAGCTACAATATAGGCTTGGATGTCTTTAAAGTATTGGAAGTTTTTGTCATAAAGTTGGTCGAAGACTGTAATATCTCTTACTAGGTCTGTCCTTGCGCTGTCAAGTCTGTCTTGAATTTTTTCTATAGACCCGTCAACGCTGTCGTATTTAGCTAGAAGGACGTCCATTTTCTTTTTGCCGTCTTTGACAAAAGGCAGGTTGGAGAAAATCCCCTTTTTCTCTCCTAGCTCATTTATTTCTAAGGACTTTACTTCAACCATTAGTTCAGTTAAAAGTTTTCCAACTTCTCCAGAGTCTTTGTTTCTAACGTTAGTTAGAATTGATCCTGAAAATTCTGACAGGGCCTTTTGGGCTCCAACGCCGTAGTTTATAGAAAGACTAGAGTCCATTAGGTTAATTTCTTTTTTTATTTTGTCAACCCTTTCTCTGTCTTCTGGACTTAGGGTCATTACCTTTCTTTCAATTATTTCTGATTCTTCTTTTACATCTATTTCTTCAACTGCTAGTTCATTTTCTCCACTTGCTTCCTTGGCCTTGGCTAAGTCTTTTAGGCTAATGTCTTTGTAATCCATTTGATCCTCCTAGTCTATATAGTTGTCCCACTTCATTGAGTTTTCTAAAACTTTCATGTCTGTTTCTATGTCAATAAGGTCGTCTGCTATTAATTTCATAAATTCGTTGTCAAAGGCTTTTTCCAAAAGTACCATGGCCCTTTTGGCATTTTCTGTAGCCTTTTCTGTGTCTTCGTTTACAAGGCCTCGTTTTTCAATTTCCCTGTACTTGTCACAAATATTTGCCGCCGTTTCTAAGTAGTAGGACAAAAATCTTGAAGCCTTAGATATTTTTTCAGGATGGTCTTTCAAATATGAGAGAATTTCTAGGCCTCTTTCGTAAAGTTTGCCAGCTTGAACTTGAACTTCTCCGTCTTTGCTTTCGTTAAAACAAGAGTAGATAGTGTCTAGTTTTGCGTTGGCATCTTTAATTAGTTTTTCGTATTCAGATAATTCTTTTTTATGACCTTCTTCTAGTGGTTTTTTCTTGTCCTCTAAGGACTCAGCTCCAAAGACTTGAAAGTCATCGACCTTTGGTTGATAAAGTCTTTTCACTGCATAAGATGCAAGAGATGCAACAATCAGTGACTTAAAAACTCCTATAGAAAAAATTAGAAAAAGTGTCAGAAAAGAAATTAGCCAAACTGTGTCTGCCATTTTCTTCTTCTTTTTTCTCACTGCCTTTTTAACTTTTTTCTGCTCTTCTAAGTAATTTTTCTTTTTTACTTCTAGGTCGGCCTTCATTTGCCTACGTGCCAGGTCTGATGAGCTGGCTTTTTTGTTGGCTGCCATAGAATCACTTACAATCTTGTCTAGGGCGTCAGCAGTAAAGGTGGAAATAGAAACAAGGCTAGACAGAGTTGCGTCTCCAATTTCTTTTAGAGAGTCTTTTATCTCCTGGTCCCTTTGGTCCTTGCGATATTTTTCTAGGTCCCTTTCAAGTTGTTTTAATTTTTCGTCATCGTCTCTATTATAAAGTCCAGTTTTTTCTAGATCTTCTCTGGTCATCTTGTCCCATCCTTTTTTTACCTATTTGCTTTTATTATACCCTATTCTCCCCTTGAGAAAAAGTTAATTAATTGATTTTCTTCCGAACGTTTGTTTACTTTTTCTTAGACTTATTTTATAATTAAGATGGTGATTATATGGACTTAGTAGAAAAAATTCAAATCCTAACTGACGCAGCAAAATACGACGTGTCTTGTTCGTCATCAAATTCAAATAGAAAGAACAAGGGCGGTCTTGGCTCTGGCCACATGGCAGGCATTTGTCATTCTTGGTCAGAAGACGGCAGGTGTATCTCGTTATTAAAAATCCTAATGACTAACATTTGCATTTACAACTGTGAATACTGTGTAAATCGAGCCAGCTCTCAAAATAAAAAGGCGATTTTCACTCCTCAGGAAATTGCAGACCTGACAGTAAATTTTTATAAGCGAAATTATATTGAAGGTCTCTTTTTGTCGTCAGCTGTAATTAAGTCTCCTGACTACACCATGGAGCTTTTAATTAAGGTGGCTGAAATCCTTCGCTTTGAAAAAAACTTTTACGGCTACATTCACATGAAGGCCATTCCTGGAGCTGACGATCTTTTAATAAAAAAACTTGGATCTTTAATTGACAGGATGAGTATAAATATTGAGCTGCCAACAGAAAGGTCACTGAAACTTTTGGCGCCAGAAAAATCCTACAAAGATATTTATAGGCCCATGCAAAAGGTTGAAGACTTTATTTTAGAAAACCGTGAAGACAGAAAAAAGTACAAGTCCAGTCCAAAATTTGTTCCAGCAGGCCAAACCAGTCAAATGATTATTGGCGCATCTAGGGAAAATGATTTAGATATTATGACTAGGGCCCAGGGCCTTTATGACGACTTTGCCTTAAAGAGGGTCTACTATTCTGCCTTTGTGCCAGCAGTAAAATCTAAGCTAACTGAAGGAATTGTCGCTCCTCCCCTTTTAAGAGAGCATAGGATCTACCAGGCTGACTGGCTCCTTCGCTTTTATGGTTTTAGGACTGAGGATATTTTAAATGAAAAAAATCCAAATTTAGATTTAAATCTTGACCCCAAGGCAGCTTGGGCTATAAATAACTTGGACATCTTTCCCCTTGAAATTAATAGAGCATCTTATGAAGAATTAATTAGAGTTCCAGGCATCGGAAAAGTTTATGCAAATAGAATTATTCAAGCTAGAAAATATGCAAATCTCACTTACGATTCTCTTGCCCAATTAAAGATTTCAACTAAGAGGGCCAAAAACTTTATCCTAGTTGGCGGCAAGTACCAAGGCGTCAACTACAAGGACCAAGATGACCTTAGGACCCTTATGGCCAGCGCTGATCCAGACAGTAAAACTCAGTTGTCATTTTTAGGTGATTGACATGGACTATATTTATGATGGATCTTTTTCTGGACTTTTGACGGTAATTTTTGTCGCCTACAATGACTTGGAAAATATTTCTATTAAGACAGATTCCAGGCAGGAAAATTTCTTTAGCGACTCTGTTAAAGTGGAAACTGACTATAAGCTTGCCAATAGAGTTGAACTAGGACTAAGCAATAAATTTTCTCCTAGATTTTTTCGCTCTGTCTCCCTTTGCTTTAGGTCCTTTGAAGAAGACAAGGAGGAAGTTATTGCAAGAACTATAAAGGGCATGTACAAGGAAGGCTTTGCCTATTTAAAATCTGCCAACGAGGCGCCAGTAAAATTTAACGCCTATATAAAAAATGTATTAAATGAAAACCACGACTACAAGGGCCTCCTTCGCTTTGAAGAACTAGCAGACAGAACATTTTATGCCAGGTTTAGGCCGAAAAATGACATTATTGATTTAATTTACTCCCACTTTGTAGACAGGATGCCAAATGAAAAATTTATTATCCACGACCTAGGCAGAAGGCTTGCAATTTTTTATAAGGACGGCCTTCTTGATTTAATGGAAGTCGATGATTTTTCTTATGAAACAACAAGGGAAGAAGAATATTTTTCTAAGGCCTGGCAGGAATTTTATCAGGCTATTAAAATTGACCATCGGGAAAATAAAAAACTTATGGCTGCAAATATGCCCAAGTACAGGTGGGAATTTTTAACTGAAAAAAATATTAATGACAAGAAAAAAAGAGATAAGGATTGATAGTCACTTATCTCTTTTTCTTTGCTCTTAGTGGTAAAGAAAATTTTTATTGTAATAATATTCTATAGACCTGTAGGAGTTAACTAGGTCTTGGTCAGGGTAGTTTTCAATAAAGCACAGGTCATTGTCAACTTGGATTACAGAATCGTTATAGGCTTCAAGACCTGGAAAAATATTATTTTGCACCCTAATTATAGATGGACCACCAAGGCCTAAATAGTCAAAGGCATAGGCCAGTAAAAATTCTGTGCTTAGGTTTGGTCCCTGGCCGACAAAGTCTTTGCCCCACAAGGCCTTTAAAGCTTGGTTTCCGTGAATATAATAAGGAGTGGTGTATTTGTTTTTGTAGGCCTCCAGACTTTCTGATTCAATGTCTAGGCCCATGTAGGCAAAGGCAGAATTATTTTCTCCTAGACTAGGATTGTGGTCGCCAAAAATTATAAAAAGAGTTGGCTCTTCAGCTTCAAAGGACTTTAAAAATTTTGTCAGCTCCTGGCTAGTTGCTTTTATTCCATGGAAGTAGTGGTTTATAGAATTAAAATCTTCCTGCTTATAAGGTCTGTCGTATTTTAAATACTCTACTTGAGACTTTCCACTTGGGTAAGGGCCGTGGTTTTGGATGCTGACTGTAAAATTAAAATATGGCCCTGCCTTAGATTTTTCCTTAAAGTCTTTGTAGATTAAAGGCAAAAGTTTTTCATCTTTTAAATAAGGGTCGGTTCCTTTTAAATCTCCAAAGAGATTTTCATCGGCATAAAAATACTCAAAGCCTAGGTTTTTATTAAAGTTTAAGCGGTCATAAAACTCCCAAGTATTTGGATGCATGGCCACACTTGTATAGCCTTGGCCCTTTAAATAGTGGGCCAGGGAATTTCTCTTTTTAAAGTGATAGGGTTGGCCATGGCTGGATGTTATAAAGGACCTTTCTGACCAAACTGTTCCGCCGCCAAAAACTGGAACGTAAAGCCTGCCAGAAATAGAATCATTTCTCAAATACTCCATGTCTTCGTAAGGGTCGATTTCAAAGTCGACTCCTAGCTTGTCAAAGTCGTTGTAGGACTCTAGCATGATAAAAATCATATGGATTTTTTCATCTACACCTAGGTCCTGGTCTGGATAGGTCTGAAAACTTTGTCTGGCAAAATTTGGGTCGTAGGCATCTGGTTTAGGAATAGTAAGTTCCCTGTAGGTCCTAAAAAAATTGTAGACCAGGCCAAAGCCCTTTTCCCTTTCAACTTGTAGCCAGGGGTTGAATTTTGGATTTAAATAACTTTCAAAGGTCCTGCCTTGGACAAAAAATATTGACAAGGCCAAGGATAGAGCTGCAAAAATTCCTAAGACCTTTCTGCTTGAAGCTTTTTTAAAAGAAGACAAGAAAAATATCAGGCTCAAAATCAAGCCAGCTCCAAGGGCCAGCCAAAAAAACCTAAAGAGAACTAACTTATAACCAGCTTCAGTCATTTGCTCTGCCTCGCCTAATAAAAACAAGTCTGAAAGCCTAAGCATTTGCAACCTATAATTAAGTTTAGTAACATTGGCCAGGCCAAGGACAAGTATAAGTACAAAGGATATAAAAAAGCCTAGGTCTATTCTCCTTGTTAAAAAAGAAAAAATTAAGACCAGGGTCAAAACTAATAAGTAATTTATAAAAAAGACTTGGACCTGGCTAAAGTAACCTAGAAATAAAGTCTTGCTAATATTTTCATCTGTTGCTAAAAAGCTAAGTAAAGTTAAAAATAAACTTGCCAAGAGGATAAGAAAAGTTCTTACAAGGCTGGCAAGAAATTTATTTTCTTTCATTTAATCACCTTAGCTTATATTATATCCAAGTGCCTGCCGTTGTCAAAAATAAAAGACCTAGCAAGATTTTTATATCCTGAAAGCCTGCAAATCTTTCCATAAAAAAACTGACCTCTTAAGGTCAGTTTATTTTATATGCCTGCAAATATTTTTTCAAGTAACAAGGTTGCTATTGAAAAATACGAAAACAAAGCAATCGTATCGTTTATTGTTGTAATAAATGGTCCTGATGCTACTGCAGGGTCAATATTTAATTTGTTAAAGAGAACTGGCACTGTATAACCTACTATAGTTGAAATACTTACTGTAAATAAGAGCGCCGCTCCTACAACTATTGATAGGTCAACAGACCTAAATAATACAAAGGCAATGGCTGCTATAACTAGAGATGATACCAGTCCCATTATCATACCTACTCCCAGTTCCTTAAAGAACAAGGCCCAAAAGCCTTCGCCTTCTTCGTCTATAGTTAATCTTCTTACTGATACTGCCAGAGATTGGGTTCCTACGTTACCTGCTGTGTCTGTTAGGATTGGAATAAAAACTGCAAGTTGAACTACCTTGGCTAAAGTTTCTTCAAAGGCATTAATTAAGTTGGCTGAAATTAGACCCATAAATAATAGGATTATTATCCATGGAAGTCTGGCCTTGGTCATGCCAAGAATTGTAGTTTCAGCTCCCTCGCTAGTGTCGTCAACTTCGCCTGAAATACCCCCCATTTTGTAAAAGTCTTCTGTAGCCTCTTGTTCAATAACGTCCATAACGTCGTCTACAGTTACTAAACCTACTAGGACATTATTTGCATCTACAACTGGTACTGCCAGTAAGTCGTATTCTTGAATTAGGCTGGCAACTTCTTCTTGGTCTGTATCTGTTGTTACTGAAACAATTTGTGAGTTCATTATGGCTTGGGTTTCTTCTCCAGGAGGAGCAAGGATCAAGTCTCTTAAAGAAAGGACCCCGTCTAGTCTTCCCTTATCATCAACTACATAGATATAATAAATAAGTTCTGCCTGGCGGCCAACACTTCTCATTTTCTCAATAACTTCGTTAGGCTTGTCGTGAATTGAAACCTTAACTAGCTCAGTGGTCATTATAGATCCAGCTGTTTCTTCAGTGTGTTTAAGTAAGGACTCTATAATTGTTCTGTCTTCTAAGTTCATCTTAGAAATTATTTCCTTGGCCTTGTCTTCTTCTAGGCTTTTTAAGAAGTTAACTAGGTTGTCATCTGACACATAGGAAAAAACTTCTTTCATATAAGAGTCTGGCATTACTACATAGGTTTCTTCTTGTTGAGGAAAATCCATAACGTCAAAAATTTCTGCAAACTCTTCTGGAGATAGAAACTCTGTTATCTTGGCCTTGTTTTCGGGGTACAACTCATAAAACACCTCTACTTGGTCATTGTTATGGAGTTTTAAAAATAAAGACCTAAATAACTCTCTATCTTTTCTCTTTACCGCCCTATATATATCTTCATAATAGGCTTGTTTGTCTATTTTTAGTTCCATCGTCTTCACCGTCCTTTACTTATATTTGTTCGTTTCTCTAAGTGTAACATATAAATAATAAAATTATAAGTTCTTTTAAAAGGCCTAGTAAAATTTTTCTCATCTCAAGGCAAAAAATATTTTAGAAAAATAATTTTAGCCCAAAAAAGTTCCCATAAAAAAACAAACCTGTATTTCAAGGTTTGTTTATAAGTTAATCTAAAATTAATAGCTCAACTGTATTTGTTAGTAGGTCTGAATAAGTGAAGGTCATCTTTCTACTTGGAGAATCTTCAAATTCAAGGTCTACTACAAAAAGAGAAGGATAAACTGCATCCAGCCTGCCTTTTCTCTTTATATATCTCTTTCGTCCTCTGTCGGCCTTCAGATAGACTTGTTTTCCTATCTGGCTCTCTAATTCCTTCTTAATCATAGTCATCGAAGTCAAATTATCACGCCTTTCGCTTATAATAAATACTAGTCATATTATAGCAAAATACTAGGAATTTGTCAAGTAAAATTTATATTTTAAATCAAAAATCCTGTCTTGTCAACAACTTTTTTTACTTTTTTTATAGATATTGTCTAACTCTTTTATAGACAATAAATGTAACTAAACCGTTGATGGCTCCCTTGACTAAATTAAAAGGAAGCACTGAAATTATCATCATCTTGCCTAGGGAATCAATGGCTGGATTAATAGCTGCTCCCATGCCAATAATAGTTTCCATAGGAATCATTAGTTTGGCATAAAGTGGAAAGACTACAAAGTAGTTTGAAGCCATGGCCAAGGTTGTCATAGCTAAAACTCCAACAACTATACCAATTAAAGCTGACTTCATAGACTTATTTTTTCTATAAATTATTGAAGCTATAAAAACATAAGTTGAACCTACAATAAAGTTTGAAAGTTCTCCAACTCCACCTGTTATTGTCTTTGTTGCATTTAAAAGGTTTTTTACTAGTTGAACCATTATTCCATAGCTAGGTCCCATAGCAAAGCCTGCAACTAGTGCTGGCACATCTGATAGGTCTAATTTCATAAAGGGTGGAGCTATAAAGCTTAGAGGCATACTTAAAAACATAAGTAAAAATCCAACTGCTCCTAAAATTCCAACCCTAACTAGGTTTCTAGTTTTAATTCCTCTTGCTGCTACATTATTATTCATACTAACCTCCGATAAGCTTGGCATAAAAAAATTGCCTAAATTTATCTCAGGCAAAAAAGATTAGAAATATTTAATCTTCTTTCATCCAGACTTTACTGTCGGTTTTGGAATTTCACCAAATCATCTTCCTCTTATAGGAAATCGCGGACTGTAACCGCCGGTGAGGAATTTCACCTCGCCCTGAAGATAATTTAATTGTACTATGATAGTATTGCTTTGTCAAATTTTTATTCTGCCTGCAAGAAAAAAGACCTAGAGTATTTCATCTAAGTCTTTTGATCTTAAAAAGTTTTTTAAATTTTAGTAGCCGTAAGTTTCTTGCATATAGGAAATTAATCCGTTGGCTATAGCCTTGGCACAGGCGTCTTTAAAAAAGTCTGTTTCCATTAGGGCCATGTCCATGTCGTTGGACATAAAGCCTAGCTCAACTAAAACTGCTGGCATTTCTGTTTGATTTAAAACTATTAGGTCTGGCCTTTGTTTTATTCCCCTAGATTGCATAGAAGTTTCTTTAATTAGCTCATAGTGGATTTTTTGGGCCAGTGGATATTGGGCGTCGTACTTAACACTGGTCTTGTCTCTTGGGGCATAAAGGGTTTCAATGCCACTTGCTTCAGAGTTAGTACTAGAGTTGGCGTGAATTGATACAAAGGCGTGGGCGTTTTCATCGTTGGCAAGCTTAGGCCTTTGATAAATATTCACAGACGAGTCGTCGTCCCTGGTCATTTTTATTGTGTAGCCGTAAGAAGATAAAATTTCTTCCACTCTAAGGGCTACGTCTAAGTTGAGAGATTTTTCTGTAGTCTTGTTAGCTGCTTGGGTTCCTGGGTCCTTGCCTCCGTGGCCTGGGTCAATAACAATTACTACTTCGCTTTTTGAATTTGGTTTTATTCTTGGCTTTCTCTCAATAATTTCTATTTCTTCAACATTGTCAAATGAATCTTCTTGGTCTACAAGGTTGTCATCATTTATTGGATTTGCTGGAACTTCATTTGGATCTGTTAGGCCCTTATCTGTTCCTGGTCCTTGGTCTGGAAGTAAAATTAGGTCAAAGCCTTCTTTTATAATTTGGACCTTGCCGTCATTTACTCCTTCTTTGCTGTCTAAAACAACTCTAACTATGTTGTCGTTTTTAGAATAGTTGCCATCTGGAGAAAATTGGTTGGCCCTAATGCCAGAGATAAAGCTTGTTGAAATATCAAACTTCCCTGCCTTTTTTTCACCTAAGAGGCTGGCGTCTTTTATGTCTATAACATATCTAAAAGGATTTGATAGTTTTAAAATATTGTATTCACTTGTTTGAACATTTTCAATTAAAATTGCCTTTTGCCCCTTGTAGTCTATTGGCCTTATACCTGTAATTTCGTTGGTAAAGGAAATATTTAGGCCCTGGCCCTTGTTTATTGTTTTTATATTTGGCTTGGCATAGGTCTTTAGTTGAATTCTAATAGTAGAAGTCTTAGTCTTTGGGTCTGTTGAGTATTCAACTGAATCTATCATCTTCCCTGCTATAGTAAGTACTCCTGAGTCCTTGCCTTTAATATTTATAGGTGAATCTTTTATTGTAAGTAAGAGAGAGTTTTTCTCTTCTTCAAACCTAGAATCATAGTCAAGTTTTCCACTTGCTGTAATTTTTATTTGCTCGTTTTTTGAAGAGCCATTTATTTTTTCTATGGCAGTAATTTGTTTTTTATTTTGAATCTGAGCTGGCGCAAGATTGTCTGCCACACTAACTAGGTTTTTTTTGCCGTCCCAAGAAACCTTGTAGCCTAAAAGTTCTGAAACAAGTCTCAAAGGCACCATGGTCTTTGCCTGACCATTTAAATAGTCAACTAGAGATGGAACTTGATCAGCTGGCAGACTGAGAGGCTCGCCATTTTTTAGAGCTTCGTTTTTGCCAATTGTTAGGACAATTATGTCTGAGCCCCTGCTAATTATTACAGACATTGTATCCTGCTTCCATTGGACTTGAGAATTAAAGCTTTCTGCAACTAGTCTTACTGGCACATAGGTCCTGTCCTTGTAGATGTAGGGTTTAAATTCTGGTGAAACTTTTTTTCCTCCAAGTTCAAGGTTTACGTCATAGACCTTAGTCTCGGCTCCATCTATTTTTACATTAAAAGCAGAGCCTGGACTTGCGTAGGCTCTGGAAGATACTATAAATATTAGACTTAAGAAAACTAATAAAAGTCTTAAGGTTTTTTTCATAAAATTCCTCCTGTGTCTAAAAACATTATAGTCCACAAAAGGCTGATTACAAGAATTTTCACCAAATTGTAATCGTAATTTAATATAGTTTTTTATTTTAAGGCCCTATAAAGTTCGTCTGCCTTTGGCTCTCCTAGAGGAAGAACTTTGCCATTTTCTCTTAAAAATACTCCCTCATAGTCAGTGACTCTGCCAATAATTGTGGCCTTAATTTTTTCTGCCTCTAAATCTGGCAGGGCCTTAATAAAATCTTTTTGAGAAATTATTGCCAGCATGGACCCAGATGAAATTAATCTTCTGTAGTCAATGTCAAAGGCCTGGGCGATTTTTTCTGTGATTTCACTTACTGGCAGGCTGTCGTCAAAAACAACTAGGCCAGTGTCATTGGCTTTTGCTGCCTCCCAGGCTGCTCCAAGAATGCCACCTTCTGTTACATCGTGCATGTACTTGGCCCCAAAAGACTTTAAAATCTTTCCCTCTTTGACAACTGAAGTTGAGTCCTTGTAGGCAAGGGCTTCTTCATATTCATCTGCTGTTAGGAACTTTTTCACTTGGTCTGGTCTTTCTGCTGCTAGGATTGCAGATCCTTCTAGACCCAAGGACTTGGTCACTATTAAAAGGTCGTTCACTTCAATTTCTTTTTCTTCATAGGGGCCTTGGATTTTTCCTAGCACAGTTGTAGAAATAACTGGCCTGTTTACTGCATCTGTAACTTCTGTGTGGCCGCCAATTATAGTTAAATTTATTTTGCTTGCTGCTTCCTTGGCGTCTGCCATTAGGTTTTTTAGTTCTTCTTCACTGGTTTTCGGTGGAAGTAAAACTGTTAAAAGAGCTGCTACAGGCTCTGCCCCTTCTGTTGCCAAGTCGTTTACTGCCACATTTATTGCAAGAGAGCCAATGTTTTTGCTGGCGCCTGTTATTGGATCAGTTGAGACAACTAAAAGATTGTCTGCCAAATCTAAAATAGAAGTGTCCCTGCCTATTTTTGATCCGACCAAAACTTCTGGCCTCTTTTCTATATCGCTTATTAACTCTGTTAAAAGAGAATTTGCTACTTTTCCTATTTCCATTTTTATCACCTAGGCTAATTTTACCATAGGAGACAAACTTATAAAAGCTTGAAGAGGGCAATAAAAATCCCCAGCTTAATAGCCAGGGAGTTTTTTCAAATCCATTTTTGATTTTATTCTACAAACTTTTTAAATTCGCCGTAGCCTTGGTCGTCCATGTCTTCATAAGGAATAAATTTTAAGGCTGCTCCGTTAATACAATATCTCAAACCGCCTTCATCTTTAGGTCCATCTTCAAAGACGTGTCCAAGGTGGGCATCGCCGTCAGTTGATTTTACTTCAACTCTGTTCATGCCGTGGGACCTGTCTTCCTTGTAGTCGACGGCGTAAGATGAAATTGGCCTAGTAAAAGATGGCCAACCACAACCTGCGTCATACTTGTCCCTAGATGAAAAGAGGGCCTGACCTGTTGTTTTATCTACATAAATTCCCTTTTGGTCAAAGTCATCATATTCTGATGAAAATGGTCTTTCAGTTGCTGCTTCTTGGGTGACTTGGTACTCAAGGTCAGTCAGTTCATTTTTTAATTCCTCATCAGATTTTTTCTCATAGGACTTGTAAAGAGGTTGGTCTGCCAGGCTAAGGTCCACATGGCAGTAGCCGCCAGGATTTTTTTCTAAATAGTCTTGGTGGTAGTCTTCAGCTAGAATGTAATTGTTGACTCTTTCAACTTCAACTACGATTTTCTTGTCATAGTCTGCTTGTCTGGCCTCAATATATTCTTTGGCCTTTTCTAAAACTTCCTCATCATCTGAATAAATTCCAGTCCTATATTGTCTTCCTCTATCGTTGCCTTGTTTGTCTACAGAGGTTGGGTCGATTATTCTAAAGTAGTGGTCTAAAAGTTCTTCTAAAGAAATTTTGTTGGCGTCGTAGGTTAATTTTATTGCCTCTGCATGGTCGGTGACTTTTAGGTCTTGGTAGGAAGTCTGGTCAGTTTTTCCATTTATATAGCCGACTTCAGTGTCGATAACACCATTTAATCTGGAAAAATATCCCTCAACTCCCCAAAAACATCCGCCTGCCAAGTATAAAACTCTAGGATCTTTGGTTCCTAGGTCATTTATTGAAATTTTATAATCCATCTTAGCTCCTTCTTTGTCATTTTTATTTTCTTCAACATATTTTGGTCTCAAGTCTTTTATTTTTACAAGCACAAAAACCAGGGCAAGGACTGCCAAAATTAATATGATCATCTTCTTGGCTTTCATTTTATTTTAAATCCAAAAGATTTATGCCGTTGTCGCCTTTGAACCTGTCAACCTCTCCGTCAATAACGTCGACAAAGATCTCTCCAGTTGCAGAAATTATCCCCTTGTTTAAGTGGCCGCCAAAACATTTTTGGTCAATGTCTGCAATAATTATGTGGAGGTGAACATATTCTTCGCCGTCCATAGTTGACAAGTTGCCGTGAAGGCTGGCTATTTCAAAGTCGCCTTGGTAGCTATTTGAATAATATTTCTTTTCGTCTAGCTTGTAAAGGCCAATTTCTGCATAGGAAAGGGCTCCTAGGCCGTTAACGCTGGCCAGCTTTATCTTTTCCTTCTTCGCTAAGTCTAAAAGGCTTGCAACTATGTCTTCGCCTTTTTCTAGTCTTACTAAATATCTATTGGCAAATTTTTTAAATTCCATATCATCACTCCTTGTCTATATTATAGCCAAAATTCTTCTCCTTAAAAATTTTCACAAAAAATCCTCCAAGACAAAATCTCAGAGGATAAAAATTAATTTTTCATAAGTCTCATTGAATTTAAAACAGCTATTAGCATAACTCCAACGTCGGCGAAAATTGCCATCCACATTGTCGCCTTGCCAAAGACTGAAAGGATTAAAACTAAAATCTTTACTGCCAGAGAAAATATAACATTAAACTTTGCAGTTCCCAGGGTCTGTCTAGAAATTTTTATGGCCCTAGAAAGTTTACTTAAGTTGTCGTCCATTAAAACAATGTCTGCTGCTTCAATAGCTGCATCAGTTCCAAGGGCTCCCATGGCAATGCCAACATCAGCTCTGACAATTGAAGGTGCATCATTTATTCCATCACCAACAAAGGCAACCATAGACTTGCCATCCTTGTCAAGAAGGCCTTCTAGGATTTTTAACTTGTCATCAGGTAGGAGCTGAGAATAAATTTTGTCTATGCCTAAATAGGATCCAACTTGGTCGGCAACTTGGTCCTTGTCGCCAGTTAGGAGCACAAGTGATTTTATCCCTTCGTCCTTTAAGGCAGCAAGAGCTTCCTTGCTGTGGTCCTTAATTACATCTGCAATTACAAGTGAGCCAAGAAGATTTCCGTCATAGGCTACATAGACCTTGGTTCCAATGTTTTTAGTCTCAGGAGCTTCAAGGTCGTAGTCGGCTAAAAGTTTTTCATTGCCAACTGCTAAAGTCTTGTCCATATAAGTTCCAACTAGGCCCTTGCCGTGGACTTCTTTAACGTCAGAAATTTCGTCCTTTAAGTCGCTGCCATATTTTAATCTAATAGACTCAGCAATTGGATGGTTGGAATAAGATTCAAGAGATCCTGCTAGACTTTTAAAATCAAAATCATCTGAATAAGAATTCTCTTCAATAATAGAAAAGTTCCCTTCAGTCAAAGTTCCAGTTTTGTCAAAGACCATGGTTTCAACTCTGGCCAAGGCCTCTAAATAATTTGATCCCTTGACTAAAATTCCCTCTCTTGACGCCTTGCCAACGCCAGCAAAAAATGCCAGTGGCACAGATAAAACTAAGGCACAAGGACAAGACACAACTAAAAAGATTAAAGCCCTTTTGATCCAAGGACCAAAGGCGTCATTAATAAGAAGTGGAAAGACCAGACCTAAAAATATAGCCGAGAAAACCACTATTGGCGTATAGTATTTAGAAAACCTGTTAATGAAATTTTCTAAAACAGATTTTTTCTCACTTGACTCTTCAATTAGCTCCAGAATTTTTGAAACCGTAGAGTCGTCAAAGGTCTTAGAAACTTTTATTTCCAAATGGCCTGAAAGATTAATGGCCCCACTGTGAACTTGGTCTCCTTCTTTTACATCAACAGGCAGAGACTCGCCAGTTAAAAAGGCTAGGTTTAAAGAAGATGATCCCTTAAGAACCTGACCGTCTAAGGCAATTTTTTCTCCAGGAAGGACAGAAATAATCTCGCCAATTTCAACTTCGTCTGGGTCTACAATTAAATCTTCGCCGTCTCTGATAACTCTAACTTCGTCAGGGGCATACTCAAGGAGACTTTGGATAGACTTTCTCGACTGACCAACTGCCAGATTTTCAAAAAACTCTCCAGTCTTGTAAAAGAGCATAACAAAAACCGCTTCAGAATAGTCGCCAAGGCCTATGGCCCCAAGAGTTGCTATAGACATTAAAAAGTTTTCGTCAAAGACCTGGCCCTTGCTAATATTGTAGGCAGATTTTTTTAAAACATCTAAGCCAGCAATAAGATAGGCAAGTACCATGGCACCAAGGGAAAAATACCTATAGCCTTTAAAGACGACTCCTAAAATTAAAAGACCTGCAGCAAGAAAGAGTTTTTGTAAATCTCTCTTTTGCTTTTTGCTTAAGTCCTTAAATCTATCTAACAATTTTGCAGTCCCTTTCTATTTTAGAAATTTCCCCTTGGATCTCATCTAAAAGCCCATCGTCAATATTTTCAGCTTCAAGTTTTAATTTCATAGTCATAAAGTTTATAGACGCATCTTCAACCCTGTCTAGTTTTTTAATAGCATCTTCCATTTTATTTGCACAAGCTGCGCAATCTAATTCTTCTAATTTATAAGTCTTTTTCATGATAACCTCCGTAAAATTTATAAATGACTGTTTGTTCATTTGTTTCTTTGTTCATATAATACCACCGATAAAAACTCTTGTCAATATGTTTTTTACAGATCTTTTGGAAAATAAAATAGGGCTTTAGAAAGTTTTTCACAAAAAAAGATAGGCAGTCTTAAACACCTATCTTTTACTTTGAATAATTATTTTGTTTTTAAATTTCAAGTTATGGCAAGAAAAAAATCGAGTCCTTGTCAAAATAAACTTCCCTAGTGCGATTGTAAATGTAGTTTATGTCTTCAATTTTTTCTACTAGCATTCTCGTTTGTGGGTTAGCCAGTTCAGCAAAGTTTTTCAAAAGATTTTTTTCAAGTCCAAGGCCATCTTCGTATAAGCTGATTCCCTTGTCTTGTAAAAATTCATCAACTGGCCCCTTGTTTACTAGTGGAATTGACCCAATAAATTTTCCAGCAGTTTTTCCAGCCATGCCAATGCCTTTAAATAAATTAGCTTCAACTCCTGTTTTAGAAATTTTTTCCAAATACAAAGATCCTTCCATAAAATATTCCCTATATTGGTCTGATAATTTTTCTATGTCAAATTTTGTGCTTGCAAGATATTCTTCTTTGAAATTTCCACTTAACATAATTTCCATTAATGATGCCAAAGAAAATATATAAAGAGATAGACGGTAGTATTTAAATTTTTTCACTAAGTCAGCAAGGATAGAGTTAATTTTCCCCTGTGATGTGAGAACTTGTTTTTTCGAAACTTCAGCTGCCAACTTTTTTTGAAAGGCTAAAATATTTTTTCTGGATCGGTTTTTTATATCCATAACTACATTGTGGCTATTGGCAACACTTAGCTTATTATCCCAATTGTACTTGTAGTTATTTACAATTTCCATTAGGGTTTCAACATCAGCTTCGATTTGTGATTCGTTTTCAATTTCAAGAAAAGAAAGAATTTCTTTTTGAGTTTCTATTATTTCATCAAGGTCTTTTTCAATAGAATAAAGCATCATAGCAACAAACATTGTTGTAGGATTTATTACACCCGCACTTTCTGTTGCAGCTGTAAGTCCTTTCACTTCTTTAAGTTGAACAAACTTTGACTTTCCTTCCAGTGTTTTCATGGCACCCCAAGCATTGCCATTTTTTGCCATTTTTAAAGTATCGCCTACAGCTGCATTTGCTATTCTAAATAAGCCATCAGTATTAAAGGTTTTTGTATCAGTAAGCGTGTTAAAGACAGGAAGCAAAGACGCAACACTTGCCCCTAACATAGAAAGTTCAGCCATTGGCAATTTTAAGGTCTCTTTTGTTTCAATTGACTTCCTTGCATCTTCAAGCAAAGAATCTGTTAGTATTTCTAAAGAGTTACTTTCTTCAAACTTATTAATCTCGCCCATTTTCTACCTCCAAGTATTTTAATTTTT
>CAYFUN010000014.1:0-30107 GCA_964346535.1 uncultured Peptoniphilaceae bacterium
CTGCCATTTTCTATAAAAAGTCCACTGGCCTTTGGAAATTTCCTTCCAAGAGACCTTGCTATAAAAAACCAAGTTGAGACAAGAGATAATTTTATTAGCGACCAAGGACCTAAAATTGAAAATAATTTTATTGAAAGCACTAATGACAGAAAAGAAAATTTTCAAGCCATAAGTCCAAGTGAAAATGCCAGGACCTTAGATGAGGATATTTCAAATTCAAAATCAAGGACCAAGGAAGAAATTTATTTTTATATCTGGCTAAGTGGCGTAAGCATTTTAATAATTACAAGCACTCTTTCAACCTTTAGACTTAAAAATAAATTAAAAGGCTCTAGACATGTAGAAGAAAATATCTATGAAAACGACAGACTCCAAACTGCCTTTGTCTTTGGGCTAGTCAGACCAAAAATTTATTTGCCATCTGGCCTAGGACCTGAAGAAGAAAAATATATTCGCAAGCACGAACAAGTTCATATTGAGAAGCTAGACCATCTTTGGAAGTTTTTAGCCTTTGCAATAACTATAATTCACTTTTTCAATCCCCTAGTTTGGTTGGCCTATTATTTAATGGGCTTAGACATGGAACTGTCTTGTGACGAAAAAGTTCTTAAAGACCTAGGTCATGAAATTAAAAAAGATTATTCCAAGTCTTTGCTGGCCTTTTCAACTGGCAGGAAAATTTTAACAGCCTCGCCTTTGGCCTTTGGTGAAAACAACACCAAGACCAGGATAAAAAATATCCTAGCCTACAAGAAGCCGAAAAAATTTGTTCTAGCTGTCTGCTTTCTTTTAATCGCCTTAGTTGCAGTTGGCTGCCTGACAGAAAGAAGCGAAAAAGAATCTGCAGAAAAACCTATAGGACAAGAAGAAGTCCAAGAAGAAAACTTTAATTCTAAAGGAACCTATCCAAGTCCTGAAGAATTTTTAAAGGGGCAAATAGAAAATCAAATAACATCTCTGTTTTCATCCTTAGGATATGAGATCTCTGACTATAGAATTGATGAATTAGCAAGTGTTTCTAAGGACCTAGAAATTAACGGCGAAAAAATTGAAGTTTACAAATACGACTACTCTTTAAAAACCGACCAAGCTCAAGACTTGGCAAAGACCTTAGACGGAAAAGTAGTAGACGACTTTTGGGTAAGTGGTTTTAACAGGACTCCATATTTGATTTTTGAAAAAGTAGATGGCGCCTATAGGCACAAGGGCTATATAGACGAAGATAAGTTTTCAGCTGACTTCGATAGCTACTTGCAAGAACTTATGGTAAGGGACGCCTTAGTTTCCCAAAACGAAAAGGCCAGTGTAGAAGACTACGCTAAAAGTTATATTGGCGAAAGTATTTTAGACTTGTATTCATCTGGAGCTAAAATATCTGACTATAAAATTGACAGCTTAGAAAAGTTTCTCAGCTTTGAAAATGTTGCTGGCAAGGCCTATGAAATTTATAAACTGACCTACAGCCTACAATTTGCCGATGAAAAATCCTATGATAAGTACGATGGTTTTATTGGCCAGGGAAAAGCTGACAAATGGATTGGAGAAGTTGATGGAGATAATTATATGATCTTCCAACTTAGGTCGTCAGGCAGGGTTTACATTGATACAACTAGAGGCGTTGGAAGCTTTTTAGACGATGGATCCAAGGAAGCAAATGAAAATGCCTTAAGAGAAATTCTTGAGAGAAAAAATATTATCCCTAGAGAAACTTATGCCTCTGACCACTATGTGGCCTCTTATAGGGACTTTGTCGGCAGGGCAAATAAAGTTTTACTTTCTCAAGGAGACCAAGAAGGCTTTTGGCTAGTGGAAAGGTGGATGGATAAAAACGGCAATGTCTACTATGCAGAAAAAACTTCTATAGGCCAAGATGAAGACTGGAGAAAAGATCCGCAGGCAGTTGCCTTAGACTTTATAAACTCAATGACTACAGTGAAACTTTCTTCAGCCAGAGTCCAAGTTGAAAAGCTAGAAAATTTAGATGACTTTTATAAACTTTCAGAATCTTTCTACCATGGCTACATTGAAGAAGTAAAAACAGACCAAGATAATATGAGTGACCTAATCCATGTAACCTTAGTTGAATGGCTGACTGAAGGTGATGAGGAAAGAGTCAAGGACCTTGGACTTGATCTAAAGGCAGACCTGCCACATACCCATTATGCCAACAAGACCCAAATCCTTGAAACATTTTTCTTAGATAAGGACACTAAGTACTACATTGACGATTATATTTTATCGTCTCAAGTCGACCCATCTGTTTCTAAAAAAGTTTTTATCGACTATGTAAAGGCAAATAAGGATGTGGTCTTTGAAATTTATACCATTGGCGACAAGACAATAAAAATTCAAGAGGCTTATCTGCCATAAAAAGAAAAAACTGCTAGGTCCTAGCAGTTTTTTTATGGAAATTTTCAAATTTTTATTTTAAACAGTCTTTTAAATCTTCATCAACATCTCCAATTGGAGCGATATTATAATTTTCAACTAAAAAGTCTAAAACATTTTTTGAAACAAAGGCAGGAAGAGTTGGTCCTAATTTAATATTTTTTATTCCTAAATAAAGTAGGGTTAGTAAGATACAAACTGCCTTTTGTTCGTACCAAGATAAAACCATAGAAAGTGGTAGGTCATTAACTCCACAGTCAAAGGCTTCAGCTAGGGCAAGGGCTATTTTAATTGCCCCATAGGCGTCGTTACATTGGCCAACGTCAAGCAGTCTTGGGATGCCGTTAATGTCTCCAAGGTCTAAGTCGTTAAAACGATACTTGCCACAGGCTAAAGTTAAAATAACTGTGTCCTTTGGCGCTTTTTCAACAAAGTCAGTATAATAATTCCTGCCAGGTTTGGCTCCGTCACAACCACCTACTAGGAAGAAGTGAGAGATGTTGCCGCTTTTTACTTGGTCTACAATTGTATCAGCTAGGCTAATAACAGTATTGTGGCCAAAGCCTGTTGTTACAGTTTTACCACCATTAATTCCAGTGAAAGATTTATTTTCATCAAAGCCGCCAAGTTCTAAGGCTTTATTTATTACAGGAGTAAAGTCCTTGTCTGGGCCAATGTGAACTAGGTCTGGGAAGGAAACTACTTCAGTTGTAAAGACTCTGTCCTTGTAAGATTCTTTCGGTGGCATTAAGCAGTTGGTTGTAAAGAGAATTGGTCCAGGAAGCTTATCAAATTCTTTTTGTTGGTTTTGCCAAGCTGTTCCAAAATTTCCTTTTAAGTGGGAGTATTTTTTCAGTTCAGGATAGCCGTGGGCTGGAAGCATTTCTCCGTGGGTGTAAATATTAATTCCCTTGCCCTCAGTTTGATCTAAAAGTAATTTTAAGTCGTAAAGGTCGTGGCCAGTTACAACTATAAATGGTCCCTTTTCAACTTCTAATGAAACTTCACTTGGCTCAGGGTTGCCAAAGGTTTCTGTGTGGGCTCTGTCAAGAAGCTCCATGCACTTTAGATTTATTTTTCCAACTTCTAATACTAAAGGTAAAAGTTCATCCATGCCAAGGCTTTCATCTCCTAGGGCAGCTAGGGCTTTGACAAAGAACTCGTCAACTTCTTCATCTCTGTAGTTTAATACCATGGCGTGGTAGGCATAGGCAGCCATACCTCTGATACCAAATAGAATTAAAGACTTTAAAGACCTAATATCTTCGTCTGTAGTCCATAGATTTTCTAAGTTATAGTCTGAATACTTGCCAAAAGTTTGGTCACAAACATTACAATGAGGGCTAATAGCCTTATTTTCTTCATGAACCTTTTTAGTCACTTCTGCTACAGTTTGGTCATTAAAGTTTACATTAGTAACTGTAGTGAAAAGTCCTTCTAAAATAAGTCTATAAGTTTCCACTCTCGCCTTGCCTGTGTTGATAGCAGTTTGAGCCAGGCCAATAAGGGCTCCTGTCAACTCATCTTGCAAGTTTGATACATCAGCTGTCTTTCCACAAACTCCCATGGCTCCGGTACAGGCATTTGAGCCAGCAGTTTGTTCACATTGAAAACAAAACATTTCCTTAGTCATTATTTACCTCCTAAAATTTTTCTTTTAAATAACTTAGCTTTAGCATATAATTAATTACAAGAGAAGTAGGTTGTTATAACAACGAAAAATAAAAAAGGTGGATTTTATGGAGCAGACAATTTTACAGGCAAAAATTTTTAAAGATATAAATGAAATAGAAATTCAAGCCTTGCTTAAGTGTATAAATAATTATAGTAAGACTTTTGAAAAGGGCCAGCTTATTTTTGGAGAAGGGGAGCCAACTGAATATATGGGTTTGGTGATTGCAGGTAGTGTCGTCATTGAAAGGTCAGACCTTTGGGGTAACAATACAGTTTTAGGAATTGTTGGGGCTGGAGGAGTTTTTGCAGAGACCTATGCCCTTATACCTCATGAGCCTTTAATGGTTAACGTCTACGCCAACGAGTCTTGTGAAGTTTTATTTTTAAAGGCGACAGAGCTTTTTAAAACTTGTGAGAGGGCCTGCAACTTTCACCAGCAATTAATTATAAATTTAATTCAGCTGGCATCGATGAAAAATTTAAATCTGTCTCGAAAGGTCCTTCACACTGGACCAAAGACTATAAGGGCCAGACTCCTTTCATTTTTCTCCCAGTGGGTAAAGAAGGAAAAGTCTCTTTCCTTTACTATTCCCTACAACCGCCAGCAGATGGCAGACTATTTATCCGTAGACAGGTCGGCTATGTCCAACGAACTTTCAAAAATGCAAGGGGAAGGCATAATAGTCTTTAAGAAAAATAAATTTAAAATTATCGACAAAAATATAGTTGACGATTTGTTGTAATAACAACAGAAAAACTTTCAAAGACCGATTAAAATAAGATTAAGAAATAAAAAAATGAAGGGAGAAAATTATGAACAGACAAGATAGAATCGATTTAATAAAGTCCTATTTAAATAGACTAGGAGCAGGCGAAGACCTAGAAGTCTTAAGAGGAGAATTTAGGGAGAACTTTAAAGACGTAGACCCAAGTGAAATTTTAGCAGCAGAAGAAAGCCTAATAAAAGACGGAACACCAATTAATGAATTACAAAAACTTTGTGACCTTCACTCAGCTTTATTTCATGACGGCGACCAAGAAGAAAATATTATAGCTCAGACAAAGCCAGCAACCTTTGCAAATAAAAATGAAATTACTGCGGACCTAATCAATGAAGACTTTCATCCTTTAAACACCTTTGACCGTGAAAACCAAGTTCTAAAAAAACTAATTGATCAGGCCAAGGACGCCCTTGAAAATGGAAAAGACTTTTATTCAGTCTTTGAACAAATGAAAGACTTAAGTATCCACTATGCAAAAAAAGGCGACCTTCTATATCCACTTTTAGAAGCTGGATATGAAATAGTTGGCCCATCAAATGTTATGTGGACAGTTGATGGAGAAATAAGAAGAGACTTGAGAAGGCTCCTTGGTAAAAAAGACCAGGCTGAAGAGAACATCGAAAATTTTAAAGACCTGTTAAAGAGAATAGAAGAAATGATCTTTAAAGAAGAAAAGATTTTATTCCCAAACTGTGCCGTAAACTTTACAGAAGACCAGTGGATTGGCATTTACAAGGACATGAAAGACTACGACCTTGCCTTTGGAGTTTCTGGAACTTGGGCCAAGGGAGAAGCAGCAGAGGACATTAAATTAGAATTGGCTGATGAAGAAGTCCACCTATCTGGAGGATCCTTAAAGCTAGAAGAATTAAACGCTCTTTTAAATACAATTCCAGCTGAAATTACCTTTGTAGACAAGGACAATATAAATAAATACTTTAATGATGGCGAAAAACTTATGAAGAGACCAAAGATGGCCCTAGGCAGAAATGTAATGACCTGCCATCCACCAAAAGTCCAAGTTATGGCAAATGCAATAATTGACGACTTTAAAAATGGCCGCAAGGACAATGTCCCTGTTTGGATGGAAAAAGCTGGCAAGACTCTCTTTGTAAATTATATAGCTGTAAGAGACGAAGAGGGAAAATTTGTAGGAACCTTAGAACTTGTTCAAGATATGACCTTTGCCAAAGACCACTTTGAAAACTGCTAGTTGTTAGCAGTTTTTTTCTGCCATAAATTATTATTATTTGATAAAATAAGCCTAGGTGATTCTATGAACAAAGACGATATATTTAGAGAAATAGATAAATATAAAAGCAAAAAATCAGGGGCAGAAAATTTAAAAACATATTTGCAAGGCGACCTTGTAGATTATCAACCATTTTATCTCCACTATCCAGACTATGCCCTTGCCAATGTTTTAGGATTTTCTACAAGAAACTTTGAAGAAGACTTTGACGTTTTTGAAAAAGTTATGAAGTTCAATGCCAAAAAATATTTTAGTCCTTGGGCCAATGTTAGATTGTCACTAAGGACCCTAGGCCATTCAGCAGGATCTGACCTTGTCTTTCCAAAAAATGGCATTGATTATGTAAAAGCATATTTTTTAGATGACTATGATCGTTTAAAAAATTTAAAAGATCTAGACCCCTACAAGGACAAGACCTTAAGTAGAATTTTATCTCGAGCCTACAAGTTAAAAGAGAAAAATCCAGACTTAAATGTGACAACAGGAGTGGCAGGTCCGCTGACAACTGCTGTGGCCCTAAGGCCCTATGGCAAATTAATGGAAGACTTAAAAACAAATTCGCCTCAGTTAAAAAGTCTCTTAACTTGGTCTGTAGAAAATTCACTGAGATGGATAGAAGTTTTTACAAGAGAACTTGGTCCAGGTTTGGTTAGCATTTCGGACCCAATGTCTTCCCTAGACGTTTTAGACTTAGAAACTTTTAGAAGTTTTTCCTATCCATATTTAAAAAACCTAATTGATGAAACGAAAAATATTTCTAAAGAAAAAGCCTTTATCCATATTTGCGGCCAGACCCAAGGCCTTTGGCCAGATCTTTTAGACTTAGACCTAGGCTACTTTTCTTTAGGCAACAGTGAAGACCTTAAGGCTGGGGCAAAAATTCTCGGAGAAAAATTTATTCTAGTCGGCAATATTGATCCAATTAAAATTTTGCGAGACGGAAATGAAAATGAAATTATTCAAGCAGTGAAAACATCTTTGAATCTTGGATCTGAAGCAAGGTGCGGCTACATTATCGCCCCAGGCTGCCAAGTTCACTTAGACACAAAAGAAGAAAATCTTTTGGCTTTTAAAAATGCAGTTTTAAAATATGGAGCCAAGGCTAAAATTAAAACAAGACCTCAAGGCTTAGACCAAGAAAAAAGCAGGCTGTAACCAGTCTGCTTTTATTTTTATGAAATTAGAACAAAGGCCCTAAAGCCTCTAGACTCAAAATAAGAATCGGCCTTATTATAGTAGAAAAAAGTTCTGCCATAATGTTTGTTTGCAAAAATCGCCCCACCTTGATTTCTAAAGTCGTCATCAGTCTTTAACCAAGATGTTGTTTTAGTATCAAAATCTTCAATTTCTTGCATAAGCAAATAAATTTTTTCATCAACTAGGTCCACTTGCATGTCCTCACACATTTCTTCAACGGAGGAAAGGGCAGGGCGGATTTTTCTATTTTCTCTAGCCTCTTTATCATAGCAAAGGGACCTTCTTCCTTCAGGACTTTCTTTGGCACTGTCAATAAAGTAAATACCATCTTCAAGGACAAAGACATCAGGTTGGCCACCAGTATCTTCCATGGCTGAAATTTTTTCGATTAAACTTGGGTCACTTTCAAAATATTCTTCAACTAAGTCCCAAGTTAGGGACCTATGCCTTTGCATGTTGGTTTCAAATCTATTTTTAAGTATTTCCATTAAATCTTCTCTAGTCATTTTCTCATCTCCTAGGTCTAGTATAACAAAAATTTTTTAATTTAGGAAAAATTGTGAAAATATTTTAAAAGCTAAGTCTTAAGAATATTTTTACAAGTTTTTCCAAGCAAGATAGGCCTTGATGTGCTATAATTATAAAGATATGAAAACTAAAATTATTAAGGTTAAGGATGACAATTTTAATATTTTATTAGAGGCAGTAGAAATTTTAGACCGAGGAGACCTAGTTGCCTTTCCAACTGAAACAGTTTATGGCCTAGGAGCTGACGGCCTAAATCCTCAGGCAGTTGAAAAAATTTTTCTAGCCAAGGGCAGGCCCCAAGACAATCCACTGATCTTGCACATCTGCGATTTTAAAATGCTGGAAGAATTAACTTCAGGTAATGTATCTAAGGCAAAGCTTTTATCAGCATATTTTTGGCCAGGGCCAATGACCTTGGTCCTAAAAAGATCTGACCTGGTGCCAGATATTATTACTGGCGGCCTAGACACAGTTGCCCTAAGACTTCCTGCAAATGAAATTGCAAGAGAATTAATTAGAAAACTAGGCAGACCAATTGCTGCTCCTTCTGCAAATATTTCTGGCAGGCCATCACCAACTGATGCCATGACTACCTTTGAAGACTTAGATGGAAAGATTCCTTTAATCATTGACGGCGGTAGCACAGAAGTTGGCTTAGAGTCTACAGTAATTGATCTTACAGAAGACGAGCCAGTAATTTTAAGACCAGGGGCAATAACCTTAGAAATGTTAAGGAAGGTCTTTCCATTTAGCGAAATTGATCTGTCCCTAGTAAGTGCCGACCAAGTACCAAAGTCACCAGGACAAAAGTACAAGCACTATGCACCACGGGCTGAGGCCTATTTGTTAAAAGGGTCTCTTTTAGAAAAGGTCAACAAGCTTTCTGATTTTATAAAAAATAATGCTGATAAAAAAATTGGCCTTATGGGATCTTCTCAACTGCTCAGTCTCTTTCAGGCTAGTGAGATTGAAACCATTGACCTAGGACCTTGGGAGGACTTGGACCAAGTTGCCTCAAAAATTTTTAAGGGCCTTAGAGACCTTGATAGAAAAAATGTAGATATTATTGTTGTAGAAGCTTTTTCAGAGGAAGGCCTTGGCCTTGCAATTATGAACAGGCTAAAAAAATCTACTGGAAATAAATACTTATAGGAGATGAAAATGAAAATTTCAATTGGCAGTGATCACGCAGGTTTTGATCTTAAAGAACATTTAAAAAACTATTTGGAAGAAGAAGGCTATGAAGTTATTGACGAAGGAACCTACTCCCTAGAGTCAGTTGACTATCCAGACTTTGGAGAAAAAGTTGGCCAAAGGGTAGCGGACAAAGAAGCTGACAGGGGCCTAGTTGTATGTGGGTCTGGAATTGGAATTTCCATTGCAGCCAACAAGGTTCCAGGAATTAGGTGCGCTCTTGTCTCTGAACCACTTTCAGCAAGGCTTTCAAGACAACACAACGACGCTAACGTTCTTGCCCTAGGCGGCAGGTTAATCGGCCTAGAAATGGCCAAGGAATGCCTAAAAGTTTTTTTACAAACAGACTTTGAAGGCGGTAGACACCAAAGACGTATTGATAAATTAGTGTAAAGGAGTAAATTATGTCTAATGTAATAGTATTTGACCATCCCTTAATCCAACACAAACTTTCAATTTTAAGGGACAAGGAAACAACATCTAAAGAATTTAGAGAGTTAGTTACAGAAATTTCAACTTTAATGGCCTATGAAGTAACAAGAGACCTTGAACTTGAAGACGTAGAAATTACTACAGCCATGGGAGAAAAAATCACTACTAAGAAAATTTCAGGCAAGAAACTTGGAATCATTCCTATACTAAGGGCAGGTCTTGGTATGGTTGATGGATTTTTAAATATTGTTCCTAATGCCAAGGTAGGCCACATTGGTTTATATAGAGACCCAGAGACCCTAGAGCCAGTTGAATATTATTCAAAACTTCCAAAAGACGTAAGTGGAAGAACTCTTTATTTAATTGACCCAATGCTAGCAACTGGAGGATCTTTAATTGCTGCCATTGACGTCTTAAAAAAAGCAGGTTGTAAAAATATTAAAAGTGTAAACATAATAGCTGTTCCTGAGGGAATTGAAAAAGTTAAGGCTGCCCATCCAGATGTAGATATTTATGTGGCAGCAGTTGACGACCACCTAAACGACCACGCCTATATTATTCCAGGTCTTGGAGATGCAGGAGACAGACTATTTGGTACTAAATAGAAATAAAGAAGGAATATGTTAACTTATTTAAAAATATTTATTTTTGCCTTTGCTTGCTCTTATCTTTTGACCCCATTAGTAAGGGCCCTGGCAATAAAATTTGGAGCCATAGATGTTCCCAAGGACAATAGAAGAATGCATAAGGAGCCAATCCCTCTTTTAGGGGGCTTGGCTATTTATGGTGGATTTTTATTTGCAACCTTGCTTTTTATGAGGCCCCTTTCTAAAGAAATCCAGGCTATAATTTTTGGCTCAGCTGTAATTGTAGTTTCAGGTTACTTAGATGACACAAAGGGCCTTAGTCCTTCAATGAAAATTATCTTCCAACTAATTGCTGCCTTTATAGCAATTTATGGCGGCCTTCATGTAGATAGCTTTTCAAATCTCCTTGGAGAAAAGGGATCCACAATTAGCCTTGGATTTTTAGGCTATCCATTTACCCTCCTTTGGATTGTAGGAGTAACTAATGCAGTAAATTTAATTGACGGCATGGACGGCCTAGCAGATGGAATTTCATTAATAGCTGCAATTTCACTTGCTATCACTTCCTTTTTATTTGGCAATGCCCAAGTGGGAACTATGTTTTTAATTTTAGCAGGAGCTTGTTTAGGCTTTCTGCCTTACAACTTTAACCCAGCAAAAATTTTTATGGGAGACACAGGCGCCCTTTTACTTGGCTATTTGTTTTCAGTTTTGACTATAGAAGGAGTTATGAAAACTGCAGCAACTGTGGCTATAGTTGTTCCAATTTTAGTCCTAGCTGTTCCAATTTCTGACACACTCTTTGCCATAGTTAGAAGGACTTTAAGTGGCCAGTCTTTTGCAGTAGCAGACAAGGGCCACCTCCACCACAAAATTTTACAAAGAGGCTACACTGTCAAGCAAACAGTTTTAATCCTCTATATTATGGCAGCAATTTTAGGTATTTTAGCAATTTTAATAAGCCTGATTGGAGGCTTATATGGCAACCTCTTAGCCTTAGGCGTAATAATTTTAATAATTGTTGCAGCCAAGAGGATAGGAGTTTTTCAAATAGACGACAAAAACAAACAAACAAAGGAGCGAAAATGAAAATAGCTTTAATTTTTGGAACTAGACCAGAGGCAATTAAAATGGCCCCAATAGTTAAGGAACTAAAAAGACAAGATGACATTGAAACTATAGTTTGTGTAACTGGCCAGCACAGGGAAATGTTGGACCAGGTTTTAAAAGTATTTGATATTGAACCAGACTACGACCTAGATATTTTTAAACCAGGCCAAAGTCTAACAGATATTACAATAAATTCCCTTCAAGGAATTGAAAAAGTTTTAGAAAAAGAAAAGCCAGATGTATTATTGGTCCAAGGAGATACCACTACAGTATTTTCTGGAGCCTTGGCTGCCTTTTACCAACAAATAAAAATTGGCCACGTTGAAGCAGGTCTTAGGACGGGAAATATTTACTCACCATATCCAGAAGAGGCCAACAGAAAAATGGTTGGAACAATTACCAACTATCACTTCTGCCCAACAGATGCCAACAGACAAAATCTTTTGAGAGAAGGCTACAAGGACGAAGATATTTATATAACAGGTAATACTGTAATTGACGCCCTTAAATATACAGTTAAAGACGACTATGTCTTTGCAGATGAAAAACTAAACGCCCTTGACTATGAAAATGAAAAAATAATTTTACTGACTTCCCATAGAAGGGAAAATCTTGGCCAGCCGATGAAAAATATTTTCTCAGCTGTAAGAGATGAAATAAAAGACAGACCAGATGTAAAAGTAGTTTTTCCAATTCACCTAAATCCAAAGGTAAGAGACATAGCCCATGAAGTTTTTGACGGCATGAACCAAGTTATTTTTATTGAGCCTTTAGACTACCTGCCATTTACAAATCTTATGAACAAGGTCTATTTAGTAATGACAGACTCAGGTGGAGTCCAAGAAGAGGCGCCATCACTGGGCAAACCAATTTTAGTTTTGAGAAATGAAACTGAAAGAATGGAAGGTATTGAAGCAAACACTGCCCGCCTTGTAGGCACAGACTATGAAGTCATTAGAAAAAATCTAAGGGAACTTTTAGACGACAAGGCCGCCTATGAAAAGATGGCCCATGCTCAAAATCCCTACGGAGATGGAACAGCCGCTGAGCAAATTGTAAAAATATTAAAAGAATTAGCTGCTAAATAAGGCAGCTTTTTTCTTTTTTGGGGACATTCCTTTAGGTGTGTCCCCGTTTCTCGGAAAATTTTTAAATTCAGCTTTAAAAACTTTTGTCACTTTGCTATATTATAAAGAGAATGGAGGACCTATGAGCATATTACAAGTAAGTAACTTAAACCACTCTTATGGTGGCAGAGATATATTAAAAGACGTAAACTTTAGACTGCTAAAAGGCGAACACGTCGGCCTAATTGGACCTAACGGAGAAGGCAAGTCATCTTTTTTAAATATAATTACAGGCAAACTTCAACCTGACCAAGGAGACATTGAATGGGCCAAGAGAGTTCGCGTAGGCTATTTAGACCAACACACATCACTAAAGGCAGACATGACTATCAGAGATGTTTTAAAAGATGCCTTTTCATATCTTTACGATATTGAAAATGAAATCAACGACATCTATATGAAAATGGGCGACGTAGGCCAAGATGACTTAGATAAAATGTTAGAAGAAGTTGGATCTTTGCAAGACTACTTAGACCACCACGACTTTTATCTTATTGATGCAAAAATTGACGAAGTCTCTAGGGCCATGGGAGTTGACAAACTTGGCCTGGACAATTTAGTAAACGAGCTTTCAGGCGGGCAAAGGTCCAAGGTCTTGCTTTGCAAACTTCTTTTAGAAAAGCCAGATATTTTACTCCTAGACGAGCCTACCAACTACCTAGACGAAGAGCACATTAATTGGCTAAAGAGATACTTGCAAGAATACGAAAACGCCTTTATCTTAATTTCCCACGACATCTCCTTTTTAAATTCAGTAATAAATTTAATTTATCATTTGGAAAACAACGAACTTAACAGATATGTTGGCGACTATAACGAGTTCCAAAGACTTCACGCCCAAAAGCAGGCCCAACTTGAAGCAGCCTATAAAAAGCAGCAGCAAGAAATTGCCGACCTTGAAGACTTTGTTGCCAGAAACAAGGCCAGAGTTGCAACGAGAAATATGGCCATGTCTCGTCAAAAGAAATTAGACAAAATGGATTTAATAGAACTTCCTAAAGAAAAAGTTAGAGCCTCTTTTGAATTTAAAGACAAGGCAGCTCCAGGCAGATTAATTTTTCAAACCAAGGACTTGGTCATTGGTTACGACAAGCCACTAACACGACCATTAAACTTGAGAATGGAAAGAGGCCAGCGAATTGCAGTTGTAGGAGAAAACGGCCTAGGCAAAACAACTCTTATAAAAACTATTTTAGGCTATGTAGAAAAACTTTCTGGAACAATAGAAAAAGGACAGAATATTGAAATAGGTTATTTTGAACAAGAAGACTTGTCTGATAACAACAGAACTTGTATAGAAGAAGTTTGGGAAGAATTTCCATCTTATAACCAGGCCCAAATCAGGGGCATGTTAGCCAAGTGTGGCCTTACAACTGACAACATTGAAAGCAAGGTCAAGGTCTTATCTGGAGGCGAACAAGCCAAGGTCCGTTTGTGTAAAATTATGAACAAGGAAACCAACATCCTCATGCTAGACGAGCCGACTAACCACTTAGACCCTGAAGCTAAAGAAGAGTTAAAGAGAGCACTGAGAGCTTACAAGGGCGGCATCTTTTTAATTTCCCACGAAAGAGATTTTTACGAAGACATTGCCACAGATATTTGGAGAATGGAAGACTTTAAAGAATAGTTGAATTAGAAATAGTGGAAGAGAAATTTTTCCACTATTTTTTTCATGATTGGGTATAGTAGATTTAAGAAAAAATTTAAGGAGAATATATGGAAATTAAAAAAATTAAGGGAGCCCTTCCCTACGGATTTTCAAATATAGAGGGAACAGACAAATGGATTTATCAAGTTGACACAACAGTTGACTTTTATGACAACAACATGCTGGCCCAAATTGGCCAGGACTTGCCAGGATCAGAAATATTATTCATTTCCTATCCTGAAGGACAAATTTACAAACCCTTTGAAAGAGAAGCAGGAATATATTACGACAAGCCAGCCTACTTTAACGGCAGATTGTTTTTTATAAAAGTTGATTTTAACAAGAGACAAGTTTTCTTATTAAAATACCTTGTAGAAGAAAATACCTGCCAGGAACTTTTTACAGCGGCCATAGATGAAATCGACTTATATAATTTAAACTTAGCCAAGGCGCCTCTAATGCTTTACAGTCAAAATCAAATCCTGGAAATTTATTATCCTCAAAGGTTGAGCCTAAAAAAAGAAGCCAACGAATCTTTTATAATGCGAAAAGACGATGACTTTTATTTTTATGGCTGGGTTGAAGAAGGGTTAGAAAGATCTGGAGCCCTAGGCGAGTCTTACGCCTACTATGAAGAAATAATAATTAAAGACCAGGACTCAAAGGTTTTAAAAAAAGAAAAAGGCAATATTTTCCAAATGCCAAATGGAGACTACTGGGCCTTTACAGAAAAATAAAAAAACAAGGTGGAGGAAAAAATCCTTCACCTTATTTTTATTCCATGTCTAATTCTTTGAACTTCCTTATATAAAGTCTAGTTAATGGGAAAAATACAATTTCATATAGGGTTTCTAACAGAGTCATTGAAAGGGCCATATAAATTATTTGAGTCACTTCCATTACTCCTAAAAAGGCAAGCGATGCAAAAATTAAATTATCAGCAAGTTGGCCGACCATAGTAGAGACAACTGCCCTAGAAAAGGGGAAGAAGATCCCTTGTCTTTCATCTGAGCCATTATTTTTACATTTAAAGTTCCGCCAATAAGGTAGGCAGTTAAACTTGCAAATAAAATTCTCGGCACATTGCCTAAGACAACTGCAAAAGATTCTTGAATTATTGGAGCAGAAGCATTAGGCAAAATAATTGCTATTTGACAGGCCAGAGCCACAATTAGATTTAGAAAAAATCCCCAGTAGATCATTCTCTTTGCAGAAGTGTAGCCGCGAGTTTCTGTTTCAACATCTTGGGCAATAAAGGTCACTGGCTCAAAAATATAGGCAGCTGGCGCAGTTAAAAATCCAATTTTCCAAGTCTTAGTTGCTAAAATATTTTTCATAATTACTGCCACAGCATAAAAAGACCAAAGCATTAGCCTGTAATAAATTTTTTTCTCTTCTTTAGTTTTTAATCTTAACGAATCCATAATTAACCTCTATCTGTTGTCTACTTTTTCAGGGTAGAGGTCATGGTGCTTCAATCTTTCCCAGGCCAGGTCTTCCCACTTAGTCCCCTTCATTCCATAATTACAATAAGGGTCAATGGAAATTCCACCACGAGGAGTGAACTTGCCCCAGACTTCAATGTACTTAGGGTCCATTAACTTAATTAAGTCCTTCATAATAATGTTCATACAGTCTTCGTGAAAGTCGCCGTGGTTTCTAAAAGAAAACAGGTAGAGCTTTAAAGACTTAGACTCAACCATTTTTATATTAGGCACATAGGAAATATAAATTGTGGCAAAGTCTGGCTGGCCAGTAATAGGACACAGTGATGTAAACTCTGGACAATTAAATTTTACAAAATAGTCATTGTCAGGGTGCTTGTTGTCAAAGGCCTATAGAACACTTGGATCATAATCTGTAGGATACACAACACCTTTGTTGCCAAGAAGGCTAAGGTCGTCCTTTAAATTTTTTTCATTTCTCATAAATTCTCCTTCTGACTAAGAGCAAAGAAAAAAGAGATGCTCATTACATCTCTCTAGAAACCAAATTAAATACAAAAAGGCCAAAAATTTTCGCCTCTTTGCTTTCTTTACTTTTAGTCCCTAGTTTTATTTAACGATAGGATGGTTACGAACTATCGGTCCTTGCTATTATAAATTAAAAATATATTCAAGGAAGAAGATGAAATTTACAAAATCTTAAAGAGACCGACATTTTAAAAGTTGACAATTGTGATATAATAAGGCAAGTTATTAATTTAAAAAGGAGAATGCACCTTGGAAAATAAGGAAATTGTATATATAAGCGGCCATAGAAACCCTGACTCAGATTCAATTTGTGCTGCCATTGCCTATGCAGACTTAAAAAACAGAAGAGGCAAGGTTGAAGCTGTGCCAATTCGCTTAGGAGAAATATCTAGGGAGACAAAATTTATTTTAGACTACTTTGGCATCGAGTCGCCTCTTTTAAAAGAGACCATGAAGCCTCAAGTCAAAGACCTAACCATTGACCCGCCATACAGGATTGCGCCGTCAACAACCTTGAGCAAGGCCTTAAACATAATTAAAAATGAAAAGATCTCAGCCCTACAAGTTGTTGACGAATCCGACCAGCTTTTAGGAATAATTACTTTATCAAATCTCACTGACGGCTATATGGATATTTGGGACGATAATATTTTAGGAAGATCCAAGGCGACAATTGACAATATAGTTGAAGTAATGCGAGGAGAAACTCTCTACCAGCCAGAAGACCCAAGGCCATTAAAAGGGAGAATGGCAGTTTATGCCATGGAGGCCAACCAAGCCAAGGACAATATTGATGAATTCGACATTGTAATTGTTGGCAACAGAGAAGATGCTCAAAGAGATGCCATTTTAAAAAATGTTTCAGTTTTAATTTTAACTGTTGGCTCTCACATCTCCAAAGAAAATATTGAACTTGCAAAAAAACACGGAGTGACAATTTTAACAACAGAGCTAGATTCATTTTTAGCAGCCAGGTTACTTCCCCTTGCAGTTCCAGTTTCTTATGTAATGACAAAGACTGACCTAGTAGAATTTAAAATAGATGACTTTGTCGACGACATAGAAAGTATTATGGGAAACACCAGGTACAGGTCCTATCCAATAATCGACCACAAAAACCAAGTTGTTGGATCCATATCCAGATACCACTTGCTTTCAAACAAGAAAAAGCCACTGATTTTAGTTGACCACAACGAGAGAAACCAATCAGTGCCAGACTTAGAATATGCAGAGATAATAGAAATCATCGACCACCACAGAGTCGCAAATGTTTCAACATCTCAACCAATATTTTTTAGAAACATTCCAGTAGGATCCACATCGACAATAATATCAATGATGTACTTTGAACAAGGAGTGTCGCCATCAAAAGAAATAGCAGGCATCCTCTGCGGAGCAATAATATCTGACACTCTTCTCCTTCGTTCGCCAACAACAACAGACGAAGACAGAAGAATGTTAGACAGGATGGCAAAAATTGCAGGCATAGACATAGATGACTTTGCAACTCAAATGTTTAGGGCAGGAACTTCCCTTGAAGGAAAAACTCCAAAAGAACTTCTGTCCCAAGACACCAAAGACTTTAACATCGAAGGGGAAAAAGTAAAAGTCGCCCAAGTCTTTACCATGGACAAGGACAACCTAGGCACAATAGAAGCAGACCTAATAGCAGAAATGAAAGAGGCAGTAGACAATAAAGAAGTCTCAACCTATTTATTATTATTCACAGACATTCTAGAAGAATCATCAGAAATAATAGTAGTAGGCTACTACAAAGAACAAATCGCCTCAGCCTTTGGCGCCAAACTAAAAAATAACTCCTTCACCGCCCCAGGAGTCCTCTCCAGAAAAAAACAAGTAATCCCAACCCTGACCAAGGCCCTAGCAGCAAATGGCCAAGGAGCATAAGAGAAAATAAGACGTCGTGATGGCGTCTTTTTTTAGTTTTGGGATATTGTAAGTGGGTGTTTTATAAGGTAAGATAAAGTTACTTATAATAGGACATTAATATAAAAAAATTCTGACTTGGATTTGTAAATGTTTTAAAATGACATAAATTAAAAAATGGAGTTTAAAAATGAGTAAATCCACTATTAGATGACCAAAATGAAACTGCTGAAGTAGCTACGGCTTTAATTTGTGCTTTGTTTGGTGAATCACAGCTTTAAAAATTATCAGTGTAAAACTTCATGGGGTTTTTGAAAGGGAAAAGTATTATAAGGATATACAAAAGATGAGGGAATTTAAAATATAAGTATAGGGGCTGATAGCTTCGGTGTAGAGGCTATTATGTTGATACTGTAGCTAAGAATGCACAAAGATATAGAAGAGTATATAAAAATCAAATAAGAACAGATGAATTGAGTGAACAATTAACGTCTGATGTATTAGACTCTTTTAAAGGATAGCAAGTAAAATTTGCAAGTGGCAGACTACATTAAGATCTTAAGGTGTTGCCAGCAATACAGGACCTTTGGGGCGCATGTGAAAAACCCCCGGCTAGGCTGGGGGATATTTATTACAAACTATTTTCAACTATCTTGTTTCGTAGCATTCCGATGCCTTCAATTTCACATTCCACCACATCGCCTGCCTTCAAATATCTTGGAGGAGTAAAGCCCATGCCCACGCCTTTCGGAGTTCCCGTTGCAATGATGTCTCCTGGAACCAGCGTTATGCCCTGAGAAAATTCGGATATCAACTTACATATATCTCTTATCATATATTTACTGTTAGAGGACTGTCTCACTTCTCCGTTAATTTTCGTCTCTATGTCAAGTTCCAAGGGAAATGAAAATTCGCTGATGTGAACGACAGATGGACCCATTGACGTATAACCATCTAAACTCTTACCCTTAAACCACTGTCCATGGTTCTTCTGCAAATTTCTGGCAGAAAAATCGTTGACGATAGTGAAGCCGAAAACATAGTCTAAAGCTTTATCTTCAGAAATATCTTTTCCTTTCTTACCTATTACGATAGCCAGTTCATTCTCATAGTCAAAGGCGTCGTCAAGTTTTAAATCCAATTTAATTTCTTCATCTGTTCCAGATATCACTTCTGCTCGTTTAGAAAAGTATGTGGCGAAGGGGACTTGTGTCGATGAATCACCTAAATGCACTTTACTTTCCTCAACGTGTTCCTTATAGTTAAGACCGACGCAGATGATATCGTGGACGGTTTTTTCAAATGGAGCAAGTAATTTTACCTGATCAATATCATAGTAGTCACCACTCTCATAAATTTTAATTTTTTCCAAGTCTTCACTAAGATGATTTGTGATGAAATCATTTAAGTCTTGGAAATTTTTACTTAAGTTTATTTTATTTAAATCATATATCCTCTTATCTTTTAAAATTCCAAGATAATTATTTTCTGCACTCTTAAATCTTATAAATTTCATAGGCGCCTCCTTATATTTATTCTCTTAAGATGATGATATCAGATAAGATGACATAATAAAACTCCCAGATATAATCCGGGAGTCTAATTTTATTTCTGTTCTTCTATTAATTTTTCCTGCATTGCTCTTGAGATTGCCATAGTGGCATTAAAGAAGTCTTCAACATAAGTCTTCATCTCTTCTGGAGCTCTGCTTTTTGCTTTCTCAATTACCTTAAGTTCCCTTTCAGGATGCAGGACAGGTAAGTCTTGTTCAATTTTGTATTGAGCCACGTTCTTAACTGTCTCCATTCTCTGGACGAATAGTTTCACTAACTGCTCGTCAATTTTATCTATTTCATCTCTTAATGAATTTAAGTCCATAACGACCTCCTGATTTTATTATGGCATCAATACTGATGCAATGGGATATCCGACGGCTACGGCTATCAATGTTGCGGCAAGGGCAACCAACATTCCGTATTTTGCCAATGCGGTCGAGCTAGTCCAACCTGATGCACCCGCAAGGGCAACACTCGGCATAGCAGGCGGAAATGCAAATGCGTAGGCAGATAGTGTGCCGACGATGGATGCAACGGCTGCCGTATTCACAGCTCCATTAGTTGCAAGGCAAACCGGAATTGCTACTGACGAGACGACTGTCACTGTCACCATGTTGGATGACAGGTTTGTCTGTATGGACGTCCATGCTGCAAAGAGTAAGACCATTGCAAGAGGTGCCATTGACGTTGCAAGAGGTGCAATTGCATTACCTAAGGCATCAGTTAGTCCAATGTCCGCATTGCTTAGTGCTGAACCCAGTGCCAGTGTACCTGCTGCCATGATAAGTGCTCCCCAAGGCACTCCTTTTGCCATTGCCTCTGAGAAGTTCAGAAGCGGTTTTCCCTCATAGGTCAGGATAGAGAGAGCCACTACTCCGAGAAGTGGAGGAAATGCAGTTCCCAAGGCATTTAAGCTTGCGGAGAATTCCGGCAAAATCGGTTTGACCAAGTCAGGTAGTACCCATAGTAAGATTACTATAAAAAATACTGTCAAGATGGTCTTCTCACGTTTGTCCATGGATGTCATTTCATTTTTCATTTCATCGAGGGACATATTCGAAATTTCCAATAAGTTCGGTTTTAAAATGAATTTAAAGACGAGCATCATAGCCAGGAAGGTCAATAGACCGACGGGAATTGCAAATGCCATATAGGATGTGTATGAAATAGTCAGGCCCGTTGCTGCTTCGTAAAAGTCCATGGCCATAAGTGGAAATACATGGGCTATCGGCGTCATCCCGCTTGATACTCCCGTACAGATGACGAGTCCAACCATGAGCATGGAAGCTGTGCTGCTGCCTTTTTCCAGTTTCAAGACGGAATACATCTCTTCAATTATAGGTAAGTAGATTATAAATAATACCGTCGGTGAAATAAATGAGCCAATAAAGAGCACAGAAGCAAAGAATAGGATGACCAATGACCAAGCACCTTTCTTAGCAAATCTGCTCGTTATAAATCCTAGAGCACATCTACGGATAAAAGGAGTTTCAGATAGGGCATAAGTACACAAAAATGTGAACATTAGAAAGGCAAATGTTGCATTTCCGAAAGATGCTCCTAAAAGTCCCTTCATATTTAATTCCGGGATGAGTGCCAATGCTCCTATACACAGGACGCTGGGCCAGTCAATGGCAACGGTCAGCCACAGGATTAGGACACCTGCAAATGTGCCGATAACTTGCTTTTGCGAACTTGTAATACCCTCCAATATTGGCAGTCTATGTAATAAAAAAATAAAGCCAAATGATATAGCTATTAGAATAAATCGTCTTATGTGATTATTCTTATGTCCTTTCATAATTTCCTCCTTTCAAATTTAATAATAATAATTCTACTACATAATTATATTCCTTAGATAAATAATTTCAATAGTAAAATACCATGATACTATAGGAAGTTGCAAATGTAAAATAAATTCTTAACAATGGAAACTACAAATTCATTTATAATAGGAATGATTTGTAATTCATAGTAAACAATTATGATTTACAAATGGTTTGCTTTAAGATTAAATTAAAAATTCAATTTCACATCAAAGACTAGGAAATCCCTCCTAGTCTTTTTCATTTTCCAATTCCCTCTTATAACTTAATAAAACTATTTAATATGGGTATAAATAAAAATATGAGAGGTGTCTTATGGAAAAAGCGAAAAATTTATTTATAAACTATTTTAAAAACAAGGAAAAAGATCCTAGCGACCTGATGTTAGGTCCGGAGTTTGAACATATTATTGTTGACAGGAAGACTTATAAGTCTGTTTCTTATTATGGAGACAGGGGAGTTGAATATATCTTTAAGCGTTTAGTTGATGCTGGTTTTGTTCCTAGCTATGAAGGGGACCATATTTTAGGGCTGGACCTTGATGATTTAAATATTGCAACTGAACCTGGCGGCCAGGTTGAACTTTCTATTGATAAGAAGGCAACTGTTATGGATATTGAAAAGTCTTATAGGAGATTTTTTTCGATTCTCCTTCCAATTTTAGATGAGGAAGACTATGACATTTTAGCTATTGCCTACCATCCTGTTACAAAAATTGACGAGATTAAGCTTTTGCCTAAGAGCAGATATAATTCTATGTTTGAATATTTTAAAGACCATGGAACCATGTCTCACAATATGATGAAGGGAACTGCTGGCTTACAATTTTCTATTGATTATACTTCTGAAGATGACTTTAAGAAAAAGTTTTTCCTAGCCAATGTTCTTACAAACATTTTGTATTCAATTTTTGACAATGGTTATTTTTTTGAAGGCCAGCCAACCCACCACAACATCAGGGCCTTGATTTGGGAAAATACAGATCCAGCAAGATCTGGTATTGCAAAAAATGTCTTTGAAAATAATTCTTATGAAGGATACGCTGATTATTTAGTAAAGACTCCAGCAATTTTTGCTTACGTCGATGGAAAATTACAAGCAGTTGGCGACAGACTTATTGGCGAATTTTTAGATGACAATTCTACTAAAGAAGAAGTTGAGCACCTAATGACCATGGTCTTTCCAGATGTTAGACAAAAGGGCTATATAGAAATTAGAATTATGGACGCTGTTCCTTATCCTTATAACATGGCAGTCTTTGCCTTGATCAAGGGACTTTTCTACAATCAAATGAACTTAGACCTGCTTTGCCAACTTTTTGCTGACGTAAATTATGACGACATGGAAAGAGTTAGAAAAGATATGTATACCCACGGCAACGAAACTATTTTTATGGAAAGGTCCTTAAAGGCTTGGTCTCTAGCTTTAATTGATATGGCAAGAGACGGCTTGAGTGATGAAGAAGGAAAATATTTAGACGCACTTAAGGACTTTATTATGACTGAATCTAGTTTCTATGACAAGACTGAAAGACTTTACAAGGAAACAGGAGATGTAAAAAAAGCTGTGTCCTTTAATAAAATATCAATTGACTAAGAGATGGAGGAAAAATGCACGCAAGTAAAATAATTAATGAATACATTGACCTAATTAAGTCTGATCCAGAAAAATATTACAAGGACTTTTTAGTGACCAAGGAAATGGTAAAGAACTCTACAGCCTATTACAAGGGCCTGCCAGTTCCCTTTACCTACCAGCCATTTTTTATAGATGCTCATGACGAGGAAAATTTCCAATATATTTTAGATATGATCCTTGGAATTTCAAAAAAGGTGACTCAGGAATATATTGCAAATCCAGAATATAGAAAACTTTTTGGATTTCCAAAGTTTATTGAAGACATGATTTTAGTTGACAATGGCTATGGAGTTGAAATTCCCATGGGCAGGTTTGATATTTTCTACGACAGCAGGGACAACTTTAAGTTTTGCGAAATAAATACTGACGGCTCTTCTGCCATGAACGAAGATATGGTTATAGGAAAAATTTTAAGCCAGTCTAAAGGGCTTCAAGATTTTTCGAAAAAATATAATCTTTCAACCTACGAACTTTTTGATTCTTGGGTTGCTGAGTGCCTTGAACTTTATTCTAAATACGATCCAGACAACAAAAACCCAAATGTTGCCATTATGGACGTTATGGAGTCAGCTTCATCTAACGAATTTAAAGAATTTAAAAAAGCCTTTGAAAGGGCAGGACTAAATTGTGAGATTGTAGATGTTAGAAATCTTGAATATAGAGATGGCGCTCTTTATCATGAAGACTATAAAATTGATTTAATTTACAGAAGGCTGGTAACCTTTGAACTAATTAACTACAAGGACGAGTGTCAAGCCTTTATAGATGCCTACATGGACCAAAAGGTTTGTACCATTGGTTCAATTCAATCTCAAGTTGTTCACAACAAAATCTTCTTTAAGATTTTATTTGACGAAGAAACTAAGGCCTTGTTAACTGACGAAGAAAATGCCTTTGTAAAAAACCACATTCCTTATACGGGAATTTTAGGCGGTGATCCTAATGTTTTAGAAAAACTAAAGGCAGACAAGGACGCCTATATTATTAAACCAATGGATAGAAACGCCTCAACTGGTGTCTATGTTGGCCTAGACCTTAGCCAAGAAGACTGGGAAAAAAACCTTGAAAGAGACTTTGATCAGGACTTTATCTACCAAGAATTTGTAGACGATATGGACATACCATTTTTATTCTTTGACCAAGATGGAAATATTTATGTAGAAGAACTAATGAACACAACTGGAATTTTTGCCTACAATGAAAAATTTGCTGGCCTTTATACCAGACTTGGTGACGAAAATATTATTTCTGGTCTAACTGATTACATTACTGGACCAACAGTTTTAGCAGTTAAAAGGGACATGGATGACATTCTCCCAAGAATAAACGAGCTAGCTAAAATCGCCAAGGAAAGACAACTTACTGCTGAAGAAACATTAGAGAGAGAAGACCTTAGAAAAGAATATATTTTTAGATTTAGGGCAGGTTTTAAATCTACTATAAAAAACGTAAAAGTTGTTGACGAAGAAGGCACAGACGTAACCCCACAAAAACTAAAGGACTTAAAAAATAAATGATAAGTGATAAAATACTTGACCTAGCAGTTGGGAAAAACCCAAATTACAATGACACCCTAACTAGGACTAGGCTTGGATCTATAGCTGGCCTCCTTGGCATATTTTTAAATTTAGGTCTAACTACCTTTAAGGCCACAATTGGCCTAGTAACTGGGTCTCTTTCAGTTTTTGCAGACGCCATGAACAACCTTACAGACACCTTGTCTTCAATTGTTTCCTTGGTTGGTATAAGAATGTCAGCCAAGGCCAAGGACGAAGACCACCCCTACGGCCACGGCAGAATTGAATATGTTGCGACCTTAATAGTTTCCCTAGGCGTAATTTTTGTTGGAGCCAGTTTATTTAAAACTTCAATTGAGGGAATATTAGATCCCAAGCCCTTAAAGACAAATTATATTGGTCTGATAGTTTTAATTCTTTCAATTGCAGTCAAGTATTGGATGTTTATTTTTTACAAAAAAGTTGGCAAGAAAATTAATTCAACAACATTTATTGCAACTTCTGTAGACTCATTAGGAGATGTTTTAGTTACTAGTTTAGTTTTAGTCTCCTACATTTTATCTAAGTTTTTAAGCTTTCCAATAGATGCAATTGGCGGGGCTGTAGTTTCTATTTTTATTTTAAAATCTGGCTATGACCTAGTTAAGGATACAATTTCAGACCTAGTTGGCCGTGGACCTAACGAAGAATTTATAGAGGCCATTGACGAAATTTTTTCTAATAAAAAGTACATCCAGTCTACCCACGACTTGCAAGTCTACGACTTTGGCCACGGAAATTCCTTTGCAACAATTGATGTCGTTGTAGACAAGGACTCTGATATTGTAAGCCTCCATAGGATTTTTACAGAAATTGAACACGAGGTCTTAGACCGTTTTGGCATTCTCCTCACCATCCACATGGACATAGATGTTGTTGAAGGTGAGGAAGATAAAAAACTTTGCAGGCTTTTAGATGACTTTTGTAAAAACGATGAGGCAGCTGTTTCCTATCACGACCCAGCAGTTTTACAAAGAGATGGCAGGACCCATATCCTCGTCCACTTAGTTGTCGATGGAAAAAAAATTGTCTCCTTAGAAGACGAGCATGAAAAAAATTCAAAGCTAGAAGACTTTTTAGACCAGGCCTTTAAAGGGGCAGAGTATAATATTATTATTGACAGACACTATGACAGTTAAAATTTGCTAATAAAAATTTTCTTAAAGAAGCCTTAAAAAAACTTAGCCAATAGGTTATAATAGAGGCGATGAAAATGTTTTATTAATATATCAAATTAATGGAGGAAAAAATGGACAAAACAAAATTTAGGTTAGAACATGACTCTCTTGGAGAAATGGAAGTACCAAAGGACGCCTACTATGGCATCCACGCCCTTAGAGGAAAAAATAACTTCCCAATTACAGGAGCCCGAATGGACTCTTATATGATCAGGGGAGCAGCAGAAGTTAAAAAAGCAGCAGCTCTTACAAACGCAGCAGTTGGCAGAATGGACCAAAAAATTGCAGACGCAATTGCTGAGGCCGCTGACAAAGTTGCAACAGGCGAATATGACGACCAATTTATAGTTGACCCTGTTCAAGGTGGAGCAGGAACATCTTTTAACATGAACACAAACGAAGTTATTGCCAACCTTGCCATAGAAATTCTTGGTGGAGAAAAAGGCGACTACTCTCTTGTTCACCCTAATGACCATGTTAACTTTGGCCAATCAACAAATGACGCCACTCCATCAGCTGGAAAAATTGCAATTCTAAGACACCTTATTGATGTTGAAGAAGAAGGTAGAAAATTAGTTGACGCCCTAGACAAAAAATCCAAAGAATTTGATTCTTATATAAAAATGGGCAGGACCCACTTACAAGACGCTGTGCCAATTAGACTTGGCCAAGAATTTGCTGCCTACAGAGATGCAGTAAAGAGAAATGTTGACCTTATTGAATCAGCAATAGCTGCAATGAGCGAAATGAACATGGGAGCAACTGCAGTTGGAACTGGTCTTAACGCTGACCAAAACTATGTAAAAGAAGTTGTTCCAAAACTAGCTGAAGTAACTGGTTTAAAACTTGTTCAAACTGACAACCTAGTTGACGGAACTCAAGGAACAGACTCTTATGTTTATGTTTCTGGAATTTTAAAGGCCCTTGCTATGTCACTTTCAAAAATGTGCAACGACCTAAGACTTATGGCATCAGGACCAAGAACTGGCCTTGGAGAAATTAACCTTCCAGCCAAACAAGCAGGATCTTCAATTATGCCAGGTAAGGTAAACCCAGTTATAGCTGAAGTTACTAACCAAACAGCCTTCTTAGTTGCAGGAAATGATCTTACAATTACTATGGCTATGGAAGCTGCCCAATTTGAACTTAATGTAATGGAACCAGTTTTATTCTACAAGTTGTTTGAATCTCTTAAGGCTTTAAGGGGAGTTATGTACACCCTAAGAGTTAACCTAGTTGAAGGTGTAGAAGCAAATGTTGAAAGAATGGAACACTTAGTAGAAAATTCTGTTGGAATAATTACAGCAATTGTTCCTCACGTTGGCTACGAAAACGCAGCTGAAATTGCCAAGAAGGCAATTAAAACTGGAAGACCTGTAAGAGAACTTGCCCTTGAATCTGGATTATTAACAGCAGAAGACTTAGACAAGATTCTTGACCCAATGGGAATGACTGAACCAGGAATTTCAGCAGCAGAATTGTTAAACAAATAAGATTTTAAATCAGCCTAGGAGCCTTTGAGCTTTTAGGCTTTTTTATTTCACAAAACTTTAACTCTTTTGCAACTTTTTTCCAAAGAAAACGATATATAATTAAAGCATGAAAAAGATTATTTTAAGCTTAATTGTTTTGATTTTTATTTTAACAGGCTGTTCAAAGACAAAGGTCATTGACTTTGATGAGCAGGAAGATTTAATAGTTCAAATCCTTGGAGTTGATAAAACTTTTGGAAATGAAATTCAAATTACAGATGAGGACAAAGATTTTAAAATCGATGTAGAAGGAATGAATCCATGGAAAATTCAAATTTGTAATATTGATGGTGGCGATTTAGAACTTGCCATTGGCGTCTACAAAGAAAGTCCCCACCACAGGGAGATGGTCAAAAGAGTTTTCATCTACAACATCGACTATGAAAAGAAAAGACTCCAGCCGAAAATTAGAATTTCTAGACTTAACAATCCTCTCGAAGACTTTATTATGAAGGACCTAGATGAAAATGGCCAGGACAATATTATAGCCTTGGAAAAATTAAAAGATGGGTCTTATCAACTGGCAGCCTATAAGTGGACTAACTTTTCCTTTGACAGGCCCTATGCCAGCGAAATTTTTAAAGAAAAAATAATCTTTTTAGACAAAAACGGAAGAGTACAAGTAGAAGAAAAAGAAAAGAACCTATACTTACAAGGAGGTCAAATACTATGGAAGTAAAGAAAAAATTAGCCTTAGGCCTTAGTTTACTTATGCTTTTAGGATCCTTTACAGCTTGTAAAAAAATCGACGACCAAACAAGCCAGCCTAAAGAAGCGGAAAAGGAAATTAGCCAAGAAGTAGAAAAAGAAAAAGAAGATCCGCTAAAGGACTATGCCTTTGCAGACACAAGTTTTTTAGACTTCTATAAAAAGGACCTAGTTGATGTCAACTTATCAATGGAAAATTATAAGGCCCAAGTTGGAGCTTATAAAGTTGCAGACGATCTTTCCAACATAGAAAATATTTCCTACTTTGGAAACTTTACTGAAGGACAAAAAAAGGCCCTAGTTGAAAATGCCTTTATGATCAGTCCAACGACAACTAATAGCTATACTTGGGACGGAAACACAAGCGTTGAATTTCAATATGACCAAATCCATCAAATTTATGAAAACAACGAATACAAAAACATACCAAGTTTTATAACAACAGATTCTCTTACTCACATCTTCCACATTTTTTATGATAACTTTTTAAGAGAGCTAGAAAAAAATGAACTTTATCCAAAGGCCCAAGACTTGGCCCAAGGACTTTATGACAAGTGCTTAGAAAACTATGACCAAGTTACAGATCCAGAAGTTAAAGAAGCTGCTAAGAAAAATTTAGCCTTTGCAGGAGTTTTAGGAAATCTTGTTGGCCTGGACTTAAATATGCCAGCTGAAGTTAAGGACTTAGTTGATAAAGAACTTGCAAACATTGAAAGCCAGGCTCCAGGATCTTCAGAAATAACAGGAGCAGATTTAGATTATTCACAATTAATTCCAAGAGGCCACTACACTAGAGAAGAGACTTTAGAAAAATATTTTAAGTTCACCATGTACGCAGGCCAAGGAGCTTTCTTTGTAGCAAAGGATGGAGAGCTTAACAAGGAGGGCCTAATCCAATCCTTTATGCTAACTGACACAATCTTTGCAAACGAAGACTTGTATAAGGCTTGGTCAGACTTAGTTGACCCAATAGATTTTTTAGTAGAAAGTACAGACGACCTATCAATTAGAGAGTACGCAAGAATTTTCTACTCAGTTTATGGCAGAGACGTTGACCTTAATGACCTTGCTGATGACGAAAAAATCCAAGTTGCCTTTGAACTAATTAACAAGGAAGAGCCACCAAAAATTGCAGACTTTTTAGGCTACTCCTTTAGATTAATTCCACAAAGGGCAGTTATGGATACAGTTTTAATGCAAAATGTTGTTGACATTAAAGGACCTGGCCATCCATCAGACAGGCCAATTTATCAAGGCCTTGATTTAATGACAGCCTTTGGCAGCAAAAAAGCCAAAGAAATCCAAGATGCTGATCCATACAATAGCCATTGGGACAAGTACCAAGAGAGAACTGCAGAAAATATAAAGGCAGTTGAAGAAATGACAGACTCTGATTGGAACAAAAACCTTTATAGGGGCTGGCTATGGATGTTATCTTCATATAAAAACGAATACGGAGAGGGCTATCCATCCTTTATGACCAATGAAGCCTGGCAGTTAAAAGATTTAGTTTCAGCCCTAGGGTCTTATACAGAATTAAAACACGACACAGTTCTCTATGGCAAGTCAGCCATGGCAGAAATGGGCGGCGGTGGTCCAGTAGAAATGCCTAAGGGCTACGTCGAACCAAATATAGAACTTTTAGACAAACTAACCTGGTTACTAGAATTTACAAAAATTAACTTAAAGCACAGGGACATGTTAAATGAAGAAACAGAATTTAAGTTAGAAAACTTTGAAGAAATGGTAGTTGCCCTAAGGGCCATAGCCAAAAAAGAATTAGAAAATATTCCACTTTCTGAAGAAGATTTTATGAGAATAAATTATATCGGCGGAGAAATGGAAACAATAATGTTAGACTTTGCCCAAGCTTCTAATGAATACGGATTATCCTATTGGTATGAAATTGAAAATCCAACAGATAGAAGGATGCCAGTAGTTGTTGACCTAATGAGAGTTGTTGAAAACACAACTGGCCTAGAAGAAGGAAAAATTTCTCAACTAGGTACAGGCAGGCCAGCAGAAATTTATGTAGTCTACCCACATGAAGGCAAACTTTACATGGGCAGGGGAGGAATATTCTCCTACTACGAATTCTTATCTGACCAAAGGATGACAGACGAACAGTGGCAAGAAAGTCTTTTGAAAAACGAAGAAGGCGAATTGCCAACTTGGTATTCACAAATAATCCAAGAACCAAAAGAATCCTTTGAAGGAAATCTTGACGGCTTTGATTGGTAAAAAAATTCAAGCAGCTTGTTAAAAAGACAGGCTGCTTTTCTTTTTAAACCCACCTTTTTTCAATTATAATTGAAAGATCTATGAATTAAG
>CAYFUN010000015.1:0-28665 GCA_964346535.1 uncultured Peptoniphilaceae bacterium
CTTACCAAGCCATGATTCTTTTGTCAAGAACTTTTTTAAACTTTTTTCTCTTTTTTGTTTTAATCGTTTCTTTTTGGTGCTTTTTATGTATTAACATCTTTTTTTTATTCTATATATAATGATAGATTCCTAAAAGTTTTAATTCTTTTTGTTTTTTTCTTTACTTTTTCTTGTAATTGTCTTTATCTTATGCTAATATACTAATGTTAATAATTTTATGGAGGTGACTATATGTCTAAAAAATGTGATGTGTGCGGAAAAGGTAAAATGTTTGGTAATCAAGTTTCATTCTCTCATAGAAAGAGCCGTAAGTCCTGGTCACCAAATGTACAATCAGTAAAAGCTATTGTTAATGGAACAACAAAAAAGATTAGCGTTTGTACAAAATGTTTAAAAAGTGGAAAAGTAGATAGAGCAATATAGGTATATTGTCTTTAAGTTTACTAGTGTTGATTTATAAATCAACACTCTTTTTATTTTAAAAGAGAGCCAGCAAATTGCTGGCTCTCTTTCTTTAATTGTGGGTAATATTTTTTAGTCTCTTATATCTTTCTATATTTTCATCTGATAAAAACTCATTGGCTTCATTAATTTTCTGAAAAACTTGAGTTGCGTCTTCAGCTTTATTTATATCCGGATGATATTTTTTTGCCATTTTTCTATAGGCTAATTTTATTTCATATTTGTCAACTGTTGGATCAAGTTCTAATATCCTACATGATTCTTCATATTTTTTTATAAAATCATTGGTTGGATTATAAAAACTTCCTTGATTGTAGTTTTGATTATTTGTATAGCCTCCATAGTAACCTCCGCTGTAGCTTTGGTTATTCATATTTTCGTAGAAGTCTCTAAACATTTCCTCCCACATTTTTTGTGTTTGTTCAGCTCTTCTTTGAGATTCTTTTTGTCTAGCTTCTTCTTGTTGTCTGAAGTATTCATTTTTATAGGATCCAAAAGACCCTCTCCTATTATCTTTTCCTAATAAATAGTAGTCAGCCTTATCATAAAAGTACTCTGTTGAAATATATTGTATATACTTTAAATATGATATTAAACCTCTTCCTAGTAAGGGTACTATAAATAAAACTATTAATAAAACTAGAATTACAGGATTTAATATTATAAAAGTCCAGAGTAAGGGGTTTATTAAAAAGAAAATAAATAGAAGAGTAAAGATTCCTAAAAGTTTCTTTATATTATCTATAAGCATTACAATAAGCTCCAATATAAATATCAGAGCTGTAGTAATAAATTCTAAAATTTTTCCTATTCCCTTATTAAAGTATCCAGCTATATAATTCAATAATTTATCTTCTCCAAATTTTTTAGATTAAAAATGATGAAGCCAGCAATAGAAATTATATGTCACTAGCAAGTCTTTCTTGTTGATTATAATCTACTACATAATTAGCTATGTTTACACAGTGGTCAGAAACTCTTTCTAAATTACTTATTACATCTAAAAACATTACGCCAGATTTAATGTCGCATGTTCCATCTGATAATCTTTCAATGTGACTATTTCTATATGTTTCTTCTAGCTTGTCTATTTCATCTTCAATTTTAAATATAAGTTTCGCATCTTGTTGGCTAAGGGCAGTAAATGATTCTTTAGCGACTTTAATGTTTTCTAATACTAGGGAAAACATATAATTAAGTTCATCTTTGGCAACATCAGAAAAACTTATGTTTTCATCATTACTTGTTACTGCAGAGTCGTTAAGATTCTTAACGTGGTCACCTATTCTTTCTATATCACTTAAAGTATATAGGAATATGTCATTTAATGCTCTTTGTTCGTCAGAAATTTCAGTTTTATTTAATCTGACAATAAAATCTGTTATATGTTCGTTTAAATAGTTAATGGTTTCTTCTATTGAATATATCTTGTCGATAAGATCAAATTTTTTATTGACTAAGGCGTCATTTGATAAAATAATATTACTTTGTGCAAATTCAAACATCCTATCAATTTCTTTAAATAATTGATTTGTTGCTACTGATGGAGTTTCTATCATTCTAACGTCAAGGTATTTCAATGATTTTTCTTCTACAGTATCTTCGCCCTTTATCAAGGTCTTAACAATTTTTATGTGTAAATTAGCAAATGGAACTTGTAATAAAACGTTAGTTAGGTTAAAGATCGTATGGGCATTTGCAATTTGTCTAACTATATCATCTGGAGTTAGACTTTGAACAAATTTTGTAACTGGTATTCTAAGTCCTGCTAGGAAAATTATTGAGCCAATTACATTGAATAAAAAGTGCAAAAGGGCTGCTCTTTTTGCGTTCTTGCTAGCTCCTATTGAAGAAAGCATAGCAGTTGTTGTTGTACCAATATTTTCTCCAAGGATAATGGAAAATGCTACTGGAAATGGAATTAGTCCTTGCATAGCAGTAGCTTGTAGGATACCCATCGTTGCACTTGATGATTGTAAGACAGTTGTGATTAAAAATCCTACAAGAACTCCTAAAAATGGATTTTCTAATTTTACAATCATTTCAGCAAAAATAGGACTACTTTGTAGTGGTATTAGACCCTGACTCATCATATTTAAACCAACAAATAATAAACCAAAGCCTATAACTATGTCTGCCAAGTCTTTTTTCTTGCTAGTTTTAAAGGCTAATTTTAAGGCAACACCAATTGCAACAGCTACAGGTGCAATATCTGTAAGCCTAAAGGCTATAATTTGTGATGTTACTGTGGTACCGATATTAGCCCCCATAATAACACTAAAGGCCTGGGTCAAATTCATTAGTCCTGCGTTAACAAAACCTATTACCATTACTGTGGTAGCACTTGATGATTGGATAATCATAGTTACGACAGTACCTAGTAATATTCCCATAAATTTGTTTTTTGTTAAAAATCCTAGTATTTCTCTTAATCTCTTACCTGCAGCTTTTTGCAAGGAGTCTCCCATTAGGTTCATTCCATAGATAAATAAACCTAGACCTCCTAACGTAGCTAAAATATTTGCCATCTTCTACTCCAGTTCTTCAAAATCCAATTGTCTTAATGCTTCAAATAATATTATGTTTGCTGAGTTTGCCAAGTTCAAAGACCTGCCGTAATCTTTTAACATAGGTATTCTTATATTGTGGTCAGGTTCAAGACTTAGAATTTCCTTTGATAGTCCCTTAGTTTCTTTACCAAAGACTATAAAATCTCCTTCTTTGTAGGAAACATCTGTATATCTTTTACTCGCCTTTGTTGTAGCAAAGTAAAAATTATGTTCACCTTTATACTTATTATACAAGTCAAGAAAAGAGTCATAATATTCAATTACAGATAATTCCCAATAGTCTAAACCTGCTCTCTTAACTTTTTTATCCTCCATGTCAAAACCTAAAGGCCTAACGAGATGGAGTTTAGAGGAAGTAAGACCACAAGTTCTTACTAAGGCTCCTGTATTAAAAGGGATTTCTGGTTCAACAAACACTATATTCAGCATAGCTTACTCCTTAGTTCTTGCTAACAATTTTATCAGTTAATTATATTTTAATATAAGTCGCCAATAAGATAAATAGTTTTTATACTTTTCTAATAAATTTTACAAAATTTCTTTTAAAAAACTTCTACTAAAAAATTCCAACAATAAAGGGAGCTTAAACTCCCTTATAGTAAATATTAAATTATTTTAAACTTGATCCACCTTTAGTCCCATAAGAGGTCTTTAAATAAATGTCAGATTCAAATGTAACTAGGTTTTTATCTTTTTCTTCTTGATTTTTTAAAGCTATTTCAATAAGTCTGTCCATTAATTCTTTAAAGCTTATTCCGACTTTTTCCCAAAGATGGTAGCTTGTAGAACCAGGAAGGGTATTTATTTCATTAACATAAACTTTTTTATTGTCTTCTAATAAAAAGTCTATCCTTGCTGTTCCAGCACAGTTAATAACTTTAAAAGCTTCTTTAGCTAGATATTCAATTTGTTTTTTTACATCTTCTGTAACATCTGCAGGTATTCTTCTAGTAGTTTTAGAGTCTTTACTGTATTTGTCTTGAAAGTTTTGTACATCCTTCCATCCAATAGGTTCTTCTAAAATAGATGTTATTAAATCATCGTTTCTACCTAAAACTGCACAATTAATTTCTCTTAAATTTTCTATAGCTTCTTCAATAATAATCTTTTCGTCATAATTAATGGCTACTTCTATTGATTGAATTAAGCTTTCTCTGTCTATAGCCTTAGAAATTCCTATACTAGATCCAAGGTTTGAAGGCTTAACCATTAATGGATAAGATAATTTTTCAATTTCTTTGATTACTTGGTCTTTATTGTTTGTCCACCTATCTCTATAAAACCAGTAGTAATTTACTGTTGGTATATTATTTTGTTTATAGACATCCTTCATTAATACCTTGTCCATTCCTACAGATGAAGCTAAAACATCTCCGCCTGTATATGGAAGGCCAATTGTATCTAAAAGCCCTTGGATAGTTCCATCTTCAGCATTAGTTCCATGAAGACCAAGTACCGCTACATCAAGGTCACAATATTTTTCTAATGACTTATAAGATTCTTTTTTCCCAAACAAACCTCCAGAGACTTCCTTGTCTTCAAGAATATAGAGAGACTTTGACCCATATGTCGGCATTATAAAAACCTCTTTACATTTTGAAAAGTCTCCTTTTTTATAAGTTTCAAACTTATCCAAACCTGGACCAACCAACCATTTTCCAGTATTTGTTATATAAATAGGATATATTTTGTATTTTGATTTATCTAAGTTTTCTATCATTTGCATGGCAGTTATAACTGCAACCTCATGCTCTACACTTCTACCACCAATTAGAACACCAACATTTAGCATCCTTATTCCTCCTCGCTATAATTATCAGGCAAGTCGTTTTCGAATAAAATAACATCACCTGGAACTAACATTGTTGAAAAAATTTCAGTTGCCTCCTTTAAAGAATCACAGGAGAATATATTATCTTCATTATAATTCTTTTCTACTAAGCCATCTCTAATTGCTTTCGTTCTCTTCTTGCCAATTAGAAAAACTAAGTCAGCTGCCTTGGAAATTTCTTGACCAAATTTTTTGTTTTCTATATATTCTAGCTCTCCTAGTTCTATCATACCAGGAGTTACGATAATTTTCTTTCCGCTTTTAAACTCATTAAGAACTTCTAGCGCAGCCCTTGCTCCTGCAGGGTTAGAGTTAAATCCGTCATCTATAATAATAACCCCATTAGGAGAATCAATCAAGCTTAACCTGTGATCTACTGGCACAATTTTTGAAATCCCTGCAGCTATTTGATCAAGGCTAAGGCCTAAGACATAAGCTGCTGTAGCTCCTGCTAGTATATTTCTAATATTATGTCTGCCTAAAATTTTTGTTTGACAAGCTACTTGACCTAGGTCTTTAATGACTAAGGTAAAGCTAGAGCCCTTGGCTGAGACTGTAATATCTTTAGCATATACATCTAGCTTATCAATATTATCAAGACCAAAGTAGTATTTTTTTATTTTAGTTTTTTCAGCAACTTCTTTTAAATTGTTGTCATCATAATTAAATATAGCAATTCCATCTTCAGGCAAGGCCTCAATTAATTCATATTTAGTTGCTATAATATTTTCAATCGATCCAAATGTTTCTAAATGAGCAGGACCAATTGATGTTAATATACCTATTTTAGGTTGAACTAGGTCTGCACATTCTTTAATTTCTCCCTTACAATAGGCTCCCATTTCTGCAATAAATACTTCCTTATCATCAGTTAATTCATTATTGATAACTTTTGATAGGCCCATTGGAGTGTTATAAGAAGAAGGAGTATCTTGAACCTTGTATTTTTCTTTTAATATAGTAGAACTAATAAATTTAGTTGAAGTTTTGCCATAGGAACCAGTTATTCCAAGAACAGTTAGATTTTCTAAGCTTTTAATTTTATTTTGAGCCTGCTTATAAAAGCCCATATTAATTTTATCTTCTCTTTTTTGATTTAACTTAGCAGACCAAACCATTAAATTTGGCTGCAAAAAAACTATAAGAAGACCTAAGGCTATTAAGATAAGAGAGAACAAAATATTGTTTACTAAAGCTGCTTTTAAAAAAATAATATTTATTGCTAATAAAACAATAAAAAAGAATAGATTTAAAGTTTTATGTCTTTGTAGAGTCCTCTTTGCCCTATCTGTCATAACAAGAGGTGTTTTATCTTCTTTGATTATTGGCTCTAGAGAAAATTTCTTAAAAGAATTTTTCTTAAGCCACTTTTTGTATTTGTCTAGGTCATAGCCAACAAGTTGTAAAAGATGAAGAGAGCTAAGACTCCTTTTTTTTGGGTCTAAGTAAACATAGGCTCCCATTATTATTAATATTGCAATACTTATCATATATTCTCCTTACATATAAGAATTTATCACAGCAGAAAAAGTTCCATAGTCATCTATATAGGAAAAATGTCCTGCGTTTTTTAAAACAACCAAGCCGCTACTTTCAATAAGTTCTTCGAATCTCTTTCCTAAATATAAAGGAGTTGCATCATCATCTTCTCCCCAAATTAAAAGTGTATCTGCCTTAATTTTTGTTAAGTCTTCAGCTATATTTTCGTTAACAACAGTTACCATAATCTTCCTCATAATCCCTGAGGAATTTTGGTAGTCGTCTGAGCCGCGACTTTTTTTAAAATTCTCTATTTTCTCTTCTTTGTTTTTTATTGGTAATATTTCATAAAGTTTTTTTATTGCCTTATAAGAATAGACCTTGAAGTAATATGACAACCTTCTCTTTGGAATTAAACCAGCAGAGTCAATTAAAATAAGCTTGTCAACTATTTCTGGATGTTTAGATGCTATAATAGATGAAATCTTTCCACCAAAGGAATGTCCAAAAAAACTAGCCTTAGAAATATTTAAGCTTTCAAGTAAGGCTAAAATATAGGATGCATAGTCGTATGAATTTAAAACCTCTTTGGGCTCTTCAGACATACCAAAGCCAGGTAGGTCTATTAAAACTACCCTATACCTATCACTTATTAAATTTGCTATAGGGACCATGGTCTCTTTGCTGGCTCCCCACCCATGAAGGAAGACTGCAACACTGTCAAAGTCTCCTTGGTCTAAATAATTTATTTTTAAGTCTTTAATTGTTTTTTCCATATTTCCTCTAGAAGATTATACCATAAATAAAGAGTCATAACAAAAAAAACACTCCTCTTTTTTAAAGAAGAGTGTTTTAAATCTTTTATTAGAATAATCCGAAATATCCAACAAATAATGGAGCAAATACAAGAGCTACTATGGTCATAAGTTTAATTAAAATGTTAATTGATGGACCTGAAGTATCTTTAAATGGATCTCCTACAGTGTCTCCTGTAACTGCTGCTGCGTGAGCAGGGCTTCCTTTGCCGCCATATTTGCCTTCTTCGATATATTTCTTTGCATTGTCCCAAGCTCCACCAGCATTTGACATAAAGATTGCCATTAGAACACCTGATACAAGTGAACCTGCTAGCATTCCGCCTAGGGCTTCTGATCCTAAAATTAATCCTACTGCTACTGGAGAGATAATTGCCATTAAGCCTGGGATAATCATTTCTCTTAAAGCAGCTGCTGTAGAAATATCTACACATTTTGCATATTCTGGTATAGCAGTACCTTCCATAATTCCAGGTATTTCTTTAAATTGTCTTCTAACTTCTTCAATCATTGAATTAGCAGCTTTTCCAACTGCGTTCATAGTATAAGCTGAGAAAGCAAATGGTAACATACCACCAATAAACATACCAGCAATTACTCCTGGCTTTGTAACGTCAATTGATTGTAGTTGAACAGCTTGAGTGTATGATACAAATAGAGATAAGGCTGTAAGAGCAGCTGATCCTATTGCAAATCCTTTACCAATTGCTGCTGTTGTATTTCCTACTGCATCTAAAGAGTCAGTAATTTCTCTAACATTGTCTGGAAGTTCGCACATTTCAGCAATACCACCAGCGTTGTCAGCAATTGGACCATAAGCATCAACTGCTATAGTTATACCTGCAGTTGATAACATACCTACTGCTGCAATGGCAATACCATATAGGCCTTGAAGGGTATTTGTATTTCCACCTGATCCAGTGAAAGCTACAATAATTCCAATAGCTATAACAATTATTGGTCCTACAGTTGACATCATTCCAGCTGCTAAACCAGAAATAATATTTGTTGATGCTCCAGTTTGAGAGTCATGAGCAATTTTCTTAACTGCTTGATAGTCAGCTGAAGTATAGATTTCTGTTAATTTTGAAATTACTAGTCCTACAACAACACCTGCTGCAACTCCAACAAATGGTTTTAATGATTTTAATAGTATAAGTGAGAATACTGCACCTGCAATTAAAGTTACACCAGAAGCAGCATAAGTTCCCATATTTAATGCTTTTTGTGGATCCTTGTCACCTTTAACAGTATAGCAACCAAAAATTGATGCTAAAATACCAACTGATGCTAGGATAAATGTATAAGTTACACCAGCTGTATTATAAGCAGCTAGTCCTAAAACTAAACCTGAAAGTAAAGCTCCTACATAAGATTCAAAAAGGTCAGCTCCCATTCCTGCTACGTCACCAACGTTGTCTCCAACGTTATCTGCAATAACAGCTGGGTTTCTTGGGTCGTCTTCTGGAATTCCAGCTTCAACCTTACCAACAAGGTCGGCACCAACGTCTGCTGCCTTAGTATAAATACCTCCACCTACTCTTGAGAATAGTGCAATTGAAGATGCACCTAGAGAGAAACCATAAACAACATCAGTATTTCCTCCAGATAAAAAGTAAGAAAGAGAAATTCCTATAATTCCTAATCCAACAACACACATTCCCATAACTGCTCCGCCTGAAAAAGCAACGTCTAATGCTTTAGCCATACCGCTTTGCATAGCAGAGTTAGCAGTTCTTACATTTGCCTTAGTGGCAACGTTCATTCCAATGTATCCAGCTAAAATTGAAAATGCAGCCCCAAATACAAAGGTAAGTGGTAGGCCAAAAGATTTTCCACCTACAAAAAATAAAATAATTACCATCGCAAGGGTGAAGATTCCTATAACCTTATACTCCCTGCCTAAAAATGCCATAGCACCATCGTGTATATAGCCAGAAATTTCTTTCATTCTATCATTTCCAGCATCAATCTTATTGATAAAACTGATTTTAGAAAAAGCAAAAATTAAAGCAATTACTCCAACTATTGGCGCTAAATAATTTAAAAAGTCCATTTCTTCCTCCTACGCTCTTGCTAATAATATTAGAGAAATAGCCAATACAATAGCTGCTATAATATTAGCTCTATTAATCATTGCTTCTTTACTATTTCCCTTGTTTCCTTCCCAGAATGATTCAGAAGCACCGCCGCCCATAATTGCAGCCATGTTATTATCTGCTGGTTCTGAAATAAGTGTCAAAATAATAAGTGTTAAACTTGAAACTAACACTAGTATTGACAATAATGTTGTCATAATATTCCTCCATTCATAAATTAAATACAATATATAAATATTAGCATAATAGCCATATTTTTACAATATTAAATGCTATTTACATAAATTTAAAAGTCGTTTTTACATGATTAATCTCGATGCCATTGAATTATTGGATTTTTGCATAAATAAACTGTTGGTAATATCATCTATAATTGATCTAACATCTTCAATGTTTTCTATAAACTCTTCAATTTTAATTCTCGAGAAAAAGTTTATATCCTTATTGAAAATATCTTGATCTATAAAATCATCGTTTATGTCTAAAAACCCATTTGACCTATCATAGTTAGTAACTTGTTCTAACTCTGATTCAAATAAGTCGATAAATCTTTCGCTAAATTCTAACTTTTTAAATAGATAATCAGCAATTCTACTATCAAGGGCCTTGCCTCTATAGGAATTATTAGTTAGAAATAAATCTAGTTCGTCTAAGTTGTCCTTAAGAAGGTTTGTAATTGAGTCTAGCTCTCTAGAAAGTTCTAAGCCTATTTCTATTATACTTTGTAGCTGCAAGTCCTCTATTGCCAAGTCTTTATAGTACATAATAATCTTATCACCTGTTACATAAGTCTTTGTATTTACAATAGTCATTACAAGTCTGACAATAATTGTACTTGTCTATACTATCATTGTCTCCTATAAATCTCAAGAAGTAGTTTAAATCTTTTTTCAATTTTTCTATTTCTTCTTTATCAAAGCTGACTTTTACTAAGTCATCGGCCTCTAAAAATAATAGGTAGGATCCCTTAAGTGGCTGAGAGAAAATTTCTTCTGCTGCTAGAGAGTATATTAAAATTTGGTCCTTATAAGTCTCTATCAGATCAGAGATTTTTCCATGTCTATTTGTTTTAAAGTCTACAATTTCTATTCCTTCATCTGTAAGAATTAGTTGATCAATAGCCCCTTGGATAAATCCATTTTCTAAATTTAAAATAAAAGGAAACTCAAAATATTTTTCTCCATTAAGTTTGTGATTTTTATAAGACCTAAGATTTTTTTCTAATCTTTTAATAATTACAGACTTGTCATCTACATTAATATCTCTTAATTTTACGGCAATTAGGTCATTAGTATCTGAAAAAGATTCCATTTCTTCTATTATAGAGTGGACTAGGCTACCATAGTCTGTAGCTGCCAAGGGAAAACCATCTTTAGATATAAATTCATCTTGACCATCAACAAAATCTTCTTCCAAGTCATTAGAAAGTTTAATTTGGTCCCTAAGGCCTAGCTTATATTTATAATAGTATTCTCTAGGACATCTTTTGTAGACCATATAGGCGGAAATACTACTTGTAACTTTAATTTGCTCTTTGGTCCTAAGTTTATGGTCTCTTACTTTACTTTCGTCAGTAGAAATTTTTTTGATTCCTTTTTTGCTTGTTATTTGTTTTGGCATAGCTTCTATAATTTCATAATCATAGTCTTCTAAGGATTCAAGTAAGGATAAGAAGCTATTATCACTGTCATCTGATGGAATTTTTCTTTCTTTAGTAGATATAAAGATAAAATCTTCCTTGGCCCTAGTGACACATACATATAGAAGTCTATCCCTTTCTTCAAGGTATTCCAAAAAGTTTTCTTCTTGAACTAAAGCAAAAGCCTGACTGTCTTTTCTTGTTCTTATTCCATAACCGAATTTGTCATTTAAGATTATGGAGCTTTTATCTTTTGCTGGGCTATTTTGACAGTCGTAAAAAATTACACTTTTAAATTCAAGGCCCTTGGATCCATGAATAGTCATTAAATTAACTGCGCCTTTGGAAGATAAAACTAAGGCCTCGTTTAAATCATCCTTTTCTTCTAACATTAGAAAATCTAAAAACTCATTTATTGAAGAAGAGTTGTTTTCTTCAAAAGCAAGAATCATCTCTTCAAATTTTTTGACATTTTCAATTTCTTGATTTGTAGTAGAAGTTAGAGTCAGAAATTCATAATAGTTACAGCTATTAATAAATGTCTTAAAAACTTCGTACATAGAAACCTTGTTTTTTATAGAGATAATATTTTCTAAAATTTCTTTGGCAAAAATAAAGTTTTCATCTTCTCCTATATAATTAGACAGATTATAATACAGGCTTTTATCACTAGCTTTTGCCAACTTAAAAAGACTATTGTCATCTATCAGAAAAAAATTACTCCTTAAAAGACCGTAAAGGCTTTCTGAATCTTCAGGATTATTGAGAAATTTAAAAAATAAAATTATATCTAGAATTTCTCTCTTGTTATAAAAGTTTCTGGACTTTGGGTTTATATAGGGAATATTATAGACTGAAAGATAGTATTCAAGTTCGGCTAATTTTGTAGACGACCTAAATAAAACTCCTATGTCAGATAAGTCTCGTCCTTGCTTGTGTAAGTCTAAAATTTTTCTAGCTACAATTTCTCCTTCTGCTAACTTTTCCTCATCTTCTTTGCCTACAATATTTATATATTCAATTTTTTTGTTATATAAGTCATCCTTAGCCCAAGGAATTTTTGCCTCTAAGCTTGTATAGTCTTTGGCCATTAATCTTGTAAATAAATTATTGGCGTAGCTAACTAAGGTATGAGAAGACCTATAATTTTCTTTTAATTCTATAATTTTTCCGCCAGTTCTCTCTATGTCCTCTCTCACTTCTTTAAAGACATTTAAGTCTGATCCTCTAAATCCGTAAATAGATTGCTTAGGGTCACCAACTACAAATAGATTTTTTCGGTCTAAAAAATTTTTATCTGTGGAAATTTTGTAAAAAATCTTTTTTTGATAGGAGTTTGTATCTTGAAACTCATCTATCATAATGTGGCTGTATTTATTTTTTATTTCATCTAGGACTTTTTTATCATCTAAAAGCAAATTTGTATAATACAAAAGGTCTGAAAATTCTACTAAACCCTTTGCCTTCTTCTCTTCCATATAAATCCTATCAAGATCTTTGACCATGGAGTTTATAAGTTCATAATATACTAGGTCCTCTTTTTCGTAAAATAAGATAGTTAGTCTTAAGTCTTTTTGAAGAAAGTCTACATCAGTTTTTTTAGAAAGATTGTCAAGACCTTTCTTAAGTTCATAGAGACTTGCTTTTATTATTTCCTGGTCATCAGTTCTTAAATTAGCGATAAGGCCATTTTTAATATCTTTGACAATTTTGTCTCTGCCGTTAATTATCTTTTCTTCTTTTAAGCTCTCTACTGTTTCTCCTAATTTTAAAAGAAAAATATCTAGATTAGAGTCTTCAAGACTGTAAAGTGGATTTTTTCCTAAAAGCTCATCAAAGTCGTAGCCCTTAGCTTTAATCTTTTTATAAGTATCTCTAAGTTCATATAGGAAAAATTCCTCCTTAGCATAGTTTTTATCAACTAAATACTTGGTCAAAGTTTGGTCACTTTGTAAATATTTGACAAAAACATCTTGAAGAGCCTTATTTAATATGAGATTGGCCTCTGCTTCTTCAATAATTTTATAGTCAGATGGTAGACCAATTTTAAAAGAGTTTTCACTAATAATTTTTTGGCAAAAACTATCTATTGTAGAAATATTTAAAAGACCTATATTCTTATATAAACCTTTAAATCTAGAATTTTCTTCTTCTAAGTTCTCAATCTCTTTAGAAATCCTATCAACCATTTCTTTAGTTGCCTTTTTAGTAAAGGTTATGGCCAAAATTTTTTCCATGGCCTTGCTAGGCTCTAGAGGAGATTTTTTTATTATATTTATAAACCTATGGGTTAAAATTGCTGTCTTACCTGTTCCTGCTCCAGCTATAACACAAACATTGTCGTCTATAGTATTTATAGCAAGCTCTTGGTCTTTGTTAAATTTCATTAATTCCTAGGTCCTCTTTTCTGCATATTAGTCCATAAGGACACACTTGGCATGTCATTTTGTCAATAGGCTTTAGCATAAAATCGCCTTCTTGAATGTTTGAGTCAATTTCTTTTATTAAAGATTTTAGCTGAGAAAAATAGTCTTCTATCACTTGGGCTTCCTCGCCTTTGTTTAAATAATCTTTTTTAAAGAGAAAGTTTGCAAGTCTTTCATTTTCTATAGACCCATAACTTATGCCAGCAAGATTATCTTGGCCAAGGATAAGCCCATATAGAGAAAGCTGAATATTTTTAAATTCTGCAAAAGAATTTTTTGTTGGTATAGCTCGAGACTTGTAGTCGTAGATTATATAAGATCCATCATCTCCAAGGTCAACTCGGTCTACTTTTCCGTAAATATTAATCTGACCGAAGGTGTTTTTAATATTTTTTTCAAAATACCTGGCCCTAAAGTTTTGTAAAAGAGCTTTTTGATTGGCTAGGTCTTTTTTTATATAGGCAAAGAGATAGTTTTTATAAATTTCTTTTTGATATCCTTGTAGCTTAAGTTGAACATCCATTTTAGAGTCAAGGTCGTCAATTATTTTAACAAGTCTTTCTTCTATTTCCTCATCTGATAAAGACTTATAATCATCTGACTTAAAAAATTCCTCTAAAACCTTGTGATAGATGTTTCCCTTGTCTATAAAAAAACTATCTTGATAGTCTAAGTCTAGGCTTTCGTATTTTAATATATAGGCCATATAATATTTAAAGGGACAGTCATTATAGTAGCCTAACATTTTTGGTGAATACTCTGCCCTATGAAAGTACAGCTTTCTATCTTTTATAGCTTCAACAAAGCCATTTAGCCTTGGGCTAAAGTTTTTTCTCTCTTCGTAAAGACCTGTAAGCCTATTTATATTACTAGCTTGGCTCTTTAATAAGTAATTAAAGTCGCCGTCTTCATGGCCAAAAAATTTTGCTGGCAAGGCCTTGTTGGCATAGTCATTTAAGTAATCACCATTAATTCTCTTTAAAGTATCATTTAATAAAACAGATCTTGAATCCTTGGCTTCTATATCTGAAAAAATATAGGAAAGAATTAAATTTTCTGCAAACGAAACTGTTTGTGAGTATAAGAGAATGCTATTGTCATAGGCTTCATAAAAATCTTCAACTTCAAAATTTATTTTCTTATGAAAATCTTTAAACTTGTCACTATACAAGTAGCCCCTAGTTTTTATTTTTGGATTATCATTGTTTAGGCCACAAATAATTTTATAGGGTGTATTTATTCCTATAGAATTTACTGCCTTTAAAACTTGAATCCCTTGAATTTTATTAGTTGAATAATAGTTTTCGTCTTCTAAATAATTTATTAAAAGGTCAAGAATATCATCAAAGTTAAGGCTCAAAATACTTTTAAAATTTTCTACCTTGGCTAGGATTTTTTCCAAAGCTTCTACAGCCATTAAATAATCTGATAAAATTTTTTCGTCTTGGTTTTTTATAAAATTCTTTAAGATTTCGCCTTTAAAATTTTCCTCACAAAAATTATTTTTTAAATAATCTATTGGTTCATTTTTAAAAACACTTATTTGATTCTTAAGACCTTCTAAAAATTTTCCAAGGTCTAAATCAATCTTTGAATACTTATAGTACAAGCCCTTGTAGTCAAATTCTCTTAAGGACCTTACAAATTCATTTTCATTTATATTTTCATCTATATGGCTTTTAAAATTTAAATTGTCATCATAAAAACAAGAAATAAGTTTTTTCTTTTCATCGTTTTTTACAAAATATAAAAAATTTAAAAGAGAAGAAATTAACGGCAAAGACCTTAGTTTTTCTTCATTCATAATATTTAGGTCTAGTTTTTCTTCTTTGCCCAGGGTTTTTAGAATATTCTCATAGTCATTGGGAATTATTAGTGATATTTGATCTAAGGGAGTATCAGCCAAGTTTTTGTTAATATAATTAATTATTTGCTTAACCTCTTCAAGCTTATTAACTGCTGGCAATACCACAGTATTTATATCATAGGTATTTTCATCGTCAGAAAAAATATCTAGGCCAATATTAGCATCTGAGTTTTCAAAGGTCTCGTCAATTTTAAAAGATAAGGCTTCTAAGTCTCTTTTCGTCTTTATAAATTTCCTATTAGGTCTCTTGGTATAAAAAGGAAATTGAACAGTAACTTTATTGTCCTTGGCTTTTAGACTTTCAATAACTTTAAGTTCCTGGCTTCTAAATTCAATAAAGCCATTTATAACAATATCGTAGTCTTTAAATTTTTCGCTGTCTTTCAGATTCTTTATCCCATCAAAATACAGGCCTATGTCATCTTCTAAAGAATTTTCCTTTAAAAAATCTTCGTAGGCCTTGTATATATTTGCTAAGTTTTTTAAATCTAAGTCATCATCAACTTGAGATTTGTAAATTTCACTGCTGATTTCAAATGACTTTATGTCTAGTAGATAGGTAAGAATTTCTTTGGCTGTGCCTAGGGATGAAGAATAAGCATAATATTCATCTTCTAAAATCTTTTTTATTATCCAAGCCCCTTCTTCCCTTGATATATATTTTTTCTTAGGGTCTTTAAAGTCACTTACTAGGTCATCAAAGGTTAGAATGTTTTTAATAGAAACTCCACCTACAGCTTGAGCCAGAGCTTTTCTCATATGGTCTAGTTGGGAATAGTTGGCTAAGATAAAAATTGTCTTTAGCCTATCTCTGGCAGCAAGATTTTTAAAGTCATTAATATTGTCCCTATTAAAGTCGTAACCTATTTCTCTTATAATTAACTTATTCATATTCATTTAAAATTAAAGATGCAGCTCCAATAATTCCTGCATTGTTTAAAAATTTAGCCTTTACTATTGGCATTTGGTCAAAGGAATTTATTTTTTCTTGGTAGACCCTTAAATAATCTTCCCACCAAATATGAGATGAATTAATTACTCCCCCGCCAACTATAAATACTTCTGGGTCAAAAAAGTTTTTAAAAGAAACTGTTACTGTTGCCAAGTCATCGACAAATTTTTCTACAGTCATCTTTGCATAAGGGTCAGTTTTAAAGGATTCCATTATTTCAAAACCAGATTTTCTTTGGCCTGACAACTCAAAATACGTTTCTTCTAAACCTGTTCCGCCAACATATCTTTCTGTACACCCTCTCTGGCCGCATGCACAAAGTCTGCCATTTGGATAGAGAATTGTGTGACCTAGCTCTGACGCCCTGTACTTGGATCCTCTAATAATGTGGTCCTTGTAAAAAATAAAGCCTCCAAGACCTGTTCCTAAAGTAATGGCCAAGGCAGAATCATAGCCCTTGCCTGCTCCAAGCCACATTTCACATAGGCCTGCACAGTTGGCATCATTGTCTATTTTAATTTTAAAATTTGGGTGAATGGCTTCTAATTCTTTTTTTATATTCATACCAACCCAACCTTCAACATTGCCTCCAATGGTGAGAACCTTGCCTTCCTTGTAGTCAATGGTACCAGGTGAGCCTACTCCAACTCCTTCAATTGGCATGTCCTTTGCCAGCTCGCTTATTATATCGGCCATGGCTTTAATTACTTCTTTGTTTACCTTAGAAGTTTTAGTCGAAAGACTTTTAATGATTTTTCCATTTTCATCAACTAGGCCACCTTTTAATCCTGTGCCACCTAGGTCAATTCCTATTGCATACTTCATATTAATCACCTATAAACTCTCTTAGAAGAGATTCACTGCTAACTAACTTATCGTCATCTATTGATACAACGTATTTTAAGGTTTCTAAAACATTTCTGGCTTCACTATAGTATTCAGAATCTTCTCCTATTGCTTCTAGCATTGGAACAATGTGTTTTTTTAATACTGCTGCCTCATAAGGGAGAGAAGAACTTATTAAAGTATCTGCCTTTTCCTGGAAGGGGAAAATATATTTTTCTTCAGCTTTGCCAATATTGTCCCACATTTTAAAAGTTTCCTCTACACTGTAGCCTCTAAAATTGTGGTCTCTAACACTTCTGCGAATTAGCCTTCCATCTGTTGTTGAAACCCTGTTGTGGGAATCTAAGTTAACTTGGTTCAAGGCAGAAATATAAACCTTGTACTTATTTTTTTCTGGAATTAATTTTGATATTAAAGGATTAAGTGCATGAATTCCTTCAATCATAATAATTGTATGACCATCTGGAACAATTTCTTCGTCCTTGTACATACCAAGGCCAGTTAGAAAATCAAATTCTCTCTTAAAAATTTTTTCTTGGTTTAATAGTCTATACATGTCCTTGTTAAAAAGATCAAGGTCTACTGCATAAGGCGACTCAAAATCAAATTCTCCATTTTTGTCTAAAGGAGTTTTTTCCCTGTCAACAAAATAATCATCCATAGAAATCATAATAGTTGAATAGCCCAAGGCTTCTAAATAAATTTTCAGCTTGCCTGTAAAAGTAGTTTTGCCAGATGAAGTTGGACCTGAAATCAAAACCATTTTTATATCCTTGTCATTGTTTATTTTATTGGCTATGTCCATTATTTTTTTTGTAAAAATTGCGTCAGAGATTTGCATTATCTTTTTTCCTTGTCCTGATAAAATCTTTTCATTAATATCAGCAAGCTTATTTAGGCCCAATAGTTTATAGTGGTCAGTTGAATCTTGGAAGACCTTGGCAAGCTTTGGCATCTCCTTATAGTTTTCAGCATCAAAATTGTTTTTAATATTAGGAGAAATTAAAAGTAGGCCTGGATAATAGTTCATTAGCTTGTAGCTAGAAATATAGCCAGTTGTTGGTGCTAAAATTGAATAGTTAATGTCAATTAGTTCTTGGCACTGGCAAATTCCAACATCAATGTCCTCTTCGATTGTAGATAGAAGTCTTATTATCTCTGGATTTTTGTCCTTAAAAATTTCTATTGCCTCATTTTTTGAAACAGTATAGGTTTTAATTTCATAGTCAGCTGCTATGATTTCGTCCATCTCTCTTTTTATATTATCAATTTCTTCTATTGTAAGTCCTTGTCTATTTGCAAAGTCAATATAAAGACCCGCTCCTATATAGTGGTTAAGGTCAGCTTCTATTTTTGGATAAAGACGGTTTAAGGCCATGGCAAAAACTAAGCTTAGGGTTTTTGTATAAGTTCTGTTGCCCCACTTATAAGAAATATCTAAAAATTCTACGTCCTTATTATTTTCTACTTCTTCTCTTAGACCAACAATTTTATTGCCGCTTTTTGCAACTGGATATTTTTTGTAGTTGTCTATCTTATTTTTTGCAAAATCATAATAAGTCTTTGCAGAAGTTTTAATCTCCTCAGCTGAAAATTTAATTTTCTTCATATATTTCTCCTTTAATAATTCTATTTAAAATCTCAGTATTTTCTATTTCTATAACCATTCCATTTAAATATTCAAAGTCACCCTCAAAGCCATTAAAAATTAATTTATAGCAGTGAAGTAGTTGGTTGTTAAGGCCGTACTTGTCTTTAAAATACTTATTGACCCTAGGAATGCCATATTTTCTATCTCCAACTAAGGGCATTTTTAAATAAGCAAGATGAGCCCTAATTTGGTGGGTTCTTCCTGTTATTAAGTCTATTTCTAGGAGACTGTACTTGTCCCCTGCCTGCAATGACTTATAACCAGTTACAACTTCTTTACTTGCTTCAGTCTTATTTTTAGAAATTCTAACTTGGTTGTCCTTGTTTTCTAGCTTTTCAAAGTAAGCTCTTTCGACTTTTTCCCCTTGAACCTTGCCTACCACTATTGTCTTATAAAATTTTTCCAAATTGTTCGCTCTTTGAACCCTATTTAATTCTTGCAAGGCGGCGTAAGTTTTGGTTCCAATAATTAGGCCAGATGTATTTCTATCTAGCCTATTTGCAAGAGCTGGTGTAAAAGTAGAAGATCTTTTAGCTTGGTAGTCGCCTTTTTTTATTAAATAAGAGATCATTCCATCAACTAAATTTTCTTCCCTATAATTCTTTTTAGCCGCGTGAGAAAGAAGACCAGCTTCTTTGTTCATCACTATTATATTTTCATCTTCATAAATGACATTTATTTGAACCTTTGACCTAGGAGTTTTTTCTTGAGTTTTAAATTTTTCTATAGTCTCATCAGAAAAATAAATTTTTATTACATCACCTTCTGCTAAAATATATTTTTCGTTAACTTTTTTATCGTTGACTACTATATTCTTTTTCCTAAGCTGTTTGTACAAAAAAGACAGCGATGCATTTCCTAAAAGTTTTCTAAGGTACCTATCTATTCTCTGATCTTTTTGATCTTCGTTAATTATTATTTCTTTCATATGCCACCCTTTAATCCATAATTATTTCTTCTAATTGCTTTAGGCTAAAAATATAAACTCCAACATTTGTTATTATTAGCTGGCTAAGACTTATTGAAATAAAAGAAAGCCAAAAATTTAAGCCAGATGTATAATACAAGGCCAAGCCAACAATAAGCCCAGATACTAAAGAAAAAATTGCTGCATTTATATGTTTGTTATCTATATACTTGGAAATAGCATAAGTTATTGCTGCACAAGAAATCCCAACTCCAATGTCAATTATGCCAAGTGGTGAAAAAATATTGGCAAGGCCTGCTGCCAAAATAAAAGTTCCAACATATTTCCTATTAAAAAATGGAATTACTGACATGGCCTCTCCTATTCTAAATTGGATCATCCCAAAGCCAATTGGGTTTATATTTATTAAAATAAAATAGATTCCTATTAAAATTGCTTTTTTTGTTAAATCTTTTATCTCCATTAAGTTCTCCTTTTATCTATCACTTTTATAATACCCCAAAGATTTTTTCTATAAATAAAAACTTCTCTTTTAAAACTTTCTATGAAAATTAAAAAATTTTAGTGTAAATTCAGTCTTTCTTTTTACTTTAAGATAAAATGTGATAAAATACTTATTGTATTAATTATAATGTAACTTTAAAGAAAATTCACTTTAATTTGAAAGGATAAAAATGAAAAATATATTTAATAAGTTCTTAGACATTCTTAGCTATATATTTTCAAAGCTATCGTATGTAATAATTATAGCAGTTTTAGGATTGTTTGTTTTTTCAAAACTAAATAATCTATTTGATGTTGGGATAATTGATAAGGAAAATTTTATAAGCAAAAAACTTAATTTAAATAGCCAAGAAGAAGTTGTAGACCTTAGTCCTGCAAAAATTATTTACAAGGGCGGCAGACCTAGCGAACAACAAATCCAAGCTGAAGAAGACTTTTTAAAATCAAAGGGAACAATAGTTTCTTTTGAAATTCAGCCCAACCAAAGCGTAGACGAAATTTGTCAAAATATTTTAGCGGCTGGTCTTATTGAAGACAGCTCTGCCTTTAAACAAATGTTAGAGTCAACTAAGCTGATAGACAAAATTGAACCAGGTACCTACGAGGTTCCAGCAGATATTTTAAATAGAGATTTAATATCAGAAATAACTCATACTGAAGTAGTTAATGAAAATATTTCTTCAAAGAATACTAAAAAAGAAGAGACTATAGATTTAGTTTCTTTTGAAATAAAAGAGGAAGACGGACCAATTGAAGTATCCAATACACTTAAAGAAGTTGGTCTAATCCAAGATACCACAACTTTTATAAATCTCTTAGAAGATGCAAATCTTTTAGATGAAATAAAACCTGGCAAGTATAGGCTTCCAAAAAATATTAAAAACATAGACTTAATAGAGTCTATTACACTAAATGACCATTAAAAAAACTTCTGCTTAAGAATTACTTAGGCAGAAGTTTTTCTTTATCTTTTTTTCTTTAATAAATCATCTTTTAAAGTCCAAAGGTCTAAACTTAAGTCGACATAATATTCATGAGGATATTCTAATCTTTTTTGTTCTTCCCAAAGTCTAGCAACTGATTTTTCAGATTTCTCCTTTATTTGATCAAGGCTTGGAAGCTTATAAACTAACTTTCCATCCTTATAAATTCTCTTTAACATTTTTACTGCTTGATAGTCAGTAAGGGTTCTTCTCTTCCAGGTAAAGTTTGGATGAAAAATTTCAACAGAGTCTGTATTCTCGTATTTTTCATCATGGAGGCAAACAAGATCAGCAAGTGGTGCGCCGTCTTTATTTGAATAAAACCTATAGACTTGTTTAAAACCAGGAGTTGTAATTTTCTCTACATTTTCACTAATTTTAATTTTTGGAATAATTTCTCCATCTTTTTCAACAGCCACAAGTTTATAAACTCCACCAAAAACTGGGTCGCTTTTTGCAGTTATTAGTCTCTCTCCTACTCCAAAAGAATCAATTTGGGCTCCTTGGTCTAAAAGGGATTTGATTATTTTTTCGTCTAAGGAATTTGAAACCATAATCTTTACATCTTCATAGCCATGAGCATCAAGAGTTTTTCTTATTTGCTTACTTAGATAAGCAATGTCTCCGCTGTCAATTCTAACTCCAGTTGGTCTATGACCACTAGGAACGACTATTTCATCGAAAACTTTAATGGCATTAGGAAGGCCTTCTTTTAATACATCATAGGTGTCAATTAAAAGATTGCAGTTCTCTGGATAAGTTTCAGCATAGGCCTTAAAGGCTTCGTATTCGCTGTCAAAAAATTGAACCCAAGAGTGGGCCATTGTTCCTAATGCTGGTATATCAAACATCTTGCCAGCTAAAGTATTAGAAGTTCCAATAGCTCCTCCAATATAAGATGCCCTCGCCCCATAAAGTGAAGCAGAATAACCTTGGGCCCTTCTTGAACCAAACTCTGAAACAGCCCTGCCTTCAGCAGCGTTTACAATTCTTCTCGTCTTTGTGGCTATTAGAGACTGGTGGTTAAGAGTAAGTAAAATCAGGGTCTCCATTAGCTGAACTTGAATAATCGGTCCTCTTATAATCATTAGTGGTTCATTTGGATAAACAGTTTCTCCTTCTTCAAAGGACCAAATGTCACATTTAAATTCAAAGTTTTTCAAATAATCTAAATATTCTTCAGAAAGATTGTGATTTTCTCTTAGATAAGAAATTTCATCTTCATCAAAGGATAAATTTTCAATATAGTCTACAACATTTTCTAAGCCTGCAAAAATTGCATAGCCGCCATCGTCTGGAATTCTTCTAAAGTAGACATCAAAATAAACTATGGTATCTTCGTGTCCTGTTTGTAAAAAGCCATTGCCCATAGATAGTTCATAGAAGTCAGTTAGTAAATTAAGTTTGTTTAAGTCTTTCATTTTCACTCTCCTCTTTTCATAAATAAATTATACAACACATTATAAAAAATAACAGCCTCAATAGAGAAGCTGCTAATTTATCAAATAATATATTGATTCTATGTGATTTTATTAAAGTATTAAGTAAGTCTTACAAGGCTTGTAAATTAATATAATATCTTATAAGTTTTTCACTTGATCAATTGTCAAAGTATCTCCTAATATTACATTGCCAATTTTCTTATATGATTCTGTATCACCTGAAGTAAAAAATTCTACCTGACCTTGGCCTTTTTCTTTAGTTAACATACCTTCCCTATCAAGTTCAGCCTTAATTATCTCAGCACATTTTTTCGCTGGATCAATAATTTTTATGTCCTTGCCCTTTTCCTTGTAATAATCTACGACAAAGTCTTGTAAAACTGGAAAATGAGTACAGGATAACATAACTCCATCAGGATCAATTTTTGCTTGGTCTAAGTAAGAGTAGACAATTTTTCTGCCTTCTTCACTGTGACCTAGGCCATTTTCAACTGCTAAAACCATTTTTGGCGCTCCAAGGCCTTCAACTTCAATAGAAGGCTTGCCTTCCTTTAATAATTTTTGTATAAGTCCTGACCTTATAGTCGCATCAGTGGCAAGTACTAAAACCTTTTCCAGGTTATTTTCTAAGGCCGACATTACTCCAGGTTCAATAACTCCTACAACAGGAATATCAGTTGACCTTGAAATTTTGTCTAAAGAATAAACAGTAGCAGTATTGCAGGCTATAACAAAGGCCTTTAAGCCCATTTTTTCTAGTCTTTTAAAAGCTGAATAAGAAAGACTTTCGATTTCTTCCCCAGGTCTAGTCCCATAGGGAACGTTTTTCGTATCTCCAAAAATACAAAAGTCTTCATCAGGCATTGCCTTATATAATTCTTTTAAAACAGTAAGCCCTCCTAAACCACTGTCAAAAACTCCGATTTTTTTATTCATACATACCCTCCCTTTCTTACATATCCTATTATAACAAAGAAAAGCAAGTATATTTCAGAAAAGTGAAAATTTTTTTAAAACTTTTTCGACTTATTGAAAGAAGAAAAATAAAGTGATAAGATTGTAAATATAAATACTTAGGAGGTTTAAATGAAACATCAAGAAATAACTGTTATAGACTTTGGCGGTCAACACTGCCAACTAGTAGCTAGACGAATAAGAGACCTTAATGTATATTGTCAAGTTATTCCCTACAAAAAAGCCCTTGACCATATAAAAGAAAATAATCCCCTTGGCCTAATTTTAATTGGTCAAGCAGACAAAGATTTAAACGAGAAACATAAAGCACTCATAGAAGAATTAACTAAAACAAAACTTCCAATCCTTGCAATAAACTATGCAATAGAAGAACTAATAAAAAATAACGGTGGCAAAGTTGAAGCTAACCAAAACTTAGCTAATGAACTCATAGAAATTGAAAACACAGCTGACCACACCTTGTTAGCAGAAATTAACAGTCCTTCTAAAGTTTGGACCTCATTTTTTATAAGTGCATCTGACCTTGGACCTGGCTTTGAAATAATCCAACAAAGAAAAAATGGAGACTTTGTAACTGCAGTTAACGAAGAAAAATCACTTTACCTAGTCCAATACCATCCAGAGCTATCAGCAAGTGAAAACGGCACAAGACTAATTAAAAACTTCCTTTATAACATTTGCAAGTGCCAAGGAGATTGGACAGTAAAAAACTTTAAAGACGCCCAAATCCAAAAAATAAAAGACCAAGTTGGAGACAAAAAAGTTCTCCTAGCCCTATCAGGTGGAGTCGACTCATCAGTTTGTGCAGCCTTAATTTCCAAAGCCATAGGCAAAAACCTAACCTGCGTCTTTGTTGATACTGGCCTAATGAGAAAAAATGAAGGCAACGAAGTCGAAGGATTTTTTAAAGGCCAAGACCTAAACTTTATTAGACTAGATGCAGAAGCAAGATTTTTAGGAAAACTTAAAGGCGTAACTGATCCAGAAAAGAAGAGAAAAATAATTGGCGAAGAGTTTATAAGAGTCTTTGAAGAAGTAGGAAGACAAGTTGGTTCAGTAGACTACCTAGCCCAAGGAACAATTTATCCTGACATAATAGAATCAGGTATGGAAGATGACCAAGTAATTAAATCCCACCACAACGTCGGTGGCCTACCAGATGTAATTGACTTTAAAGACCTAGTCGAACCATTAAAAGATTTATTTAAAGACGAAGTAAGAAGACTGGGAGAAGAATTGGAAATGCCAGACTTTTTAGTTCACAGACAACCCTTCCCTGGCCCAGGCCTAGCAGTAAGAGTAATGGGAGAAATTACCAAAGAAAGATTGGACATCCTAAGAGAAGCTGACTATATCTTTAGAGAGGAAATAGCCCTAGCAGGCCTCGACAGAGAAATCAGCCAATACTTTGCAGTAATTACAAATATCCAAACAGTAGGAGTAAAAAACGACCAAAGAACCTACGACTATACCCTAGCACTAAGAGCAGTAAAAACCAACGACTTTATGGTAGCAGACTGGGTAAAAATTCCATTTGAAGTTTTAGAAAAAGTTTCAAGTAGAATAACAAGCGAAGTCAACCACATAAACAGAGTCGTCTACGACATAACCTCAAAACCACCAGCAACAATTGAGTGGGAATAAAGGATAGAATAAAGTTAAATGTGGATTGGCTAATTTAACAACTTATATAGGTATTTAAAACAATAAAAAGATAGTTAGGAATAGATAAAGTGTCTCCTGAACTGTCTCATAAAAAAACAGAGTCAACTTTTTGGCTCTGTTTTTTTTATTATTTTATCAATAGCAATTTTCATTTTTTACTATTTTTTTAAGATGTGGTTCCAACCTAGATATTATTCCTGTAACAAGTGCATTGCCCATCATAAAATATCTCCTTCTTTCAGGCATTGTGTCTGTCCAGTTCATAGGAAACATTTGTATTAGTTCAGCTTCTATAGGCGTTATGATCCTACATTGCTTCAAATCTTCGTCATAAACTACATGAGATGATCTGTTTACTGTCCCTTCGCTTGTGAGCATTGTTCTTGCTGGCTCATCTAATTTTTCGGGAAATGACATTTTTCCTTCGCTATATACATATTTATGCCCTGTCTTTGAAGTTCTCTCAATTCTCTTGGCTCCTTTGAGATAATCAAACTTTTTTAGTCTTTCACCCTTAATTATATACTTTTCAGTATTTATATTTTTTTCCTTAGCTTTTTTTAAAACCTCTTCTAAAGTATATTTTTCCTCAGGTATTGCTTTTACATCTACACAAATAATTTTTGCATCTATCATTATTCCAGTTTGTAAAAACTTTCCTTCTTTAAAATTATCTGAAACATCAACAACATCATTATACTTAGATAAGTCAACTTCTTTAATCTTATCATCAATTTCGACTTTAAACTCATAATTAAAGATATTATCTTTATTTAAGTTTATATCTTCTTTTCTCAAAGATTTCCCATATTTTGAATCTTTTTTATAAGCAAATATAAACACTCTTCGCCTTCTTTGAGGCATCCCATATTCGCCAGCATTTATAACTCTCCACTGTACGTCATAACCAAGATCGTCAAAAGTTTTAAGCATAACTGCAAAATCTCTTCCCCTCTTAGTAGATGGTGAATTTAATAATCTATCTACATTTTCAAGCAATACAAAGGGAGGATTTTTGGTTTTCAATACTTCTTTAATGTCCCAAAATAAAACTCCTTTTTTACCCTCTATTCCTTTTTCATTGTTTAGAGATCTAGCTACAGAATAATCCTGGCATGGAAAACCACCTACTAACAGTGAATGATTAGGTATTTCTTTTTTATCAACTTTATTAATATCTATATTGGAATTCTTTTCTCTCCCAAATCTTTTGACATAACAATCAAAAGCATGTTGAGTTTTTGTTGATGGCTCAAATTGATTAGCCCATACAAAATCCCAATCTCCATTTTCTATTGCCTTTCCATTGGAATCAATCTCGGTAATATAGTTTAGACCTACTCTAAAACCACCTACACCTGCAAATAACTCTGCTACTGTTAACTCCATAATTTCACTCCTTCTAAATCAACAAGTCTTTGATAATTTTAGCTATATAGCTTCTATTAAACCAAAAACATTGATTTGTCATTTTATCTCCATTAGGAAGCTCGTCCATGTCTGTATCTTTTCCTCTGCCATATCTAGTTCCGTTAATAATATAGGCACTTCTGCTAGCATGAGGTCTTAAATGGAAAATTATATTATCGCTTCCCTTTGGCAAGTCATTATTTACATATACATCGCCATTTCTATTTCTTTTAATTTCAAAATTAACACCAGAAATAAACTTATATTTATATTCTTCCCATTCCTTTTTTCCTGTAGTTTCAAGCTCTTCTATAGGCATATTCCAGAATTTACTCCCCTTTAATACATAGTCACCATTATAATTTTCTTGGAAAACTACAAATAAAAATCTAGTAGTTTCAAAAAATTCATATTCTATAGACTCTTCAAATTCTTGTCTTATAAACTCTTTTATAATAATTTTAGGAAAAGACATACTTTCTCTTGGAATACCATTTTTCTGAACTCTAATTGTTTTAACAACAATATTTGCCTTTTCAAATTCCTCTGCGTTTTCAGTGTTAACACCGAGAATTCTATAAATTAAAGTTCTATTTATTTGTTTAGAATTGGTTCTAGTATCTACATCAAATAAATTATAGAGTTTGGTTTCTGTATAATTCTTATATTTGTTAATTTTATCTAGGACTTTTTGGTCAAAGTCTCCATCAGATAATTCATCATCACTAAATATAGAATCATAATTCATAAGACCTGTATGAACATAATTATTTAATATGTAGGTCATGTATGATTGTTTTAAAGAAAATGCTCTTCTTTTAGCCAAAACTTCATTATTGTAAAATTGAGGTTGTAAACTCTTTGCAGCTGTAGCTCCTTTGGTACAAGCTCCTAGATACTTAGTATCGCCTTCAGATAGTTTATGTGCATTTCCAGAAATAATCTTTTCTACTATGATATTGTAGTCTTCTAAAATTATTTCTAAATCTTTTTTACAAGTATCACTATATAAATCAAATAAATTTACATAATCTATTCTATATTCAGTTCTGGGTAAAGATTTATTTCTAAGATACCATATCATTAAAATCAATTTTATTTTGCTCTCTAAATGAGACCCTTTAAATTCCAATTCAATGGGCCTATCATTTGGTATCATAGTAATAACAAGTCTTTCTCCTGCCTTTATTCCAGTCTTTGTCTTTTCATAAGGAGTGACTTTAAGTTCCATACCTACCTTATCAAAGTCAGGTATAGAATCGCTATTAGGCTTATAAAAAAAATAATGCTCCTCTAATAAGTTTCCTAAACTTCCTTTTCTCCTAGCATTATTATAAGTACTAATATCGTCTGATACTATGCTATCTTCTAAAGAATTATTCAAAACATCCAAAAACCTTAATCCAATTAATTCATTAGAATATCTAAAAATATCCTGAATGCTTGTATCATCATATGGTAAGTTGCACATATTCACCAACTCGTTAAAATCTTTTCTGCTATATTTGCTTTTTATCTTGATGTTTAAATTATACCAGAAATATTTAGCTGAAACTACTTTGTTATTATTTTGTCTCAAAGTTGTTTCAGCTTTTTTCGATTTCACTCTGCTTATAAAAAATAAGAAAAGAGATGGTTAAGGTCTTATCCATCTCTCTCCTTTTATCAAAAGTAAGAAGTTTTTCAAAATATTTTTTAAGTTTTTCTAACTTAACTGCATAAATGAAAAAATTTCTCCCTAGTATATAGTGAGTGGTTCGAAAAGATCTTTAGAAATTTTGTAAATCTAATTATTTAGATGTCTATACTGCTCCCTATGAAGAGGAAGAATTTTTTTTAATAATTTTTAAGTTTTGCCAACTTAACTGCATAAATGATAAAAATTCTCCCTAGTATATAGTGAGTGGTTCAAAAAAATTTAAGAATGTTGTTGAGAAGATTTTTAAACCCTCAAAAATAACTTTAATGAATACAAGGAGGTAATGGTATGTAAGTTTAATTTATTATAGTAGCAAATTTTTATTTTTGCTTTGGTTCGAATATAGCATTTTGATTTAAATAAGGAGTGGACTTATGTCAATATAGTAGACACATTTTCTCGAACATTCTTTATGCAACCCT
>CAYFUN010000016.1:0-14056 GCA_964346535.1 uncultured Peptoniphilaceae bacterium
GCGCACTAAAGGAACGTCCCCGCAAAATATAAATTAAAGCAAAGTCCCCAAACAGAAAACAAAAAACCACTAAGTTTTTAGGTCCTAGTGGTTTTGTTTTTACTATCTTATTTTGTTGCTGGTAGATCTGGGTATAGTGGGAAGTCTTCTAGAAGTTTTAAAACGTCAGCTTTGATTTCTTCTGCTGGTCTTGTTTGTTTTAGAGCGTCTATCATAAGTTCTGCAACTTTTTTAACGTCGTCTTCTTTCATTCCCCTAGTTGTAACAGCTGAAGTTCCTATTCTAATTCCTGATGTTACCCATGGTTTTTCTGGGTCATTTGGAACGGTGTTTTTATTAGTTGTAATGTGAACTTCTTTTAGTCTGGCTTCTGCTTCTTTACCATTTATTCCTAGGTTTCTAACGTCTAGTAGTAATAAGTGGTTGTCAGTTCCGCCTGATACTAGTCTAATGCCACCTGCTGTTAAAACTTCGCCCATGGCCTTTGCGTTTTTAACTACTTGACCAATGTATTCCTTGTAAGCTGGTTCAAGAGCTTCTTTGGCTGATACTGCCTTGCCTGCTATAACGTGAACAAGTGGTCCACCTTGAAGGCCTGGGAATACTGCTGAGTCAATTTGTTTTGCATATTGTTCTTTACAGAAAATAACTCCACCTCTTGGTCCTCTTAGGGTCTTGTGAGTTGTTGTTGTTACAAAGTCTGCATAAGGAATTGGACTTTGGTGGTAGCCTGTTGCAACTAGTCCTGCAATGTGGGCCATGTCAACCATAAATAAGGCGCCAACTTCTTTGGCAATTTCGCCAATTCTCTTAAAGTCAATTTCTCTTGCGTAAGCTGATGCACCTGCTACGATCATCTTTGGCTTTTCTGCCTTGGCAATTTCTTCTAACTTGTCGTAGTCGATTCTTTCAGTTTCTGGGTCAACTCCATAGGCTATAAAGTTATAAAGTTTTCCTGATGCGTTTACTGGTGAACCGTGAGTAAGGTGACCACCTTCAGAAAGATTCATTCCTAATACCTTGTCGCCTGGTTGTAAAAATCCAGTATAAACTGCAATATTTGCATTGGCTCCTGAGTGAGGTTGAACGTTGGCATGGTCTGCACCAAATAGTTTGCAATATCTATCTCTGGCTAGGTTTTCTACTACGTCAGCGTATTCGCATCCTGCATAGTATCTCTTGCCTGGATAGCCTTCTGCATATTTGTTAGTAAATACAGTTCCCATAGCTTCCATTACTGCTTCTGTTACAATGTTTTCTGAGGCTATAAGTTCGATTTCTTCTCTTTGTCTCTTAAGCTCGTTCATCATAGCTTCATAAACTTCAGCATCGCCATTTTTTAGTTTTTCCTTATACATTGGTCTTTCTCTCCTTTATTTTAAATTTATTTTCTACTGTTTTCACAAGCTCTAACAATGTGGTCCATTAGTACAGTTGATGTTACTGAACCTATCCCCCCTGGAACAGGAGTTAAAGCTTTAACTTTTCCTTCAACTTTTTCTCTGTCTACGTCGCCACAAAGTTTGCCTTCTTCGTCAACATTTATTCCTACGTCAACTACAATTGTATCCTTGGAGAAATAGCTGTCGTCAATCATTTTGGCCCTGCCTAAGGCTGCAACTACTAGGTCAGCATTTTTAGTTATTTCCTTGGTGTTTTTTGTCCTTGAGTGGCAAATTGTAACTGTAGAATTTTTTTCTAAAAATAACATGGCCAGTGGTTTGCCAACAACTAGACTTCTGCCTAGGATTACAACATTGGCTCCTTCAAAGTCAAAGTTGTAAAAGTCTAAAAGGTCAATTACTGCCTGTGGTGTACAAGGTACAAAGCCCTTGTCCTTGCCTAAGAAAAGATTACTTAGGTTTTCTGGGTTCATTGAGTCTACGTCTTTTTCTGGATTAATTAGACTGGCAATTCTTTCTTCGTCTAGATGCCTAGGAAGGGGTCTAAAAATCATAATCCCATGAGTCTTTTCGTCTTCGTTTGCTTGTGTTAAAGTTTTTTCTAAGTCTGCCTGGCTAACATCAACTGGCAGCTCTAAAGTTTCAACTTCGATTTCTAGGTTTTGACAGTTTTTTCTTATTCCTCTTTCATAGGACAAGTCGTCTTCGTTGTTGCCAACTCTAATTATTGTAAGTTTTGGCAGAAGTCCTTCTTCTTTTAGTCTTGTGATTCTCTCTTTTAAATCTTCTTTAAGACTGTCTGCAACTGGCTTTCCCTTATAAAGTGTACTTTCCATTATCTACCTCCCCATTAATCTTCATCAAAAAACAAGTGTAAAATATTTTCAGCTTCAAGTCCTTGGCCAAAATATTTTTCTAGGTCCATGTCTTCTAACACTTCTAGTATATCATGTTTGTTATAATTTTGTCCATCCAAGGCACTTTCTACTTCTACAGAGTCTGCAGTTCCAAAATAGTCGCCTAGGATTTTTACATTTGCTAGTTTGCCTTTTTCTACATCAAAGGAAGTTTCTATAAAGCCTTGAGGGAATTTTATTCCTTTAGAAAAAGATCCCTTTGGTGATTTTCCCCAATTCCAAGCCTTGTTACCAAATCTCTTGGCCTTAATTTCTTCAACTTCTTTTAGTTCAGCATCTGATAGTTTATATTCCTGAGCTTCTTCTCCCCTTTGGAGGAAAAGTTCCTTTAATAAAACTTCTTTAAAGTCTTCTACTCTAACGTCTGAATCTAAATATGGTTTTATGTTGGTCACTCTCGCTTTTACTGAAGCTACTCCCTTGCTTTTAAGTTTTTCTGGCCTAACCTTTAGAGCTTGGGCCAGGTTTTCCATTTGCACATCAAAAAGCATGCAGCCATTTGAAAGGACCCTGCCCTTCCAAATTGATTGAGAGGCACCAACAACTTTTTTTCCGTCAACTGTAATATCATTTCTACCAGATAGTTCTGCTGGAACGCCGATTTTCTTTAGGGCTTCAACTATTGGGACATAGTAGGTTGAAAAATCAATTTTCCCTTGGCCCTTGTCCTTGGTAATAAAGGAAAAGTTTAAGTTGCCTAGGTCGTGATAAACTGCTCCGCCACCTGTAATTCTCCTTACAAGTTTTGTTCCAGACTCTTCTAAGAAGTTTTCGTTTATTTCTGCCCAGGCATTTTGGTTTTTGCCAATTATAACTGCCTTGTCATTTTGCCAAAGGTAGACATATTCTTCGTCTCCATCTAAAGGCAGGTTTTTAAAAATAAATTCTTCAAAGGCTAAATTGTATTCTGCATCAGTGGAATGAGATTCTACAAATTTCATCTTATCTCCTTTTGGCTTGGGCCATGTGAATAGCTTGGTCAAAAATTCCTGCTGCTGCTTCGTGACTAGCTTCTGCTAGGGTTGGATGGGCGTGGATGGTGTTTATAATGTCCTTAACTTCTAGGCCAGAACTTTGGGCTAAGGCTAGTTCAGCTATTAAGTCTGAGGCGTGTGGGCCTAAGATGTGTGAGCCTAGGATTTTTCCATCTGGGCTTGCAAGAATTTTTACAAAACCTGTTGTCTCTCCACCACAAAGGGCTTTGCCGTTGGCTACAAAGTTAAACTTTGATGATTTGTATTCTATATTTTTTTCTTTTAATTCTTCTTCTGTATAGCCTGCGTAGGCAATTTCATCTAAGGTAAAGACACAAGATGGGTAGATGTCTAAGTTAATTTCTGGATCATGTCCCATAATTAATTCAGCAACATATTCGCCTTGGGCAGATGCAACGTGAGCAAGTTGTGGATTTCCCTTTACTAGGTCTCCTATTGCATAAACTCCCTTAAGGCTAGTTTGGAAATCTTTGTCAACAAGAACTCCGCCCTTGTCCATTTGAAGTCCTAGGCCTTCTTTTTCAAGGCCAGCAAAAACTGGTCCACGACCTGATGCCATTAGGACATAGTCTCCTGAAACAATTTCTTCCTTGTCTTTGGTCTTGTACTTGGCAGTAACTTGGAGCTTGCCGTCAACTTTTTCAATTTTTTGGGCTCTAATATCGTTATAAAGTTTTATGCCTTGCTTCTTTAATTGGCTGGCAATTCTCTTTTGGATTTCGCCGTCTGCACTTTTTAAAACCCTTGAAGATAGAACATAAACTTGGCTGCCTAATTCTTGGTAAATTGATGCAAATTCAAGACCAATTACTCCGCCTCCAACTACAACTAGCTCTTCTGGAATGTGGTCTAGGTCTAATAGCTCATCTGAAGAAATTACTCCTTCTAGGTCTATGCCATCAACTGGAGGCATAGAAGGTTTTGAACCATTGGCTAAAATTATGGCATCAAAGTTTTCTTCTAAAATCTCTCCATCTGCTGTTTGGATTGTTATAGTCTTCTCATCTTCTAGGCTGCCTAGGCCCCTGTAGATTTTTATATTGGCATAAGAATTTAAAAGTTGGTCAATGCCTGTTACTAGTTTGTTAACTACGTCTTTTTTTCTAGCTAATAGTTTTTCTCCATCAGCTACAGGTTTTTCTTTGTTTATTATTCCAAAGTCTTCAGCCTTGTTCATTTGGTGGATTAGTTCCGCTGATTTTGCATAGGCCTTGGTTGGAATACATCCTCTGTTTAGGCAGGTTCCTCCAAAGCTGTCTTTTTCTATTATTACAACTTCAGCTCCCAGTTGGGCTAGTCTTATGGCTGCAACATAGCCTCCTGGTCCACCTCCAATTACTCCGACTTTTTTTGTCATACTTCCTCCTAAAAAAAATATAAGGAGGCAAATTGCCTCCTTTTGAAATTATTTTATCCTTGATATTTTAATACAGGTTTTCTTGCTGCTAGGGTCTCGTCTGGACGTCTAACAGGAGTTGTAAGAGGAGCATTCTTTAGAAGGTCTGGGTTTTCCCTAGCTTCCTGTGCTATCTCTTTCATCGCCTTAATAAATTCATCAAGAGTTTCCTTAGTTTCTGATTCAGTTGGTTCTATCATTAATGCTTCTTGAACAATTAATGGGAAGTAAACTGTTGGTGGGTGGAAGCCCTTGTCCATCAGTCTCTTAGCAACGTCTAAGGTTCTAATTTCTCCATCATTGTCATCTTTTAGACCTGCAAATAGACATTCGTGCATGCATACGCCTTTGGCTACTCTGTTGTAGTCGTCTTCTAGCATTGTTTGAATATAGTTTGCATTTAAAACTGCCATTTCAGCAACTTCTCTTAATCCGTTTGAGCCTAGAGATAGAATATAAGTGTAGGCTCTAACTAGGGTTAAGAAGTGGCCTTGGAAGTCTTTAACTCTGCCTAGAGAATGTTCTCTGTCAAAGTCTAGTCTATAAGTGTCGCCATCTTTTTCTACAGTTGGTTTTGGTAGATATTCTGCTAAGAATTCTTTTACACCAATTGGTCCAGAACCTGGTCCACCACCACCGTGAGGAGTGGAGAAGGTCTTGTGTAGGTTTAGATGGATTACGTCAAAGCCCATGTCACCAGGTTTTGCATGGCCTAAAATAGCATTGGCATTGGCGCCGTCATAGTAGCATAGGCCTCCTGCTTCGTGAACTATGTCAGTAATTTCTTTAATATTTCTATCAAATAAGCCAACTGTATTTGGGTTAGTTAACATTAGGGCACAAGTATCTTCGCCTACTGCTGCTCTTAATGAGTCAAGGTCAACTAAGCCGTTTTCGTCAGACTTAATTTCTCTAATTTCGCAACCAGCCATTGCTGCTGTTGCTGGGTTAGTTCCGTGAGCTGAGTCTGGTACAATAATTATATTTCTCTTGTTGTCATTTCTAGCTTCGTGATAAGCCTTAATAGTTAAAATACCAGTGTATTCACCATGGGCACCTGCTGCTGGGTTTAAAGACATTTTGTCCATGCCAGTAATTTCGCAAAGGTCTTTGTCTAATTCGTACATTAACCTTAGGGCGCCTTGAACAGTTGATTCATCTTGAAGTGGATGAATGTTTGCAAAGCCATCAAGCCTTGAAGTTAGTTCGTTTATTTTTGGATTGTACTTCATTGTACAAGATCCAAGTGGATAAAATCCCTTGTCTACTGAATAGTTTTTCATAGATAAATTAGTGTAGTGTCTGATAATTTGGTTTTCAGAAACTTCTGGGAAGTCTAATTCATCTTCTCTTAAAAACTTTGAGTCAATAAGTTTGTCAACTTGTTTTTCTTCAACATCTAAAGCTGGAAGAGAATATGACTTACGGCCTGGTTCTGAAATTTCAAAAATTAATTTGTCGTAGTTAATCATTTTATTCCCTCCAATACTTCAACAAGTTTGTCTATTTCTTCTTTAGTTCTCTTTTCTGTTACTGCAAATAAAATTGCGTTTTTATATTCTGGGAAGTCTCTTCCTAGGTCATAACCACCAATTATACCTGCATCTAAAAGAGCCTTGTTAACTTTTTCAGCTTCAAGGTCAGAAGTTAGAGCAAATTCTAAGAAGAAAGGTCCTTCAAATAATGGTTTGAACTTGCCAGTGGCAAGAAGTTTTTCATAGGCATAGTGGGCTTTTTGAGTAGCTTGGTAGGCAGCTTCTTTCATGCCTTCCTTGCCCATAGTTACCATATAAATTGTTGCACATAGGGCCATTAGTCCTTGGTTGGTACAAATATTTGAAGTAGCTTTTTCTCTCTTTATATGTTGTTCACGGGCAGCTAAAGTTAGTACATAAGATCTCTTGCCGTCTTCGTCAACAGTTTCTCCAATAAGTCTGCCTGGAATCTTTCTCATAAACTTGTCGCTTGTTGCTAAAATTCCTAAATAAGGTCCGCCATAGCCTAGAGGAAGTCCTAGAGATTGGCCTTCGCCAACTACAATGTCTACGCCCATTTGGCCAGGAGTTTTTAAAAGTCCTAGGGAGAATGGATCTGTAGATAAAATCATTGCAGCTTTTTTCCCTGTATGAGTAATTTCAACAGCCTTTTCTACGTCTTCGATAATACCAAAGAAGTTAGGGCTTTGAATAATTACTCCAGCTGTTTCGTCGTCAACTTTAGCCTTTAGGTCTTCAAGGTCAGTTTGGCCGTCTTTCATTTCAACTTCTACTAATTCAAGATCTTGGCTCTTTAAATAAGTCTTTAGAATTTCTAAAGATGTTGGGTTAATAGATTTTGAAACTAAAATCTTGCCTTTTCTTGAACTTGCACAAGCCATAATAGCTGCTTCTGCACAAGCTGTTCCGCCGTCATAAAGTGAAGCGTTAGCTATATCCATACCTGTTAGTCTAGCAATTAGAGTTTGGAACTCAAAAATTGATTGTAGGGTTCCTTGGCTAATTTCTGGTTGGTAAGGAGTATAAGAAGTATAAAACTCTGATCTTGAAATTAGTGAGTCTATAATTGTTGGAATATAGTGGTCATAGGCTCCTGCTCCTAAGAAGCAAGGATAGTCACTAACTGATTTGTTTTCTTTAGCTAACTTGCTAAGATAAGATAGGACTTCAAGTTCTGATTTAGACTCATCTAACTTTAGTAGTTCTTTAAGTCTAAAACTTTCTGGAATGTCATTGAACAGTTCATCTGTTGATGAAAGTCCAATTGCTTCCAGCATGGCCTTCTTATCTTGGTCAGTTGCTGGAACATAAGGGTGAGTCATTAATTAAGCCTCCTCACAGAAATCTTCGTATTGAGCGTCTGTCATTAAGTCTTCTGCTTCTGCGTTGTCGTTTAATTTAATTTTGCAAATCCAAGTTTCGTATGGTTCTGCGTTAACTTTTTCTGGTTCAGCATCTAGGTCTTCGTTAACTTCTACAACTACACCACTAACTGGAATGTTAATGTCTGCTGCAGTTTTTACAGATTCAACAGATCCAATGCTTTCGCCGATTTCATATTCTTCGTCTACATCTGGAAGTTCAATATAAACAATGTCTCCTAGTTGGTGTTGAGCAAAGTCAGTTATTCCAACATATCCAAATCCATCTTCAATTCTTAACCATTCGTGATCTTCAGTATAAAGTAATCCTTTTTCAATTTTTGCCATTTTTTTATCCTCCTAAAATTTATTTATTATTTTCTTTTTTCCAATTTCTTAAAAAATTTTTTGATATAGTCTTTGCCTTAATCATTCTCTTACGAACTTGGATTTCAACGTCTATATCTTTTTTAGCATATTCTTTTTTAACTAAGGCATTTGCTATGGCCTTGCCAATAGTTGGGCTCATATAGCCTGTAGTAATATAGCCAATTTCTTCGCCGTCTTTTAAGACCTTGGCGCCTTCTCTGGCTATACCTTTTTCTAGAAGTTCAATACCGATAAGCTTTCTTTCTTGAGCTCCTTCATCTTGTTTCTTTAAGGCTTCCTTGCCAATAAAGTCTTCTTTGTCTAATTTTACAAAGTATTTAAAGCCACCTTCAAGTGGGTTAACATCTTGTGAGATTTCATGGCCATAAAGTGGTAGACTAGCTTCAAATCTTAAAGTGTCTCTACATCCAAGACCTGTTGGCATAATGCCAAATTCTTCTCCAGCTTCTAAAACCTTGTCCCAAACTTTAACGATGTCGTCCCAATCAGTATAGATTTCAAAACCATCTTCACCTGTATAGCCAGTTCTAGAAATCATTGCCTTTACGCCAGCAATTTCTACGTCTCTTTTAAAGGTAAAGAATTCTAAAGTGCTTAGGTCAAAGTCAGTTAGTTTTTGAACAGTTTTTTCAGCTAAAGGTCCTTGAACAGCAACCTCACCTGTCTTGTCTGATACATTAATAACTTCAACATCAAAGCCGTCAGCTTGTTTTAAAAGCCATTCATAGTCCTTGTCAGAATTAGCAGCATTAACTACTAAATAAACATCTTCTTCCGAAGCCTTGTAAGTTAAAAGGTCGTCTACAACTCCTCCGTTTTCATCACAGAAAAATCCATAGGCGATGTGTCCATCTTCTAGACTTTTAATGTCATTAGTGTTTACATAGTCAGCAAACTTTAATGCGTCCTTGCCTAGAAGTTGAATTTCTCCCATGTGGGATACGTCAAACATCCCAACCCTTTGTCTTACTGCTTCATGTTCTGGAATAAGTCCTTCATAGTCAACTGGTAGCATCCAGCCGGCATAATCAACAACATTTCCTCCTGCCTTAACATGGGCATCATAAAGCGGTGTTTTTTTTGCCATTATTTTCCTCCTTTACATTCTTAAAAAATATTTACTTGCGAAAACCTTTTCTTTTTCCCAGTAAAATATAAATGTCACTATTTATAATTATACCATTATTTTAAAAAAATATTCAATTTCAAACAAATCTACTTTAAATAATTTATTGACGAAATCTTAGAATTAATTTAAATTCACCAAGGCCAATAACTTCTTAGTTTTTATAAAAGAAAAAGGCCTAGAATTTTATTTCTATGCCTTTTCGTTTTTAAATTAACTTTTTAATTCTAAGTAAAATTTAAGTTTTTAAAGAATTTTTAGATTTTCAATTTTGTCAATTTTTAAAAGTTTTCTCTTCTTTTCTAATAGGTCTTTTTGATCTTTTATTTCTGCCTTGAGTTTTTCTATTTCCTCTTTGGCTGTCAGGTCATTTTCTAAAAGCCCAATTAGTTTTTCTTGGCTTTCGATTAAATCATTTTTTATCAGGCTAAGAGGTTTGATGTCCTCTTTAAAAGCTTCTTTTTGTTCAGCAAGTTCTCTTTCAATTTCATCTCTAAGTCTTTTTGTTTCCTGTTCAAGGTCTTTAAGTCTTTCTTTTATCCTGTCAGTCCTGTACTTAACTTCAGGATAAGCATCTATGAAACGGTTGTATAGAATATTTTTGTTGCTAGCTAAAAGTTTAATTTCGTTTTTAATGTCTTCTGTGTTGTCAGCCTGAGACTGTTCTACATTTACCTTGACTAGCTTCATAACAAAATAGGAGACAATATAGTCCACAAACATTAGAACGCTAATAAAAATTACCAAGTACTTGCGCATAGAAAGGTCTAGTTTATAAAAGACTTCCATAAAGATAGGATTAAAAATCTTTACAATCGCAAGGCCGCCTAGGCCAAATAGTATTAAGTTTCCAATCCAAATTCTGCCATTTAAATTCATTGGCTTAGTGCTATAGTCCCACCACCTGGCGTGATAAATTTTTTCTAAAAAATATGAAACCAAATACTCTACCAGGCCACAAATAAAGACAGATGTTAAAAATATTAAGGCAAGTGACTTGTCGTAAGTTCCTAAATAGTTATTTGTAAGCACAATTAAAAAGGCGCCTAGGCCATAAATTGGACAGTAGGGGCCAACTAAAAATCCCCTGTTTGTAAATTTTTTAAATTGGATAGACTTTAAAGTAACTTCAATTAGCCAGCCAATAACTGAAAAGATAAAGAAGATATAAATATAGTCTACTAAGTTTTCTACAGACATTTTTTGTCCCTTTCTAAGATTATAGATTAAAATTTTTATGGATAAAGGAGACAGGTTCAAATCCTGTCCCCAAATTTTTTTATAAGATTTTTATACCCTGGTTGCCTAGGTCTGTTATTAGGCCTTTCATTTCCAACAATATTATTAGTGACGAAAGGTCGGCTACTGGAAGTTTTGTTTTTTCTACTAGCAGGTCCAGGTTGTCTACTCCCTCTTTTATTTGTTCATAGACTAGGGCCTCATCTTCGCTTAGGTCTAAATCGGCTAGGTCTATTTCCATTTGCTCTTGGTCTTTTAAAGCTGGGATGGCAAGCTTTATGTCTTCAATATCAATTAGGGGAATTGCCCCGTCTTGGATCAGGCGGTTGGTTCCTACAGAATAAATAGAATTTATATTGCCAGGAACTGCAAAGACTTCTCTTCCTTGTTCCGCTGCCAGTCTGGCAGTTATTAAAGATCCAGACTTTTCCTTGGCTTCAATTACAATTACTCCATCAGAAAGACCTGAAATTATTCTGTTTCGTTCTGGAAACCTATATGGAAGAGCCTCTGTTCCCAGGGGATATTCGCTAACCAAAGTTCCTTCCCTGTACATCCTCTGAAAAAGTTCTTCGTTTTTCCCAGGATATTTTAAATCTACTCCAGTTCCTAAGACGCCAATAGTATAGGTGCCGTTATCTAAGGCCGCCTTGTGACTTTGGGCGTCAATGCCTAGGGCCATGCCAGAAATTATAGTTGCACCTAAGGCTGCCAGGTCGCCGACAAATTTTTCAACTGCGTATTTGCCATACTTGGTAGACTTTCGCGCCCCAACTACTCCAATTTTTACACAAGACAAATCTAGGGGCAGGCCCTTTACATATAAAACCTTGGGACTTCTTTCTATCATCCTAAGCTGGTCTGGATAGTTGTCATCAAAAATTGTTATGACGTCAGTTGCCGACTTGTTGATTTTGTCTACAAGAGAATTAATATAGTCCTTGGACCTAGATTGTAAAATTTTTTCTACACTTTTGTCCTTGGCCTTGGGAATTTTTTTTAAGTCCTCTTCGTCCATATACAAAATGTCTTCAAGATTTTCTAAGGCTAAAATTTCGTCAAAGTATTCTTCATTTAAAAATAGGGAATGGAGATAAATTAAAATGTCTCTGGCTTCCATTTTCTCTCCTCGTCTTTTTCTAAAACTATAAAGTCCTCATCATAGGGACCTGTCATAAGTTTTTTTATAAGCCTGCACTGGCCTTGTAAAATATTTACCTTTAAGCCTGTAGCTTCAACTAATGGCTCAAGATAGGAAGTCACCTCATCAAGATCATAGGTACCTGTGTCGATTATATTAATAGCGTCAATGCTGGCATAAATTTTTCTTACGAACTCAACTGCTTGGTCCTCGCCAACTTCTTCAACCTTTTTTAAAAAATCCAAAGGTGAATCCTTTATATAGTCCATCCAAGACCTGGTGAAAAACATAGAAGACATTGACCTAGGACTTTGATTATCGCTTGAAAGTAAAAGGTCTAAACAATCTCCAACTTTTGGAATAACAACCCTGCCATTTGTGGCTTTTAAATTTTCTGTTCCGCCGCCACAAGAACCTGTACAAATTAAAAATTCGTCTACATTATAAGTCGAGTCAATAAAGTCTTGGAGGTAGACCTTTAATTTTTTCGGATCTGTGTGCAAGTTCTTTGGCATAAAGTGAATGGTCCCTTGAAAATTTATTTCTTCATTAATAACAAGAACTTCTTTTTCTATAGTTTGGCAGGCTAAAAGTATTTGTCTGGTCATTTTTTTCTCCTATCTATTTCCCCAATAGTCGCTGGCTATAGACCTGTAAGAAATTGCCTCTAAGAGGTGACTGTCTTTAATTTCTTCTGAGCCTTCAAGGTCGGCTATGGTCCTAGAAACTTTTAAAATCTTATTGTAGGCCCTGCCTGAAAACTTATATTTTTTAAAGGCCATTTGAATGAGTTTCTTTAAGCTAGGGTCGATTTTTATATACTCGTGGATTAACTTGTCTGGAATTTGTGAATTTGAATAAATTTTCTTGCCTGCAAAGCGTTTAAGCTGAAGGTCTCTAGCCCTTTCAACTCTTTTTAAAATCTCAGCTGAAGACTCAGCTTTTTCACCTGAAGAAAGATCGTCAAAGCTAACAGGATTTACTTCAACGTGAATGTCAATCCTATCTAAAATTGGCGCAGAAATTCTTCCTAGATAATTACTTATCTCCCTGTCAGTGCAAGTACACTCGTGGTTGGGGTCGCCTAAGTAACCACAAGGGCATGGATTCATCGAACAAAGAAATAAGAAGTCAGATGGATATTGTAAGGTTGCTGAAACTCTAGAGATGTTAACAACACAGTCTTCCATAGGCTGGCGCAAGGCTTCAATAACTGACCTTTGAAACTCTGGCAGCTCGTCTAAAAATAAAACTCCATTGTGGGCTAGGGATACTTCCCCTGGTTTTGGAATTCTGCCTCCGCCAATTAGAGACGCAGATGAAGCTGAGTGGTGGGGAGACCTAAAGGGCCTTTGGCGAATTAGGCCTTCTTCTTTTAAAAGTCCTGCCACTGAATAAATTTTTGTAACTTCAATGGCCTCTTCAAAGGTTAGTTTAGGTAAAATTGATGGAAGCCTCTTTGCTGCCATAGTCTTTCCAGATCCTGGAGGTCCAAGCATTAGTAGGTTGTGATTACCAGCTGCAGAAATTTCCAAGGCTCTTTTTAATTTTTCTTGCCCTCTCATATCTTCAAAGTCTAAGTTGTAAAAGTCCTTTTGCATGTCAATGTGGTCTAAAATAAAACGGTCAATTTTTTCTACACCGTCTAAAAATTCTACAACTTGATTTAAATTTTCTACTGGATAAATTTCAACGTCAGCTATAACTGCACATTCTTTTTTGTTGGAAGCTGGCACAATAAATTTTTTATAGCCAAGGTCTCTACAGGAAATAACCATAGGAAGGGCGCCGTCAATTCTATTAATGGCCCCGTCAAGAGACAGTTCTCCTAAAAATATGTATTCTTCAGCCTTTTCATAATTAAGCTGGTCAGAAGAAGCTAAAATTCCCAAGGCAATAGCCAGGTCCATTTGAGTTCCTTCTTTTTTTAAATTTGCAGGAGCAAGGTTAGTGGTAATTTTTGCAACAGGAAACTCAAGACCAGAATTTCTAACAGCTGCCCTGGCCCTTTCAACAGATTCCTTAACAGCAGTTGCTGGCAGGCCAACAATCATAAACTTTGGCATTCCCCTGGAAATATCTGTTTCCACATCAATAATGTGACCCTCTAAACCTTCTAAAGTACAAGTCTTTATACAAGAAAACATTTGTCCCTCCTAAAAAATTTTTTGGCTAATATAATTATATCACAGTATTTAAGCCTTTGGTAAGTATATTTGCTAGGCTGAATTAGGGAAAGCATTTTATTTAGCAAAGCATCTTTGAACAAAATTAGATTTTTATAAATTGAAAGTTAGCTCTTCATTTTAAAAAAATGTCTAAGCAACTTAAAATATTTTTTACCTAGGGGCCTCTTAAAAGGTAAACAATCTTTTATTAAAACTCTCATTATGATATAATTTAGTCATGGTTTTTAAGACGCCAAAATATAAGACCACTCCACTAAAGAAAATGACCACTAATAAGCTAGGTAAAAGTTTTATTTTTTCAAAAATTAAAATATTTCTTCTCATGCTTTTATTAAACAGGATTGAAAAATAAATTAAACCATTGACGGCTTTTATCTTTGCAAGGGCTTATACTATTTTTTAT
>CAYFUN010000016.1:14156-27970 GCA_964346535.1 uncultured Peptoniphilaceae bacterium
ATAAATTAAACCATTGACGGCTTTTATCTTTGCAAGGGCTTATACTATTTTTTATAAATTAAAAATCAGCCAGAGAAAAATTTTTCTAGCTGATTTTTTATTTTACTTAATCTTTACTCGACCTTTAAGCCAATTTTTTCAAAGTTTCCTATGCTTAAAACAAGGAGATGATTAAATTGATAAGCAGTCAAAGAGTTCGAAAAATTATTAGCGGTCTGTCTACAATTATTTTAGTAGAACTTCTGACCTACAAGCTGCCCTTTTTAAATTTAGACAGGACCAAGGTCTTAAGTAGTTTAGTTTTAGTCGCCCTAATCGACCTGATTTTCTTTTTATATTTTTTCCGCTGCCCAAATTGTAAAAAACTTTTAAGCCTTAAATATCCCTTCCAACACAAGTGCAAGGAATGTGGCTACGACATAAGATAGGTTTTATTGGAAGGCGTCTACAAAGTGGTTAAGGTCATCTGTATCTGAGTAAATTTCTATAACATCAAAACGTGGTTGGAGGTCTTCTTTGTTTACAAAGTGGTAGTAGTACTCTGCTGCTTTTTTTATTTTCTTTTGTTTAATCTCGTCTACTGCCTCTGCTCCGTAGCCGTAGTTGGCGTTTTTTCTCTGTTTAACTTCTACAAAGACTAGGTAGAAGTCTTTTTTTGCTATTAGGTCTATTTCTCCTTCGCCGTGGAAGATAAAATTTCTCTCTAAGATTTCATAGCCCTGGTCTTTAAGGTAAGCTTCTGCCTTTTTTTCTCCAAGGTCTCCAAGTCTTTTAGCCTCGTCTTCCCATTTTTTCATATTTTTTAAAAATGACTGCCTGTGAATTGGACATGGGCCAAGTTTTAATAATGCCTCCCTGTGGGCTTTGGTTCCGTAGCCCTTGTGCTTTTCAAAGCCGTAACCTGGATAGTCTTCTTCGTATTTTTTGCACAAGACATCGTCCCTATAGACCTTGGCCAAAATTGATGCGCAGGCTATTGAATAGCACTTGTCGTCTCCCTTGTCTAAGGAGACAGTCTCTATATCAGATTTTATTTTTACTGAGTCAACTAAAACTAAGTCAACTACTATATTTTTCCTCGCCAGTTTTTCTTCTAGGTCTTTTAAGGCCTTTTCCATTGAAAGAATCGTAGCTTGAAGGATATTTATCTTGTCTATGGTTTGGGCTGAGGCGCCTGCAATAGAAAAGTCTACTGCCGCTTCTTTAATTTTTCCTGCCAGAGCCTGCCTCTTTTTTGCTGAAAGTTTTTTTGAATCTTTTATTCCTTCAATAAGGCCAAGGTCGTGGGCTTCTTCATTGATCTTGTCAAAGTCAACACAAACTGCTGCTGCAACAACATCGCCTGCAAGGGGTCCCCTGCCAACTTCGTCTATGCCAATAATATATCTCTTGCCTTGGGCATAGTAGGATCTTTCTATATCAAACATTAGGCTCCTCCAAGGAAATTCTGCCGATGGCTGCCTTTCTAAATTCGTCCAAGATTATATCTGTAACCCTGGTGTAGTCAATTTCATTGCCACGCATAATTGCCCCCCTCTTCCTGGCAATTTCTTCCATAGTCTCTAGGGGTCTTCCTTGAATTTGGATTTTAAATCTCTCTTCAAGGAGGTCTGGATAGGAGTCAGATAGATGTTCAACTAACTTTAAGGCCACGTCTTCCTTAGGAAGAACTTCGTCTTTTATCGATCCAATATAGGCCAAGTGCAAAGCCAGCTCTTCTGATTCAAATTTCGGCCACAAAACTCCTGGCGTGTCTAAAAGCAAAAGCTCTTCGCCAACTTTGATCCACTGGTTGGTCCTAGTTACTCCTGGAGTGTTGCCAGTTTTTGTAGATTTTTTCTTGGCCAAAGAATTTATTAAAGTTGACTTGCCTACATTTGGAACTCCAATTATCATGGCCCTAACTTGTTTGGAAATAATTCCACGCTCTAAATCTCTGGCTCTTTTTTCTTCCATGGTCTTGTGGACTTCTTTCATTAGCTCAGGAATGCCCTTGCCAGTATTTGAATTTAGTTCAACTGCTGGAATGCCCTTTTCTCTATAGTAGGCCAGCCATTTTTTGTTGGTCTCAGGATCTGCTAAATCTGCCTTATTAAAAATTAAAATCCTCTTTTTGTCTCCTAAAAGTTCTTTAAGTAGGGGATTTTCTGTCGCCCTTGGCGCCCTTGCATCAACTAGCTCAAAGGCCAGGTCTACTTTTTTTAAATTTTCTCTAATAGAATCCGAAGTCTTTTTCATGTGACCTGGATACCAGTTTATATTTAAGTTCATTTTATCACCTATCTCAATTATACTATAGAAGCTAAATCTTTACATATAAAAAGCTGCTAGAAAATCTAACAGCTTAAAGTTCAATCTTAAAATTTACTATCGTCTATTTTGTCTAGTTGAGTTTTTATTGTCTCAACTGCTGCTTCCATAGTTCCATCTGCAAATGGACTCTTTAGGCCTGTTGATGCTACTAGGTCTAAGAAGGACTTGGATCCACCTAGCTTGCATAGGTCTAAATAAGTTTCCATGGCCTTGTCATGGTCTTCTAGGCTCATTCTAAAGAAGCCAATGGCACAAACTTGGGCCAAGGTGTAGTCTATATAATAAAATGGACTTTGGAAAATGTGGGCTTGTTTAAAGAAAAATCCGCCTGAGTTTAAAAAGTCATTGTCCTTGTAGTCTCTGTGAGGAAGATAGATTTTTTCTAATTCTCTAAACTTAGCTCTTCTCTCTGCTGGACTGGCGTCAACATTTTCATAAACGTAATGTTGGAAGTGGTCAACTAAGGCGCCATAAGGTAGGAATTCCATTGTTCCAGCCATGTGGGCAAACTTAAACTTTTCAGTATTTTCTTCAAAGAACAGATCCATGTATGGGTAGGTTAAAAATTCCATAGACATTGAATGGATTTCACAAGCCTCATAAGTTGGAAAGCCGTAGGCTGATAGAATTTGGTTCCTAGACAAATACATTTGTAGGGCATGGCCAGCTTCGTGGGTGAGAACTTCTACATCTCCTGCTGTTCCATTTAAGTTGGCAAAAATAAATGGCACCTTGTATTCTTCTAGGCTAGTACAATAACCTCCAGACATTTTTCCGTCATGGCTTAGAAGGTCAAAAAGATTGTACTTGGTCATAATTGTAAAAAATTCATCAGTAACTGGTCCAAGGCCCTTGTACATTTCCTTGCCCTTTTCTATAATCCACTCTGGGTCGCCTTTAGGATTGGCGTTGCCTGAATTAAAGTTTAGGGCTTCGTCATAGTAGTAAAGGTGGTCAAGGCCTAGTCTCTTTTCTTGTCTCTTTCTCAACTCTGTAGCAAAAGGCACAACGTGTTTTACAATTTGTTCTCTGTACTTTGCAACTTCTTTTGGTCCATAATCTGACCTAGACATTCTCAAATATCCAAGTTCAACAAAGTTTTCAAAACCAAGTTTTTTTGCCATCCTGTCTCTAACGTGAACTAGTCTGTCATAAATATCGTCAAACTTTTCCATGTTCTTTTCAAAGAAACCAAAGTAGGCTTCATTAGCCTTGATTCTAGTTTCTCTATCTTTTGATTCAATTAGTGGTCTTAGACGGGAAAGAGTATACTTTGTTCCATCTAAGTCAATTTCTGCTGAGCCAATTAGGTCTTGGTATTCGTTAGAAATTTTTGCTTCTTCAACTAGATCTTCAATGATCTCTGGGCTAAAAGACTTTTCTATCATTTCATAAAGGTTAAAAACTTGCTTGCCAAAAACTTCTTCTAGGCCAGCCCTGTGGTCTGAATATAAAACTGCCTTGTTAAAATTATTGGCAACGTCTTGAACCCTTGGGCCAATTTCGTCAAAGTATTCAGACTCGCCCTTATAAAATTCATCTCTAGTGTCGATTGAATACCTAATACTTGCAATAGTTCCTGCTGTGTTAATTTTTTCTGAGGCCTTGTCAACTTTTTTTATTAGGTCTACTTGGCCTTGCAAATCTTTTTTAGGAAATTCTTCTGCAGCTTCTTTTAGTAAATTAATAAAGCCTTCAACATCTGGTCTCTTGTATTCTATGTCTTGAAACTTTTTCATAAATCCTCCTGTGTTTTTTATTTTCTCTATATTATTATAGTACAGAAATCCTTTTCCTTAAATAGGAAATGAAGAAGAAAATCACTTTTCCTTTAGATATACTTTTATGTTGTAATTTTTATAAGGCAAGTGAAAGTGGACTTCCAGGTGAAAGTGATTTCAAAAACTATAAGGGCTTGTTGGAAAAAGTTAAAGAAACTAATGAAAAGATCATAAGTGACTTTGCTATTGAAGATGAGATGTTAAAAAACCAATAAAATTAGAGGAGGCAAAGATGGAAGCTTTAATACTAGTAATTTTAATATTTATCCAATTTAAAAAGTTTAAGCTAAGGGACAGGTACAAGGATGAAGGCGGAATTTATATCAAGTCTTTTTTAATAATCCTAGGCCTTGGTGCTATTTATTTGGCATTTAGGACTGTAATGGATCTTTCTAAACTTTGGAATTCTGTAAACATTTCCTTCTACAAGCCTCTACTTATAGAGCTGAGAAATATTTCTGAAAATCTTTTAATGAAAAGTGAAAATATCTTAGCAGGCTGGGCTCTTGTCGGTCTAAGGACCTACCAATATTTGCTAATGACCCTGGCCCTAATATCTTTGACCTTAATATTTTCTAGGGGCAAAAAATCTGCCTAAGATTTATAAGCAGATAAAATTTTATAAGTAAACACAAAAAAGGCTGGAGTAATTTCCAGCCTGTTTTTTTAATCATTCATTGTTTTTATCTGATCAAAGGTCCTTGTAGATTTTTCTATTAGTTCTTTAGAGCCCATTACTCCGTAGACTTTTTTATTTTTTGCCTGGTCAAAGACTTCCTTGTAGGCCTTGATGTCAGAAATTGTTGTCTTTAAGGCCTGGTCTTTCATCTTTGCGAGATCTTCTTCGCCAAAGCCTGTAAAGTATCTGGCCAAGGCTATGGTTGGATACTGGCTTGGAGTTGTTGGTGGATCAAATTGGTTCATAGTTGCTATTATAAAGTCAGCTAGGTCTCTTTGGTCCAGGTCAAGGTCTTCTAAATAGTCGCCAATTTTGTCATAGGTGTCAAAGGTCTTGTCTAAATTTGGGTCCCTGTAGGAATATGTTGTTACGTTGCCGTTAGGGTTTATAGAAATTCCTGCTCCGTAGGCTCCTCCCTTGGCCCTAATTTGGGTGTGAAGGTAGTCGCCTGAAATAATTTTTGCCAAAACTCTTTGAACTCCGTCTGCTTCAATGCCAAAGTCTTGGAGCTTAAAGCCATCTGATACATAGCAAACATTTGAAGATGACTTTAAGGCTATTGACTTAAGGTCGCCTCTTTCATAAGCAAATACTTGATCAAAAGAACTTAAGTCTCCTTGAATTTTTTCCAGCCAAGTTTTGGTCTTTTCTAAATATTCGTCCTTGCCTGCTAGGGATATAGTTAGGTTTTCGTTAAAAATCCTCTTATAAGTTTCATTTAATTTTTCTAATACAGCCTGAGGATCTTGGTCCAAGTCTTTTAAAACTTTCTTTAGTTCAAATAAATATTTTCTGCCGCCGAGAATGTTAGTTACATCTGCGCTGTCGTCTAACATTGATGCTATTTCTGAAGCAATTAAGATGTGGCCTCCTTGTTCAATTGAAGCTTCTATGTCAGCTTTTTCTGCTAGAAGTAAGTCTTTTATTCTCTTTGGATTGTCAAATTTTGTCCTAAAGATTATTTCTTCTACTAGGTCTAAATACTTATCGATTTTATCTTCCATGGTCCTGCCTCTTAGGTTGCCTTGAACCTTGTAGGCTAGAGTTTTTGGATTTTGATAAATGGCTGGGCTAAAGCTTATGCCACCAGTGTGAATGTCGACTTGGTTGTTAAGGTCCTTGTAGGAATAATTTTCTGTGTCTAGAGATCCAAGTAGGTCAAAGACCACTGAAACATATGGAAGGTCTGCTGCCTTAATGTTTTTTAGGTCAAAGGACATGGTCATATTATAAATTCCATTTGTAAAGGCGCGAGTAAAGACTAGGTCCTTGTCTCCATCTTTTATTACTTCTGTGTCTAGGTGACTGACTCCTGGAGAGATGTCCTTGAGGTCAAGTTTTGGAATTGTGGCCTTGTCTTCTTTGGAGTCTAGCTTTGTTTGATATTCAAATAAATCCTGGGTCTCTTTTACCAAGTTTTCTTTTTCTTCTTGGGATAGGGATTCCTTGTAGGCCCTTAGTTTTTCTTCTTGGCCCTTATCTTTTTCTAAAAATTCTCCTGGCTTTGGTCTGACAGTCATTTGAATTTTTCTAGGGTTATTTAGAATTTTTTCTTCTATATATTCTTCAACTATGCCCTTGTCGAGATTTTCTTTTATATGGGCTAAAGTGTCCTTGTATTTTAAAGCTTCAATAGGGCTGGCGTCGTAAAGCCAAGATCTTAGGCAGGAAATATTTAAAAGTACTCCCTTGTGGATGCCCAGGTCCTTGGTTGAAAATTCAAAAGAATTTAAAGTTGCTGCCAGTAGGTCCTGGTCAATTTTTTCTTCAACTGCTTGTTTTAAACCGTCTTCAATTATTTTTACAAACTTGTCTAGGCTCTTGCCGTCTCCATTTTTTCCAACTATAAAAAAGTCTTGGCTTATTGATGTTGAAACTTGGGAGAAGTAGTCTTCACATAGGCCCGATTCTAAAAACTTGTCTTTTAAAATCGATGAGTCTGATTCTATTATAATGTCTTCTAAGATAGACCTCATAAATCTGTCCATAGGCGAAGTTGATGGGCCAAGGGTTAGGCCGTAAACATAGTAGGCTTTATTTTCTTCCTTTTCTCCTGCACCAATTGAGTAGGTCTTGTCAAGAATTTCTATCTTATTTTCACTTTGGCCTTGGTTGATCTTTGAGTTTACTTCCAGGTAATCAAAGTTTCCTAAATATTCTTCGTCTATATAGGCTAAAACTTCTTCTATGTCCATGGCTCCATTTAAAAATATATAGGAGTTAGATGGATGATAGTATTTTTTGTGGAAGTTTAAAAAATCTTCATAGGTCAGGTCTGGAATGTGGTGGGGATTTCCTCCTGAGTCGTGGGAGTAAGTTGAGCCAGGGTGCAGAGCCTCAGAAATTATTTCTGAAACTTGGTCGTCTGGGTCTGAATAGGCTCCACGCATTTCGTTATAGACAACTCCATTGTATTTTATTGGAGAGTCTAAGTCTTCCATTTCATAGTGCCAGCCTTCTTGGTAAAAAATCTTTTCTTCTTCGTATATTCTTGGATAAAAAACTGCATCTAAATAGACGTCCATTAGGTTGTAAAAGTCTTTTACGTTTCTACTTGCTATTGGATAAATTGTCTTGTCTGGAAAGGTCATTGCATTTAAAAAGGTCTGCAAAGAAGAATTGACCAAGTCCATAAAGGGTTCCTTGGTCCTATACTTCCTAGATCCTGACAGCACTGTGTGTTCAACAATATGGGCCACACCTGTTGAGTCCTTTGGTGGAGTCCTAAAGCCAATGGAAAAGGTCTTTATTTCATCTGTATTTTCTAAATAAAAGACCTTGGCCTTGGTTTTATTGTGAATAAAGTAATAGCCAGTTGAGTCTAGCTCTTCAATATATGCTTTTTCCTTGAGGGTATAATTTTTCAAATTCATTAATCTACTTTTTCCTTATCTTTTAATCTTCTTTATTATTTTTCTTCATAAAGTCAGCTATAGATGGTGCCTTAGCCTCATCTGTAGCTTTTTTCATATCGTCTCTTTTTATAACTTGGGTGTGAGAGTTTTCAAAGTCAGAGTCCTTGTTGTCTTCGTGAAAAATTGAATTTTCCTTACTTGGGTCTAATTCTCCAAGGGGATCAAACTCTGTGTCCACTTCTTTTAGAGGATCAATTTTTTCGTTTTCATTTTCAACTAAGTTATCAGGATTGATTTCTCTCTTGTCCTCTGGAGTTTTTTCAATTGTCTCTGGCATTAGTACTGGATCAACTGACTTTAGTGGGTCGATTTTATTGTCTTGTTCTGGATCAAACTCATGAACCTTTAGTGGTTCTTCATCTGGAGCTTGACTGTCAGATGTCTCTGCCATTAAAACTGGATCAGTTGACTTTAGTGGGTCGATTTTTTCTTCAATTACTGTAGTTTGCTTGTCAGATTCAAAGACTACAGGTTCAACTTCTTCTGGAAGGTCTTCTAAGTCTTTTAAATCTACATCAACTTTGCCAAAGTCATCTTGGTAAATTCCTTCAACTGAATCTTTCTTGTTAGAGTGGAAGCCAAGGGCTGTTGCTATAATGTCAATTGAAGCAATAAGCACAACTACAAAGAAGACAACTAGGCCAAGGTTGTTAACAAGGCCAGCCATTAGGTCGTTGTTAGGAAGAAGACCTGCAAGCCAAGATTTAAAACTTGAACTTAAGGCGTCTTCTTTTACAAAAAGTAAAAAACTTAGGCCAATTACTGCAAGCTTAGAAATAATTGTTGAAAACAAAACTCCACCAGTAAATTTTCTGTCAACTTCCTTGTAGGCAATGTTTAAGGTGCTTAGGAAGAAAACTAAAATAATTACTGGAGCAAAAATTAACATATAGCCGTTGCCTAGGTCAATGCCTTCGTAGGTCATGCCTAGTAGATCTTTGGCAAAGGCAAAGACAACTAAAAGTATGGCTGAAAAAACTACTTGAAACTTCATTTCAAAGGCTGAAACTCTTGAGCTCTTTGATGGCTCTGCTGTTAAAGTCTTAGAAAACTTGTCCCAAGATTTTAATCTGCCTCCAGATACCCAAGAAAAACTTAGGGTATAGCAAATATAAATTACTAAAATGATTGAAACAATATCTACGCCTAAGAGCAAGGCATTTTCAAAATCAAAAACTGCTGTATTAAATACGCCAAAAGACAAAAACGCTATGAGGCCATAAAAAATTATAGCTATAGCAAGTCCTAAGTACTTGTCGCTTATATAGTGGCTATAATGAGGTTGAGGAACCAGGGCCCTGTTACCTTTTTCTGTATATTTTTGGGCCACGTCTGCTGGGTTGCCATATTCTTTTAAAACTTGAAGAATTTCTTCCTTGGTTTCGACTGGTCCTTTTTTATTTTGATCTATCTTTTCATAAATTTCTTTTTCTAATTTTTCATAAACTGCTTTTTTATCTTTTCTTGAAAGGGATTTTGTAACTTCGTACAAGTATCCATCTACAATTTCTCGATTCATAAATAGGTCCTCCTTAGCCTGTATTTGTATTTAAAATCATACCCTAATTTGCCTTTAGTAAATCAATTTTTATAAGGTTAAGCTCTTGGTCTGCCTGAATTTTTATTTTGTTTTTATAATTTTGAAAATTTTCGAAATTACTCTTGCAAAAATATTTTTTAAGTTTTATAATCTATTTAGATAATAATTGAAATAGGTGATTGTATGGGAATTGATTTAACTTTAAAGGCCCTAGGAGATTCAACTAGAAGAGAAATTTTAAAAATGCTAAAAAAGGGACCAATGACTGCAGGCCAAATTGACCAAGCCTTTGACATGAGTCCAGCTACAGTTTCTTATCATCTTTCTCTCCTCCTAGAGGCTGAATTAATTTTTTTACGCAAAGAAAAAAACTACAGGATCTATTCTCTAAACCTGTCAGTTTTTGAAGAATTAATGACATATTTTATGAATTTTACTAAAGGAGAAAAAAATGAAGAGATCTAAAACTTTTAAAATCGGATTATTAGTTTCACTAATCCCCTTTGTCCTAGGAGGAATTTTTTATAAGAGCTTGCCAGATCAAATTGCAACTCACTTTGATATTAATAACAATCCAGATTCTTATTCATCTAAGAACTTTGCCTTGTTTGGCCTGCCTGCTATAATGATTTTAATATATCTTGTAACTTATTTTGTTACAACTGCTGACCCAAAAAAATCCAACCAAGGAGACAAGGCCTTAAATATAGTTTTAATTGCCCTACCACTAATGAACATAGTAATTTCTGCAGCCACCATTGCCTTTGGCCTAGGAAAGAAAATTGACATTGCAACAATAACAACTTCTCTGGTTGCCATTCTTATGATTTTTATTGGCAACTACCTGCCTAAGGTTAAGAGAAATTACACCATCGGCATTAAACTTCCGTGGACAATGGATAACGACTATGTTTGGGAAAAAACCCATGTCCTAGCTGGCAAGGTCTACATGCTAGGAGGATTTTTAATCTTAATCGGCTCAATCCTCTTTAACAATTTTTATTTCTTTATTACAGTCTCTGTCCTAATAATCTTTATTCCAATGATTTATTCTTATAAAATTTATAGGGACTTGTTAAAGGACGACAAATAAATTTTTTAAAACAAAAACCTCCAGCTTAAGTTTTTATACTAAGTCTTGGAGGTTTTTTTATTCCTTGCAGGCCTCTTCTAGTTCAATTAAAAAATCTGAGATTTCAGTTTCTTGGTCCCAAACTTTTTTTGGATAGAGAATTGAAAGTTTGTCTCTGGCTCTTGTCATGCCAACGTAGAAAAGTCTCCGCTCTTCTTCCCACTCATCTTTTAAACTGGAATCTAAGGACCTAGACGGAAACATATTTTTGTAGACGTCAATTAAAAATACTTGGTCGTATTCCTTGCCCTTGGCTGAGTGAATGGTGGAAAGATTTAAGCCTCTTGCATTAAAGGCCGACCTATATACAAGCTGGTCTAAGTATTTTAACCTGCCAATAAATTCATTAAGACTTGATGCTTCTTTTGAAATCCTATTTAGATTTTCAAAAACTAAAATTTCACTTTGGAGGCCAAAACCTTCTTTTTTTGAAAAGAAATTTATATAGGCCTTGTAGTCTAGGTCATGGTAGATAAAGTCTAGCTTCTTATTCATGGGAACTTTTTTTAAGGCTTTCATAGATTTTTGTAAGTCTTCTATGGCCCTTAGAGAATAAGACCTAAGACTTGGAAGGCTGGCAAGCTTGTCTAAGGCGTCGCCGCTTCCACCTAGAGCCTTTACTTGGTCTACCATAAGTCTAGAGATATAGCCTTTGACCTTGTAAAATATTTCTTCTAAAAGGTCTATGCGGCTAGGATCTTCTGAAAAATTTATTATATTTATGATGTCTCTTGTGATCCTGTGAGAGTAAAATTTTATCTTCGACCTGTCTGTCAGCCTAAAGTCTATGTTTTTTCTCTCTAAAAATTCAATTAGACCCATGGCTGAAATATTATTTCTGTAAAGAACGCCAACTTGGTCGTAAGAATCTTCTTCGATATTGTCCAAAATATATTCATATTGGCTAAGGGTGTCTGCAAGTCTTACAACTTCAACTGGCCTGTCAAAGTCCTTTGATGACCTTAGGTCTTTTTTGTAACGAACTTGATTTTGTTCAATAAAGGACCTAGCTGCTAGGACTATATTTTTTGAAGACCTAAAGTTAGTTTCCATATAATAAATTTTTAGGTCCTTGTAGTCGTCTTCAAGGGCGAAAATTCCCCTGGGGTCAGCTCCCCTAAAGGAATAAATTGACTGGTCGTCGTCTGCAACAATAAATAAGTTATTTTTCTTTTTTGTGAGGAGCTTTACTATTTCCATTTGGAGCTTTGAAGTGTCTTGGCCTTCGTCAACTTGGACATAGTCGTACTTGTCTATATATTTTTTTCTAATAGAATAATTGTCTCTTAAAATTCTTAAGCCTTCTTCCAGCATATCGTCAAAGTCTATATACTTGTACTTTTTCTTAAAGTCTTCGTAGAGATAAAAGACCTCGTCGAACCTGTCGATTTCTGTGTTGACAATCTTTGGATCTAGCATCATATTTTTTACATAGCCAATTTTGTTAATGAGATTGTCTAGCTTTTCGTCAGAGATATAGGTCTTGTGGACCTGGTAATAAAACTTCGACAAAAGCTTGTACTTGTTTATGCTCTTATCCCCTTCTAAAAGTTTGTAGTCTATGCCCTTACGTCTGCCGTAGTCTCTTAGGACTATATAAGAAAAGGCGTGGATGGTGTGAAAGTGAGGAAGGGTTTTTTGGTCAGGATTTGCTTTTTTAAATCTCTCTTCTAACTCACTGGCTGCTGCCCTAGAAAAACTTATAGTCAGAATTTTTTCAGGGTCAACTCCTGCTCTTATTAAGTTGTCAATTCTAGCTAAAAGCATGGTAGTCTTTCCAGCTCCAGGTGTTCCTATAACCAGGCTAGAGTTTTTTAAAGACTGGGAAGCCCTTCTTTGTTCGTCTGATAAAATCATTAAATCACCAAGGCTATTTTATCATAGAATTTTAAAAAGAATAAGATTAAAAGATTTCGCTAAGAGTAAGAGGAGAATTAAGGGTATAATAATTTTATAAGGATGGACCAATGAAAAAGAGAGAAAATATTTTTATAAGATTTGACAATTTCATTTTAAAGCTAGTAAATAAAAATATGAACAACAGGTTTTTTGACCAATTTTTTACTAGGTTTACAAATTTAGCTGGCGGACTTTCAATAACAGTCTTTATTTTTGCCTGCTATTTTTTCTCAACTAGTGAATTTTCAAAGACCTTTGCCATCCAAATGCTTGCTGGCCAAATTTTAACCCAGGCTGTAGCCCACACAATAAAATTTTTAGCAAAGAGACTTAGACCCTATGAAGTTTTAGAATGGCTCAACACCTTTGACATTATAATGAGAGACTATTCCTTCCCATCAGGCCACACTGCCTCAGCCTTTTCCATCGCCTTAGTTGGGGCTAGATTTTTTCCAGCCTTTGCAATCGGCTTTTATATCTATGCAGTTTTAATTGGAATTTCTAGGCTCTATTTGGCAGTTCACTTTCCAACAGACGTTTTTGTTGGCGCCCTTGTTGGAAGTCTTATGACTTTTATTTCTCTTTCCAGCTTTGGCCCATGGTTAGTGAACTTAATTCTCGTCTAAGAATAAATTTTTTTACAAATTTAGGGTATGAAAACCATAAGATAAACAGGAGGAGCTTATGAAATCAATAAAAACATATTTAAAAGAGAGAAAATCTGTTAGAGACTTTCAAAACAAAAGACTAAACTCAGACGATGCATCAAATGTAAGAAATGCCATTGTCGAAGTTAAAGAAAAATTAGGCTGGGACAAAATTGACCTGGACCTAGTTGAAGATGGCGAAAAAGTTTTTAAGGCCTTAGACGGCAAGGCTGGATACGCAGGAGTCTTTATAAAATCAGGCGCCTACATTCCAGTAATTTATTCTGACGACCAAATGCTCAACCACATAAAAGCAGCCTTTTGTATGGGCGACCTTATAACAAAACTTTTAGAACTAAAGCTTGGTTCTTGTATAATAACCTTAAACGACGATATTAAGGAAGAAAAAGAAAAGCTATTTGGACCTAAGGGAGCAGAGGCAAAATACTTAATCGCCTTAGGCTATCCAGAAGAAAAGAAGGCCTTTACTCCAGAGCCAACTTCATCTAGACTAAAGGTTGAAGATATTGTCTTCTTAGACGAAAACTTTGAAAAACCTGCAACAGAAAAACTTAGACAAATGAACATGCTAGACTTGTTCTCTGAATTAAAGTCTGCCCCATCATATAAGAACCTCCAACCATGGAGATTTGTTCTTGAAGACGGCTGTGTTTATGCCTTTGTAAAAAATTCAATTGACCTAGTTCACTCAGTAACTGACGTAGGCTTTGCCATGTACTACTTCCAAGAAATGGCAAAGACTATGGGTATAGACAACAACTGGGAAATTGTAGAAAACATAGATCCTCAAGGCGACTATATTAAACTAGGCAGGTACAAGATCTAAAAATAAATTTTAAGGAGCTGAAAAAAGCTCCTTTTTTATTTTTCCTTAATAAATTTTTGAA
>CAYFUN010000017.1:0-27911 GCA_964346535.1 uncultured Peptoniphilaceae bacterium
CCAAATCAAAGCTTTTGAGTTATTTTCTTCTTTTAGGGTAAATTTATTCTAAGAAGGAGGAGGTCTTATGTTTAATAAATTGTTAGTTGCAATTGGTGGATCTAATTCATCTTTAGTTGCCTTAGACAAGGCTATTAAGCTTGGTACTTTAACTGAGGCTGAAATTCACGTGCTTTCTGTTGCTCCTGAAGCTCTTGTGCCTATTCCTACTAATATATCCAAGGAAGATGAGAAGCTTAATGAAGATGTTTATAATATCACTGAAAAGATTTTAGATGATGCTAATAAAAAACTTGAAGCTTATCCTTATAAGCACTTTAGTCTTTATAAAATTGGCGATCCTGCCAAAGAAATTGTAGCCTATGCTGATGAAATTGGAGCTGACCTTATTGTTATTGGCAACAGAGACCTGGGTTTTCTTTCTAGGACAATTTTAGGCAGTGTTTCTAAAAAGGTTATTGAGGCAGCTCATATTTCTGTTTTAGTTGCCAAAGAAAGAGACCTAGACGAGGACGAGGATGCTTAAATCCTATCTGCTAGTGGTTAATGTCTTTACTTTTTTCTTGTACGGCTTAGACAAGATAAAGGCAAAGGCTCATAAATGGCGAATTAAAGAATCTACCTTACTTTTCTTTACTATTATTGGTGGATCTATAGGATCTCTATTTGGGATGTTTATTTTTAAGCACAAAAAGAACAAGAAAGTCTTTCTCCTTGTAACTTTTTTGTCTTTGCTTATTCATACTTATATTTTTTATTCTTTTTAAGTTCTTACTCGTGTAAGGACTTTTTTGTTGGGGAGTTTTTGTTAAAATCAGGAAATCAAATGGGGACACGGCTGAAGCAATGTCCCCATAAGAAGAAAAACGGGGACACGGCTAAAGCAATGTCCCCTCTTTTGAATTCTATATGTCTTCGATTTGCCAGTCTATTTCTTCTAGACCATGGGCTTTTAAAAAGTCATTGGTCTTTGAAAAGTGTTTGCAGCCAAAGAAGCCTCTATAGGCTGAAAGTGGACTTGGATGGGGAGCTGTTAGGATTAGGTGGTTGGGATTAGTAATTAGTTTTCTCTTTTCTTGGGCTGGCCTTCCCCATAATAAAAATACAACTGGGTCCTTTTTATCATTTAGGCTTTCAATAACCCTATCTGTAAAGATTTCCCAACCTCTTCCTCTGTGGGAGTTGGCCTGATGGGCCCTTACTGTTAGGACTGTATTTAATAATAGGACTCCTTGTCTGGCCCATTTAGTTAAGTTGCCGTTGTTGGGAATTTTTAGACCTAGGTCGTCGTGAAGTTCTTTAAAGATATTTTCTAGGGATGGTGGTGTCTTTGTCCCTGGCAGCACTGAAAATGAAAGTCCGTGGGCCTGTTTAAAGTTGTGGTAGGGGTCTTGGCCTAGGATTACAACTTTTACGTCATCGTAGTCTGTGTAGTGGAAGGCGTTAAAGATGTCTTCTGCCCTTGGGAAAATCAGTTCATTGTTATATTCTTCTATTAGAAATTGTCTCAAAGTTTTGTAATAGTCTTTATTAAATTCCTCTCCTATATGGTCCAGCCACTTGTTTTTTATTTTTGTCATCTTTGCTCCTCTATGTAAAAAAAGAGTAGACTTTATAGCCTACTCTTTGTTTATTGTTAATTAACCAATTAATTTAGTTACAACACCTGATGCTACAGTTCTTCCACCTTCTCTGATAGCAAATCTTACACCTTCGTCCATAGCGATTGGAGTGATAAGTTTTACTTTGAAAGTAGAGTTGTCGCCAGGCATAACCATTTCTACACCGTCTGCTAATTGGATATCTCCAGTTACGTCAGTTGTTCTGAAGTAGAATTGTGGTCTGTATCCGTTAAAGAATGGAGTGTGTCTTCCACCTTCTTCTTTTGATAGTACATAAACTTCTGCTTCGAATTCTGTGTGTGGTTTAATTGTTCCTGGTTTAGCTAGAACTTGTCCTCTTTGGATTTCTTCTCTTTGAACACCTCTAAGAAGTAGTCCTACGTTGTCTCCTGCTTGAGCTTGGTCTAGAAGTTTTCTAAACATTTCTACTCCAGTTACAACAACTTTTCTAGCTTCGTCAGTAAGTCCTACGATTTCAACTTCGTCTTGAACTTTAATTACACCAGCTTCTACTCTACCAGTTGCAACAGTTCCTCTACCTGTGATAGAGAATACGTCCTCTACTGGCATTAGGAATGGGTTGTCGATGTCTCTTACTGGTTGTGGAATGTATTCGTCTACAGCTTCCATAAGTTTAAGGATTTTGTCTCCCCATTCTGATTCTGGTTGTTCGATAGCTTTTAAAGCTGATCCAACTACGATTGGAGTGTTGTCTCCGTCGAAGTCATATTCAGAAAGAAGTTCTCTAACTTCCATTTCAACTAATTCGATTAGTTCTGGGTCGTCAACTTGGTCTTCTTTGTTTAAGAATACTACGATTTTTGGAACACCTACTTGTCTTGAAAGTAAGATGTGTTCTCTTGTTTGTGGCATTGGTCCGTCAGCAGCTGATACTACAAGGATAGCACCGTCCATTTGAGCAGCACCAGTGATCATGTTTTTAACATAGTCGGCGTGTCCTGGGCAGTCTACGTGAGCGTAGTGTCTGTTTGGAGTTTCGTATTCTACGTGAGATGTAGAAATAGTGATTCCTCTTTCTCTTTCTTCTGGAGCCTTGTCGATGTTTGCGTAATCGATGTTTTCACCAGTACCATATCTTTGGTGTAGTACAAAAGTGATTGCTGCAGTTAAAGTTGTCTTACCGTGGTCAACGTGACCAATTGTTCCAATATTTACGTGTGGTTTACTTCTCTCAAATTTTTCTTTAGCCATTATTTAATCCTCCTAATGAACTATAAATATATTTTTATCCTAATTATTCTAATAATACATCAAATTTGTATTTTTTTCAACTATTACTGTCTATTACCTACAACTTCTTCAGCAATGTTCTTTGGAACTGGTGCGTAGTGGTCAAATTGCATTGAGTGTGTTGCTCTACCTTGAGTGTTTGATCTTAGTGATGTTGCATAACCAAACATTTCTCCTAGTGGAACAAAGGCTCTAATAACTTGAGCTCCTGCTACCATTTCCATTCCATCTACTTGACCACGACGAGAGTTAATGTCTCCAATAACATCTCCCATGTACTCTTCTGGAGTAGTAATTTCTACTGCCATTGTAGGTTCTAGTAATTGTGGGTTACCCTTTCTTAGAGCTTCTTTTGTTGCCATTGATGCGGCAATCTTGAAGGCCATTTCTGAAGAGTCAACTTCGTGATAAGAACCGTCATATACAGTTACTTTTACATCTAGAACTTCGTAACCACCTAGGACACCTGACTTAAGGGCTTCCTCAACACCATCTTGTACAGCTCCCATATATTCTTTAGGAATGGCTCCTCCAACGATTGCGTTAACGAATTCGAAGCCTGCTCCTTTTTCAAGTGGTTCCATTCTAAGTTTAACGTGACCGTATTGTCCACGTCCACCTGATTGTCTAGCGTATTTTGTATCTGCTTCTGATGGAGTTGTAACTGATTCTCTGTAGGATACTTGTGGGTTACCTACATTTGCTTCTACTTTGAATTCTCTTAGTAGTCTGTCTACTATAATTTCAAGGTGAAGTTCTCCCATTCCAGCAATAATTGTATCGCCAGTTTCGTCATCTGTATAGGTTCTAAATGTTGGGTCTTCTTCAGCTAGTTTTAGTAGGGCTGCAGTCATCTTGTCTTGAGAAGCCTTAGTTTTTGGTTCTATGGCTACTGAGATTACTGGTTCTGGGAATTCCATGTTTTCAAGAACTATTGATGAGTCTTGGTCACATAGGGTATCTCCAGTTGTTGTATCTTTTAAGCCAATTGCTGCTGCAATTTCTCCAGCATAAACTTCTTCTACTTCTTCTCTCTTGTCTGCGTGCATTACCATAATTCTACCAATACGTTCTTTTTTGCCTTTTGTAGAGTTGTATACATATGATCCTGCTTTAATAGATCCTGAGTATACTCTAAAGTAGCAAAGTTTTCCTACATATTGGTCTGTAACTATTTTAAATGCTAGGGCTGCAAATGGCTCATCGTCTGATGAGTGTCTCTCTACTTCTTGTCCATCTTCAGTTGTTCCCTTAATTGCTGGAACGTCTAGTGGAGATGGTAGGTAGTCAATTATTGCGTCTAGTAATAATTGTACTCCCTTATTTTTGTATGATGATCCGCATGTTACTGGTACCATTTGTACTGATACAGTTCCTTTTCTAATGGCTGCTTTTAACATTTCTTCAGAGATTTCTTCTCCTTCTAAATAAGCCATCATTAGATCGTCATCATAGTTTGACACCTTGTCAATAAGGTTTTCTCTATATTCTTCTGCAAGGTCTTTCATATCATCTGGAACATCTGTAATTTCAATGTCAAAGCCCATGTCATCTTTGTAGATTTCGGCTTTCATTGTTACTAAGTCGATCATTCCTATGAAATTATCCTCAGCTCCTATTGGAATTTGAATTGGAACTGGGTTTGCATTTAGTCTGTTTTTAATTGTTTCAACAGAACGGAAGAAATCTGCTCCAACAACGTCCATCTTGTTAATGTGGGCGATTCTTGGAACCATATACTTGTCAGCTTGTCTCCAAACTGTTTCTGATTGAGGCTCAACACCTGATTTAGCATCAAATAGTGATACTGCACCGTCAAGAACTCTTAGAGATCTTTCTACTTCTACTGTGAAGTCAACGTGTCCTGGTGTATCTATGATGTTAAGTCTGTGGTCCTTCCACATAGCTGTTGTAGCTGCGGAACCAATTGTGATACCTCTTTCTTTTTCTTGGTCCATAAAGTCCATTGTTGCTCCACCGTCATGGGTTTCGCCGATTTTATGAATCCTACCAGAGTATAAAAGTATACGTTCTGTTGTAGTTGTTTTACCGGCGTCAATGTGAGCCATGATACCGATATTTCTTGTTCTCTCTAAAGGTATTTGTCTTGGCAAAATAATCCCCCTTTAATTACCAACGATAATGAGCAAATGCTTTATTAGCTTCTGCCATTCTGTGCATTTCTTCTTTTCTCTTAACACTACCGCCCATTTCGTTAGATGCATCAAGAATTTCACCAGCTAGTCTTTCAACCATGGTTCTTTCTCCTCTAGCTCTTGAATAGTTTACTAACCATCTTAGACCTAAAGTTTCTCTTCTTTCTGCTCTTACTTCCATAGGAACTTGGTAGGTTGCTCCTCCTACTCTTCTGGCTTTTACCTCTAATACAGGCATTACATTGTTTAAAGCCTTGTAGAAAGTTTCTAGACCGTCTTGGCCTGAACGTTCTTGTACTAGGTTAAAGGCTTCATAAACTATTTTTTGAGCCTTTCCTCTTTTTCCGTCTAACATTACATTATTTATTAGTTTAGTTACTACCTTGTCTTGATACATTGGATCAGGCATAACTTCTCTTTTTGGAACATGACCTTTTCTTGGCACTTCGCTTCCCTCCTTAACCATTTTTTTAGTAAAATCATCGGTACTCGACACTTTTGCCGTTTGCGCCAATGTTAATATATAAAATTAATGAATAACATTGACTACTTGCTTAAGTTTTTCGATTACTACCTACTATTTGCTTTTAGCTTTCTTTGCACCATATTTTGATCTTGAAGACATTCTATTAGCAACTCCTGCTGTGTCTAGTGATCCTCTAACAATATGGTACCTAACACCTGGAAGGTCTTTTACTCTTCCACCTCTAATTAAAACAACAGAGTGTTCTTGTAGGTTGTGACCTATACCTGGGATATAAGCCATAACTTCTTCACCGTTTGATAATCTTACTCTAGCAACTTTTCTTAAAGCTGAGTTAGGTTTCTTAGGAGTAACTGTTCTTACAGCAACACATACACCTCTTTTTTGTGGTGAGTTGTGTCTAGTAACTTTCTTGTTTAGAGAGTTAAAGTTTACACCTAAAGCTGGTGATTTAGATTTAGTAGTTTTTGCTTTTCTTCCTTGTTTAATCAACTGATTAATTGTTGGCATTCTTGCACCTCCTCATTAATTTTATATACTAACATCTGTCATGGGCATAAATAATTAAATATTTACACACCTTGTTATTTTACCATTGTAAGCACCCTATGTCAAATCTTTTTTGGCCTTATTTCTAGGTCTTCTAAAATATAATCTGCTGAATTTGTTTTTCTTTCTTCATAGACTTTACTATTATTGTTTTTCATTGGCCTATAGGAACTTGTATTTTCTTTACACAAGTATTCTAAGATTACAAGTTTTATTTCTTCATAATCTATGTCTTCGTCAACAAGGTCTTTAATTGGTCTTAGTTTTTCATAACCAACTTTTTCTATGGCAGCTAGGACTTGGTCTTTTTTGTATGCTGGAAGGTCGGACTTAAGATCTATCACATAACCAAAGTCTGCTATAGCAATAAGGTGTTTTAAGATAGTCGCCTCTCTAAATCCACTTGTCTCTGCTATTTCTTTATAAGTCAAACCTGAATTATAAAGCTCAAGGGTTTGCCTTTGGTTAGAAGTAAGGCTCTTTCTCTTCTGTTTTTCATCAATTTCAAAACTTTTTCCTTCTATATTATAGGAATGGTTTTTAATATAGGCATTAATTACTTGTAAAAATTCTAGGCCATAGTTTTCTAGCTTTTTATAGCCGACTCCTGGAATTTGTATAAATTCTTCTGCAGTCCTTGGTAGAAACTTGGCCATTGCTCTTAGGCTGGAGTTGTGGAAGATTGTATATGGGGGAAGATTTTTTTCTGCTGCTAGTTTATTTCTCAGATCTCTCAACTCTTCATAAAGGTCCTCATTTACAATTTCTTCTTTATTAAAGTCTCCTTTGTAAGCCGATTGAGTTTTTGATTTCTTCTCATCTGCTCTTATATAAACTTCTTCCTTGTTCTTTAAAAGTCTTAGAGACTTTTGATTTAGCTTTAAGCACTGGTAGGCATCCATGGAAATATAGTCTAAGGCTAGAAGATAATTTATCATATCTTTAATTCTGCCTAGGTCATAATCTTTCATTAGGCCAAAGGTAGAAAGTTTATCAAAAGATCTGTCAAAAATTTTTTTATCTCTCGATCCTTTTAGAACTCTAGCAACCATATCTATACCAAAACCTTCTTCAAGTCTGTAGATACAAGATAAAATCATTTGTCCTTGGACACTTATATCTTCCCTTGCTGGTTTTTCTAAACAGGCTGAGCAGTTGTTGCAAGGTTTAGCTTTTTCTCCAAAGTAATTTAAGATAAAGGTTCTTAGACAAGATGTTTCGTTAGTATAGGCTACCATGGCATTTAATTTTCTAAGGGCGTAAGGATCCTGACCTAGGGCTATTAGCCTTCTAGCTAGGCTTAGGTCTTTTGGATAATAATATAAAATCGCCTGGGCCTTGTCGCCGTCTCTGCCTGCTCTTCCTGCTTCTTGGTAGTAGGCTTCTAGGGACTTGGGCATATTAGCGTGGATGACCTTTCTAACGTCTGCTTTGTTTATTCCCATACCAAAGGCGTTTGTTGCTACTATTATATTAATTCTGTCTTTGACAAAGTCATCTTGGGTCTGAGTTCTCGCATCGGCATCCATACCAGCGTGATAGGCTCCTGCTCTATAGCCTTTGTTTTTTAAAAATTCTGCAAGGTCTTCTACATTTTTTCTGGTTGAACAGTAAATTATAATTGAATCTTCTCTATTTATGTCTTTTAAAATTTCTTCTTCTAAGTCTGGTTTATACTTTATTTCAAATCTAATGTTGGGCCTGTCAAAGGAATTTATTTTTATAAATGGATCTATCAGACCTAGTTCATTTATTATGTCCTCTCTTACTGCTTCAGTTGCAGTTGCAGTAAAGGCTCCAATAACTGGCCTTTCCTTTAAGTTTTCTATGAAGTTTCTAATTTTTCTATAAGAGGGCCTAAAGTCGTGGCCCCATTGGGATATACAATGGGCTTCGTCTATGGCAATAAAAGATATGTACTTGGATTTTATAAGGTCGACAAAATATCTTGAGTCTAATCTCTCAGGCGCCAGGTAGAGTAAATTTATTTTTCCTTCCTCTATACCCTTGTAGGTTTTTAAAACTTCATCTTCGTCTAAGGTTGAATTTAAATAAGAGGCTTTAATTCCCATTTCTCTCGCCTGGTCGACTTGGTCTTTCATTAATGATATTAATGGAGAGATAACAAGACTTAGTCCATTAAATTCTATGGCAGGAAGTTGATAGCAAAGGGACTTGCCTCCTCCTGTTGGCAAAATTGCAAGGACGTCTCTTCCCTCTAAGATGTTTTCAATTATTTGTCTTTGCCCTGGGCGAAAAGACCTGTAACCAAAATATGTTTTTAATGTGTTTTCTAACATGGCAGCCTCCTTTATAAAATTATAGCATATCTTTAAATTTTTTTGCCTGATGCTAAAATTTTATCTTAGCATTTATATTTTATATTTTCTTAAGTCTTTACAAGTTCTCTTTTGAAAATAAGTAAATTGAGTTTTGTAAATCAAATAAAAAGGCAAGCTACTTTGCTTGCCAATTTTTCTAGGGGTGCCAATATTTTAAATTTTATTAGGCTCCTAAATATGCTTTTTTTACTTTTTCATCGTCTTTTAGGTCAGCAGCCTTGCCTTCCATGATTATATTTCCTGTTTCAATTACATAGGCCCTGTCTGCTATTGAAAGTGCCATTTCAGCATTTTGTTCTACAAGAAGAATTGTCGTTCCTTCTTGGTTCAAAATTTTAATTGTGTCAAATATTTCTTTTACAAATAATGGAGATAGACCCATTGACGGTTCATCTAAGAGCAATAAGTCTGGCCTTGACATTAAGGCTCTAGAAATTGCAAGCATTTGTTGTTCCCCGCCTGAAAGAGTTCCAGCTCTTTGTTTGTTTCTTTCTTTCATTCTTGGAAAAAGTTTATACATTTTTTCCATATCTTTTCTCTTATTTGTAAGGGTATCTTTGATTGCATATGAGCCAAGTTTTATATTATCTTCTACTGATAAATTTGTAAAAATTCTTCTACCTTCTGGAACTTGGGCAATGCCCATTCTATTTATCTTATGGGCTCTTTCTTTGCTTATATTTTTCTTATTATAAGAGATTGTTCCATTTTTGGCTCTGATTATTCCAGAAATTGTTTGTAAAATCGTAGTTTTTCCTGCACCGTTGGCACCGATTAAGGTTACAATTTCTCCTTCTTCAACATTAAGTGATACGTTTTTTATCGCATGGATGTTTCCATAAAATACGTTAAGGTCTTTAACTTCAAGCATAGTCATAATTAAGCCTCCTTTTTCTTTCCAAGATAGGCTTCGATTACTTCTGGTTCGTTTATGACTCCTGATGGAAGTCCTTGAGCAATTGTTTTGCCTTGGTTTAAAACTAAAAGCCTTTCACAAATTCCAAGGACCAAGGACATATCATGCTCAATTAATAAAATTGCTAGGCCGTATTCATCTCTTATAAATCTTATGGTGTCCATTAATTCCTTGGTTTCGTTAGGATTCATTCCAGCTGCAGGCTCGTCTAAAAGTAAAACTTTCGGTCCCGTTGCCATGGCCCTTGCAATTTCAAGTTTTCTCTGTTGGCCATATGAAAGATTTCCAGCTTGGCTGTCATAATATTTATCAAGGTCGAAAATTTTTAAAAGCTCAATAGATTTTTCAAATAATTCATTTTCTTCCTGCCAATAATTTTTCATCCTAAAGGCCCCTTGCAAAAATCCGTATTTTTGTAAAAAATTATGAGGAATCATAACATTTTCAATTACAGTTAATGAATTGAAAAGTCTTATATTTTGAAAGGTTCTCGCCAAGCCCATTTGTACCAATTCATAAGTTTTTATATTTTTAATCATTTGATTGGCAAAACTGTAAGTTCCGCTTGTAGCCTCGTAAACTCCTGTAAGCACGTTAAAGACAGTAGTTTTTCCTGCTCCATTTGGCCCAATTAGTCCGACTAATTCTTTGGGCCTTAGTTCCAGTGAAAAATTATCAAGGGCCTTTAGACCTCCAAATGAAATTGATAAATCTTTTGCTAGTAGAATAGGTTTTTTTTCTTTGGTCATGACTTCACCTCTTCTTTACTTTTAAAAATCTTAGATGTAACTTTACTTAGGCTAAATTCTTTTCTGCCAAGAAGGCCTGTAGGTCTGAATAGCATTATTAATATTAGGGCCAAGGAATAAATTATCATTCTGTAATCTGCAAATGATCTTAAAAATTCTGGCAAAATCGTAAGTACGATCGCAGAAATTATCGATCCTGTAAAAGAGCCCATGCCGCCAAATACAACCATTACCAATATGTTTACAGAATAATTATAGTCAAATTGTTTAGGAACTATTATTCCAATATTGTGAGCATAGATGCCTCCTGCTATACCTGCAAATATTGCAGAAATTATAAAGGCAAAAGTTTTATAATAAGTGGTATTTATACCTGATGCTTCTGCAGCAATTTCATCTTCTCTTATTGCACGAACAGCCCTACCATGTCTGGTAGTCATTAGCGAATACATAAATGCAACGGAACAAACCATTAAAAAGTAAATAATAGTAAAATCTTGCATCCATGGAATACTTTTTAGTCCTTGGGCTCCTCCAGTAAATTTAAAAAATTCTATAAGCACTCTTATGATTTCGCCAAAGGCCAAAGTTATAATCGCAAGATAATCCCCTTTTAATCTAAGGGCAGGAATACCAATTAAAAATCCTATTAGCCCTGCCAAGGCTCCAGCTATTAAAAGTCCAACAAGATATCCTGGAAGACCAGGTATTAAACCCGATTTAGTAAAAATAGCCGCAGCATAGGCGCCTATAGACATAAAACCTGCATGGCCTAAGTTTATTTGGCCCAAACATCCAACAGTTACATTAAGGCTTGTAGCTAAGATTATATTTATGCACAAAAAGTTTAGAATAGAACTTTGATATCTATTAATAAGGCCTAAGTTAAGTGAAATTCTTAAAATTATAAATAATATAAGGACTAAGGCAACAATTACAGCATAATTTATTTTTTTTATTCTGCTCATTATACTTTCTCCTTAATATTCTTACCTAAAAGGCCGTTAGGCATAACTAATAAGACCAAAATTAAAATCAAAAATACAACAGCATCAGCAAGTTGTGACGAAATATAAGCCTTTGTTAGGGCTTCTGCAACTCCTAAAATAAATCCGCCTAAAACTGCTCCTGGAATACTTCCAATGCCTCCTAAAACTGCAGCTACAAAAGCTTTTATACCAGGCATGGCTCCCATTAGTGGTCCTACTTGAGGATAGGCTCCTACATAGAGAACTGAACCAATTCCTGCTAGGGCACTGCCAATTGTAAAAGTAAGAGTAATAACTGAATCTACGTTAATTCCCACTAATTTTGATGCTACATAATCTTCGCTTGTTGCAGTAATTGCCTTTCCAAATTTAAATTCTCTAATAAATATATTTAATAAAAATGTCAAGCCTAGGGTTAAAAGTATAGTTATAAGAACTATAATATTTAGTTTTAGTCCAAAAATATTTAAAGGTTCAGCATTAAAAAGTTTTGGAAATGGTAAACTGCTGGCTCCAATAAATTTCATAGCAGAATTTTGTAAAAGTAAGCTTACACCTATTGCCGTTATCAAACTTGAAATTCTTGGAGAGTTTCTAAGGGGTGCATAGGCTAATTTTTCAATAACAATACCAAAAATTGCACATACCAACATAGCTGGAAATACAACTAGCCATATTGGAAGTCCTGCCTTAGTTACTGCAGGAATTGAAAATAATGCAGTATATGCTCCCACCATTATAATATCTCCATGGGCAAAGTTAATTAATTTAGCTGTTCCGTAAACCATTGTATATCCTAAAGAAATAAGTGCATAGATACTTCCCAGCTGCAATCCGTTTATTAATTGTAATATAAATTCTCTCATGTCATTTCCTTATTATTAATAAGGTCACCTTTTAAAAGATGACCCTTGTTTTTATTCTTGTGGTGTAACAACTGAATCCAATTTGTACTCACCGTTAATAACTTTTATCATACTTACAGCTTTAATTGGGTTGTTATTCTCATCAAATTTTATTTCTCCAGTTACACCTTCATAGTGGATTGCCTTCATTGCATCGATTGCCCCTTGAGGATCATCAAGTCCACCTTCTTCAAAGGCTTGTTTAACCATATATACTGCGTCATATCCTAAGGCAGAAAAAGCTGAAGGATTTTCCTTGTAGGCATTTTTATAATTTTCTACAAAAGTTTGAATTTTTTCATTTGGGTCGTCTGAACTATAGTGGTTGGCAAAAATAGAATCTTCTACTGCATTTAATGATTCCTTAATCAACTTTTCGTCGGCCAAACCTGTTGTAAGTTGTTCTGTAATCCCATCCCATCCGTCAGGGCCTATAAACTTTGCGTCAATTCCTACTTCTCTCGCTTGAGGAGCAATTAGGGCTATAATTTGATAGTAATCAGGTATCATAACTACATCAGGATCTGCAGATGCAATTGTTGTAAGTTGGACTCTGAAATCTTTATCAGAATTTCCGTATGACTCATCTCCTACAACTTGGATACCTTGAACTGCAGCTTCTGCTAAGAAAGCATCCTTTACTCCTTGAGAATAATCGCTGGAATTATTTGACAAAACTGCAACTTTTTTTGCTCCTAAAGTTTCTTTAGCATATTGAGCCAAAATTTTTCCTTGGAAGGGATCTGTGTAACAAACTCTAAATACAGAAGGTTTTCCTTCAGTAATATCAAGTTGGGTTCCAGTAGGAGTAATCATCAGCATATTGTCCCTGTTTGCAAGTTCAGAAACGGCAACTGATGGTCCGCTCGTAATATCTCCAATAATTGCATTAGCTCCACCTTCAACTAATTTATTATAAACATTAACTGCTTCTTGGGTGTCGCCCTTTTCATCTTCTATCAGTAATTTAATTTGCTTGCCTGCAATACCACCATTTGCATTTATTTCATCAACTGCAAGTTTTACTCCGTTTAAAGCAGAGATTCCGTAAATGGCAACATCTCCAGTTAAGGGCCCCATGGCTCCGATTACTATTTCATCGGAATTGGCATTTTTATTGCCTGCATTGTTTGTTCCCCCGCTACATGCACTCAAAAGCATTACAGCAGCCATTGCAAGTAGCAATAATCTTTTTTTATTTTTCATATAATCATTCCTCTCTATGGATAATTACCTTATTTTACCACATTATTTTAAAAAAGTGTAGATAAATTTTTAGTATTACTTAAAAAAAGCCTTTTTTTCTTGTATTTGCAAATATGATTTCGAAAGCTAATGCTGGATTTATAATTTCAAGTCTAGTTCAAGTTACTTTGGATATTATACTTCACAAGGAATTTTTCCAATATCTAAATAATGTTTTATGATATCTCCTTCTTATCTTGCAAAATCTTTATAGTAATTTATTGTCTCTCCTGAATTTTTTATTTTTATTTGCAAATTTTATTTAAGAAGAAAACTAGAATTGATTTTATTGCACTAAAAACTAAAAAATAGTGTCAATGGATATATCCATCAACACTATTTAGTATAGAACCATAAAAAAAGACTTGAGAACAAGTTAATGTCCTCAAGCCTTTGTTTTACTTATTAATATTCTAAGCTAGAAAGTCTTACATAGTTTTGATATCTATGTTTAGCGTCTTTTTCTGCTTGTTCGTATAGTTGTTCAGCAACGTCTGGTTGTGACCTTTGAAGAGTCTTGTATCTAACTTCACCAAGGATAAAGTCTCTGAAGCTTTCTGTTGGTTCTTTAGAGTCAAGTTGGAAAGGATTCTTTCCTTCTTCTTCAAGTCTTGGGTCATATCTGAATAGGTGCCAGTATCCTGCTTCAACTGCTTGTTTTTCTCTAGTTTGAGTTCTGCCCATTCCACCTTTAATACCGTGGTTGATACATGGCGCGTAAGCAATTACTAGAGATGGTCCGTCATAGCTTTCAGCTTCTTTTATTGCTTTAAGAGCTTGTGCTTGGTTGGCTCCCATTGCAATTTGAGCTGAGTATACATAGCCATAAGATGCCATCATTAGACCTAGGTCTTTCTTTCTTACTCTCTTACCAGAAGCTGCGAATTGAGCAATTGCTGCTGTTGGTGTAGCCTTTGAAGCTTGACCACCTGTGTTAGAGTAAACTTCTGTATCGAATACTAGGATGTTAATGTCTTCGCCTGATGCTAGAACGTGGTCTAATCCACCAAAGCCGATGTCATATGCCCATCCGTCTCCACCGAATATCCAAACTGATCTCTTAATGATATAGTCTTTGATTCCGTCAAGGTCTTTTAGAAGTTGGTCTGCTTCTGCATTACCAGTTGATTTTTCAAGTAATGGTAAAGTCTTAGCATAAACTTCTTTAGTTACTTTAACGTCTCTTTCGTTGTCTAACCATTTTTGGAAGATGTCGTTTAGTTCGCTATCAACTTTAAGGTTGATGAATTTTTCCATTAGGTCTCTGATTCTAATTCTTTGTTGTTTTACTCCAAGTAACATACCCAAGCCGAATTCAGCATTGTCTTCAAATAGTGAGTTAGCCCAAACTGGTCCACATCCGTGTTGGTTTACAGTGTAAACTGATGCTGGAGCTGATCCACCCCAAATTGAAGAACATCCTGTAGCGTTAGCTATCATCATTCTATCTCCGAATAATTGTGTTACAAGTTTTGCATAAGGAGTTTCTCCACAACCTGCACATGCTCCAGAGAATTCAAGTAATGGTTGGATAAATTGAGTGTTTTTAACATTTGTTGGTTCAATGCCAAGTTCTTCAACTTTGTTTCTAAGTGACATTGCAAATTCCCAATTTCCTTCTTGGTGTTCATATTGTTCTTCAAGTGGCTTCATAATTAAAGCTTTTTCTTTAGCTGGACATACGTCAGCACAGTTTCCGCATCCTGTACAGTCAAGAGTTGAAACTTGGATCTTGTATTCTAGTCCTTCTAAGCCCTTACCTCTAGCTGCAATAGTGTTGAAGTTTTCTGGCTTGTTCTTAGCTTCTTCTTCGTCTAGTAAGAATGGTCTAATAACTGCGTGTGGACATACATATGAACATTGGTTACATTGGATACATTTGTCAGCTTGCCATTCTGGTACGTTTACTGCGATACCACGTTTTTCATAAGCTGATGTTCCTGCTGGGAATGTACCGTCTTCCATTCCTGCAAAGGCAGATACTGGAAGGTCGTTACCTTCTTGTCTAACCATTGGTGTAAGAATGTTTTTGATGAAGTCTGGTCTGTTGTCTTCTCCAGCTTCTTCATCTTTTGCGTCTTTCCAGTTAGCTGGAATTTCAATTTCTACGATTTCATGAATACCTGCATCTACTGCTGCGTAGTTCATGTTTACTATGTCTTCACCCTTGTGGCCATAGTTAGCTACAATTGATTCTTTTAGTTTTTCTACTGCTAGGTCTAGTGGAATAACTTCTGATAACTTGAAGAATGCAGCTTGCATAATCATGTTAGTTCTTCCGCCAAGTCCTAAGTCAGCAGCTATTTTTGTAGCGTTGATTGTGTAGAATTTAATATCATTTTCAGCGATGAATCTCTTCATTGATGCTGGTAAGTGAGCTTCTAATTCTTCTGGAGACCAAAGTGTATTTAGTAGGAAGGTTCCACCTTTTCTTAGGCCTCTTAGTAGGTCATATCTTGTTACATAAGATTGTACTGAACAAGAAATGAAGTCTGGTTCTTGAATTAAATATGTTGATGTGATTGGGTGGTTACCAAATCTTAAGTGAGACATTGTAATACCAGATGTTTTCTTTGAGTCATAGTCAAAGTAACCTTGAGCATACATGTCAGTGTTGTCACCAATAATCTTAATAGCAGATTTGTTAGCTCCAACTGTACCGTCTCCACCAATACCCCAGAACTTACATTTTACTGTTCCTTCTGGTTCAGTTGTAATTAATTCTGATTGGTCAAGTGATAGGTTAGTAACGTCATCAACTATACCAATTGTGAATTCTTCTTTTGGCTCGTCTTTAGCTAGTTCTTTGTAAACTGCTAGGATTTGAGATGAAGTTGTGTTCTTTGAACCTAGTCCGAATCTACCTCTAATAATAGTAGGTTGTTTTTCTTCGTCATAGAACATTGAAACAACGTCTAGGTAAAGTGGTTCTCCAGCTGATCCCTTTTCTTTTGTTCTGTCTAGAACAGCGATTTTTTCTACTGTCTTAGGAAGAACGTTCATAAAGTATTTCTTAGAGAATGGTCTGTAAAGGTGAACTTTAATTACACCAACTTTTTCTCCCTTAGCCATTAAGTAATCTACTGTTTCTTCAATTGTATCTGTTACAGAACCCATAGCTATAATAATTTTTGTAGCGTCTTCTGCTCCGTAGTATACAAATGGTTTATATTCTCTACCAGTAAGTCTTGACATGTCTTCCATGTATTTGTTGGCTACGTCTGGAACAGCTAGGTAGTGTTCGTTAGCGCCTTCCATTTGTTGGAAGTAAATGTCTGGGTTTTGTGCTGTACCCCTAGTTACTGGAGCTGATGGTCTCATAGAGTGGTCTCTAAACTTTTGAACTGCTTCGTAGTCTAATAGTTCTCTTAGGTCTTCGTAGTCCATAAGTTCGATTTTTTGAATTTCGTGAGAAGTTCTAAATCCGTCAAAGAAGTGTAGGAATGGAACTCTAGTCTTAATTGATGTTAAGTGAGCTACTGAACCTAAGTCCATAACTTCTTGAACTGAACCTGATGCTAGCATAGCAAAGCCTGTTTGTCTTGCTGCCATAACGTCTTGGTGGTCACCAAAGATTGATAGCGCGTGAGAAGCTATTGCTCTAGCTGATACGTGGAAAACTCCTGGTAGTAATTCACCAGCAATCTTGTACATGTTAGGTACCATAAGTAATAAGCCTTGTGATGCAGTAAATGTTGTTGTTAATGCACCTGCTTGAAGTGAACCGTGAACAGCTCCTGCTGCCCCAGCTTCTGATTGCATTTCTGTTACCTTAACTCTTTGGCCGAATAGGTTAAGTCTTCCTTCTGAAGACCATGTGTCTACATATTCTGCCATGTCTGATGATGGAGTAATTGGGTAAATCGCTGCAACGTCTGTAAATGCATATGAGATATATGCTGCTGCTTGATTACCTGACATACTCTTCATAATCTTAGTCATAAATACCCCCTATAAAAATTTAAATAGTTTAATAACTTTTCGTTCTAATTATATATCTAAAATTCTAATAATGCAAACTTAAAAGTGTGAAAATTTTTTAAGTCTGTGTAAATTTAGTAAAATTATTTTATTAATTATTTTTCTTTCTTTCCTTAATTTTTTCTAAGACTCTATTGTTTAATTCTATGGCTGCATTGTAGCCTAGTCTTTTTTGAATATGGTTTCTAGATGCAACTTCTATTACTAGGGCTATATTTCTACCTGGTTTCATTGGTATTGAAATGGTAGGAATATTAGTTGATAAAATTTCTGTATAAGTTTCATCAAAGCCTAGCCTGTCGTAGGACTTATCCATGTCCCAATTTTCTAATTCTATTACTAAGTCAATTTCTTGGGTTTGTTTTACTGAGCCAACTCCATAAAGTCTTTCTATATCTAAGATACCTACTCCCCTTAGCTCCATAAAGTGGCGGGTAAGTTCTGGAGATTCTCCTTCTAAATAGTCGTTGACCTTGGTGATTTCAACTATGTCATCTGAAATTAATCTGTGGCCTCTTGAAACTAAGTCAAGGGCTGTTTCAGATTTTCCTATGCCTGACTTTCCTGTTAGCAAAACTCCTAGACCGTAAATTTCTATAAGGACTCCGTGAATAGAAATTTTTGGCGCAAGTTTTTTTGAAGCCAAGGTATAGTAGTCGTTCATAAATTTTGAAGTTGTAGATGAGGTTAGTAAAAGGGTCTTGTCTTTTTTTATGGCAGCTTCTTTTAATTCATCTGAAATCACATTTGAATTTGTAACTACTATTGCTGGAATTTCTAATTTTAAATAGTTGTTTATTCTCTCCTTCCTAGTTGGTCCTTCTAAACTTTCTAGGTACTGGGTTTCTGCATTGCCAATTAGCTGCAGCCTTGAGGAAGAAAATTCTTCATAAAAGCCAACTAGCTGTAGGCCTGGTCGGTTTACTTCGCTGGTGTTAATTGCGGCCTCTTTATAGTCTTTGGCCAGGTGAATTATTTCTAAATTAATATTTTTTAGTAATTCTTCTACTGTAAAAAACTTTTCCATTATTCCCCCTTAAAATAATCGTAAATATCTTGGGCAACTTTTTTATTTATTCCATTAACTTGAACAAGGTCTTCAAGACTTGCAAGTTTTATTTTTTCTATGGACTTAAAATGATCTATAAGAGCCTTTTTTCTCTTTGGGCCAACGCCAGGAATATTATCGAGTTCTGACTTATAAAATCTTGTTGACATTCTATTTCTGTGATAGGAAATTGCAAACCTGTGGGCCTCTTCTTGGATGCTATAAAGCATCCTAAAGAGATTGGTGTTTACTGGGATTTCTATTTCTACGTTGTCATAAATTACTCCCCTAGTTTGGTGAAAGTCGTCTTTGACTAGGCCGCAAATTGGAATGTCCAAGTTTAACTTTTCTAAAACTCCCTTGGCTATATTAATTTGGCCCTTGCCTCCATCCATCATTATTAAATCTGGAATGAGGTGGAAGGATTCATTATTATCGTCACGGTTTACCAGTCTTTTAAATCTCCTAGTTAGGACTTCTTCTAGGGACTGGTAGTCGTCGTTTTTATTTTCCCTTAGCTTAAATTTTCTATAGTCAGACCTTTTGGCCTCGCCGTTTTCAAAGACGACCATGGCGCCAACACTTTGGTCTCCAGCATAATGGGAGATGTCATAGGCTTCAATTCTGTGAGGCAGACTTTTTAGGCCTAACATCTCTTGAAGGTTTACTAGGTTCTCTTGGTTAATTTTATTTCTCTTAGTGTACCTGTCTGATTGTTTTATTAACATGTCCAAGGCATTTTTCTTGGCAAGTTTTATAAGGTCGACATTTTCCCCCCTTTGTGGGTTTACAATTCTAAGGGGCCTGCCTTTGATTTTAGAAAGAAATTCTTCTATTAGGTCTTGGTCTTCTAGCCTGTCTTCAATAATTATTTCGTTAGGCATTTGTGAGTAACCCATATAGTATTGCTTTATAAAGGCTGCTAAAATTTCTTCCCTGCTGTCATCTGCAATGTCATTTATAAAATAGTGTTCCCTGCCTAAGACCTTGCCGCCACGGACAAAGAAAATTTGTATACAGGCATTCTCTTCTCCTTTAGCTAGGCCAATTACGTCCTTGTCTATAAAGGACAGGGTATCTACACTTTGTTTGGTAAAGAGATTTTGTAAAAACTCAATGGTGTTCCTGCACTTGGCTGCCTTTTCAAAGTCTAAGTCCTTTGAAGCCTGGTACATTTCTTTTTCCAGACTTGGGATGAGATCTGATTTTTTTCCGTCTAAAAAGTCCTTGGCCTCATTTATTTTTTCCCTGTAGGCTGCCTCTGTTATTAGGCCTGCACAAGGGCCGTCACAAAGGCCAAGATGATAATTTAAACAGACCTTGTAGGTCTTGTCTTTTCTATTTAAATTTAGGCCACAAGTTCTAATTTTATAGTGCTTGTTTAAAAACTCTATAGATTCATTGACGGAAATTGCAGATGAAAAGGGGCCATAGTATATTGCCCCATCATCTTTAGGTGCCCTAGTCTTTGTAATCTTAGGAAACCTGTCTCTTATATTTATTTTTATATAGGGAAATTGCTTGTCATCTTTTAGAAGAATGTTGTACTTGGGCATATTAGATTTAATTAAATTCTGCTCAAGTATTAATGACTCAACTTCGTTTTCTACTATTATATATTCAAACTCTTCTATGTGGTCTACCATTATGGAAACCTTGCGGTTAGTAAGAGTGTTTTGAAAATATTGTCTTAGCCTATTTCTAAGATTTTTGGCCTTGCCTACATAGATTATTGTTCCAACCTGGTCTTTCATTATATAAACTCCAGGTTTTGTTGGAACCTTGGCCAAGGCTTCTTTTATATCAAACATAGTCTATATGGCTTTAGTAACTTCTTTTAGCCAGTCTGACTCCTCTCTAGTTAAATATTTAGAAATTTTTTCGTAGACTTCCTTGTGGTAGTCGTTAATAATTTTTTTGTCTAAGTCGTTTAATAATGAAGTATCAATTGCTTCAAGGTCTATTGGCACAAAGGATATACATTCAAATTTTAAAAACTTGCCATCAAGTGTCTCCCCGTCTTCAACAACTAAGGCAACATTTTCTGTTCTAATGCCATGTTTGCCTTCCTTGTAAACTCCTGGCTCAATGGTTACAACCATGCCTGGTTCTAGAGCTGCTCCACCTGGTCTTGGTGAAATACTTTGTGGACCTTCGTGGACTCCTAAGAAGTAGCCAACGCCGTGGCCAGTTCCACACTTGTAGTCAGATTTATTTTGCCAAAGGGGTCTTCTACAAATTGCATCTAGGGCAAAGCCTGTTGTGCCAGCTAAAAATATTGTAGTCATTAGGTCCATGTGGCCTTTTAAAGTTAGAGTAAAGTCCTTCTTTTCTTCGTCAGTTAATTTTCCAAGAACGATAGTCCTAGTTGTATCAGTTGTGCCGTCGTAGTATTGGCCGCCTGAGTCAACTAATAAAAATCCTTCTTTGGCTAATTTTTTGGCGCTATCCTTTTCTGCCTTATAGTGCATCATTGCTGCATTTTCCTTGTAGGCAGAAATTGTACTAAAAGATGGTTCAACATAAAGGTCTTGGGCCTTTCTAAATTCTTCTAGCTTTTCTCCAACTGTATATTCGTCTTCAGCTTCAATATTTTCGTGGTGTTTTAGCCAGTAAATAAATTTTGTCAAGGCAACGCCGTCTTTAATGTAGGCGTGTTTTTGGTTTTTAATTTCTACTTGGTTTTTAACGGCCTTTAATTTTGTTGTTAGGTCGATAGTGTCTTTGACTTTTACTGATGGGTCAAGGACTTTGAAAATAGACCTAGCTGTTGTTTTCTTATCAAGGGCCAAAGTCATGTCTCTTAGGTTGTTGGCCTTGGCAAAGACTTCGTTGTATTTTAAATAGTCGATGTTATTTTCTTTTAGATGGTCTAAAACTTCCATAGAAAGTTTTTCTTCTTCTATAAAGAGAATTGCAGACTTTGCATCAACATAGGCGTAAGCAGTTACAACTGGATTGTTGGCAATGTCTGAGCCTCTAAGGTTGTAAAGCCAGGCTATGTCAGCTAGGGAAGAAATAATTGTTCCGTCTACTTCTTCTTCTGCAAATTTTTCCCTAAGGACATTTATTTTTTCCTTGGCAGAAAGGCCTGTGTATTTAAGTTCGTGAATAAAGGCTGGATCTTTTTTTATTTCAGGCCTGTCAGCCCAAAGTTCAGAAATTAAATCATAGTCGTCTACTATGTCTATGCCCTTGGCCTTACAAATTTTTTCATAGGACTCGTAGTCATTTTGAGATAAAATATTTCTATCTACTCCCAGTCTTCTTCCCTCAGGAAGTAACTTTTCTATAGTCTTAAAAATATTTGGATAGCCTGGTGTTGCCATCTTCATCATTTCAAAGTCTGAGCCAGCTATTTCCTTTTGGCATTGTACAAAATATCTGCCGTCAGTCCAAATTAAAGCCTGGTCATTTGTAACTAAAACCAAAGCGTTAGAGCCTGAAAAGTTTGTCAGCCATTTGATTTGTTTATATCTGTCTGGTAGGTATTCAGAAAAATGTGGGTCAGAGTTAGAAACTACATAGGCGTCTAACCTGTATTCTGCCATTAAATTTCTCAACATACCTAGTTTTTGATTTACGTCCATTAAAATCACCTCATATTTTTTAAAAATTTTTTCTTAGTTTAATTATATACTAAAAGCCTACCTTCTTCCAAGGTCTTGACCTTTAAAATTATTTTATCTCTAGGCCAGGTCCTTAGATTTGGCAAAGGGGTTTTTAATTTTATCTATAGTTGCCTTCTTGGCTGCCTTGGATATTGATTTAATAACTTCAGAGCTGTTGGTTACTATTATTGTGCCTAGCTGGCCAGTTGCTTCAACAAAGGCTCCCTTTCTTAGTGATTTTTTGTCTAAGTCAAGGCTTGATGACAAATACCTAGATGCAACTATGCCAACTCTAAGAGTTAATAAGGCATTTACCGATCCTTCTACTAGAGAATTTGTAATTAAATTTGCTAGGCCGACTGCTCCTGGAATGGCAGAAATTATAGACGAAGATAAAAGGCCAGTTAAAACTGGTTCAAGTTGTTCTTCAATTAGGTCTAAGTCTTCTATGGATGCTGCCACTAGTACAACTGAAGCAATTTGGCTGTAGAGATAAATAACTCTTTTAAGGTCTGGTCTGTTTTCATAAACTTCTATAATTTGATAAACCATTACACCTAGGGTAAATAAAACGCTAAGAGAGTCTAAGACTCCATTTTGGGAAATGGCTGTTGTTATAAATACTGAATTGGCATTTTTTCTTGTAACTGCCATGGCCTGAGTCTTTAGAAGGCCATCTGTCTCTGTGAGAATTTGGTCTATGGACTTTCCTTCAAAGTTGTATTCTAACTTTATAAGAGTTTTATTTTTCTTAAGTCTTTCAATTCTTTCAGCCTTAAATTTGTCAATTTCTTCCTTGGTCGGATTTTTTGGAAGTTTCTTCACCTTTGGATACTTAAATATTACAAAGATTTGTAAAAATATTAGTACGGCAAGTAAAATTACAGTTAGCCCTGCTCCTAAAATCCCTAAAACTGGATGAATTGCTGACAGGTTATTATAAATTGAAATTGTTTGGTTTAAAACAATTATTGAAAATAAGCCTAGAAATAATAATAAAATTGCTAAAAAATAATATTTTACCTTGTTCACTTATCTCCCTCCTCCTTGCTATTATAACCTATTTATAAAAAAATAATTGTTAGAGCATAAAAAAACCGACCTAGCTTTTAGGTCAGTTTTCGTCTTTATAAAATTTCTCTAGGGCCTGATCCAATATTTGATGAAAGGATTTCTGCATCAAGTCCTGTTTGTTCTTTATAAAAGGCCTTAACTTTTTTAGAAAATTCGTCTTTAGAATTCTTTTCAACTAGGGCTATGGCACAACCTGCAAAGCCTGCTCCAGTCATTCTAGCACCAAGACAGCCGTCTCCTTGTCTTGCTCCATCAGTTATTGCATCTAACTCCTTGCCTGTCACCTCATAAAAATCTCTTAGGGACCTGTGGGAATCATTTAAAAGCCTGCCCATTTTTTTATAGTCTTCGGCTTCCATGGCCTTTATCATCTCTTTGACTCTTATGTTTTCTTCTACACAGTGTCTGGCCCTTTTATAAAGGGTCTTATCTTCTATGTGAAGTAGAAGGTCTTCCCAATTAGGATACTGGTCTAGCTGGCAAAGATTATCTATGGCCACAAAGTCTTTTAAAATGTAAAGGGCCTTTTGGGTCTCCTGCCTTCTTTCATTGTACTTAGATTCTATTAATGACCTTGGCTTGTTGGTATTTAAAATTAAAATTTCCAAGTTCTTTAGGTCCACATCAATATAAGAATAGTCTAAAGAATTTGTATCTAAAAGTATGGCAGATCCCTTCCTTCCCATGGCTATGGCAAATTGGTCCATAATGCCAGTGTGAAGGCCTAGATATTCATTTTCTGTTTTCATGCCAAGTTTGGCTAAATCTACATTTGAAATATTTAGGCCAAAAAGTTTATTGATTACAAAACCAACTAAGACTTCTAAAGAAGCTGATGATGAAAGTCCTGATCCTGTTGGAATATTTCCCTCGATAACAAGGTCAAAACCTTGGAAGTCGTAGCCTGCTTCTTTTATAAATTTAGCCATGCCGCCTAAATAATTTAGCCAGCCAAGGTTTCTGTCATAAGAAAGATTTTCTAAATCTAACTCTCCGTAGGAATCTAAGTTAAGAGAATAAGCACGAATTTTATTTGTCGAATTTTTTTCAGCACAGGCATAAGTTCCAATTTCTATGGCACAAGGAAGAACCTTGCCGCCGTTGTAGTCAATGTGTTCGCCAATTATATTAATCCTAGATGGGGCAAAAAACTTTCTCGGCTGAGTCTCAAATTTTTCCTTAAAGATTTTTTCTATATTGGCTAAAATTATTTTTTCATCCTTCATCTAGACTGCTCCTGTAGGCCCTTCTTAATTCTTCAGCTGTTTCTTCTACCCTTCTTGGGTTGCCGTGAACCCAGGCTGCAGTTTCAGAAGAGGCGTTGTATTTTATTGAATTTTCTCCCCTTAGTGGCGGGAAAAATTTTACATTAAACCTATAAAAGTCATGGGCTCCAGCATATTCAGGAGAATTTACTGGCTCTTGATAAATTGCCATCATATAGGGAAAGGGCTTGTTATAAACATAGTCAAAGGCCTTGGTCAATTCTTTTAAGGTCTTTGCAAAATCAGCTACTGTTTGGTCGCTAAAGTCTGAGAAAGAACTTATCTTATCCTTGGCTACAATATAAGTTTCAAAAGGATAGTTAGCAAAAAATGGTAGGAAGACAATAAAAGAATCATTTTCAAAAATTATCCTCTCTTTAAAGGCTCTTTCCTCTTTGATTAGCCTGTCAAAAATATTTTCGCCAGTCTCCTTGAAGTAGTCCATAGAATTTTTAAGTTCTAGCTTTAGTCTCAGTGGCATTTTTGCATAGGCATAAATTTGGCCGTGAGGGTGGATCATTGTGGTTCCAACTTCCTTGCCCTTGTTTTCAAAAGGCATGATGTATTTTATCTTTTCATCTCTCTTTAATTCTTCAAATCTTTCCTGCCACAGCCTAACTAGTTTTTCTATATGGGCCTGGCTGAGGTCATAAAACTTTCCGTTATGGTCTGGGGAATATAGTATAACTTCGCACTTGCCATAGGAATAGTCTGTCTTATAAAAGTCTGAGCCAATTTCATCTGGGTCAGGTGGATTTTGAGACAGGATTGGAAAGTCGTTGTCATATTTTAAAACGTCGTAGTCAGCTGGGACCTTGCCTGAATCTGGGCAAAATGGGCAAAAGTCCTTGGGCATGTCAGGTCTTTTTGACCTGTCTGCGCTTACCATGGTCCAGTCGTCTAAAAGTGGATTGTATCTTAATTCTGCCATTAATCATTTTCCTTTCTGAATGTTAAAGTAAGGTCCCAAGTTTTTTCTTCCTTAGAGGCGATTTTTGAAAACTTATTATTTTTAAAGGCTCTTTCTAAGGAGTCGTAGTAGCCTGAAGCAGGCTCTAGGGCAAAGTTGTATTCGCCTTTTAGACCACCCTTGGTCAACCAAAAACCTAGGTACTTATTTATATCTGTAGTAAAGTTCATTTGAACCTTGAGATTTTCTTTTTTGTAGTAGATGCTTACTTGTCCATCTTCTATTTCATCTACAAAATAAAACTTGTAGACATTTTTATCTGGATATTCTGAAAGATTTCTATAGTCAAAGTCGTAAGTTTTTCCATCTATTACATTTAAAACCTCTCCTGCATGACCAAAGTCAATTTCAACTTGGTCGCTATAAGTCATTAGGCCGTGAAAGGCCCAAAGATATAGGTGGTCTTGGACAGTTGGAATTTTTTCTTTGACAAAAAAACTTTCTACACTTAGCCTTAGAGAGTGGTAGTAGGGGTCTTCAATTTCAGCATCAGATGAAATCCATTGGACTATGCCAATAAACTCTTCCCTCTTTGAAAACTTTTTTCTTGCTAACATAAGAAAGGTCTTCTGCCACTTTTAGAATTTCTTCTCTTGTTGAATCTTTGACTTTAATACTGTCGTCTTCGTTTAAGACCCTGGAAATTGTAGCCAGAGAATAGCCTGTAATTTTTGAAATGTCTTTTATTGTAGCCAAATTTTAGTCCTCGTCTTCTTTTAATTCTTTGTTTATAAGCCTGCTTTTATTTAATAAAAGAGCTGCCGCCAAAGTTAGCAGGAAGAAATAATAATTTTTACTTATAAAGACCATGTAAATAGAAAACAAAAGTAGGGACAGGGGAATTATGGTCCAAAAAATTTCATTTCGTCTTTTTAAAGACTGGTACAAGTCTTTTCTGTCATCTGGCCTTCTCTTTAAGTCTTCCTTGTAGGGTCCTAGATAATAAGACCAATAGCCAACTTTTCCCTTATAAGAATATACTAAATCTAGGCCCTGGTCTTCATAAAAATATTTTGATCCATGGTCTTCTTTATTATATTCAATTACACACGAAGCCTTAAAGGCTCTTCCCTCGTCAAAGCTATAGACTCCATCTGCAACTTTTGTAAAAATATAGCCTTCTCCAGCTTGGGCTTTGATAAAGTCTTCTTCTTTATTTAATTCTAAAATCGAAAAATTTTTCTTAATTTATCTGGTCATTTTTACCTCGCTTAAGCATATTATAGCAAAGCTCTTTATCTTTAGTAAATATCTTTAGATTTTTTAGTAAAATAAAAAGAAGCCTCTTGGCTCCTTTAGTTTTCGTCTATAAACTCGTTAGCAATTTTTGCTCCCCTATTATAAAGCTCAATCATTTCATCTTTTTCTAATTCTTGCTTCTTTATATAGGCTGAAATTTCTTCTACTAGGTCCACAAGTCTTTGGTCAGTATTTCCATTTTCTATTAGCCCTTGGGCAAAGGTCCTTAGAGAAAATAACCTGTGTAAAAGTGGCATTAGTTCTGCCTCTTCCTTGTTTTCTTTTAAAAGTTCGTGGAGAATCCACTTTTTATTTGTTGGAGTTGAAACACACTTGTTAGGAAGCATTAGGTCTTTTTCTTTAAAGTCCTTTAACAAGGCTGAAAGTTCTGAGTCTTCAAAGCCGTGGATCATTAAAAAGTTAATGTCTACATGGTCTAGGCCCTGGTTTGAAATATCTTCTACTATTTTTTCTTCTAAAAGATCTTCAATTTTTTGGCCTAGGTGGTCCATTTCTGCTTCGATTACTGAAAAGTCATATTTTTCTTTTAAGGATTTTATTTTTTCCAAAGATTCTTTGGGCATATTATAAACTAATAATTTTCTAGTCATAGGTCCTCCTAAATTTTTCTATTACAGACCTTTTACCCATTAAGATTTTTTTAATTCTCTTTTTTCTTATTTTTCATCTCTGGCCATATTTATATATCTATAAACTGAGGCCTGGGATATGTCTAAGACCTTAGATAAAATACTTACTGCCCCCTTAAGCATAAAGAAACCTTTGGAGTCTAAATTTTTTACTATTTGAACTTTTTCATCTGGAGTTAATCTCTCAACTGGGATTAGAGCCTCCTTTAGTTCTAGGTCAATCATAGACATAATTGTATCTTCCATGGTCATCTTTTCCCCTTGGTTAATTTGGTCCAAGGTTCCTTGATCAATATTGTTAATTAAAGATGTAGATGAAATTCTTTCTTCTATATACTGGTCTGGATGGCAGAGATACATTATTTTCTTTCCTAGCTCTTCATACCTAGAGTCGTCAAAGTTTATACAGACAATCCCTTCAAGGTCGCCTGCATCTGATTTTATAAAAAACAAAGACGTCCTTAAGGCCTTGCCAGTTTTTGAATAGCTGGCCCTGTTTACTATATAGTCAGTTTGTTGGTATTCTTTTTTGTCCAAGGTGGCTTTTATTGCTGGTGGAAGATCTGCTCCTAAATTTTTTCCCGATATCTTCCCATACTCTAAGCTTAGTTTTTTATAATTTCCTCCACGAGTGTCTAATAAATATAACTCGTAGTCTGGCCCTATGGCCTTGGAGAAAAAACTTATAAGGCTAACATAGTTTTCAAGTTTTGAATCCATTTTTCCCTCTCTGATTAATATACATATATAAAATTTATATGTAAGCTTGCAAATTAAATAAAATTTTTCAGGTCAAAAAACGAGACAGAAAAAATCTGCCTCATTTTAAATAGTATTTTTAAAAGGCTACCTTTAAAGCCAAGGC
>CAYFUN010000018.1:0-23819 GCA_964346535.1 uncultured Peptoniphilaceae bacterium
TTAGACGGCGGAGCATCATCAGCCTTGTACTTTAATGGAAAGATATTAACAAATCCTGGTAGAAAAATGTCTACACTTTTATTAATTTACGAAAACTAAATATTTCAATAAAAAAACTGCAGGGCAGACGATTTTGTCTCCTTGCAGTTTTTCTTTTAAAATCTTTTTAATATATAGGCCATATTGGTGTCTGTAATAAATATATCTAAGCTAGCTGGGTCAGCTGGATTTAAAGTAACTTTTCTATAGCCATTAGCTAGACTTACTCTTGTTGATGAGCCAGGAAGGATTATAAAAATATTTTTTCCAGCCTTGACTCCTTGGTCAATTTTTTCAAAGAAATATTCTTTTTCTTTAGAGCCAGAAAGATTTTCTGGGTCAATATTCATAGTTATAAGAATATTTTTTACACTATCATCTGCCATTAAATTTTTAAAGGCTATAAGCTGGTCAGCGTTTTTTGAACGAAGGCCATTTTTATTGGCTTCTAAGTTTATTAAAGCTATGTTTTTTAACTTTTTAAGCTCATATCCATTTTTATTTTCACTAGCAAAAGTAGACTTTACAGGATTTAGCCTTCCATCTTTATAGGTGAAGGCTTGGTCTCTATTTTGTAAATAACTAGAGATATCGCCGCTATTAGTTGAGCCTATTGAAAGTCTAGTTGGACTTCCTTCTTTGATTTCATAAATGCTTGGATCAATTAGCTTTGAAGACTCTTTTGCTAGGTCAAAGTTTAATACTGGCTTTATTAAAGCCCTTGGGTCAGAAAACTTTATCTTAGATTGGATAACTTTATTTTCTTTTAGACTCACTTCAAGTCTTTGTAAATAAATATTTCCACTTAGGCCCTTAGGGATATTGGCTTCTACATACTTCCAGTCTTCAAAGGAAATTTTGCTAACAATGTCTGCACTTATAGTCTTACCATTGTCGTCTACAAAAACTCCTTGGAGTTTGGCTCCTTTGCCATCGCCTTTGATCCAAAGTCCAAGACCTGAAGCAGAGCCTAAAGAAATTTTTTCATCAAAGTTTATGCCAGCAACTTGGACGTCCTTGTGGTTGGCGAAATTATAATTTAAGGCCAGGGAAGGAAGGTCGTTTTTTCCTTCTTCATCTGTGGCTATGGATCCAGCAATAAGACTTTTGTCTGCCATAGATTGGTAAAAAGACTTGCCATCTATATTTGCAAAAGCTTCTAGAGAAATTTTTTCTGCAGATACAGAAACAGGAATAATTCTCTTTAGGCCATTGTAGGATGCTGTTATTGTTCCTGAGCCAAGACCTTCAGCCTTTGCTGTAAATTTATTGCCTTCCATGATACCAATTTCTGAACTGGCTTCAAAGGTCACCATTGACGCTGGGATTTTTTTCTTGTAGCCTCTGTCGTCAAGACCATAAATTGTTTCGAATATGTGGGTCTTGCCATTTTCAACTTGCAGGTAATCTACGTCTAGGGAAAATTCTTTTAGGTCAGAGTGGAAAAAGACATCAGCTGAACCACTAAGGCCTTTATAAGATGCAGTAATTTTTCCAAAACCTTTTTTATTTACAGTAATGTTATTTCCGTTAAAGGACCCATTGTCTGAAGACAAAACAATTTCAGTTGGATCAACTGGAAGTCTATTGTGATTTTTGTCAAAAACTTTTACGTCTACTGGATAAGAAAAACCAGCAAACATATTTTTGTCAGATGGGTTGACTGTAAGATAAGATGCTTCTTCTACTGGGGCACTTGTCTTGATGCCAACTCCAGATACTATTGGTCTTTCTTTACCATCAGATGGGGTGTTTTTTAGTGTAACTGAAGAGTCTCCAGAATATTTTATGGCCATAGTTGTTGAGCCACCGCCGTCTAAGTTTAAGGCTGTAACAATTCCGAGAGACCTTAAAAATTCTGCAAATTCTTTTTCTCCCATACCTATAGAAGAATTATTTCTTCCATCTACAGTTACTAGATAGATGACTTTATTATTTTTATCTGTACCAATAGCAGTTCTTGGTGCCCTTGCATTAGAAAGTTTTTCTGCTATTTGGCCATTTTTAATTAGGACATTACCTCCGCCAATGGCGAATTTTAAATTTTTATAAGATCCGTAGTCAATGCTAACAGGATCTCCAATGTTAAATTTATTTAATGAATCTCCAACTTGAGTAAGGACTATAGTTCCTGGAAGAATATCAAAAGGATTGCCGCCAACTCTTTTATCAATTACCTTGCCATTTGCTATTAATAGTTCAACGTTATTCGCTCCAAGATTTTTTCCTGGAGAAGTAGGTCCCCAGTTTTCATCTAGGATAGTTAGAATCTTATAAGGCCTTGAAAGTTTATTAAGGGCATGGACATCAAAGACTTGATTGTTAATTGTAACTTTAATGTCGTTATTTAAAGAGCCAACTCCAGCCTTTCCTTCCTTGTTAATATAGAAAGAGTTTCTGGAAAAGGCTGCTTCAGGTGTTGAAAGAATAGGGCTGCCGTCATTTACTAAAGATCCTAGGGCCATAGGAAATTTTGTAACTTCAAAAAAGTCTCCATTTATTCCAGCAACAGCATCACTTGTTTCTACCATTCTTGTTAGGATTTCTCTTTTAGAAACTCCTTCTTTGGCAAAAAGAGGAATTAGCGCTGAGTAGGGATTAGACGAATCAAGTTTTAGCACGTCAATGTCAATAAAGCCCTTGTCAGTAAAGCGGTCAATTTTAACGTGTTCAACTCCGCTAGCAATGTTCATTCTCTCTTTTCTATCTTCAATTACTTTTGCCGAGGCCCTTGGTCCTTTTAATAAAAAGGCACAAGCTGCCAAGAGGCAAAAGGCTTTTTTTATATTTTTGTTCATATTAACCTCCAATGTATTAATTATAGGACAAAGTGTTGATTTTGTTGGTTACAGCCTTGTTACATTTGAACTTTGAAATTATGAAAATTTATATTATAATAGCAAATGAGGTAGATATGAAAACACTAATAATTAATTCCTTAGACCAAATGAAAATTTTAGGCAATAAAATTGGAAAGGCTCTAAAGGGCGGCGAGACCCTTTGTCTGTCAGGAGACCTAGGAGCAGGCAAAACTCATTTGACCAAGTTTATTGGCCAGGGCATGGGCATAGAAGATTATATAACTAGCCCAAGTTTTGCAATTTTAAATATTTATTATGGAAAAATAAATTTAAACCACTTTGACTCCTACAGACTTGAAGGAGACATTGATTTTGATGACCTTGGCTTTGATGATTATTTATTTTCGGATGACGTCAACATAGTTGAGTGGCCAGAAAAAATGGAAAACATTTTGCCTAAGGACAGGTTAACTATAAAAATAGAAAAAATTTCCGACACAGGAAGAAAATTAATTTTTACTACAAACAACGCAGACAAGTACAAGCACATTTTGGAGATACTATAATGAGAATTTTAGGAATAGATACATCAACAAGGACTATGTCCATTGGCCTAATTGAAGATGATAAAATTTTAGGAGAAATAAATTTCTTCTCTAATATGGACCATTCAGAAAGACTTATTGCAAATATTTCTTTCTTGTTAAAGTCAAACAATCTTACAATTAAAGACTTAGACCTAATTGGAGTGGCAGTTGGACCAGGATCTTTTACAGGCATTAGAATTGGCCTTGCTACAGTTATGGGCCTATGTGAGTTTTCAAATATTCCAGTTGTGCCAGTTTCATCCTTAGAAGTCTTAGCTAGAAACTTTTCTTCATCAGAATATGTAGGCCTGGCAGTTGATGCAAAAAGAGACAGGGTCTATGGAGGAATTTATTCTTATAAAAATGGCCAGGCAGAAAAAATTGTTGAAGACCTTTATGACCTTAATGTATTTTTAGACTTGGCAGCTGCCTATGAAAATATAGTTATTGCTGGAGATATTAATGATCAAATAAAAGATAGGACTTCTCATAAGTTCATCTATGGTTATGATTCAAATTTAATTAACAGAGGGTCTAACCTTTGCTTTATAGCCAAGAGAGATTTTGAAAAGGGACTTGCTATTAGCCACAAGGACATTAAGGCAAATTATATGACCAGGTCTCAGGCACAAATAGACTTTGAAAAGAAAAATGCAGGCAAATAATTATATAATAAGAAAGGCAGATTTTTCTGACCTGCCAGCTATTTATGAAATAGAAAAAAATCAAGAAGATGCTTGGACCTATAAAATTTTAGAAGACGACTTTGTAGGCAACCAGTTTAGTCTTTACTTAGTTTTAGAAGACCAAGACCAGGTAATTGGTTTTCTTGTTCTAATGGATATAGCTGGAGAAATTCATATTAATAACATTGCAGTTAAAGAAGCTTATAGGAGGCAAGGGCTAGGTGAGAGATTACTTACTTATGGAATGAACTCTTATAATAAAGAAGATCTTTTTGGCTACACCCTTGAAGTTAGAGAAGACAATGTTCAGGCCATAGGTCTTTATGAAAAGCTTGGCTTTGTTAAAGTTGGAATGAGAAAGAATTATTATAAAAATAATAAAAACGCTATAATAATGTGGAAATTTTTAAAGGAGAACCAATGATAGTTTTAGGTATAGAATCATCTTGTGATGAAACTGCTGCTGCCATAGTCAAAGACGGCAGGCAAATTTGTTCAAATATTATTTCATCACAAATTGATATTCACAAAAAATATGGAGGGGTAGTTCCTGAAGTTGCTTCAAGAAAACATATTGAAATGATTTCTTATGTAGTTGAAGAGGCTTTAAGGGAAGCTAAAATAGATATTTCAGACGTAGACCTAGTTGCTGCAACAAGAGGACCAGGATTAATTGGGTCACTTTTAGTAGGCCTTTCTTATGCTAAGGCCTTGGCTTTTGCTAACGACATAGACTTTGTTGGAGTCAACCACATGGAAGGCCACATAGCAGCCAACTATTTAGATTCAGATTTAAATCCACCATTTTTATCTCTAGTCGTATCTGGCGGCCACACATATTTGATTCATGTTAAGGACTATACATCCTATGATGTTATTGGACGAACTAGAGACGACGCAGCAGGAGAAGCCTATGACAAAATCGCCAGAACTCTTGGCCTAGGTTATCCAGGTGGACCGAAAATCGACAAGCTGGCAAAAGTAGGTCAGGCAACCATAGACCTTCCAAGAGTAATGCTCAAAGAAGACCACTACGATTTTTCTTTTTCTGGTTTAAAGACAGCAGTTTTAAATTATATTAACTCCCAACAAATGAAGGGCGAAGAAATTGTTGCAGAAGATTTAGCCAGGTCCTTTCAAGATTCAGTTTTAGATGTCCTAGTTGGAAAGACAATGCGACTAGCTAGAGAGTTAGATATTAAAACTATTGCAGTTTCAGGTGGGGTCTCTGCCAACGATGGCCTAAGAAGTAGGTTTGCCGACCTTGAAAGGGAAGAGGGAATTAAGGCCTATTTCCCATCAAAGATTTTATCAACTGACAATGCAGCTATGATTGCAGCAGCTGGTTATAATCAATATAAGAGCCAAGGGCCAAGTGATTTTTCTATAAAGGCTGTTGCAAATTTAGGCTTATAAATTTTAGACATGAAAAAAGTGACTTAGTGCAAGTCACTTTTTTAATACTTATTCTTCAGCGTATTCCATCCATTTATCATAAGTTTCTTCTAAGGCCTTTGTCAGTTCTTGTCTTTTTTGACTTAAGGCTAGGACATTTTCATAGTCAGCTGCAACTTCAGGATTTGAAAGCTCTAAATCAATATCTTCAATTTGTTTTTCTAAAGATTCAATTTCACTTTCTAGACCTTCAATTTTTTTCCTCTGCTTTTGCCTTTGGTTAATTTTTCTTCGCTCTTCTTTTTGCAAGGCCTTTCTTTGAGTTTGGGTCATTTCTTCTTGGTCTTCATCTTCACTTTCTAGGCTAAGTTTCTTTTCTACATAATAAGAGTAGTTGCCTAGATATTCGTCAATGCCATCATTTTTCATTTCCCAAACCTTGTTGGCAAAGTTATTTAAAAAATACCTGTCGTGAGAAATTGCAATGACTGTGCCTTCATAATTTTTTAGAGCGTCTTCTAAGATTTCTTTTGAATCAATGTCCAGGTGGTTGGTCGGCTCGTCCATTAAAAGAACATTTGAGTCAGAGAGCATTAATTTCAAAAGGGAGACTCTGGCCTTTTCTCCACCAGACAAATCTTCTATTTCTTTAAAAACATCGTCTCCAATAAACATCATCTTAGCAAGATAAGACCTGATTTCAAAATGAGTCAGACTTGGATAGGAATCCCAAATTTCATCTATAATTGTATTAGTAGGAGTCAGATGGTCCATTTCTTGGTCAAAGTAGCCGATAAAAACATCTGTACCGACTTTTAATTCTCCAGAAGAAAGATTAGTCTCTCCCATTATTATTTTAAAAAGAGTAGACTTGCCAACTCCATTTTCTCCAACAATGCCAATTCTATCTCCATTAAAGACCTTAAAGTTTATATGAGAAAAAATTTCTCTATCTCCATAAGTCTTAGCCAAATCTTCGCCGATAAAGATGTCGTTGCCAGCCTTAATGTTAGTTTGAAATTTTATTCTAGCTGTGTTTTTTAAATAAATAGGATCAACTGGCTCAAGTGACTCTAATCTTTTTAACCTAGATTTGCCTTGCTTAATGGCCTTGGCACCAGCTCCGTGCAAAAACCTTTCGACAATTTTACTTTCTCTAGCAAACTCTCTTTGCTGGTTTTCATATTGTTTTTTTCTAACTTCAAGTTCTTTTTTTCTAATTTTTTGAAAGTTAGTATAAGATCCCTTATAAGTTGTCAGCCTGTGATTTTCTAATAAAAATATTTTATTGACAACATTGTCTAGAAAAAATCTATCGTGAGAGACAACAATAAAAGATCCCTTGTAGTCTCTTAAAAAAGCTTCCAGCCAGGCAATTGATTTTATATCAAGATGGTTGGTAGGTTCATCTAAAAACATAAAATCAGGATTTGCTAGTAGAAGTTTTGCTAAATTGACTCTAGACTTTTGTCCACCAGAAAGATTATTAACAACTTTAGACAAGTCTTCGTCAGCAAAGCCTAAGCCTTTAAGGACACCCTTAATTCTAGAATCAACTTCTGGACCCTTTAAATTATTAAATCTCTCTAGAAGTTTTAAATGGTCGTTTAAAAGTCTGTCTAATTCTTCACTAGCCTCGGTAAACTTAGAAATTTCTCCTTCAATTTCCTTTATTTTGTCTTCAAGTTCAAAGACCTCATCGAAGATTGTTAAGCACTCATCGTAAATAGATTTGTCTGAAGAAATTTTTGTATACTGTTTTAAATATTTAGGCTGGGCATCTTTTTGATAAAAAATTTCGCCGCTGTCATAAGAAAGGTCTCCAGCTAAAATATTTAGAAGAGTAGTTTTGCCTGAGCCATTTTGCCCAATTAGACCGATTTTATCTCTTTCTTCTACATGAAAATTTATGTCAGTAAGTATTGGATTTATTATAAATTCTTTATTTAGATTTTTAACACTAAGTATAGCCATCGTTACCTCCTCATACATTTTACAATATTTCACCCTTAAGTAAAAGTCCCTAGATAGATAAAAATTTGACTTAGTGGGACCAATCATATAAAATATCTATAGGAAAGTTAATTTAAGAAGGGGAGTAAGTAAATGGCAGACAAAAAAATTTCAATAGCAGTAATTAGAAGACTACCAAAATATTACAGGTACTTAGAAGAATTAGAGGCCCAAGGTGTTAAGGGCGTTTCCTCACAAGAACTAAGTGAACTAACAGGCTTTACTGCTTCACAAATTAGACAAGACTTTAATAACTTTGGCGGTTTTGGCCAACAAGGTTTTGGTTATAATGTAAAAAGTTTGAAACAAGCTATTAGTGATATCCTAGGCCACGACCAAGTTAAAAATGCAGTTATGGTTGGTGCTGGTAATCTAGGAAAGACTATAGCCAAGTACAGCGGTTTTAAAGATTGTGGTCTAAACTTAATTGGAATATTTGATAGAAATCCAAATAACATAGGCCAAGAACTTGACGGCTTACAAATTCAAGATGTAAAAAAAATTGAAGGCTTTTTAGAAAAGAAAAAAGTTGACATAGGAATAATAGTTGTAGACAAAGAATCAGCCCAAGATATTTGCGACATTTTTGTTAAGCATGGCCTAAAGGGAATTTGGAACTTTGCTCCAATTGATTTAGATGTGGATGAAGACATTTATGTAGAAAATGTAAGCTTTACAGAAAGTCTTTTAGTGCTATCATATTTCTTAAACAACAAGTAAGAAAAAATTATGGCGTCTTATATAGACGCTTTTTTAAATTGAAAAGGAAAAAACTATGGATGTAAGTATACACAATGATCAGATAAGAATTAAAAATTTAGAAAACTTTGATCCTGAACATATTTTTGAATGTGGCCAGGCCTTTAGATGGGAAAGACAAGAAGACGGGTCTTATACAGTAGTTGCCTTTAATAGGGTAATAAATGTATCTTTAGATGAGGAAGATGTTTTAATTAAAAACACTAACCTAGCAGACTTTGAAAATATTTGGATGGACTACTTTGATTTAAATGTTGATTACAAATCGATGCAAGACACTTTTAATGAAGATCCGATTATGCAAGAGGCAATAGCTTATGGGAAGGGCATTAGAATCTTGCAACAAGATCCCTTTGAAACTACAATTTCTTTTATAATTTCTGCCAACAACAGGATTCCCCAAATAAAAAAATCTATAGAGCTAATAGCTAGGACCTATGGGGAGCCAATTGGTTTTTATGAAGGCAAAGAATATTATGCCTTTCCTAGTCCAGAGGCCTTGGCCCAAGTTGATGTTTTAGAACTTAGAGAAATTTGCCGAGTTGGCTTTAGAGACCAAAGAATAGTTGATGTTTCAAAAATGGTTGCTAGTGGAGACTTGAATTTAAATAATTTAAAGGAAAGAGACAGGGAAGACATAAAAAATGTTTTGATAGCCTTGCCTGGAATTGGACCAAAAATTGCAGACTGTATAACTTTATTTGCCTACAATAAAAAAGATTCTTTTCCAGTTGATGTTTGGATAAAGAGAGTTATGGAGTTTCTTTACTTTAAAGAAGATGTAAATAAAAATAAACTAGGTATGCTTTCTCGAGAAAAGTTCGGCCCCTATGCAGGACTTGCCCAACAATATTTATTTTACTATGGCAGGGAAAATGCAATAGGAGTTGAAAAGTAAGAATTTTAAAAATAAGTGTTTAAAAAATTAAATACTGGTAATATATAGCTTGTACGGATTAGCACTCAACACTAAAGACTGCTAACATAAAACAATTTTAGAAAGGATGAAAATAATGAACCTAAAGCCAATTGCTAATAAAATTATAATAAAGAAAGTTGAAGTCGAAAAAAAATCTACTGGTGGAATAATCCTACCAGACTCAGCTAAAGGTGACGCTTTTATAGCTGAAGTTTTAGCTATAGGTCCTGACATCTTAAATGACGAAAAGAAAAAAGACCAAATAAAAGTTGGAGACAAGGTTTTATATAGTAAGTTTGGCCTTGACACAGTTAAAGTTGATGACGAAGAATATATTATCTGCAAGCTAGATGACTTATATGCAGTTATTGAATAGGAGGAAATTTTATGGCTAAAGAAATAAAATTCAAAGAAGATGCTAGAAAGTCAATGGAAAAAGGCATTAACCAACTAGCAAATACTGTAAAAATAACCCTTGGACCAAAGGGAAGAAATGTTGTATTAGACAAGCAATTTGGAGCACCACTTATTACTAACGATGGTGTAACCATAGCTAGAGAAATAGAATTTGAAGATAGATTTGAAAACATGGGAGCCCAACTAGTTAAAGAAGTTGCTACAAAAACTAACGATGTAGCAGGTGATGGAACTACTACAGCTACCTTACTTGCCCAAGCTATAATTAGAGAAGGCTTAAAAAATATTGCAGCTGGAGCAAACCCAATTCAATTAAAGGAAGGAATCAACGGGGCAGTAGAAGTTGTTGTTGATGAAATTAGAAGATTCTCTCATCCAATTGAATCTAAAGAATCAATTTCTCAAATTGCAGCAATTTCAGCTGGAGATGTAAAAATTGGTGAGCTAATTTCTGAAGCAATGGAAAAAGTTGGCAGAGATGGAGTTATTACTGTTGAAGAATCAAAATCAACTGGCACAACTTTAAAGACAGTTGAAGGTATGCAATTTGATAGAGGATATATTTCTCCATATATGGTAACTGATTCTGAAAAGATGATTGCAGAATTAGACAGACCTTATGTTTTAATTACAGACAAGAAGATAACAAGTATCCAAGATATAATTGGACTTCTAGAAGCAATTGTTCAAGAAGGCAGACCACTATTAATTATTGCTGACGATATTGAAGGTGAAGCAATGGCTACTTTAGTTCTTAACAAACTAAGAGGAACCTTTAATGTTGTAGCAGTTAAGGCTCCAGGCTTTGGAGACAGAAGACAAGACCTACTTGAAGACATTGCAATTCTAACTGGCGCAACAGTTATTTCAGAAAAACTTGGCAATGATATTAAAGAAGCTAGCATAGATATGTTAGGATCAGCTGAATCTATAAAAATCGACAAAGATTCTACTGTAATAGTTGATGGCGGCGGAGCGAAAGAAAACTTAGACGCAAGAATCAAACAAATTAAAGGCCAAATAGAAAATTCTGACTCAGACTTTGACAAGGAAAAACTTCAAGAAAGACTAGCTAAACTTTCTGGTGGAGTTGCAGTAATAGAAGTTGGTGCAGCCACTGAAGTTGAACTTAAAGAAAAGAAACTTAGAATAGAAGATGCCCTAGCAGCAACAAGAGCAGGAGTTGCAGAAGGCATGGTAGCAGGTGGAGGAACTGTATTAATTGACTCTATCGCTGCTGTAAATAAATATTTAGAAGGCTTAACAGGAGACAAGAAGACAGGAGCTATGATTATAGCCAAGGCCCTAGAAGAACCAGTAAAACAAATTGCAGAAAATGCTGGTGTAGAAGGCTCTGTAGTTGTTGCCCACGTTAAAGACGAAAAAGATGGAATTGGCTACGACGCTTTAAACGGCGAATATGTAGAAATGATCAAGGCAGGAATTGTAGATCCAGCTAAGGTAACTAGGTCTGCTATTCAAAACTCAGCATCAGTTGCAGCTATGATTTTAACAACAGAAGCAGCAGTTGTTGATATCAAAGAAGACGAACCACAAATGCCAATGGGACCTGGACCAGGAATGTATTAATAAAAAATAAACTTTGAGACGACTTAATTTATTTTAGGTCGTCTTTTTCATGCTTTAGAATTTTTCTTTTTTATTGTATAATAGAGTAGAACTTATGTGAATTATAATCAACTAAAAAGAACTTGCATTTCTTGCAAAACTTTGTTATAATTTCACTTTGGAAAAACATTCCTTGCCCGTTAAGGGCCACAAGACCACAAGGAGGTGACATGTATGAAAAATTATGAAGCTATAGTAATTTTTTATCCAGATGTTGAAGAAGAGGTTAGACAAGCTACAATTGATAGACTAACTAACATCATCGAAGCAAATGGAAAAGTTGAAGAAGTTGAACACTGGGGAGATAAAAAATTTGCTTACCCAATTCAATATCACAACCACGGATACTATACTCTATTCAAATTCCAAGCTGAACCTGAAACAGAAAAAGAGTTTAACAGAATAGCTAGAATTTCAGAATCTATTATTAGACAAATGACAATTAATCTTGATAAGTAGAATTAGGAGAATGATATGAATAAAGTAGTTCTAATTGGAAGATTAACGAGAGACCCAGAGTTAAGATACCTAACAACAGGCTCAAACACAGCAGTTGCAAGGTTCACTTTGGCTGTAGATAAGCAATTATCTAAAGAAAAGAAGTTAGAAATGGAATCTAGAAATCAGCCAACAGCTGATTTTATAAATATAGTAGTTTGGGGCAAACTTGCAGAAACTTGTTCAAATTACCTAGCTAAGGGAAGACTTACAGCAGTAAGTGGTAGAATTCAAACTGGTTCTTATGAAAAAGAAGGCAGAAGAGTTTATACTACTGAAGTTGTAGCTGAAAATGTTCAATTCTTAGAATGGGGAGACGGCTCTAACAGATCTTCTAGAAATGACAGTTATGATAACTTAGACAATAATTATGATAACTCTAATTCTTCAGATGATATGTCTGATATAGAAGGTTTCTATACTATAGATAACGAAGATATTCCATTTTAAGGTATAGGAGGATAAAATGGGAAGAAGATTTAGACCTAGAAGAAGGGTCTGTGCTTTTTGTAAAGATAAAAACAATGTAATTGATTACAAAAACGTTGATCAATTAAAAAAATTAGTTTCTGACAGAGGTAAGATTTTACCAAGAAGAGTTACAGGAACTTGTGCTAAGCACCAAAGAGAAGTAACTACTGCTATAAAAAGAGCAAGACAAGTTGCACTTTTACCATATAGCGCAGACTAATAAAAAAATAAATTTACTAAGAAAACCAAGAAGAGATTCTTGGTTTTTTTGTACATAATTTTAAAAAATAAGACTTCCTATTTATCAACTTAAATAAGTAACTTTATAATAAATTTAATTTGTGTTAAAATTATAAAGAGGTGAAGAATTGGTTATAGAAGCAATTATTTTAGGAATTTTAATAGGAAGACTTAGGTCTGGAAAAATTTCAAACTTAGAAGATTTAAAATTTAAGGCGCTTAAGCCTTTACTTGGAGTTTTCATTTTTGATTTAATCCTAAGATTTTTTATTGTCAAGTCAACTAGTGACTTTTCAGCAAAACTTTTTTCCTATTATCCTTACTTTAATTTATTGCTATATCTTTTTATTATTTTTATTTTAGAAATCAATAAAAATCTAAAACACTTGAGAATAGTTGAGGCAGGCTTTGTCCTAAATTATTTGCCAATGATAGCCAATAGTGGCAAAATGCCAATTTCAAAAGAAGCCCTTATAAGTCTTAATAAGACTAGTCAAATAGACTTATTAATGCAAGACAAATTCTTGACCCATTCTTTAATAAATGAATCTACTAGATTTAAGGCCTTGTGTGACACCATTCCTATAAAATATTTCCTTCCTAAAGTTATATCCTTAGGAGATATTTTTTTAGCCTTAGGCCTAGTTTTATTTATTAGCCATTATATGACTATAGGTAGAGACCATGCTAAATAAAATAAAAATAATTTTGCTAGTAATTTTACTTTTACTTGGTTTATATCTAGGCTTTTCTTATTTGACCTATAAAAATTTCTCGACAGATATTACTGATGTCAATAACAAGGTTGAAAAAGACTTAGAAAAAAATTTAGAAGAAAACTCTACTGAAAAAGAAAATGACAAAGAAGTTGAAGAAATTAAAGAAGACTTTCCAACTTTTAAAGAAATAACTATAACTGCTGCTGGCGACATTATGACTCACATGCCTATAATAAGGGCCCACTACATTGAAGGCCAAGGATATGATTTTTCTAATCCATTTAAATATGTAAAAGACTTAAACGCTGGTGCAGATTTAAAAATGGCAAATTTAGAAACGGTAGTAAGAGATGATAGAGAGCCCCAAGGTTTTCCAACTTTTAATGCTCCTTATCCAATAATTTATGGCATTAAAGCAGGAGGCTTTAATTTACTATCAACGGCCAACAACCATTCCTATGACCAAGGAAGACAAGGAGTTTTAGATACAATAGCTCACATAAAAGAAGCTGGCTTAGACTATATGGGAACCAATGCAAGTGCTGAAGATGATAGGACTAGGCTTTATGACTTTGATGGGCTAAAAGTTGGTCTTATGTGCTATAGCTATGGGCTAAATGGTTTTACAGCAGAGGAAGACTTTCTTGTTAACATAATAAACCTAGACAAGATGGCTGAAGATGTGAAGCATTTAAAGGACCAAGGAGCTGACAAAATTATTTTATTTGTCCACTGGGGAGTTGAGTACAGGACAGACCTTTACGACGATTTAAAAAATCTTGGCCATAACATTTTAGATCTTGGCGTTGATTACATTTTAGGGTCTCACCCTCATGTAGTTATGCCAGTGGAAAAATTTGACAATGGCAAGTTCATTGTTTATTCTATGGGGAATTTTTTATCCAACCAGAGAGAAGAATTTCTCCCTAGCCAAAATACTGAAGAAGGACTTTTCGTCCGCTTTAAATTGGAGAAGAATTTACAAACAGACGAGGTTGTCCTAAAGGATTTCGAATTAATCCCAACTTGGGTTAACAGATATTTTACAGACAAGTGGTATTATGAAATTATTCCTATAGATCAAGCTCTTAACGGCCAGGTCCAAGGATTAGAAGTAAATGAAGTTTTAAGAAATAAATTGTTAGATGCAAAAACAAAGGTAGATAATATTTTAAACAAGTGATGGAGGCAGGTTATGACAGGCTTAATGAAAGCTATATCCCAAGTTAGGGTGCAAGATATAATAGATATATTAGTAATTAGCTTTTTTATATATAGGTGCCTAGATTTCTTAAAGGAAACTAGGGCAGAACAATTAATAAAGGGAATCGGACTTTTACTAGTCCTAACTAAATTAAGTGAATGGCTACAGCTATTTACAGTTAACTACTTACTGTCAAATATTTTAACAGTTGGAGCCTTTGCAATAATTGTAGTTTTTCAGCCTGAACTAAGGAGGGGTCTTGAATACCTAGGCAGGTCTAGGATCTTTCCAAAAAATATAGCTGATGCCCAAACTTCTGAGGCGACGAAGACAATTGAAGCAATTATATCTGCAGTTGCATCTTTGTCTAGGCAAAAAATTGGGGCAATAATAGTAATTGAAAGAACTGTCGGCCTTAGAGACCTAATAGAAACAGGAACTGAAATTAATGGCATTGTCTCACCTGAGCTTTTAATTAATATCTTTATACCTAACACTCCACTTCACGATGGGGCAGTAATAATTAGAAAAAATCAAGTACTTGCAGCAGCTTGTTTCTTGCCTCTTTCAGAAAATATGACTATTAGTAAAGAGTTAGGAACAAGACATAGGGCATCCTTGGGTATTTCAGAAAAGTCAGATGCTCTTTCAATTGTTGTTTCTGAAGAGACGGGAGTAATTTCAATAACAGAAAATGCCCAGCTTTCAAGGTACCTAGATATAGAAACTCTAAGGACAATTTTAGAGGGCATATACCTACCAGAAAAAAAAGAACCAAGTAACTTTATGAACTTATGGAGAAATGCAAATGGATCTAAAGGCCAAGATAAACAAGAATAAAATTAAAAAAATAAGTATATCAGTTGTTATGGCTATATTTTTATGGTCATGGGTAATTGGAGTTGAAAATCCTGAAATAGAAATTCCCTACAGGGGCATTGATGTAGCCTTTGAAGGAGAAAGTTATTTAAATAAAGAAGGTCTATCAATAATTTCTCCAAAAAACCCAAAGGTAAATATTTCAATTAGAGGAAATAAATCTGACCTAAATTCAATTGACAGCCATAACCTAAAGGCTTCAATTGACTTGCAAGGATTAAAAGCTGGAGAAAATAAGGTTCCAGTAGATTACTCCCTCCAAGGGCAAACTGGAAATATTAGAATTGTAAATGTAGACCCAGCTACAATTTTAGTAAAGCTAGACCAAATTATTAGCGAAAATAAAAAAATCGACATAGAAATATTAGGCGAGCTTCCAGAATCTTACACCCTAGGAGAGACAAGGGCCTTAAATTCTTTTGTAAGGGTAACTGGACCATCTTCTGACTTGGCACAAATCGATAGGGTTGTAGCCTATGCAGATGTTTCTAACAAGACAGAGTCATTTATGATTAAGTCAAAACTCGTATTTTTAGATAAAAACGACATAGAGCTAAATAATATTAAGGCCAATGTCACCAGCGCTGAACTTGAAGTTCCTATATACAAGATTAAGTCTGTTCCAATAAAGCTTAAGACCTATGGAGCCTTAAAACCTAACGAAAGATTAGAAAATCTAAAAGCTATTCCTGAAAATATAGTAATTCGCGGATCATCAGCTAATGTTGACAAGATTAGAGGAATTGAAAGTGAAAGCATAAATATTTCAAACTTAGTTGAAGACCCTAACTACAAGGTAAAATTAAAACTTCCAGAGGGCATAAGTCTTCATGAAGATGTAGAAGTTAAACTTTCTTATGACCACATTATAAACAAAGAAGAAAGTAGAAAAATTCCTGTAGACCAAATAAGCTTTGTAGGAAAAAATTTAAATCTAAACTATGAAATAGTATCTGACCAAAAAGAAGTTACTGTAAATCTACTTGGCACAGAAGAAGACTTAAAGAATCTTTTAGACACTAATATTAGTCTATCCTTTGATGTTACAGACATTGAAGTTGGTGACCATTTAGTTGAAATCCAAGCTAACACTTTAGATGGAATTAATATAAAAAGCCTTGACCCAACTAGCCTTATGCTTAGAATTACAAATAAGCAGGCTAGGGAAGAAGGAGAAACAGGAGGACAAGCACCAGAGGCTGACACTAATTCACCTGCAAGTCAAAATCCATAGGGAATAAATACAAACAAGGCCTTGATAAAAGATAAAATTGGGAATAAAATAGTAGTATTAAGATTTTTTGGAGGTAATCAATGAAATTTGTAGGAGAGGGACTAACATTTGATGACGTATTACTTTTACCTGGACCATCAGATGTTATGCCAAGGGACGCTAATTTAAAAACCTATTTAACAAAGAAAATCCAATTAAACATTCCACTAATGGCAGCAGGAATGGACACAGTAACTGAAAGTGAAATGGCCATATCAATTGCCAGACAAGGTGGAATTGGAATTATTCACAAGAATATGTCTATTGAAGAACAAGCCAGACAAGTTGATAGAGTAAAAAGATCAGAACATGGAGTTATTACAGATCCATTTTACCTACACAAAGATGACAGCCTATTAGATGCAGACAAGCTAATGGGTCACTTTAAAATCTCTGGTGTTCCAATTGTAGATGGAAATATGAAGTTAGAAGGAATTTTAACTAACAGAGACATTAGATTTGAAACTGACTTTAGTAAAAAAATTGACCAAGTAATGACCAAGGAAAATTTAATTACTGGTAGTGTTGATATTACAATGGATCAAGCCTTAGAAAAAATGAAGGCCCATAAAATTGAAAAACTTCCTTTAGTAGATGAAAATTATATGCTTAAAGGTCTGATTACTATAAAAGATATTTCTAAATCAAAAGAATATCCAAACTCTGCCAGAGACTCTAGCGGTAGACTTTTAGTAGGTGCTGCCATTGGTGTAACAGCAGATATTTTAGACAGGGTACAGGCTCTTATCGATGCTAAAGTTGACGTTTTAGTTATTGATACAGCTCACGGTCATTCACAAAACGTAATTAACCACGTAAAGATGTTAAAAGACCATTTCCCTGACATCCAACTTATAGCTGGTAATGTTGCAACTGGAGCTGCTACAAAGGCACTAATTGAAGCAGGGGCAGACTGTGTCAAGGTTGGTATTGGACCTGGATCTATTTGTACGACAAGAGTAGTCACAGGTATTGGTTCACCACAATTAACTGCAGTAATTGAATGTGCAAAAGTTGCCAAGGAATATGATATTCCAATTATTGCTGATGGTGGTATAAAATATTCAGGCGACTTAACTAAGGCCCTAGGTGCAGGTGCAAATGTAGTAATGGTTGGTTCACTTTTAGCAGGAACTGAAGAAGCACCAGGTGAAGATATAATTGTTGAAGGCAGAAGATATAAAACTTATAGGGGCATGGGCTCACTAGGAGCTATGGACTCTGGATCTTCTGACAGATACTTCCAAGACAAAAACAAAAAATATGTACCAGAAGGTGTAGAAGGTAGAGTAATTTATAAGGGCAAGGCAGAAGATGTAATCTACCAACTTATGGGTGGATTAAAATCAGGTATGGGCTATGTAGGCGCAAAAGACATTCCAGACCTACACGAAAAAGCCACCTTTATAAGAATTACAAATGCAACGTTAAAAGAAAACCATCCACACGATATAACAATAACCAGAGAATCTCCAAATTATACAAACAAATAAAGGAGGATTTATGAATACAGTTGGAAAAATAATATCACTAATTATTTCTATAGTCCTATCTGTATGGATAATAAAAATGGCTTTTAAAGTATTGGGATATATTTTTGGAGTCCTAGTAGGAGTAGTAGTTATAGTCTTACTAGTCTTTTTACTAAAAAAACTAAATGAAAATAGACAGTAGACTTAGACATTGAAATAGAAAAATTAAACTTATAAAAAAGCAGGTTTTTAAGCCTGCTTTTTACATATTATAATTTATAGAAGGGATGACCAATGAAAATTTTTGAAAAGAATTATTTGAAAATAAAAAGTGACTTTCCAATAAAAGTATTAAATTCTTCGAAAGATGACGAAGACTTAATTATTAATCTAGATTCAAGGGTAGTAAACCTAGTCTTTGATGGTCTAGAAAAATTTTCTATAAATAGATTTCAACTAACAGAAGTGAAAAATATTTTAATTAGACATTCACTAAAAGAAAATTTCAAGCTTGGGACCATACATTTTTTAAGAGTCATCGACCTAAACAGCTCTCTTTTAAATTTCTCCCTCGACCTAAGTGAATTTGAAATTATTATAAGTGAAGAAGAATTTTTTGTTCAAGTTCAAATAAAAAAGGCCTTTAAAAGACCTTAGTTTAAACAATACATTTCTATAGCTTTTTCAGCAATACTTATACTTGCAGGAAGGGGGTCAGATTTTTCTCCATCAATATCAGTTTCAATAATTGTATCCATAGAAACAATTGAAACATTTTTACACTTATAGTATTTAATGTATTCATTGTTTTTTACCTTGCCAGAAATAACATCAGGTAAAATTGACATCTTGTCAAAGAGAGTAGACTCTTTTACTAAAAAGAGATGGAGAAAGCCATCATTTTTTTCTATATCATTAATTAAGGGCGTGCCATATATAGCCGAAGACAACATTACAATTAAGTGGCTAAAGTCGCCAACTAATTTTTCTCCGTCAACATCCACTTCCATAAAGTAGTGGTTGTTTTTTATTGCGTCTCTAGCAATATTATAGGCATAGGCCCAACCTGAGAAAACTGACTTTGCTTCAGGAGTAACATTGTGAATTGATTCTGGAATATCTCCAATGGAAAAAATCATATTGAAGCAATTATCATTAAACCTTCCAACGTCCATTTTAATAGTCTTATCGATCTTTAATCTTCTAATTGCCATTTTTATATTTTGGGGATAGCCTAAAATTCTAGAGACACCATTAAAGGTTCCACCAGGAAATACTCCAAGAATTGGTCTCTTGTCAGAATCAGCTTCCATTAGGGCTTTAGTAACTTGATTTATTGTTCCATCTCCACCTACAACAAAGATAGAATGGTAATCCTCCTCACAAGCTTTTTTTGCAAAGAGGTAGGCATCATCTGGACCTTCAGTTTTCATCGACTTAATATAATCAAAATATTCAACTAATTTTTTTCTCAACAAAAAATTTATCTCTTCACCCTTTTCGCTGCCAGCAACTGGGTTGTAGATTATTAATACCTTTTCCATGATTCTTCCTTAAAATAAAATTCTGTCATAATTATAACATAAAGACAATCTATCAGCCTTTTATAAGAAAAATTTTTAAGTAGATTTCACACAAATATTAAATTGAAAATAAAAAGCCTTAAAATCTAAATAGATCCTAGGGAGAAAAATTATTTATCTAATTTGTTATAGGCAAGGGCAAGGTCTGCTCCAAGCTTTGCGTTATTAAATACTAATTTAATATTTGCATCTAAGCTTTTGCCTCCAGTTAGTTCAACTATCTTTGCTAGTAAAAATGGAGTAGAGTCTTTGCCTTTTATTCCTGCAGCTTTTTCTTCCTTTAAAGCTTGGTTAATAATTCTATCAATTTCTTCGTGAGGAATTTCGTCGTCTTTTGGAATTGGATTTGCTACAACAAAGCCACCCTTAAGGCCTAAAAGTTTTGAATAATAAATTCTTTTGGCTATGTCTTCTACATTGTCATCTCTAGTTACTAACTCGTGGTCAGATAGGGAAGAGTAGAAGGCAGGCATGTAGCTAGTCTTATAACCAATTACTGGAACTCCTTTTGTTTCTAGGTATTCAAGAGTTCTTGGAATATCTAAAATTGCCTTAGCTCCTGCACAGACAACTGCAACTGGAGTTTGAGCTAGTTCTTCAAGGTCGGCTGATACGTCCATAGAATCTTCAAAGCCCCTGTGAACTCCACCAATTCCGCCAGTAACAAAAACTTTAATTCCAGCTAAGTGGGCAGCAATCATTGTAGTAGCAACAGTAGTTGCACCAAGTTGGTCCTTGGCAAGAACTTCAGCTAGGTCTCTTCTAGAAACTTTTCTAACACCTTCAGCTGTAGCTAAAAGTTGTAGGTCTTCTTCCTCTAAACCAATTTTAATTTTTCCATGCATAATAGCAATAGTCGCAGGAACTGCCCCCTTGTCTCTAATTATTTTTTCAGTAGCCTTGGCCATTTCAACATTTTGTGGATATGGCATGCCGTGAGAAATAATAGTAGACTCTAAGGCAACTATAGGCAGGTTTTTTTCTTTGGCTTCTTTAACTTCTTTACTATAAACAAGTAGGTTTTCTAAATTCATCATAACAATCCTTTCTCAATTAAATTTTTTCTTTCTTCTTCTAACACTTTATCTGTCAAATTCTTTCTAACTGTCTCAGGCACCTGAACTGTTTCATAGGCATTAGTCAAGGCCAGCTCAATTGTCTTTTTCATATCATAGTCCATTAAAAGTCCGTAGATTATTCCAGCAGAAAAAGAATCTCCAGCACCAGTAACATCTAAGACCTTGTCAGCAAGAGGAGGCTTAAATAACATTTTCTCTCCATCCTTGTTTTGATAGAGACAAGATTTAGTAGACCTAGTTACAATAACATTGTCCAGGCCTCTGGCAATCCATTTGTCGCCTAAGTGTAAAAAATCTTCCTCTGACTTTATTTCTTCAGAAAAATATGCAGCTGACTCATCCTCATTTGTAATTAAAAAGCTAAGGCCTTTTAAATTTTCTGGCAGTCTTTCCATCTTTGGACTAGAAACAGTGATTACAACTAAGTCAATTTCATTGGTCCTTGAAAATTCTAGTAACCAACTTACAACATCCTTAGGAGTATTTAAATCTAAAATAATAAGCTCAGCATTTTTTAAAACTTCTTCATAAGACCTAATCCACTCTAAAGTCATGTGGTCATAAATATCCATATCAGCAAGAGCCAAAATCAAATCGCCATTTTTATCTAAAAGGGCAGAATAGGTTCCAGTTTTTGCATTGGCAAAGGTGGTCACATAGTCAAAATTAACATAAGATCCAGACTGATTTTTTATTAAATCAAAGTCGAAGTCATTAGCTGCTACACTTAAAATATAAGGAACAAAGCCTAGTCTACCTAGGTTTTCACAAACATTTCTACCAACACCACCAACAAAGGCCTCAGATCTAGTTGGATTAGAAGTTTCAAAGACAAGGTCGTCTTTAAAATAATATTTTCTGTCTACATTCATTCCGCCTATACAAAAAACGCCAGAGTTAAGGTCGCTTAAAATATAACCTCGGCCTCTAATAATATTTTTCTTATTTAGGCTAGAAATTATACTGGCAATAGTCGACCTAGTTAAATTAAGTTTGTCCCCAAGTTCTTTTTGACTAATGTAGGGATCAGCTTTAATCAGATCCAAAACTGCCTTTTCATTTTTGTTCAACTAACAACCTCCTTACACTCAACTAACAAATGTCTTATTTATAACATATGTTTATTTTAAACCAAAAGCATTAAAAACACAAGAGAAAATAAAAATATTTGCTATAATAAATACGGAGGTAAAAATGAAAATAATATTTGCACCAAGTAAAGAAATGGACTTTAGTCGTGGAGAAAAAACTTCAAATGCTTATTCGAAAAATACAGAGGAAATTATCACTAGCCTAAAGTCCCTAGACGATACAGAATTAAAAAAACTTTATAAAGTAAGCGACAAGGTCTTAGAAGAAATAAAATCCTATATAGAAAATTTTGAAAAGGATCTTAGCTTTAAAGCTTTAGATATGTACAAGGGCTTGGCCTATAAGTATTTAAACAAAGAAGATTTAGATGAAGAAGCAATAGAATATTTAAACCACCACTTAATAATTCTTTCAGCTTTTTACGGCCCAATAAGCCCAGACACATATATTAAACCCTACAGACTAGACTTTAATACGCCTCTTAAAGTAGGCGGCAAGAACCTAAAAAATTTATGGAAAGAAGCCTATAACATTAGTTTTGAAGAAGGCGAGATTATATTAAACCTAGCTTCAAATGAATTTTCATCTTTAATAGATAGAAAAAAATTTATTTTTTACGACTTTGAATTTTATGAATCCAAAGATGGAAAATTAAAAAGCCATTCTACAATATCAAAAAAGGCCAGAGGCTTAATGGTTCAATACTTGGCCAGAGAAAAAATTGAAGACATTGAAGAGATAAAAAATTTTAATTTAAATTCATATAAGTATAGGGCGGACTTGTCAGAAGAATTTAAATTTGTATTTGTTAGAGAAGTTTAAAAAATATGATTAAAAATATCCAGGACCTAACTATCCTGGATATTTTTTATATTTCTCTGTATTTAGAATTTTTATTTAAATCTTCTGGTCTCATATTATAAATTCCATCAATTAAATAAGTTCGAAAGCTTCCGCTTCCGTCTAGGCCTTTAAGTCTAGCAAAGGCAATTTCCTCAGCTAGGCCAAAGGCAGAAACAGCTGCTGATGTAGCTTGAAAGATCTCATCTTTGTTTGAGGAGATATAGGCTGCAATTAAGGCTGAAAGCATACATCCGCTGCCAGTAATATCAGCCATTATGGGATGGCCGTTTTCAATTAAAATGCTTTGGTCTCCATTGGTAACTAGGTCAACAGGACCTGTGATTACAAGAATACTTTGTAGCTTCCTTGCATAAGACTTTATAGCTTCTAAGTTAGCTAAGATAGAACTTTCATTAACTTGGTCACTCTCTCTTGCATCGACGCCATTTGACAACGATTCTTCTAATATTAAAGTTTTTATTTCTGAAATATTCCCTTTAATAACAGAAAACTTTATTTCTTCTATTAACTTTTTACAAACTTCAAATCTATAAGCAGAGGCACCAATTCCAACAAGGTCTAAAACCACTGGATGGGATAAGTCATTAGAAAGTTCTCCTGCTAAAAGCATAGAAGGAACAAGGCTATCGTTAATAGTCCCTAAATTAATATTTAAACCATGGGCTAATCTTGTAATATCAGCCATTTCCTTGTACTCGTTGGCCATAATAGGAGAGGCTCCAGCTGCCAACAAAATATTTGCACAGTCATTTGCTGTGACAAAATTTGTGAGATTGTGGATTATAGGTTTTTTTATTTTTACATTTTCTAAAAATTCCCCAAACATTAAGGCCTCCTAAAAAGAAAGTGACTTTTGTAAATTTGCTAGCATATTAGATTTTTCTAAAGAATAGAGAATTAGGCCAGCAAAAACTGCACCAAAGGCAGTTGAAATTAAAAATGGAACAATATATACATAAAAGGCAATATCGCCTGTAGACTTGCCCATAAACAAAATGGCAACAGGGTAGGCAGCAAGGCCTCCTAAAATTCCAGTTCCAAAAACTTCTCCTATAACAGTTGGAATAAGGCTTTTAGTTTTTTTATAAATCAGGCCACAAACTAAGGCGCCAAACATTCCACAAGGGAAGGCCATTAAAGATCCTAGGCACAAAGCATTGATGCCAGAGCTAACTTTTTTGTATTATTTTTATTCATTAT
>CAYFUN010000018.1:23919-26233 GCA_964346535.1 uncultured Peptoniphilaceae bacterium
AGGCACAAAGCATTGATGCCAGAGCTAACTTTTTTGTATTATTTTTATTCATTATAATCCTCCTTTTAAAAATAGTTGGAAAAGTCAAAATCAGCAACGTTTCAATAAAATCTCTAAGAGATATTTTTACTTGCGGTCGATACTTTATGGTATCCTCTCACGCCGGAACACGGCTTCCCATCGCTGATATACTAAACCAAGGGCGCTCCCACTCAGCTAGACAATTTCCTCCCTTCTTAAAAGTAATAAAAAAACAGGGCTAATACCAAAGTGGCATAGACCTGTAAAAATACAAAAATATAATTCCTACGGCGGCATTATCCACATCAGGTATAAGGGTCGAAGTTAAAAACTTCCTCTCAGCCTGTAAAACAAGCTCCCCTGTTAATCGTATAAAATTCTATACCTAAAAGGACAATAAAGCAAGGAAAAAATTAAACTTCTCCAAAAGAGAAGTAGTCCTTATAGTCTTCCATAAGATTTGTAAAAAACAAAACTTCTTTTTCTCTGTAAATATCTATATAAATTTCAGTTCCATAGTGGGCACTAGAAAGCATACATCTATTATTTTTAAAATTTATAGTAAAAAACCTGGTCATCTTATTATAAATTTCCTTATCAAGATTAGAAGAATCAAAAATTGCTTGGAAAAAATCTTCAGAGACAAGACCAGAGATAGCAACTTCATTTTTACCATACTTATTAGGGACAAGACTTCCAAATTTTTTAGCAATAGAAATTTCTTCAAGTTCATCTTTCCAGCAGATAATTTCAAAACTATCGCCTAGAGAAATAAAATGCTTAATTAAATCAATCCACCAACTTTGATCAACGGACCAATCAATCATTTGAACATCAAATCTTTTCATTAATTCACCTCAAAATATTTTCTTACACTTTACTTTCTGCCTTTAAATAAAGTTATCTCATTAATTACAATTGAAGCTAAAGTTAAAAACAAAAGGGCAGTAGCCATAGTTGGTAAAATATCCATAAGTCCAGCCCAGTCTTCACTCACAACTCTTTGGGCAGCATCCCTATAAAAAGCAAGCAGGGTTAGACAGGTAAGAGCCATAGAAACAAACCTATATAGAGAAGAATCTCTGTTTTTATAAAAACTATAAAGATTTAAAAAAGCAAAAACAATTGCTCCAAGTCCAAAAAATAACCACATAATAATACCTCCAAAAAATTATTCTTCTTCAAACTCAGCAAAACTAAGTCCTATAGTTAGAACAAATAAAAATCCTGCCAAGACTCCATAAAGTGGTCTAGCCTTAAAAATATTTAAAGAAACCAAGGCAACTAGACAATACAAATATATAGCCAGCCAGAAAATAAATAAAGCTGGGTCTGTAAGTTTAAAAGAAATATTTCCTCTTTTCTTAATCAACTCTTTAATTAAAAAAGAAAAAATATAAATCCATAGAAGAACAAAGGCGACAAAGGCAAAATAATCATCAGTAAGGGCATTTAGTTTTAAGGAAACAAAACTTAAAGCACCAACAGTTAAGACACTTAAGACGCCAATAATAATTGCCGCAAAAATATTTTTTGCTATTGAAGCTTGTGCTGACTTCCAATACTTTTTAGAATAATAAATTAGAGAAGGAGTTTCAAACATATAGCCTAAAAAATTCACCCAAATTACAGACATAAAAGTGTGCTGGTTAATGGCAAGATTAATATCAACACCATCCCAAACCCAAAAACCACCAGATAGGCGAATAGCTGCCACATCTAAAAGCAAGTCCATTGAAACAACAAAAAATCCAGATAAGAGAGCAGTTTTAAAATCACCTAAAGCAAGCTTTCTAGCCAGCCTTAAAGAAAGCACAGCAACAGCTCCCCACATAAGGCCACCAAAAAACGGAAATTGATAAGGCTGAGATCCAACCATAATATAGTAAAGGTTAGAGTAGTGGTAAATATCAGTTAAAGCTACAGCCAAAAGCTCCAAAGCAAAACCAGCAATAGCCGCAGAAACAAAAAGATAAAACTCCTTCCAAGACTTTTTCTTAATGACATCAACTAAAAATATAGCCACAATGATATAACAAATAATCTCAAATGCATTTATCCAATTCATAAAAACCTCCTTGGTTAGCAAAAATTTAAACAGCGAAAACATATCTATGTATAAAATTATTATAGCATTGAGACATTTATTTACACATTGGCAATTAACCATCAATTTTAAAACAAAAAACCGCAAGCATGTAGCTTACGGTTTAATAACAAACTATCTTTTATTCCCATTCTTCTTTTCCAAACGTCCAATATATCCCAAACCATTCAAAATACTATATTCTAT
>CAYFUN010000019.1:0-24790 GCA_964346535.1 uncultured Peptoniphilaceae bacterium
AAAACTCCAATTTCAAAAAATCATTTTACTAAGGAGGTATAAATTGGTCTATCAAATTAAGGCACTTTTTAAAAACAAAATTACTTTTTTATTGTTGGTCCTAAGTTTTACTCTTTCTTTTACAGCTATTTATAAGATTTATCAAAGGGTAAATCTGCCTAATGAAGGGGCTTATTTGTCTTATCAAGATTATTATGTCCAGGCCTATAAAAATTTAGCCTATGAAGAAAAGTTTTTGGACCTAACTGATCCCTATCAGGAAAATTATTTAAAGTACTTAAAGTGGACTGTGGACAGGAGGTATAAGCTGGGGAATTTTTACTTAGATTCTTATAAAGACCACAAGGTAGACATTGATGCCTACAAGGACCTTTATTTAATGGCTGAGATGAATATTTCTATGGACAGGGGAGTTGGAGCTGAAAGTCTTAGGGAAAGATATGGGGACAGCTACTTGGACCTTGCGAATATAGACTTGTACGACTTTGACTTAGACTTGTTAGAAGAATATGGGATGACTTACTTAAATTATGCTGAAAACAAGTCCTATGCCTATCCTGTTTATAAGTCTTGTGCTATGGATCTTGACCACAGGTTTGATTTAAATGAAAAGGGCTATCGAGAAATAGATTTTTTTACTGAGTCTCCATGGACTTATTTGGCAGAGATTTATTCTAAAAATTCTATTAAGGGAAAGGTATTTTTCCCTTGCTTAATAATTTTTTCTACTTATATTGTGAATCTTTCTAGGCAGGAGAGGACCTTTAATCTTTTGGCTAGCAAAAAGGGCAAGAGGTCTTTTGCCTTTAGAAATTATGTAATACTTTCCTTTATTATGCTTTTAATAGTTGTCTTTGCATCTGATCTTATTGCTATTTTATTTATGGGAATAGAAAATGGATTTGCTGGTTTAAAAAATCCTATGTATATTTTTAAAGATGGACTAAAGTCTTTTTCAACTTATGAAAATATAGGGGCATCAGCTATGAGTCTGGGCCTATCTGACTTATATCCACTGCCTAGCAATAGCCAAGAATACTATTATCTATCAGACCTTTATCAAATTGAACTTTGGAAATTTTTAGGCCTAAGTCTTTTAATGGACTTATTGAAACTAGGATTTTTTGCTATCCTAGGTGCATCTCTAGGCCTTATTATAAAAAGTCCCCTGCTTTCAATTGCCCTATCTAGTTTTCTAGCCATGGTTGGAATTATTTCTGGCCAAGTAAAGGGAGCCTGGAATTCTTTCAATGTATTTTCTATTAATACTGGCTGGAACCATGTTTTAGGCTGGCCTAGATTTTCTTGGGCCTGGGCAACTTTCTTGTTAGTAATAAGTAGCTGTCTTGTTTATTTTATAGCTGCTAGTATATTTAAGAAAAGGGATTTGGTGTAGGCTTATGAAAAATTTAATGAAAAACGAAATAAGACTATTTGTAAATAAAAGATTTTTTATAGCCTTGGCCTTTGCACTTCTAAGTGTATTTTTTCTAAACCAAAGGGAGTATATAAACCACTATGAGTCTTATTATCCTACTATGCAAAGTGTCTACAAGTCTTATCTAATTCCACTTGAGTCAGCTCAGGTGAGATACGAAGTAGAGATAGAAGCCTACAAAGACAAGCTCCAAGATTCATTTGAAGATGAAAAAGAAGAGATTAAAGAAATAATTTCTGATTTAGAAAAAAAGGAAGAAAAATACAAGGACCTAAGTGGCCTAGTAAAGCCTCTGTCTTTAAATTTAAAACAAGTTCAAGATAGGGACTTTATAGACAAGCAGTTTTTTGTTATCGACCAATATATTGAAGAAAACTTTATTGCTGACATAAAAACTAATGGGAGAGAAGGCTATGAAGAAGGCTTTGCCCTTTATTCAGAACTAGACTGGGCCAACAGGGTCCAAAAGAGAATCTGGGACCAAAGTCATGAGGATAATATTCCCTATGGAGAAATAACTGCCAGTGAAGCTGTGTCTTATCTCCTTGATGGATCAATAAAGCACTATTATATTATTGCCATCGGCCTAATATTATTTTTAAACTATGATATTTGGTCAAAGGAATTTACTGACAACGAGGGAAAAATGATTTTGACTTTAGCCTATAAGAGGAAGAAAGTTTTTGCCTCTAGGTTTATCATAAGATTGTTATTCACTCTCTTGGTCTTGGTCCTTCCAATTTTAATTTTATTTATCTATATGTCAATTAGATACAGATCAGGACTTGGAGGAACAGTTTCAGTAAGTGCCCTCTTAGGCCAGTGGAAACTTTCTAACGGGCCTTTAATAGCCAGCCTTGAAAATCTAGATTTTTTAGCAGTTAATAAGATCGTGCCAATATGGAAGGCCAATCTTTTAATTCTAATTTTATTTTCCATGTGGTCAGTTTTAATTTTTTCTCTCCTAAGTCTCTTAGATTTATTTTTTGAAAATGGAATTGTCACTATATTGGCAGGCTTGATTTTAGTTTTTATGACTCTTGCTGCAAAAAAACTTTCTATTTTTAATATCGGGACCTATCCTATGCAATACAACTTGCTCTACGGTTTAGAAAGACAAGGACTTTATAACTACAAGGCCCTTAGCCACACCTATGAGGCCTACTTGTTGGTTACTATTCTTACCAGCATTATTTTATATTTACTTGGAAGCCTGACACTAAGGAAAAAAAGAGTTTAGGAGCATACAATGGAAAAATTTTTACTTGTAGATAATATAAAAAAATCATTTGGACAAAAAACTGTCTTAGATGGCATAAGTTTTGAAATAAATAAAAATGAAATTGTTGGACTATTAGGAAGAAATGGATCAGGCAAGTCTACCTTGATGAAAATTATTTGTGGCCTACAAAATCCAAGCTCAGGCCATGTTAGTGTTTGTGACTTTGATATAAAAAAGGACAGAGAGAAAGTTTTAGAAAACCTAGGAGTTTCAATAGAAAACCCAGCCCTTTACACATCTCTTTCTGGCCTAGATAATTTAAAGCTAATGGCCACTTGGACCAATTCGCCTAAGGAGAGAATTGACGAAATGGTAGCCTATAGCGGCCTAGGTCACAAAATAAACTACAAGGTCTCAACTTATTCAATGGGAATGAAAATGAGATTGATGCTGGCCATGGTTTTAATGTCAAAGCCAAAATTAATTATGCTAGACGAGCCGATGAACGGCCTAGATCCTGATGGAGTAATAGAACTGAGAAAGGAACTTGAAGACCTAAGAGACCAAGGCTGTGCAGTTCTTTTATCCTCCCACCAGCTATCAGAAATGGAAAAAGTTACAGACAGAATAGTTATGATAGAAGGCGGCAAGGTGGTCTTAGACGATTATATTGGAGACTTAAAAAACACCAACACCTATCTAATTAAAACATCTGACCAGGAAATGGCCTTTAAAGAATTAAAATCACGAGAATATAAGGCAGAGCCTTGCAAAAATCCAGACAAAAAAGACTACTTAGAAGTAGCCATAGCAGGTGAAAAACTAGAAGCCCTAATCCTGTTTTTAGTCGAAAAGAAAATTACGGTCTTAGACATAGAAAAGTCCTTTAGAACCCTAGAAGACTTATATGAATCAATAATTTCTTAAAAGACCTGAAAGACCAAGAAAATTAATTGATAAAGAAAAATATAAATTACCAACAAAAAGCCCTGTACATTTAGTACAGGGTTCTTTTGTCGTCTGATCTTTTTGTGATTTTTTCGTCGTCAAAGTGTTCTAAAAGACTTAGGGCCATTTTTCTTGAGAAGCCGTTTAGGTCTCTAAAGTCTGCTACTGTTATTTCCTTATTTTCTTTTAGGTAGTCAACTAATTTTTCTTTGATCTTTTCGTAGTAGCCTCGTCTTAGGACAAAGGTGTCCACTTTTATAACTTCATTTTTTAAAAGGAAGCTTAGGGTTTTCTTTTCTTCCTTAGTTGAGGCGAAGTCTGAATCTTTTAAGAGGCCAGGTTCTGCTGCCTTTAGTCTTTGTAAAATTTCTTCAGAAATTTTCATGTGGTCGTCAGACATTTTTATTTCAAAGTCCTTTAGGCTGACGTAGGCTTCTTGGGTTTTTATTTTTTCTTTTAAAACGCTAGATTCTAAAAGGGCGTTAAAGTCTTTTGGATTTATTTTTTTGCCGATTTTTTCTCTTAGCTCTTCTTTTTTGACGCCAGCTACTAGAGGGTTTTCCTTGTGGTAGGCCCTTAAGGCTGATGAAATTTTTTCTCTCAAGTCTTCTAAAAATCTTCTGGAGAAGTAAAGGTCGTTTATCTTATATATTTTTTCACCCTTAGAAAGCTTTTTTAAATTTTTTTCTATGTCTGCTTCTAGGTGGCCAGTGTAGGAGTAAAGGTCGGCAAAGGAGGTTCCAAATTCTCCTCGGTCGATGTAGTCGTAGACCATTTCTTCTAGGCCAAATTTTTCTTTTTCTAAAAGGTCTTTTAAGTGGTCGGTGTCTTTGATGTTGTATTTGTCTGAAATTGTTTCTAAAACTTTTCCTCCACCAACTGTTGCAACAGGTGAGTAGGACCTTAGGACAAAGGGGTCGCCAATTTTACAATAAACTGGTTCTTCTAGGCGAAGTTGGACAAAGGCCTCGTCGCCTTTTTTTATATATTTTTCATTTAGGGGAACAATTCTCGCTAGGACTTCTCTAGTTCCTAAAAAGACCCTGACCCTTGACCAGTGTTCTAAAACTAGGTCAGTGTGGTTGGATAGTTTTAGTTTGCAGTCAATTATTGTGGACTCAACTAGGGAATTTTTGCTGGCAATTGTGTCGCCTCTAGAAATTTCTTCCTTAGACAAGTTAGAAATATTGAGGGCAGTTCGTTGGCCCTTGTAGGCTTTTTTTACGTCTTCGCCGTGAACTTGGATGGACCTAATTTTTACTTCCTTCTTTGATGGATAAAGTTCGTAAGTTTGGTCTACAGCAATTTCTCCCTCTAAGAGAGTTCCTGTTACAACTGTTCCCAAACCTTTTAGAGAAAAGGACCTATCTACATTTAATCTTGTTGATAAATCTATTTCTTGGTCCTTACTTTCAACTTCGGCATATTTTTCTTGGATAAGTTTAATAAGCTCGTCTAAACCTCTTTTTGAAACTGAGTCGACTTTAACTATAGGGGCGTCATTTAATATTGTGTCCTTTAGTCTGTGTCTAATGTCAGCTTCAACTAGGTCTAACATTTCCTCGTCAACTGTATCTGCTTTTGTAATAACTATAATAGAAGACTTTACTCCCATGTAGGTTAAAATTTCTGCGTGCTCAAGGGTTTGGGGCATAACTCCGTCATCTGCTGACACTACCATTAAGACTATGTCTATGCCAACAGCTCCAGACATCATATTTTTTACAAAACGTTCGTGGCCAGGAGCGTCAACTATGCCAACTCTGTTGCCATCAGGGAGGTCAAAGTAGGTGAAGCCTAAGTTTATAGAAATGCCCCTTCTTTTTTCTTCTTCAAGTTGGTCTGTGTCTCTTCCTGTTAGGGCTTTAATTAAGGTAGTTTTTCCGTGGTCAATGTGGCCAGCTGTGCCTAAAATTATATATTTCATTAAACTTTATAGTACTCCTTTAATACTTGAACAATTTTTTCAAAGTCACTTTCGTCAATAGTTCTCAGGTCTAGGTGGACTTGGTCCTTGTAGACACTTGTAATTATATGGTAGGGAGACAGTCTTAAAAATTCTTCTAGATTTTTTGGATCGACCTTAGTTTTTATAGAAAGTCTTTTTGATGCCAGTTCTTCTTCTGGATAGGCTCCACCGCCAACTAGGGAAGAAGTATCTTCTAAAGTCAAATCAATTTGTGGGATCTCTTTTAAAATCATGTCTCTTAATTTTATTGCCTTCTTTTCAATTTCTTCTAGTGGCATAGCAATCATTCTAAGGGTAGGATTGGTTTTCATTAGCAAGCCTTCGTCTAAGTATTCAAACAAGGTTGCCTCCAAGGCAGCTAGTGTTAATTTTCCAACTCTAAAGGCTCTAAGCAGTTGGTTTTTCTTAATTTGATCAATTAAATCTTTTCTACCTACAATAATTCCGCCTTGGGGACCGCCAAGAAGTTTGTCACAGGAGAAACTTACTAGGTCGATGCCTTCCTTGAGACATTGGCCAACTGTTCTCTCTCTTGATAGGCCGTACTTGCTTAGGTCAATTATAGATCCTGAACCCAGGTCTTCTAAAACTAAAAGGTCTTTTCCCTTGGCTAGGTCTTTTAGTTCTGGGGCAGTAACTTCCTTGTGGAAGCCTAGGACTTTAAAGTTAGAAGTGTGAACCTTCATTAAAACCTTGGTCTCTTCGTTTATTTGTCTCTCGTAATCTTTAAGGTGGGTCCTGTTAGTGGCTCCAACTTCAATTAATTTTGTTCCAGACCTTTCCATAATTTCTGAAACCCTAAAGGAGTCACCAATTTCTACTAGCTCTCCTCGGCTAATAATTGTTTCCTTATTATAGGCCAGAGTGTTTAGCATTAAAAACACTGCAGCAGCATTGTTGTTTACAATTATTGCATCTTCAGCTCCTGTTAGGTGTTTTATTATATCTACAACTTGCTTGTACCTAGATCCTCTTTGGCCAGCGTCTAGATCGTATTCTAAATTTGAATAAGATGAAGAAATTTCTACCAGCCTTTGGCAGGCCTTTTTAGAAAGTAAGGCTCTGCCTAAGTTGGTGTGAAGGACAACTCCTGTTGCATTAATTGTCTCCTTAAAAGAATAGTAGTCACCCTTGGTTAAAGTGTCTTCTATTTTTTTGTAAACATCTTCTTTTTCAAAATCAAAATCTGGATTGTTTTTTATTTCACTTCTATAGTCATCTAAAATTGAAACTGCAATATATTTAATTAGGTCTTTAGACGCATTTATATTTTTCTTTTCAAAGTAGTTAAGCACGTCATTAACCTGGGGAATTTTTCTGTATTTATTAGTCATAGTCTCTCCTTATAAAAGTCTCATTAGTTATAGAAAATATTTATAGATATCCTAAAAAACTTTGGGAATTTCTATAAAGCATCTTGATTTATTTACTGGCTTATTATATTATGATTATAGGTGAATTTTTTAATTAGTTCAAGTTATATCGGTTTGAGTTTTTCTTAAAGACCTAGGAAATTATCCTAAGCAACAAAGTTTTTTAAGAATTATTCCTAACTATTTTAATTTAAGAACTAAGGCTTTTTAAGATGCACCTAAATATAGGCAAAGCTTTTCTTTTTCAGCTGAGCCAAGAATTTTTAAAGGATAGATTATTTTGAAATTAATAACTAACAATAAGAGTTTTTTAGCCTATAAAAAAATTCCAGTGGAATTTATAGACGGCTCTTACTTAGATGTTTTTACTAGGGTGAGGGATTATGTTCACAAAAACTATAAGGTCGTAACCCATCCTCTCTATGGAAATATTCCACCAACTACAACTCTCTTTAGGTCAGTTGTTATTGAAGAAGGCGGAGACTCTATAGACCTTGAGTCCCTAGAATTAATAGAAAATTCTATTATAAAGGTAGAGAGGATAATAAAAACAGACAAGGCCAAGGAGATTAATGCTAATATTGAAAAAGATCTAGAGTTTATCGACTATACTTTAATTAGCGAAACTTTAGAAAATATAATACTTTAAGGAGGTTTTTACCATGTATGATTTAGTAATTATTGGAGGAGGTCCAGGAGGACTGTCAGCTGGCCTTTATGCAGGCAGGGCTAGACTAAACACTCTTATAATTGAAAAGGCATCAATTGGAGGACAAATTGCAAAGACTGATTCAGTTGAAAACTATCCAGGCTCTTTAGTAGATGTGCAAGAATCTGGAAAGACTATAACTGAAAGAATGAAACAACAAGCTGAACACTTTGGTTGTGAATTTATCTATGACGATGTTGTAGAAGTTGACTTAAAAAGCCAACCAAAGAAAATCACTTTAGGCAAAGGCGAAGTAGTTGAAGCTAAGGCAGTAATTATTGCAACTGGTGCCAGCCCAAGAAAACTTAATGTACCTGGAGAAGAAGAATTTTCAGGCAAGGGAGTTTCTTACTGTGCAACATGTGACGCTAACTTCTTCGAAGACTTTGAAGTCTTTGTTGTAGGTGGAGGAAACTCTGCTGTTGAAGAGGCAATTTATTTAAAGAAATTTGCTAGAAAAGTTACTGTTATTGTAAGAAGAGATGTTCTTAGATGTGACGCTGTTGTAAAAGAAGAGGCTGACAACACTGAAGGCCTAGAATTTATGTACAACACATCTATTAAAGAAATCCATGGAGATCCTCTAGTAAACAAATTAACTCTTGTTAACAACCAAACAGGAGAAGAAAGTGAATATTTAGCTGACGAAGACGACGGCCTAATGGGAGTATTTGTTTTTGTAGGAACAGACCCACAATCTGAAATTTTCAAGGGTCAGGTTGAAATGACTGATAATGGTAATATTATTACTGATGAACTAATGAGAACTAATATTCCACTAGTTTATGCAGTAGGAGATGTTAGAGACACTCCACTAAGACAGGTGGTTACAGCAGCTAGTGATGGATCAATAGCAGCTGTCACTATAGAAAAAGAAATAAAAACATTAAAGTAAAGGAGGAGAAAATGTTAGAACTAGATAAGACGAATTTTGACGAAGTAGTTTATGATTCAGAAGGTTATGTGTTCGTAGACTTTTGGTCAGAATCTTGTGAACCATGTAAGGCATTAATGCCAAAAGTTCACGAACTTGCAGAAAAATATGGTGACAAAATTAAATTTGCATCTTTAGAGATTACTAAGGCTAGAAGAGCTGCAATTAAATGTGGAGTACTTGGCCTACCAACAATGTTAATGTTTAAAGACGGCGAAAAAGTTGACACTATAGATGCAGACACAGCTACTATAGAAAATATAGAAGCTATGATCAATAAATATTATTAATTTAAAGGAGGACCTATGCGTCTAGAATTAGGTGAAATCTATATTAAGGATATTAAGTTTGCTGAAGAATCAAAAATTGAAGATGGCATTCTTTTCCTTAATAAAGAAGACCTTGTTCGAGAATCAGGCTTTGAAGAAGATGAATATCTAGCTGATATTGACTTCGACATCGTTCATCCAGGAGAAAGTGTAAGAATCACACCTGTTAAAGACGTTCTTGAACCAAGGTATAAGCAAGAAGGCGGAGAATTTTTCCCAGGAGTACTAGGAAAAGTTGATACCGTAGGATCAGGTAAGACTATTTGTTTAAAGAATATGGCAGTAATGACTACTGGTAAGATTGTTGGCTTCCAAGAAGGAATCATCGACATGACTGGACCAGGAGCAGACTATACTCCATTTTCTAAGTTAGTTTCATTAGTAGTAATTACTAATCCAAAAGAAGGAGTTAAGCAACACAACCACGAACATTCAGTAAGAATGGTTGGACTAAAAATTACTAGATTTATTGGAAGCCTAGCTAAGGATCTTGAAGCTGAAGAAGTTAAGGTTTATGAAACTAAACCTCTACTAGAACAAGTTAAAGAATATCCAGACCTTCCAAAAGTAATTTATGTTTATATGCTACAAACTCAAGGGCTCCTACACGACACTTATGTTTACGGAGTAGATGCTAAGAAGATTATCCCAACATATCTATATCCAACAGAAGTTATGGACGGGGCAGTAATCTCAGGTAACTGTGTATCAGCATGTGACAAAAACCCAACTTACGTTCATTTAAACAACGACGTAATTAAATCACTTTATGAAGAACACGGAAAGACTTTAAACTTCCTAGGAGTAGTAATCACTAATGAAAATGTATATCTAATGGACAAGCAAAGATCATCAGATACTACTGCTAAATTAGTAGAATTCTTAGGTGCAGATGCAGTAATTATTTCTCAAGAAGGATTTGGTAACCCAGATACTGACTTAATAATGAACTGCAAGAAGATTGAAAAGAAGGATATTAAAACAGTTATTATAACTGACGAATACGCAGGCCAAGACGGACTAAGCCAATCTCTAGCAGACGCTGACCCACTTGCTAATGCTTGTGTAACTGCAGGTAATGCAAACGAAGTTATTGTACTTCCAAAACTTGACAAAGTTATTGGAGATATCCAATATGTAAACATCATTGCTGGTGGTAATGACAAGTCATTAAGAGAAGACGGAACTATAGAAGTTGAGCTTCAAGCTATAACTGGAGCTACTAACGAAACTGGTTTCACTAAACAATCAGCAAAGACTATTTAATATTTAATAAAAGGAAAGAAAAGAGGAACTATGAACTTATTAGAAAACAAGAAAATAGTGATCATAGGTGACCGTGACGGTATACCTGGACCAGCTATTCAAGCTTGTGTTGAAACTGTAGACAACACAGAAGTAATATTTTCAGCTACAGAATGTTTTGTCTGAACTAGTGCCGGAGCTATGGACCTAGAAAACCAACAAAGAGTTAAAGACTTCGCAGAACAATACGGAGCAGAAAACATTGTTGTTATTTTAGGTGGAGCTGAGGCAGAGGCTGCAGGTCTTGCAGCTGAGACATGTATAGCAGGAGACCCAACTTTTGCAGGACCACTTGCTGGTGTAGAATTAGGGCTAGCTTGCTACCACGTAGTAGAAGACGAAATGAAAGAACTATTTGACCCAGATGTTTATGATGAACAAATTGGAATGATGGAAATGGTTCTTGATGTAGATGAAATTGTAGAAGAAATGCAAGACATCAGAGAGGATTTGTTAGGATAATAAAGGGGTAACAAATGGCAAAAATTAAAGTTGTGCATTATGTCAACCAATTTTATGCAGGTATTGGTGGAGAAGAAAAAGCCGATACAAAACCTCACATAGCCGAAACCCTACCACCACTAAGTGTTCAATTTCAACAAAAACTTGGTGATGACTTTGAAGTAGTGGCAACAGTTGTTTGTGGAGACACTTATTTCAACGAAAATATGGAAGATGCGAAAGCAGAAATCCTAGGCTTTGTAAAGAGTTTTGAACCTGACTTTTTTATAGCAGGACCAGCATTTAATGCAGGTAGATATGGTGTTGCTTGCGGTACTATTGCTGCAGCAGTAAAAGAAGAATTAAATATTCCAGCTATGACAGCTATGTATGTTGAAAACCCAGGTGCAGACATGTTCAAAAAACAAGTTTACATCATTGAAACTCAAGATAGCGCAGCAGGAATGAGAAAGGCCATTAAGGCTGTAACAGCTTTTGCACAAAAATATGCAAAAGGCGAAGAAATTGGCGATCCAGAAGTTGAAGGCTATATGCCACAAGGCAGAAGAAAGAACTTCTTCACAGAAGAAACTGGATCTAGAAGAGCCGTTAATATGCTTCTAAAGAAAATTAATGGCGAAGAATTTAAGACAGAATATCCAATGCCTGAATTCGACAGAGTTGAACCTCACGAAGCAGTTAAAGATATGTCTAAGGCTAGAATTGCTTTAGTAACATCAGGTGGTATTGTTCCAAAAGGAAACCCAGACCACATTGAATCATCTTCAGCTTCAAAATACGGCAGATATAGTCTAGCTGACATTGATAATTTAACTCCAGAAAATTCTGAAACTGCCCACGGTGGTTATGACCCTGTTTATGCAAACGAAGACTCAGACAGAGTTCTTCCAGTTGACGTACTAAAGAACATGGTTAAAGAAGGCAAAATTGGTTCCCTACACGATTATTGGTATTCAACAGTAGGAAACGGTACTGCAATACTATCAGCTAAACAATACGGTAGAGAAATTGCTGAATACCTAAAAGAAGACAAGGTTGACGCAGTTATTCTAACCTCTACGTGAGGTACCTGTACACGTTGCGGTGCAACAATGGTTAAAGAAATAGAAGCAGCTGGATTCCCAGTTGTTCACGTATGTACAATTACTCCAATTTCAATGACAGTTGGAGCTAACAGAATTGTACCTGCGATAGCTATTCCTCACCCACTTGGCGATCCAGCCTTAACAGCGGATGAAGAATACAGGTTAAGATATCACCTAGTAGAAAAAGCTTTAAAAGCTTTAGAAACAGAAGTACAAGAACAAACAGTTTTCGAAGACTAAGGAGGCAAAATGAGTTTTCCTGTATTGAAATCTGCAGGGTTTGTACTAGTGAATACTCCCGACATGGTTGTAAATGCCGGGAGTACTTTCACTACTGAAAAAATACTAAATCCTGACTCAGATTTATTAAAAAATGCAAAAGATCACTTAAGATCTTTTGACGAATTTGTTAGTTATTTACCTAACCAAATTTACATCGGTAATGAAAGACCAGAAATGTTAGAAGGCCACAAACTTCCATACTCAGCAATCGACTATAAGTCTGATAAAGTTATGGGTAAAATGGGCTCAATAGTAAGAGAAGAAGAATTTATTGGTGCTATGAAGTACTGCGATGAATTCGACTTAGTTATCCTATCAGAAGCTTATGTTAACAAATACAAGGACCAAGTTGAAAAACGCTTTCCAGAATTAGAAAAATCTTTTGACAAACTAGTTGCTGAAGATACTTCTAAGGGAGAAGAGCTTATTGCTAATGACAAGGCCATGGGCCTTTACCTTGAAGGCGAGCTTGTTGGCTACGTTCGTCAAGCTCACGACACTGACGTAAACCTAAATGCCCATACTATGTTTGAAAATATAGTTTCAAAAACATCAGCAGTTATTGCTGCCATAGAAACTTTTAAACATTCAGAAGTTAAGAGAGAAGAAATTGACTATGTAATTGAATGTTCAGAAGAAGCCTGTGGTGATATTAACCAAAGAGGTGGAGGCAACTTTGCAAAGGCTATTGCAGAAACTGTTGGAATAGGAAATGCAACAGGATCTGATATTAGGTCCTTCTGTGCTGCTCCAGTTCACGCAATTATTCACGCAGCAGCAATGGTTAAGGCTGGAATTTGTAAAAATGTTCTAGTTGTAGCTGGTGGATCAACTGCAAAGCTTGGAATGAATGCTAGAGACCATATGAAAAAAGACCTACCAATTTTTGAAGACGCTGTAGCTTCATTTGGTGTAATTATTTCTGAAAATGATGGTGTAAGCCCAGTTTTAAGAACTGACATCATCGGCAAGCACACTGTTGATACAGGTTCATCTCCACAAGCGGTTATTACTTCACTAGTACTTGAACCACTAAAGAGAAACGGACTTAAGATTACAGATGTTGACAAGTTTTCACCAGAAATGCAAAACGCTGACATCACTAGACCAGCAGGAGCAGGTAATGTTCCAGAAGCTAACTACAAGATGATCGGTGCTTTAGCAGTAATGGAAAAAGAAATTGATAGAAAGGGTCTAGCTGACTTTGTTGCAAACAAAGGATATCCAGGCTGGGCACCAACTCAAGGTCACATTCCATCAGCAGTTCCTTATTGCGGTCACATGATTACTGATCTAACAACAGGAGACTATAATAGAGCTATGTTAGTTGGTAAGGGATCTCTATTCTTAGGAAGACTTACTAACTTATTTGACGGAGTTTCAATTGTAGCAGAAAGAAACACTGGTAAAGTTGAAGAAGAAAATGCAGCTGGAAACAATGAAGATGTAGTAAGAAAAGTCGTAGCTGATGCTATGAAACAAGTAGCTGAAAAGATCTTAGAAGAAGAGGAATAGGCCATGGACAAAAAGAAAATAGCTCATTCAATTATGAATTTAGCAGAATCTTTAGAAAGTGGCGTCTTAAAAGACAATATAAAAATTGCAGTTACTAATTTTGGCTCAGAACTCGGAGTAGAAAATATCAACGAGGCTATTCTTGCATCTAAATCAGCCTTATTTGATATTGTAGTTGTAGGTACACCCTTAGAAGGCTTCGAATCCTATGAAGCATGTGGCGATGAGGAAGTTGCCAAGGTATTAGAAGACCTTTTTAACAAGGGAGAAATCCAAGCTGCTGTTACTATGCACTATCCATTCCCTATAGGTGTTTCAACTGTAGGAAAAATAATAACCCCTGCTTTTGGCAAGGAAGTATTTTTAGCTACAACTACAGGCACAACCCATGCAAAAAGAGAAAAGGCTATGATACTAAATGCCATTAACGGTATAGTTGTTGCTAAGGCCAATGGCATAGAAAATCCAAGTCTTGGAATTTTAAATATTGAAGGGGCAGTAACTGTAGAGAAGAAACTTAAAGAACTAAAGGAAAATGGCTTTGACATTAACTTTGCTCAATCAAAAAGATCTGACGGTGGATCTTTATTAAGAGGTAATGACCTAGTAGCAGGAGTTCCAGACATTTTAGTTTGTGATTCGCTAACAGGAAATGTTTTAGTTAAAACCTTTGCTTCTTATACTTCAGGTGGTTTTTATGAAACTACAGGTTATGGCTATGGACCAAGTGTTGGCCAAGGCTATGACAAGGCAGTTTTTATAGTATCTAGGGCATCAGGTGCTCCAGTAATTAAAAACGCCATCTCCTATGCCTATGACAGCGTAAAGGGAGACCTAGTAAAACTTTCTAAGACCTACTATGAAAAAGCTAGAGCTGCTAAATTAGACGAAATTCTAGAATCACTAGATGACAAGGCCAAGGAAGACCTTCCACAAGCCCCAATGCCAGACAAGGAAATCGTAACTGAATCTATTGGCGGCATTGATATACTAGAAATTGAAAATGCAGTGCAAGCACTTTGGGCTGAAAAGATTTATGCAGAATCTGCCATGGGTTGTACAGGTCCTATGGTAATGGTAAGCTCAGAAAACATTGACAAGGCTAAAGAAATATTAGCAAATAAAGGCTTTATTTAGGCCCTAAAAGTTAGATATCCTTTTAGGATATCTTTCTTTTTTAACTAATATTTAGATTTAATCGATATATAAGGCTTCCATATAGACGTATCTGATACACAAATAAATATCTTTAAAGTCTGTAGCTTAAATTTTAAATTTTATATATAAACAAAGAGCAAGATTAAAAACAAAAACAAAATTAATTAACCTTTTCACTTTATTGTATTTTGTCTTTCAAATAAAATTTGAAAATTTGTAAAAAATATAAAATGTCACTATCCACTTGAAACAAACTGGTATTTTAAACTTACAAATACCAACCATTCTAAATCTAAATAAAGGAGATGACCAATATGTTAGACAGTCTAACTCAAGTTGTCGTAAAAATTAATAGTATCTTATGGGGCCCTCCTATGATGATATTACTTGTAGGTTTTGGTTTAGTATCAACAATCTACCTTAAGTTTCCTCAGTTTACAAAACTAGGATACGGATGGAATGAAACTTTTGGAAAATTATTTAAGAAAGAAGAAAGAGAAGATGCTGACGCAGAATCACTTTCATCTTTCCAAGCCCTTGCTACAGCAATAGCTGCACAAGTTGGTACAGGAAATATTGGCGGTGTAGCTGGAGCTATAGTTTCAGGTGGACCTGGAGCAGTATTTTGGATGTGGATTACAGCAATTTTAGGTATGTCTACTATTTCTGTAGAAGCAATGCTTGCTCAAAAGTATAGAGAAAAAAGAGGAGACCAACTAGTTGGTGGACCAGCTTATTATTTAAGTAAGGGCCTAGAAGGAAAAGGCAAGGCTGGACTAGGAAAAGCTTTAGCAGCAATTTTTGCAATTTTAATTGTTACTGCCCTTGGCTTTATTGGCAATATGGTTCAATCAAACTCTATTTCTACAGCTATTACAGAAGCTTTTGGTGTCAACCCATTAATTATTGGAATAATTATTGCAATAATTGCAGCTTTTATATTTATCGGTGGTATTAAACGTATTGGTAAGTTTGCTGAATATGTAGTTCCATTTATGGCTGCCCTTTATATTCTTGGATCAATTGCAGTTTTAGTAAAATATGCTGGCATGATTGGCCCTGTATTCAAGGCTATATTCTCAGCAGCTTTTACTGGCCAAGCTATGCTTGGTGGTGCAATTGGTGTATCTATTAAAACAGCTATTAGATATGGTGTTGCTAGAGGACTTTTCTCTAATGAAGCAGGTATGGGATCTACTCCAAATTCACACGCAGTAGCCCACGTTCCTCATCCAGCAGTTCAAGGTACAGTAGCCATGGTTGGTGTACTAATTGACACAATGATCGTTTGTACAGCAACTTCACTAGTTATTTTAGCTACAGGGGCCAACAACTCAGGCAAGCAAGGCGTAATGATTACTATGGAAGGCTTTAGAATTGCCTTTGGTGAAATAGGAGCTCAATTCCTAGCAATAGCCTTAATCTTCTTTGCCTTTACAACAATAATTGGTTGGTACTACTTTGGCGAATCAAATATTAAGTATTTATTTAAATCAAAATCTGCTTTGAGAATATACCAAGTAATTGTACTATTTTTTATAGTATTTGGATCAGTTCAAAAAGTAGACCTTGTTTGGGAACTTACAGACATGTTTAACGGTCTAATGGTAATTCCAAACGTAATTGGATTATTTTTCTTATTATCAGAAGCTAGAGAAATGCTTTTCGATTTCGATGCTCAAAGAAAACGTGGAGAAAAATTAACCTACCACTACAAATACCAATAAAAATTTAATTATTAATAACTAACAAAAGCAAAACAGGATGTTTTCGAAAAAACTAACCAAGCAGGCTCTCAGGAGTCTGCTTTTTAATGGAAAAATTTAAAGAAAGAATATCTCTAATAAAATAAAAAAGTCTTAGGCTATAATATAGCTTAAGACTTTTTTATTTTTAATTGGTCAGGATTTTATAAGACCCACCCTTTTCATAATAGACTAAAACTCCTTGGCTATAAAGGTCATCAAGTAAGTCCATGTTAAAGGTCTTTTCGTTTACAATTAAGGCATAAAGACTGTGTGCACCTAAGAAGTCTATAAGGTCCTCATCTTTAATAGGAGCCTGTCTAAGGTCTAGAATAATATTTTCAAAGCCAGCCCCTTGGGCAAAGTAGTATTTGTCTAAGGACGGAATTATGATTAGGTGTTTAGCTTTTGCATCTGGGATTTCATGTTTTAAACTTGTATAGATGCTTACATCGTCTTCGTCAGTGTTAAAGGCAAGAATAGTTTCTTCGTTGCCATTGAGCCAGTAGAATAAATATTCTAACAGAGTTTGATCACTGTCATTTAAAATCAACCTGTCCCTGGCCTTGTTATAGGAATAAGAAATTTCTATATACTTGTTAGCTGGAGCCAGGACATTAAGTTCATCAATGCTATTTTCCTTGGCTTTAATAATGTCTACCTTGGTCAAGTCTATAGTCTGGCCATCATTTACAGAGGCAAAGATGTCCTTGCCATCCACAAGATTTTTAAGCAAGTCATTTTTTAAAATATAGTTAGACAAATTTATTTCCTTGATGATTTGCTCATAAATATCCCTGTACTTATAAATATCAGTTTGGCTGTAGTCAGACCTAAGCTCAGCTGTACAGTCGTCAAAAACTTCTGTAGCAGAGATTATAAAAATTACATCTTCATCTATAAAGGACCCCTTTCTCATAATAGTTTGGGCCTTGACATTGTTGTAGTCCTCGTAGTTGTTTAGGTCGACTCCAAACATAAGGCCTTTATTATTTTTTACGCCTAAGAGATTTAAAATCGTTGGCATAAAGTCAATATGAGAACCGACCTTTTTATTAGTATTGCCTATTTCAGATCCTGGACAGGTAATTATTAGTGGGATGTTCATAATCACATCGTAGTTGTACTTCTTTCCAATAAAGTCATTCATTAGGTCAATAACTTCCTTAGATGAATTGGGAATTGCAAAGTGGTCGCCGTAGATGGCAATTAAAGATTCGTCATAAAGACCCTGGGCCTTTAAGTCTTTAATAAATTTACCAAGGGCCTTGTCTGCATAGTGGATGCTATTTAAATAATCTCCTAGCATTGTGTCCTTGTGCTCATCTAAAAGGTCAATTTCCTTGTAGGCATCTGGCATAGTAAAGGGATTGTGAGATGATAGGGTCACCATAAAGGCGTAGAAGGGTTTGTTTAACTTTTCTAGGTCCTTTAAATAGTCCATAGACTGGTCAAAGAAATCTTCGTCAGTAAGGCCAAGTTCAATTACATCTCCAATTTTATAGTCCTCTTGGGAGATAAATCTCTCAAAGCCTTGGTTGACATAGGCCTTGTCCCTGTTCCAAAAATCTTTTTCATAGCCGTGGAAGGCCCAGGCAGAATAACCTGCATCTCTTAGGACCCAAGGAAGGCCATAAAAAGTATTTTTTTCATACTGAGAATAAGTTGGACTTTCCATTGAAGGGTGGAGGGAATTATTAGAAACAAACTCTGCATCAGAAGTGTTGCCCCTGCCTATTTGTTGAAAGTAGTTGTCATAGTAAATTGAAGCTGAATCTTCAATTAACTTATTTAAATTTGGCGTAATTTCTTGGCCATTGTATTCTAAGTTAATTACAAAATTTTGTAGGGCCTCAACTTGGATGACAATTAAGTTTCTATCCTTGGCTATACCAGTTAAATTTCCTTCTTTAAAAGCAGACCTTTCTCTAATTGCATCGACATCTGCTTGGGTAAAGGGATTTTTCGTTTCAATTTGTTTTTTTCTATCTCCAGTGTTCCTATAAATATCATAGGCGTGATAAGTATAGAGCTCTTGGAAGTAAAGACTAGACAAGCTATTGGTCTTGTAGAAATAGAAAAAAAGTCCACTGGCTAAAAGGCCAGATGCCAAGGCGATTAAAAGTTTTGCCTTTTTAGAAAAAATATCCTTCTTTGAAAAAATTAAGTACAAGTAAACAAGTGGCAGGTCTAAAATAGGAAGGAGAGATTTAAAATTAATTAGGGACTTTAAAGACCCAGTTACATCTCCTAGCATCTTTGTCATTCCAAGCATTTCAACAGAAGGGAGCATATTAAAATAAGTAAAGTACATAGTGTCGGCAAAAATAATTATAGAAAAAACACTATAAAGAATGCCTAAATAGACCTTCCATCTCTTTTTTGCAAGGCCAGAAATTAAAAACGACCAAGTAAGTGAAAGCAAAACTGTTAATAGGCCGACTAAAACAGTAAAGTGAGCTACCTGGCTAAAGTGTAAAAAATATATAGTTTTAAAAATAAATAATATTGATAGTAAAAGCATAAGCCACCTCTAAGAGATTTTATAACAAAGTTAAGGCCCTGTAAAGCTTATATTAAGAAAAAACCAAGCTTATGTAAATAGTTAATAAAAATTTAAAATACTGGCCTTGTAAAGATAAAAATTTTCAAAAAACACTAACAAAAATTTTTAAAATAGGATATAATATAGGTGTCCAAGAAATAATTTATATTGTTGATTATAGGGGAAGATTTTATGTCTTTCTCTTTTTTTATATAAAATTAGAGAAATTATTAACAAGACCTTACAGTATAAAAATTCTTAATCGAAGAAACAATTAAGGAGGAAGAAGATGAAGAAAAATCCAATTCACATAGGATCAGAAATCGGCAAATTAAATTCTGTAATCCTACACAGACCAGGCAGGGAACTTTTAAATGTAACTCCAGATATTATGGGCGAGTTACTTTTTGATGAAATCCCATTTTTAGATGCGGCCCAAGAAGAACATGACGCCTTTGCCCAAGTTCTAAGAGACAATGGAGTAGAAGTTTTTTATTTAGAAAAACTTGCAGCTGAATCTATTACCAGCCCTGAAATAAGAAGTGAATTTATTCAAACTTATTTAGACGAAGCTGGAATAATTATTCCTAGGGAAAGAGTTTTTGTAGAAGAAATTTTTAAAGACCTAAGTAACCAAGATTTGGTTTTAAGAATGATGGAAGGAACAAGAAAAAGTGAAATTCCATCTTATGCAAAGAAAACTTTATCAGAAATGGTAGGAACAGAAAATAATTTTGTCATCCAACCTATGCCAAACCTTTACTTTACTAGAGATCCATTTTCCTTTATAGGCGACGGAGTTTCAGTAAACCACATGTGGTCTAACACTAGAAGAAGAGAAACTCTTTTTGGCAAGATGATTTTCGACAACCATCCAATGTTTAAAGACTGTGGAGTTAAGAGATGGTACCACAGGAATGACCTACCATCAATTGAAGGTGGAGACATTATTGTACTTTCAGACAAGGTCCTAGCAATTGGAATTTCTCAAAGAACCAAGGCCCAAGCAGTTGAAGCCCTAGCTAAAAACTTATTAAGTGCAGATTCAGGTTATGAAACAGTATTAGCCTTTACAATTCCAAACAAACACGCCTTTATGCACTTAGACACAGTATTTACTATGGTTGACAAGGACTTATTTACTTTGCACCCAGAAGTAGATGAAACCCTTTGTGTTTATTCATTACAAATGGAAGACGGCGAGCTTGTTACTAGGGAAGAGTCTCATATAATAGAAGAAGTGTTAAGAAAGTTTTTACAAATAGACGAGGTTCATTTAATTAGAGAAGGATCAGGAACTATGATGGACGCCGTTAGAGAACAGTGGTCAGATGGTTATAATACTTTAGCCATTGGACCAAGAGAAGTTGTAGTTTATGACAGAAACACTATAACCAACGCAGAGTTAGACAAGTTTGGTGCAAAACTTCACATAATAAAATCAGGGGAACTTTCTCGTGGTAGAGGAGGCCCAAGATGTATGTCAATGCCAATTAACAGAGACAGCATAAAATAAAAGCCTAAGCAAAAAGCCTCTAAGGAATCGAAGTCCTAGAGGCTTATTTTTTTAATTTTTACTTGGGTCAGTAGAAGGAACTAATATTGTTTCAAAGTCTACATAAGAAACCAGGCCAGGTTTGTTGGCTGGATGTCTTTTGACATTTTGTTTTTTTGTATAGTCAACTTCAACTGAACCTGAATTTCTAGCCTTGGAATTAAAGGCAGCAAGTCTGGCAGCAAATTCAATAACATCTTCTGGCAGGCCCTTACCTTCAGTTTTTACAATGACATGGCTGCCTGGCAGGCCTTGAATGTGAAACCAATAGTCGTCTCGTCTGGCAACCTTGTGGGTTAAGAAGTCATTTTCCCTGTTGTTTTTGCCAACATAGATTTTAAAACCTTGGCAGTCATATTCTTTAATGTCTGCCTCTTTAGAATTTTTGCTTTTCTTCTTGCTTTTCTTTCTCTTAATATAGCCTTCTTTTATTAGCTCATCTTTAATCTCATCAATGTCAGTAACCATATCTGCCAAATCAATTTGAGATAAGACTGATTCAAAGTACTCAATTTCAAGTTTTGTCTCATAAATTTGCTTGGTCAAAATATTTTCTGCATTTTTTAACTTGCCATATTTTTTATAGTACTTCTGAGCGTTTTGTGGGCCAGAAAGTTTTACATCAAGGGGAACTAAAACTTCTTCTAGGTCCTCAGAATAAAAATTTTCTAAAGAAATTTCGCTGGCTCCTGGTTGGATCCTGTGGAAGTTAGCTGAAAGTAAGTCGGCATAGACCTTGAACTTTTCTCGATTTTCAGCTTCCAAAAGATCTCTTTCAAGTTTTCCTAGCTTTGACTTGTCCTTGGTCAGCTTGTTAGTAACTAAACGCCTAAGAGCCTGAGACTTTTGGCCCATGCGGTCGTCCTTGTCCCTCTTATAATAAACTGCGTCTAACATCTTTGAAGGAGAGTCAAAGGTCTTTGTTTCAATTCCCTCCATTGACTCAAGTTTAAGGACGTGAAAGTCTAAAATCTTTTCTCCCATCAGGTAGACAGCTGGCTGGTAGATATTATTTTTAAATTCATCTATAAGGCCGATAAGGGCAGATAAAAGTTTTTCCCTTTCGTCTTGGTCTAAAGATGCCATTGGCCTATCAGGATCAAGGCCAGCTCGGGCACAAACTTCTATGCCTATGGTCTTTGAAAAACCAGTAAAGGAAGTAAAAATCCCCTTGGCTAGGGTTGTGGCTCCCTTAAGATCCTCTAGCTTTTGAAAAATTTCTTCACTTGTAGCCTTGTAAGGATCTAACTTATTTTCATCTGCAATGTAAACATAAGGCAGGTGGGGAAGGACTTCTCTAACCCTAGACATAGTAAAGTTGACCCTTTTTATTGCGTCAATAATAACCTTGTCAGGGCCAAGTAAAATAATATTTGAATGCCTGCCCATAATTTCTACAACCAAAGACTTTTCAATTTTTTCGCTAAAGTCGTCCCAGGCGTCAAAGACCAGTTCAACAACTCTGTCGTTGCCATATTGGACTACGTCTTTTAAAATCGCTCCGCTTAAGTGTTTTCTTAAAACCATAGAAAAAATCGGCGCCTTTTGTGGGTTGTCCTTTTTTTCTTCTGTCAAATAAATTCTCGGATTGTTGCCAGAAGAAGAAATTAAAAGTCTAAATTTTCTAAAATTAATATTTATTTCGTCATTTTCAACTTGATATATTTTATCTATTCTAAGGCCGACAAGGGTAGACTTTAATTCTTCTACCAAGGCCCCAGTTACAATTCCATCAAATGCCATTTCATCACCTGTAAAATATTATAACATAAAGACTCATCCTTTGATATAATAGACAGTGGAGGATTAAATGGACATATATATAACTAGACATGGACAGACCGAGTGGAATGTATTAAATAAAATCCAAGGCCATCTGGACTCGCCTCTAACATCAAAGGGCAGGGCAGATGCAAAAAAACTTGGCCAGAGATTAAAAGATAAAAATATTGACCTGGCCTATAGCTCAGATTTACAAAGAGCTATAGACACGGCGGAGATAATTATTGGCTCAAGAGACAAAGTCATTCCCTTAAAATCTCTAAGAGAAATTGGCGTAGGCAAGTGGGAAGGCATGCTTTACGAAGACATAGAAAAAACTTATCCAGAAAAATTTAAGGCCTACAAGACAAACCCAGAAGCTTATGTGCCAACAAAAGGTGGAGAGACCTATAAAGACTTTGAAAAAAGGGTAAAAGACTTTGTAGAGGATTTAAAAAATGAAGACCATGATTCGATTTTAATTGTAACCCATGGCCTAACTTATATGATGCTTTTAAATATCTTTGAAGGCAAAGAGTTAAAAGATATTAGCAAAAGAATTTTACCAGCAGGAACTTCCCTGTCTCATATTGAATACAAGGACGGGAAGTTTTATATAATAGAGGAAAACTGTTTAGAACATTTATCTTAAGGAGGAAAAAATGGAATTAAAAAGTGTTAAGAGAAATGAAGTAGAAGAAAAATACACCTGGGACCTATCAGCCATGGCCAAGGACGAAAATGAATTTAAAGCTGGCCTTGACCAAGTTGCCAAAGACCTAGACGAATTTGAAAAAACCTACAAGGGAAAAATCAAAGACGTAGACTCAATTTCAAAAATGCTTGCAGCCTACGAAGACATCTACCAAAGATACAACCGTTTTGCAGGCTATGCCTATTTACAAATAGCAACAGACCAAGGCAACCACAGCTTCCAAGACTACCAAGCCTATGCAGCCAACGTTGGAGCCCTAATGGCAGAAAAACTTTCCTTTGTTGAAAGTGATTTGATCCAACTTGACGAAGGCATTTTAAAAGAAGCAGGAGAAATCCCAGCTAACAAGTCCCTAATAAAAAATGTCTTAAGAAGCAAGGCCCACTACCTAGGCGCAGATGTAGAACAAGCTCTATCATCTCTATCTAGGGTTTTTGATGGACCTTATGCCATTTATGCCCAAGCCAAACATGCAGACTTAACCTTCTCAGATTTTGAAGTGGATGGAAAGACTTATCCAAACTCCTTTGTACTTTTTGAAAACTACTACGAAGGCTTAAAGGATACTAAAGTTAGAAGGGCAGCCTTTGACGCCTTTTCCAAAGACCTAAGAAGATACCAAAACACTATGGCAGGAACAATGTCAGCCCAAGTCTACCAAGAAAAATCTCTAGCCAACTTACGTGGTTTTGAATCAGTAATAGACTATTTACTATTTGACCAAGAAGTAACTAGGGAAATGTATGACAGACAAATTGATATCCTAATGGAAGACTTTGCTCCAATAATGAGAAAATATGTAAGTCTAATTAAGAGAGTAAACAAGTTAGACAAACTAACTTATCCAGATTTAAAAATTGCCTTAGACCCAGACTTTACTGAAACAATAACTATTGAAGAATCTAAGGGCAAGCTAATGGAAGGCTTAAAAGTTTTAGGCGACGACTATGTTGAAATGATTAGAAGGGCCTTTGACGAAAGATGGATTGACTTCCCAATTAACGACGGTAAACAAAATGGAGCCTTCTGCTCATCACCTTATGGAGTTCACCCATATATACTAAATTCTTGGACAGGATCTTTAGAAGACTTATTTGTTCTAGGCCACGAACTAGGTCATGCAGGCCACTTTAGCCTAGCAGGTCAGGCCCAAAACCTAACTAACACTAGACCAAGTCTTTACTTTATAGAGGCACCATCAACAACTAACGAACTAATTATTGGTAACGACATGTTAACTTGGAACGATGACCCAGCCTTCCAAAGATTTGTCTACTCATCAATAATTTCTAGGACCTACTACCACAACATGGTAACTCACCTTTTAGAAGCCCACTTCCAAAGAGAAGTTTATAAACTAGTAGACAAGGGCCAAGGTATAAACGCCACAGTTTTAAATAAATTATTTATGGAAACTCTAGAAAAATTCTGGGGAGATACAGTTGAACTAACTGACGGTGCAGAATTAACTTGGATGAGACAGCTTCACTACTACAGAGGCCTATATCCTTACACTTATTCAGCAGGCTTAACTATAGGAACAGTTGTGTCCCAAAAAATTGTAAAAGAAGGTCAGCCAGCAGTTGATGCTTGGATAAAGACTTTAAAGGCTGGAGGAACTGAAGACCCAGTTGGCCTTGCAAAAATTGCAGGAGTTGACATTACAACTGACCAGGCTCTAAGAGACACTTTAAAATATTTAGACGGAGTTGTAAATAAAATAGAAGAGCTTACAGACCA
>CAYFUN010000020.1:0-4551 GCA_964346535.1 uncultured Peptoniphilaceae bacterium
CTTACCAAGCCATGATTCTTTTGTCAAGAACTTTTTTAAACTTTTTTCTCTTTTTATTTTTCTTTTTAGCCTTTAATTGCTCTATATAATAGAAGCTTTCTTTTTTAATTTTTTGTTTTTTCTATAGATGCCATAGTAAATAGTCATTGCCATTGGGAAGAAATTATAAATTACTGCCCTATAAGAAACTTCAAATACTGTAAATGCTACATTGGCTGCCATGTTCCATGGTATAAGTGATGGCACAAGTATTGGAACATTTTCTAAATCTAGCATAAAGCTTTGTCTATTCTCTATTAATTTTTGTCCATACATTTGTGCCAGCAATATAACTACTATTGATTGGGTGCAAAAAATTATTGAAAATATAAGGGCCATAAGTACAAAAACTGAATAGTAGCCAAAACGCTCCTCTAAGGTCCTTGCAATTTTTTCTAAGGGTTTTAAAAATTCAGTTTGTTCAAAGATGCCAAAATAAATTGCAGAGATAATTACATTTACTATTGTAGAAAGCATTGAAACTAGGCCGCCACCGTTTATAACTCTTGCAACTGCCTGTGTCTTCGTTGGCATTTGAACTCCATTAATTAGGCCAAGGATAACTTCTTTTATGCCAAAGCCTTGATAGACTAATGCAATTATTATGCTCATTGCACAAGAAGCTAGTAATAGTTTTCTAGTAGAAAGTTTAAAGGCTGCAAGGATAAAAATTATTAGGGCAGGTAAAATGCATATTAATGAAAAGTTCAATTGGCTTTTCAGGTCTCTTAGTAAGTTTATGTCTACTTCATTTTTTGATCCAAATAGAGATAGGAAAAGAAATATTATTGCACTTATAAGTGTTGGAACTAAGGTTGTCCTAGCCATGGCTTTCCTATTTTCAATTAAGTTTGTCTCTGTCAAGTTTCCCACTAAAACTGCTGAGGAAGATACTGGACTAATACGGTCTCCAAAAATGCTTCCTGATAATATGGCTCCAGTTGATATAAGTAGATCAGCTCCATTTGCACGAGCAAGAGAAATTAAAACAACTCCCATAGTTGTAATTGTTCCGTTAACTGATCCTAGTAAAAGACTCATGCCTATAGTTAATAAAAAACAGAATAAGTAGAATAAGTTTTTGTTTATAAATTTCGCCCCATAGTAAACTAGATATGGAATTGTTCCTGATAATCTCCAGGCTGCTGTAATAAAACCAATTAAAGAGAATATTATAACCAAGTTTGCTACAAGTTTAAAACCATTTTTATACATTTTAGTTAGGTCTTTGATTTTAAAGCCCTTTTTTATTGCGTCATAGGTAAAGAGAATTAAACCTAAAAGCAAGGAAAAAGAAATTGGCAAACCTGATAGAACACTAGTTATTAGTGCCAAAATAAATAAAGTTGATATAATAAAAAATCTCATAGGCTCCCTCTCCTTTTTCTCATAATGTTTTTCTCTTTTATAATAACAAGAATGGCCCTAACTTTAAAGGACATTAATTGACTAATGACAGATATTTCTATATAATATAGAAAATATTTGATAAGATTTATAGCAAAATTTTTTAGAGTTTTTGCTGATATTTTAATCGCTATGTAAAATTTCTACTTTTTCTTTGTAGGATTTTATTAATTTATAAGGAGTAACAATGAACAAAGTATTTGAAACATTAAGAGACCGTGGATATATAAATAATTATAGCCACGACGAAGTAATTGAAAAATTAAACAATGAATGTCTTACATTTTATATTGGCTTTGATGCAACTGCTGATTCTTTAACTCTAGGTCATTTTGTAACTATTATGGCTATGATGCACATGGAAAAAGCTGGCCACAAGCCTATTGCCCTTTTAGGCGGAGGAACCACAATGATTGGTGATCCTTCTGGCAGAAATGACATGAGACAAATTATGACCAAGGAAAGAATTGACCACAATGCAGAAAAGTTTAGACAACAAATTTCCAGGTTCTTAGATGTAGAAAACGGCCACACCGTTATAGAAAATAATGCCAACTGGCTTTTGGACCTTAACTTTGTAAACTTTATGAGAGAAGTTGGCGTTCACTTTGGCGTCAACCAAATGCTAGCCCTTGATGCCTATAAAAACAGACTTGAAGATGGCCTAACATTTTTTGAAATGTCCTATATACTTATGCAGGCCTATGACTTTTTACTTTTAAATAGAAAGTATGGCTGTTCTTTACAAATGGGTGGCTCTGACCAATGGTCTAATATTCTAGCTGGAGTAAATTTAATTAGAAAGACTGAAGAAAAAGATGCCTATGCTCTTACCTTTAATCTTTTAACTACTGCAGACGGAATAAAAATGGGCAAGACTGCCAAGGGAGCTATTTGGTTAGACAGAGATAAAACCAGTCCTTATGACATGTTCCAATATTTGAGAAATGTTGCTGACGCCGATGTTAAGCCATTTTTAAAACTTCTAACTTTCTTAAGTCTTGATGAGATTGAAAATCTTACTAATGTAGAGGGAGCTGAAATTAACAAGGCTAAAGAAGTTCTAGCCTATGAAGTTGTTAAGATAATTCACGGAGAAGAAGATGCAGAAGCTGCCTTAGGTGCTGCAAGATCACTTTTCTCTGGCAACAAAGACTCTGAGGATATTCCAACTACTGAATACAAAAAAGCTGATTTTGAATCTGGCAAGGAAATAATCGAGCTTATTAGAGACCTTGGCTTCGTTAAATCTAACGGTGAAGGCAGAAGACTTATTCAAAACGGTGGAATTTCACTTAATGATGAAAAAGTTTCTGACTTTAACAAACAAGTCACTTTAGATGATTTTAAAGACGACAAGCTCCTAGTTAGAAAGGGCAAGAAGACCTACCATCAAATTAAATTAGTTTAGACATTAAAAAACACCTTCATTTTTTCAAGTGAAGGTGTTTTTATTTTTGAACTTTTTCTTCCTTACCATCTGGCCCATATTTTTTTCTTTTGCCATTTACTTCTAGGATCTCAATTTTATAAAGAGCCGTCCTTCCTAGGGATGCTTCTATAAAACCTGGACTTAAGTCTGCTAAGTCCTTGGTATATTTTTCTGCAATCTTATAGAGAATTTCTTTTTTATCCTCATCGTCATTGACCTGATAAATTCTTCCACTGACATGGGCAGATTCAAATTCTGTTGTGTAAATTTTTGAGCCAATTTGAGAAAAGTTTCCAGTCTTTATGTGGTCTTCTATTTGCTCTCTACTATAAAGTTTTGGGACTTGGACTCGACCCACAAAGGTCACTGATACTAAATCGCCATCTTTTATCTGGTCAACCTTTCTTCCTGCCTTGGCAGAATGAAAGTAAAGATTGTCTTCCTTTCTAATTATTGAAAGTGGAAGGGTATAGGGATTATCTCCACCTAGGCCTAGGACTCCATAGTCTGCTTCATCTATAATTTTTAGGGCAAAGTCTCTGGGCATTTGCCTGTCTTTTCTTCTCATTTTTCTCCTTATGTAGGCAGGCTCTTAACCTGCTTATTTTTATTCAAGTTCTGATGTACAATGTGGACATCTACTTGCTTCAATTGGAATATCTGTTTTACAATATGGGCAAGTTTTAGTTGTTGGTGCTGGTTCTTCTACTGGTCCTCTAAATTTATTAATTTGTTTAATAACTAAGAAGATTACTAGAGAAATAATTAAAAAGTCAATTACTGCTTGGATAAAAGAACCATACTTTAAAACTGCTGCTCCAGCTTCTTCAGCTTGGGCAAGAGTGGCGTAGTCTCCTCCTGTTAGGTTAATAAATTTGTCAGAGAAATTTACTCCACCTGTTAATAGGCCAATTAAAGGCATTATCACATCATCTACTAAAGATGATACGATTTTTCCAAAGGCTCCACCAACGATAACACCAATGGCCAAATCTATTACATTACCTCTAGCAATAAATTCTTTAAATTCCTTAATCATTATCTACTTCTCCTTTCTTTATTCTTATCAAGTATTATTTACCCCATTATTTTAGTTTAATCAATTTTAGTGAATTTATTTATATAGAATCTCTTGCAATTATTTTTTCTTTTTATAAAATATAATTGAGGTGATTTTTTTGACTAGAATGTCTTGGAATAAATATTTTATGGAAATTTGTAAAATGGTGGCCCAAAGGTCAACTTGTGACAGGGCCTTTGTTGGTTGTGTCTTAGTAAACAAGGACAATAGAATTGTATCTACTGGCTACAACGGATCTTTAGCTGGCAATCCATCTTGTGACGAAATTGGCCACACTATGAGAGACGGCCACTGTATTGCAACTATCCATGCTGAAATGAATGCACTTTTATATTGTGCCAAAGAAGGAATTTCTGTTAAGGGAACCAAGGCCTATGTAACCCACTTTCCTTGTTTAAATTGTACCAAGTCCTTAATTCAAGCTGGGATTTCTGAAATTTATTATTTAAATGCCTACAGGGTTGACGAATATGCTGTTGAACTTTTAGAGAGAAATGGTATTCCCTATATAAAAATTGATGGTTAGAATTATTTACGGGGACACAGCTAAAGCAATGTCCCCTTATAACTCTGATAAAAAAACTTAAATAAA
>CAYFUN010000020.1:4651-24673 GCA_964346535.1 uncultured Peptoniphilaceae bacterium
GGGACACAGCTAAAGCAATGTCCCCTTATAACTCTGATAAAAAAACTTAAATAAAAAGAAGAGCTAGGAAAATTTTACTCCTAGCTTTTTTTCTTCATTTTAAATTTTGGCATTTTTTGCAAGATCGTCTGCCATTTCGTTGTACTTGTTTCCTGTGTGAGCCTTCACTTTTACAAAGTCTACTTCTAAATCTTTTTTTATTTTAGAAAAAAATTCGTGGTAGGCTCTTGTAGCTTCTACATTTCTCTTCCACTGGCCAGTGGCCCACTTTTCTATGCCTTCATAGTCATAATGGAGAATTAATTTTTCGTAGGAGTTTTCTATGGCATAGGTACAGGCAAATTCTGCTCCCCTAATTTCTCCAATTACATTTCTGTGATCAGAGTACTGGTCTTTGGCATATCTTTTTGAAAAAGTCTTTATATCGTCTCCATCAATAAAAACTGCTCCATAAGAATAAGATCCGTCTTCCTTATCAAAGGACCCATCCACATAGGCCACTAAAGTTTTTCCATCTGTGCTTGCCTTATAGTCTTCCAAATCGTCAAAGGCCATTTGTTTATTTGTTCTACCAATAAAGTCTAAGGCCTCTTCTTCACTGGCAAATTTTTTATATTGGGCTGATGGATATCCGTCTACCTGGGCCTTGCACTCGTCCCAAGTAGAATAAATTCCAGGCCTTCTCCCAACTTTAACTGCATAATATTTCATAAATTCATTATAACAAAAAAGAGCCTGCCTAAACAAGCTCTTTAAATGTATCAAATTATTTTGCTTCTTTTACTGCGTTAAGAATAGCTTCGCTAGTAAATGTAGCTCCTGATACTCCTTCAACTCCGTCAACAGTTCCTGCTTCAACGATAGCTGCTGGAACTTTTTCTAAAGCTTCAGCTACTTCTGGAACTTCATCAGCTGTTTCAGAATGGTCAGTTACTACTACGTTAGTGATTTTGTCACCTTCTTTAGTAACTTCAACAGTTAGTGGTCCACCAAAGCCTTCAGCTGTTCCTGTTAAAGTAACTGCTTCTGCTGCTGGAGCATCTCCACCTGCTGCTGGAGCGTCAGTTTTTTCTCCACAAGCTGTTAAAGCAAATAGTGAAATAACTAATACCATTAGTATTGCTATATTTCTTTTCATAATACACCTCCATTTATAACAATTATATAAGAGTAATGATTTTTTTCAAGTATAAGTTAAGAGTTTTTTTGTTTTTTTATAAAACTTTTACAAAGATTTCGCAATGTCAACTAAGTTTTCGGCAGTTATGCCTAAGTGCTTATAAACATCTGAGCCAGGTCCAGACTCACCAAATCTATCTAGGCCTAAAACTTTTCCATCTAGGCCAACATACTTGTACCAAAGTCCTGTAGCTCCAGCTTCAACTGCCAGCCTCTTTCTTATAGCCTTTGGAAGAACTTCTTCTTTGTAAGTTTCATCTTGGGCGTCAAAAATTTCCATACATGGAACAGATACAACTCTTGTTCCGTGACCATCTTTTTCTAGACTTTCTTTGGCTTCGATAGCAAGGCTCACTTCAGAACCTGATGCTAAAATAATATATTCTAGGTCTTTTTCTTCTTTTGAAATTATATAGGCTCCTCTTTCAACCCCTGCTCCAGATCCTTCTAAGTTTGGAAGGCCTTGACGAGATAGGCAAAGGGCTGTTGGGGTTTCCTTTGATTCTATAGCAATCTTCCAAGCATAAGCAGTTTCAAGAGCGTCTGCTGGTCTGATGACATTAAAGTTTGGCATAGTTCTCATCATTGAAATTTGTTCAATTGGTTGGTGGGTTGGGCCGTCTTCTCCTACTCCAATTGAGTCGTGGGTTAGGATATAAATTTGTGGCACCTTCATTATTGCAGAAAGTCTCATAGCTCCCTTCATATAGTCTGAGAAAACTAAGAAGGTTGCAACATAAGATGAAAGTCCTCCGTGTAAGAGCATTCCATTTGCTATAGCTGCCATGGCGTGTTCTCTTACTCCAAAGTGAATGTTTCTTCCTACCCTATTTTCAGCTGAGAAAGAACTTTCGCCTTTTATTTCAGAATTGTTTGATGGGCCTAGGTCAGCTGAACCACCAAGTAGGTAGTCAACCTTAGAGGCAATTTTGTTTAAGGCAATTCCTGACGCCTTTCTTGATGCCATTGAATCTTTATAATCAAAGAAGTCTTCATCAAATAAATCTGCTGGAAGTTCTTTTTTAAGGGCCTTTTCTAAGTTAGCATAGTCTTCTGGATATTTTTCCTTATAAGTTTCTTCTAGGCTCTTCCATGCATCGTACACTTTTGCTTTTTCAGCAAGTTGATCTTTGGCTAGGTCATAGGCTTCTTGTGGGACGTCAAAATCTTCATTATCCCAAGCTAAATATTCTCTCATCTCTTTAATGTTATCTGCTCCTAGTGGGGCTCCGTGAGATGAAGCAGATCCAACTTTTTGTGGACAGCCGTAACCGATTTGAGTTGTGATTATAATTATAGATGGTTTATTTTTTTCTGCTTTGGCTTCTTCAATTGCTTTATTAATTGCTTCAAGGTCATTGCCATCTGCTACTTTTAAAACTTGGAAACCAAAGGCTTCAAATCTTTTTTCTACATCTTCTTTAAAGGCTATGTCAGTTGAGCCTTCTATTGTAATTGAGTTTGAGTCATAAAGAACAATTAACTTATCAAGACCTAGGGTTCCTGCTAAACTCATAGCCTCGTAGCCTATGCCTTCCATTAGGTCCCCATCTCCACAAATTGAATAAGTGTAGTGGTCAATTAAGTTTATATCGTCTTTGTTGTACTTGGCTGCTAGGTGGGCTTCTGCCATTGCCATGCCAACTGCCATAGAAATACCTTGGCCAAGTGGTCCTGTTGTTGCTTCTACTCCTTGGGTGTAGCCATATTCTGGGTGGCCTGGAGTCTTTGAACCAATTTGTCTAAAGTTTTTTAGGTCGTCAATTGTTACATCGTATCCGTATAGATGTAAGAGACTGTATAAAAGTGCTGATCCATGGCCAGCAGATAAAATAAATCTGTCTCTGTTTATCCACTTGTCGTCTTTAGGATTTATATTTAAATGTTTGCCCCAAAGTGTGTATGCCATTGGTGCAACTCCAAGTGGCAATCCTGGATGACCGGAGTTTGCTTTTTCTACAGCTTCAGCTGATAAAAACCTTAAACTGTTTACTAATAAATTTTCTTTATTCATCATTTTCCCCTTTACTAAAGATTTCTATTTTCATTATAACACTTATGAGATTTTTTAACCACAAGAAAGGCTTTTGGCTTTTTAATATTTTAACAAGACTTTAGCTAAAGTTTTTCAAGGATAATTAAATAAATATCAAGACCTGGCTTTTTATTTTTACAGATTTCTTTGTTTGATAGTTTTTTCTTTTATCCGTAGAGAAATAGGGCCTATTAAGAGTTTTTATCATTTTTATTTTTTTCATAAATTACATAATTTTTATTTTCATTTTTTATTTGAGATTGACATTGACAATTTTTTAATTTTTGTTAGAATTTATATGGTTAGTTTTTTAATAATTAATATAGGAGGGAAACATCTTGGAAGCAAATAACGAACTTATGATGCAAAACAAAATCAGATACTTTATGGTAGGCAAAGACGATTCAGATTTAATCGAAATCCTACACTTAGTACAAAATACTTATGGCTATATTCCAGAGAACATAATCACTTTAATTTCAAAAACTTTGGATATACCACCTTCTAGAATTTATGGTGTAATCACTTTTTATTCTAGGTTTTCACTAGTTCCTACTGGTAAGTACTCAATTAGTGTTTGTATGGGAACTGCTTGCTATGTAAAAGGTGCAGGCGACATCTTAGATGAGGTTAAAAAAGAACTTGGTATTGACAGCGGCGAAACAACTGAAGACGGCCTATTTTCTATTGTAGAAACTAGATGCATAGGAGCTTGTGGCCTTGCCCCTGTAGTTACTGTTAACGAAGAAGTTCATGGCAGACTTAAAAAAGGCGACATGACAAAAATAATTGATGAACTTAGAAAATAGGAGTTGTGAGTATGCTAACATATGAAAGAATACAAGAAATTAGAGAAGAGAGCCTAGGTAAGGTTCAGCTAAGACTTTTAGATATTTCTCATGACGAGTATATTGATGAGTCTATTAAACACGACAAACACCACATTTTAATTTGTGGCGGTACTGGTTGTCACTCATGTAAGTCTGAAGACCTAGCCAAGGAATTTCACAAGGTTATTAAAGAAAAAGGCCTTGATGAAGATATGAAGGTAGTATTTACAGGATGCTTTGGTCTTTGTGAATCAGGACCAAACGTAGTTATCTATCCAGAAGGAGTTTTCTATAGCCACTTAACTGTTGCTGACATTGATAGAATAGTTGAAGAACATATTATTGGCGGCCAAATTTGTAGAGACCTACTATTTAAAGAAGCCCTTGTAGACAAAAGAGTTAAACCTGTAGGAGAAGTTTCTTTCTACAAACACCAAACAAGGGTTGCCCTTAGACACTGTGGTCTTATAGCCCCAGAAGACATTGACGAATACATAGCCTTAGGTGGTTATGAACAGCTTGCAAAAATGATTCACGAACAAACTCCAAAAGATGAAATCATTCAAACTATAATTGATTCAAAACTTAGAGGTAGAGGTGGAGCAGGCTTCCCTACTGGAATTAAATGGAAGGGCGCTTATGAAAATGACGCCGACCAAAAATACGTAATTTGTAACGGAGACGAAGGTGACCCAGGTGCCTTTATGGATAGGTCCATTCTTGAAGGTGACCCTCACTCTGTTTTAGAAGCAATGGCAATTTGTGGTTACTGTATAGGAGCCAGCAAGGGATATATTTACATCCGTGCTGAATATCCAATTGCCGTTGATAGATTGAGAATTGCCATTAAGCAAGCTGAGTCACTAGGAATACTTGGCGAAAACATATTAGGATCAGACTTCTCTTTTGATATTGAACTTAGACTAGGTGCTGGAGCCTTTGTTTGTGGTGAAGGTACTGCCTTAATGGAATCAATGGAAGGCAAGAGAGGAATGCCTAGGGTTAAACTTGAAAGATCAACTAAGAAGGGTCTTTACGAAAAACCAACTGTTTTAAATAACGTTGAAACCTTTGCCAACATTCCTGTAATTTTAGAAAAAGGTGCTGACTGGTTTAGATCAATTGGTACTGAAGATTCACCAGGAACTAAGGTATTTGCCCTTGGTGGAAAAATTAATAACACAGGCCTTATTGAAATCCCAATGGGTGTTGATTTAAATACTATTATCTACGACATCGGTGGCGGAGTTCCTAATGGAAGAAAGTTTAAAGCCATCCAAACTGGTGGACCATCTGGTGGATGTATTCCTGCAGAATACCTAGACACTCCAGTTGATTTTGAAAACTTAGACAAGCTTGGATCAATTATTGGTTCTGGTGGTTTAGTAGTTATGGACGACACTGACTGTATGGTTGACATTGCAAAATTCTTTATGGACTTTACTGTAGACGAATCTTGTGGAAAGTGTACTCCATGTAGAATTGGAAACAAGAGAGTTTTAGAAATTTTAAATAGGATTACAGAAGGAACAGGAACAGAAGACGACCTTAGAGAGCTTGCCCTACTTTCTGATGTAATTTCTGACACTTCCCTATGTGGACTTGGAAAAACTGCAACCAACCCAGTTAAATCTACTATGAAATATTTCTATGACGAATACCTAGCCCACGTTAGAGACAAAAACTGTCCAGCTGGAGCTTGTAAGTCACTATTAAATTACTTTATTGAAAGTAAGTGTATTGGTTGTACAAAATGTAAGAGAATTTGCCCTGTTGAAGCTATTTCTGGAAAAGTTAAAGAAAGACATACTATTGACACTGCAAAATGTATTAAGTGCGGTGCATGTATGGATGCTTGCCCAGTTAATGCAATTGAATTAGTTTAGGAGGCGGCAATGATAAATTTAAAAATAAATAATATAGATGTTCAAGTTGAAAAGGGACAAACAGTTTTAGATGCTTGTAATGCCATCCACATTAAAGTTCCTACCCTATGTCACCTTGACCTAGGAAAACTTGGCTTTGTAAATAGAGATGCCAACTGCCGTGTATGTATGGTTGAAGATGTTAAAAAAGGAAACTTAATTCCTGCTTGTTCTACCTATGCCAAAGAAGGTATGGAGATTAGAACAGACACAATGAGAGTTGTTCAAGCTAGAAGAGTTAACATTGAACTTCTTTTATCCAACCACCCTAAAGACTGTTTGATTTGTGAAAAGAACGGTGAATGTGAACTTCAACAACTTGCAATGGATGCTAACATTACAACTTTAAGATTTGAAGGCGAAAGAATTCCTTTTGAGTTAGACACTTCTTCCCTTTCAATTATTAGAGACCCTAACAAGTGTATCCTTTGTAAGAGATGCGAAACTATGTGTACAGAAGTTCAAACTGTTGGAACCCTAACTGATGTTGGCCGTGGTTTTGGAACTGTAATTGGAACAGCCTTCCAAAAACCAATTTTCGAAACAAATTGTACCTTCTGTGGCCAATGTATTTCAGTTTGTCCTACTGGTGCCTTAACTGAAAAATGTTGTATTACAAAAGTTTATGACGCCATTAGAGACAAAAACAAGACTACTGTTGTTCAAGTTGCTCCTGCAGTTAGAGTAGCCCTTGGCGAAGCCTTTGGTATGGAGCCTGGAACTATTACTACTGGAAAAATGGTTGCAGCCTTAAAGCATATTGGCTTTGACTATATTTTTGACACAAACTTTGCAGCTGACCTTACAACAATGGAAGAAGCAAAAGAATTTGTTGAAAGATTAGAAAACAATAATCTACCAATTTTAACTTCATGTTGTCCATCTTGGGTCAAGTTTATTGAACACAACTTTGGAGACATGCTCCACATTCCATCTACTTGTAAGTCACCTCACGAAATGTTTGGTACAGTAGCTAAGACTTATTTTGCAGAAAAAATTGGCAAGGCCCCTGAAGATATAGTTGTCGTTTCAATTATGCCTTGCGTTGCTAAGAAATATGAATCTAAACGTCCAGAGCTTACTTTAGAAGGAGATATTTCTAACGTAGACAGAGTTATAACTACTAGAGAGCTAGCTGAAATTATTAAAGAGTTCTCAATTAATTTTGCAGAACTTGAAGAAATGGACTTTGACGATCCAATGGGAGAATCTTCTGGTGCTGGAGCAATTTACGGAGCATCAGGTGGAGTTTCTACTTCAGCAATTAGAACTGCCTACTATATGATAACTGGTGAAGACCTATATGAAGTTGAGTTTAAGGACCTTGAAGGTCTAAGCGGCCTAAAGGTAGCTGAAGTTGACATTAAGGGCAGAAAAATTAGAGCTGCAGTTGCTTCAGGCCTAGGTAATGCTAGAAAACTTCTTGAAGACATTAGACACAAGAGAGAGCACTTTGACATTATAGAAATTATGGCTTGTCCTGGAGGCTGTGTTGCTGGTGGAGGCCAACCATTTATCCATGGAGATGTTTCTATAATTCAAAAGAGAACAGATGCTATTCAATCAATAGACAGGTCTAAAGAAAATAGACTTGCCCACCACAATAAGTCTATTCAAAAGATCTATGACGAATACCTAGGAGAAGTTGGAGGCAAAAAAGCCCACGAACTTTTACACACCCACCTAGTATTTAGAGAAAAAATTTAAAAGAAATACAACAAATCCCAGTGAATGGAAAAGTTACTGGGATTTTTTTGCATATTTTTAATTTTCAATTTTCTAATTTTTATTTTTGACTTTCAATTTTAAATTATCAATTTTTCATTTTTACAAATTTTAAAATTTGATTATTCATTTTCGCTTTTGCAAGTTTTAAATTTTCAAAATTTAGATTTTGCAACTTACAAATTGTAATTTTACTCTTTGACTTCTCTTACTGAATCCTTGTCAACTAAGACATTAATAATAAACTTTGGTAGGGCTAGCTGTCTTTTAAATCTAGATGGTTCTTGTAGTAGCCTATAAAACCATTCTAGGTGGAGTTTAATAAAAATATCTGGCGCCCTTTTTGAAACTCCTGCAAGGATGTCTGTAACTCCTCCATTGCCTATAATTATTTTCGCCTTTATCTTGTCTTTGTTTCTAGCTATAAAGTCTTCTTGTTTGGGAAAACCAAGGCCGACAAAAACTACATCTGGATTTAATTCATTTATATGATCAATTATTTCAGCTTCGTCATCTTCAGTAAAGTATCCATTTCTATTGCCAACTACAGTAACACCTGGATAACTTTTATGAATGTTGTCTGCTGCCATTTGGCTTCTACCTTCTTTGGAGGCGAGAATATAAAGGCTAAGGGGCCTTCTAGCTCCTAGTTTTAAAAGTTCAATGGAAATATCAAAGCCTGTTACCCTTTCTTTAAGGGGCAGCTTTCTAATTTGCGATGCCTTTATTAGGCCAATGCCATCTGGAACTACTAGGTCAAAGGAATTAATAAGCCTTGCAAGGTCAGGTTTGTTTTTTGCCTCCATGGCAATTTCAGTATTGGGAGTGGCTATGGTAAAAAGTTTATCTCCATCTAACTTTTTTTCTAAAAGGTCCATAGTCTCCTTTAAACTTAAATTGTCAATTTCAATTCCAAAAATATTTACCTTTTTCATTAAAGCAGTGTCTCCCTTAATATTTCTATAGTCCTTTTGGCAAAGTCTTCTTGTCTCTTGTTGGCTATGACTATAGACTCTCTTCTTTCTTCAAGACCGTCCATGGCCTTTTTGTATTTGTCTGCTAGATTTTCTCTATTTAAATCTTCAACCTTAATATACTCTCTAATTGACAACTCATCTATTAGGCCAGCAACCTTTGGATCGTAAATTAATCCAATAATTGGAACATTGGCCTTGGCTGAATAAATAAGGGCGTGCAGTCTCATGGCCAAAACAAGCTTACATTTTTTTAGTAGGCCAATTAGGTCTTCGACTTCGTACTTAGAGTTTATTATGTGGATTCTCTTATTTTTTGAAAGGACTTTTATTTGTTCAGAATATTCTACGTCGTAAGGATAGTGCATAGGCACAATTAAAATATCCAAGTCTTCATCAATAAGCTGATCGCAAAACTTTGCCAGCTCACGAGCAAGCAGAGGTGAGTCAGGCCACTGTCTAATTGAAATTCCCAAAACATTTTCTGAAAGTTCAATGCCCTGCTCTTTTAAAATTTCTCCAACTCTTTCTTCTGACGAAGATTCAATCATAAAAACTGGGTCAGCAGTTACTTCAATATTTTTATTTGAAACTCCTAGGGCTCTGACAAAGTTATAAGACGACTGGTCTCTTAATGTTATAAAGGCAGCCTGGTCTAAAAGTCTTTTGGTCAACCTGCGGTTAAAACCTTTGTTAATTGGGCCAATGCCGTTGGCGAAAATAAAAACTGGTTTCTTATAACGATTTGCAAGCTTTAATAAAAATAAATAGTAGTAAAGCGACCTAGATGAAGTTATATCTTGTAAAAGACTGCCGCCGCCAAAGACAAAAACATCTGTCTCCTTCATTTCCCTGGAAACTTCTTTAAAGGAAAATCTGTTAACTGCTTTTATCTCATAGGCCTTAGAAGTTTTTTCAGGGTCCTTAGATAGGGCAGTAAGCTCAAGGCCATTTTCTCTTTTTAAATTTTCAACCATAGCCTTTAAAATTGCATCGTCGCCACTATTGTCAAAGCCAAAGTAGCCAGCTAGCAAAAGTTTTTTAGCCATCTATCTCACTTCCCCTATAAATTTTATAAACTTGGTCCTTGTCTGTAACTACAAGCGGCTTATTTAGTTCATAGACATTAATTGCACTTGCTCCTAAGGCCACCAAGGTCCAGAAGGCCAAAATAATTTTTGGCAGGTAGAGAATATTTTCTACCAGGCCGTGGGTAAAGACACCGACTATGCCTGCCGAAACTCCTACGCCAATGTACTTGTAAAAAGAATCTTCGCTAGGCTTGTGGGCCTTGACAAGGGCAGAAATTGGATAAAAGACAAAGGTCACAAGCATAGTTATGAAAACACTAAAGCCTAAGTAACCAAGCTCTGCAACAGTTTCTAAAAAAGTATTGTGGGCGTGGTAGGCATTTACTGTTCTTGAATAAGTTTCATAGACTTCCTTAAATGGCATGTAACCAAAGCCAACTCCAGCGACCTTGTGGTCTCTAATTATGTCCTTGGTTATGGCCCAAATTTTAAACCTGTGGGCATTTGATGAGTCTGCAAAGTTTCCAATAGACAAAATCCTATTTAAAATCGTTGGAGGTAAAAACGCCAGAGCTCCAAAGATAAGTGGAATAGACAAAAGTAAAAGTCTCTTGTCTACTAAAAGACAAAATACTAAAGCTGCCATAGCAATGCCAATCCAACCTCCCCTAGACATAGTATAAACTAGGGTTATCATCATCACTGCCGAACTAAGGGCAAAGACAATTTTTTTCTTTAGGTTCTTTGTGTGCCAAAACATAGAAATTGTAAGTGGCGTAAAGAAAACTAAATACTCAGCTAAGGTGTTAGGATTTCCAAAAACAGAATAAACACGAACTTGGATGTCTGGATTGTTTTCTACATCTAGCCATTCTCTTGCAATTTCAACTCCTGTAAAAACTTGGAGAAGGCCAATTAGGGCAACTAGGCTAACTGTAAAGATTAACATTGTTACAAAGGCGTTTAAGTCCTTTTTGGTCTTTATAGAATTTACTAGGACAAATAAATATAAAAGTCCACAGGCATGTAAAAATAAGTCTCTCAAAGAGCCTTTTACATAATAAGATGTAAAAGTTTGGATTAAAATTACTATAAGATATACAAAAATTACAGCAAAATAAAGGGACCTTTGTGAGCCTTCTTCTTTAATAAAAATTCTCCTTAAAAAATAAATTATAAAGAGACCTAAATATGATCCAGCTGCCAAGGAATTTGGCAAAAATGGCATCATAAAAGTTATAGCAAAAATTCCAATTCTTAGGTCAATTAAAGCTAAAATTCCTCCTAAAAATAATACCATTGAAGCTAGAAAAAACTTTGGTCCAAAAAGATAGTAAACCATAGCCATAATAAGAGCCATTAGGCCTGGGATAATAAGTCTACTTGAAGAAATTTTTCTTACCACCAGCTTTCACCACCTTGGTCTAGCCTAAAAATATCTAAAAAGAAATTTAAGGTCTTAGAAGTTTTTATAATTTGAAACTCCTTGCCTGATATGGCAATTCCAAAAAGTCCTAGGGCAAGTAAAAGTAAAGACACTTTTAAACTAGGCCCGTGGAAAAATATTTTTCCTAAAATGAAAAACAAACTTAAGAAAACTAGAGATTCATAAAAGAGTCTCAGTCCATATCTAAGGTCAAGGCTATAAAGGTCTAAGCTGTTGGCTATGTCTGATCCACTAGTCAGCCTAGATTTTTTTGTAAAGAGGACTTTAAAAAACCTGTCAGTGGCTTTTAAAATCCCTAGGGACAACTTATATATAAAGGAACTTTCAAAAACTCTCCTTAAGTTTCTAAAAATTTTATATACAAGAGAAGTCTCCTTATATCTTTCATGGTTTTTTCTAAGGCTAGATGAAATTTTGTGTATGCAGCTGGTCTTATAAAGCTTGGAAAATTTTACTGCCAATAAGTGGCAAAAGCTTACTAAAACACTATTATACATTTATCTCTCCTAGTCTCTTACTTCAACGTCAATAACAGTTCCAAAGGATGCAAAACTTTTATTCTTAAGCCTAAATTGAATACCTACACGGCTTTGTTCGCCGCCAACTAAGTAATATTGGTCAGTCTCTTCAATATTGGCCTTGACAACAATTGTTGCAACAAATTTTTTTGGCACATCTGCTTCAACCCATCTGCCGTTGTAGTCTAAAACATCCCTGTATGGTTCAACATCAACTTGTTCAATGGTTCCTATATAAGTTCCCTTGTCATAGTGGTAGATTGGGTCGCCAACTTTAATTTGGTCAACTGTTATCTGTCTAATATCTGAAATTTCATAAGTTACTAGGGCTTCCTTGGTTGCTGATTGGCTAACCTTACCTGAGCCTAGTCTTTTTGCTCCAAAGGCAATTAGGCCAACAACAATTATTAAAACTAGCAAGTCAATAATATTTATCTTGCCAAATAATCTTCCTTTTTTATCAATTATAGTCATTTCTTACCTCATTTTTATTTTTATTTTTTTACAAACACAAACAAACAATTTTATTTTCATTCCCCTTAAAAGACTTTAATCAAGGTCTTTGTCTGCCTTCAGTCCTTCTGAGAATATCTGCATAAATTTCTTCCTGGGTTTTGGCCATGGCCTGAGATGAAAAGTTTTCGCTTACTCGGTCATAAATAGACCTGCCAAATTTTTCTAAAACATCTCTGTTGTCCATTAGAAACTCAATTTTTTCTGCCAGAGCCTTGTAGTCATTTACTTCAACTAAATATCCGTCAACCCCGTAGCGAATCATTTCACCAAGGCCGCCAACTGATGTGGCTATACTTGGCACTTTCATTTTTGCAGCCTCTAGGATTACATAGGGAAAGGACTCTGATATAGATGTCAGTAAATTTAAGTCAATGGCGTTAAAGAATGAAAGATTTTCCTTTACAAAGCCTAAAAAGACTACATGGTCTTCTAGGCCGTATTCTTTTACCATATTCTTTAATTTTTCGTCTTCTTCACCTGTACCTGCTAGGAGAAGTAAAAAATCATCTCTGTGCTCTTTAATTTTCTTAAAGGTCTTTATAGTCATTTGAACATTTTTTACATTGTCTAGTCTAGCAGCTTGGCCAATTAAAAACTTGCCATGGGCTAATTTTGTCAGCTTATACTTTTCTAAAAATTCTGCCTTGGACATTAAGTCCACAGGCCTTTCCATTTCTATGCCGTTGTAGAGGGTGTAGATTTTATTTTCTGTAAAGCCTCTGCTTATTAGCATATTTTTAAAATTTTCTGTAACTGCTACATAGTAGTCAAACTTTTTTAAGGCAAAGGTATTTATTGGCGTAAAAATTAAATCCTTATAAAAGGTATCTTTAAAGTCAAGTAGATAGTCTGAATGAATTGTAGTAAGCATTGGGACCTTAATTTTTCCCTTGAGGAAAATTGCTATGGTGTTGGCCCTAGCTCCGTGACAGTGGACTAGGTCATAGCCTTCATTGTTAACTAGGTCTGCTATTTTTTTTACTACAGACATATCTGATCTTCTCTTTTGCTGGTAGACTTCTATATCAATTCCCTGGTCCAGGGCCTGTCTATAAAATGTATCATCTATAAAACAAATTATTTTTGTTTGGGCTAAGCCTTCTAATCCTTTCATAAGAGAGAAGATGTGAGTCTTTGCTCCTCCAGTGTCTCCTCCGCTAATGAGATGTAGTGCCTTTATAGTCATTGGAACCTCCTTTATAAACACTAATATTATACCTTATATAGAAGATTTTTAGTATATTAATCACAGACAATCTTATAAAATCACAAGCTTTTCACTAAAAAAACCAAGAAAGACTAAAGCTTCTTGGCTTCTTCGTAAGATTTTATAAATTCTGCATCTTCAATTTCTAAGTCAACATAGTTGGCTAAAGATTCTCTATGGTGGGTAAGCTCGTGGACAAAAGTCTTTCTAACTTCGTCCTTTAAAAGCTCTCTTGGCAAAAATCCAAAAATCTCCATAAAAGACCCGTAATAAATTATAATTCCCCTGCCCAAGGGCCCTCTTTGATAGGCGCCTAGGTTTAAAAGGTCGCCGTCTTGACCTTTTGGGTGATAGTTTACTTCTTCATCAATAACAACACCAAGATTAAGGCCTTCATAAAACTCTTGAGGGACCTCAGCATAAATTTCATTTAAAATTTCTTCAAACTCATCTAGCCTGCCGTACTTATCTGTCATAAAATTCTCCTTAAAGTCCAACTCGGTCTCTGATTTTTACAAAGTCTGCGTAGACACTTTTTGTAGAAATAATATAGTCGCTGTAGGAAAACATATCTGGCTTTTCTCCTTGAAGATTTACAAAAACCAAATCTAGTAGATCTGCCATTAAGAAAAATGGAACAAAATCCCAAGGTCCGCCCCTATAATTTAAATAGCCACCAAACCTGCCAGTTAAAACTCTCGACCCATCTAGGCCTGAAGTTCCAACTGATCTCATGCCAAAAGATTCTTTAAGTAGGGCTTGGAAAAATTCTGGCCTGTTGCCGTTCATCCTTCTAATGTCTGTTGACACTAAGGCCTCATTTAATGCTTTGTCTCTTGGGCTTTCAAGAGCTTGGTCATTTAAATAAACCCTGTCTCCTGCCATGGCCCAATAAAGATCGTCCTTTTCAACTTCGTATATATATGAAAGCATTGGTTTTTCATTTTCAAAATAGGCGATAATTGTGCAGTAGTCATTTTTTTGTTTGACAAAATTTGTCGTTCCGTCAATTGGATCTATGACCCAAAGATTTTTGCCCTCATAAGATTTATTCTTGTCATAAGTTTCTTCGCCTAAAACTTCGTGGTCGGGAAATTTTTCTAAAATTTTTTCAGTTAAAAACTTTTCCACTCCCTTGTCAACTTCAGTAACTAGGTCTCTAACTCCTGACTTGTTTTCAACTGGGCCCATTTCAATGCTTGCAATAAGGCCAGGAATTTCTTTTATTAGTTCTTTTATAAATTTATCTAGGTCTTTTAGTCTTTCCATTTGTCGCTCCTTCCATTTATTTCTTTTCCTAAAACAAGTTTATAATAAAAATAAAAAAGTTACTAGCTTAATTAAAGTTTTAGCTAGAATTTTATACATTTTGCAGATTATGTATTATAATAAAAGTATAGAAAAGCACAAGGAGGAAAAAATGGGCTTATTTGATTTTATTAAAGACAAAGTAAAAGGAAAAGATGTAAAAATTGTCCTTCCAGAAGGCAATGATTGGAGAGTTTTAGGAGCAGCTATTAGACTAAAAGAAGACGGCCTAGTAGACCCAATCGTCATAGGAAAAGAAGACGAAGTTTTAAAACTTGCTAAAGACAATGGCAAGGACGCATCAAAACTTACAATAATGGACCCAGCAAAATGCGGTGGCCTAGACGAACTTGTTGAAAAGTTTGTAGAAAGAAGAAAGGGAAAAATCGACGAAGAAGGAGCTAGAAAATTACTTCTTGAAGACCCTAACTACTTTGGAACAATGTTAGTTTATTCTGGCAAGGCTGACGGCCTAGTATCAGGAGCAACAAGATCAACTGGCGACACAGTTAGACCTGCCCTACAAATTATTAAAATGCAACCAGGCTATGGCAAAACTTCTGGCGTTATGATTATGGTTAAAGGCGAAGAACAATTAGTATTTGCAGACGTTGCAATTACAATTGCTCCAGAATCCAAGGACCTAGCAGAAACTGCAATTCTTTCAGCAAAGACTGCTAAACAATTTAACATTGATCCAAAAGTTGCCATGCTATCATTTTCAACTAAGGGTTCTGCAGCATCTGACGAAGTTACAAAAGTTGCTGAAGCAACAAAGATCGCCAAAGAAACTGCTCCAGACCTTGCCCTTGATGGAGAAATGCAATTTGACGCAGCCTATGTAGAATCAGTTGGCAAGTCAAAGGCACCAGATTCAAAAGTTGCTGGCCATGCAAATGTATTTGTATTCCCTTCACTTGAAGCAGGAAACATTGGATACAAAATTGCCCAAAGACTTGGTGGCTACGAAGCAGTTGGACCAATCCTACAAGGACTTAACGCACCAGTTAACGACCTATCAAGAGGTTGTAGCGAAGAAGACGTTTATAAACTTTCATTAATTACAGCTGCCCAAGCTCTTAACGATTAAAAATATTTTTTTAAAGGACCTAAAGATCAGGTCCTTTTTTTATTTTGCCCTAGATGAATTAGCCAATAAATGGTAAAATATAGTAGATAGCTAATAATATAAGGAAAGTGACCATATATGTTTAAAAAAACTATAAAAACTTTGACCCTGGCCTTGGGTCTAGTATTAATATTTTCACCTATGGCCCTGGCAAATTCAGTAAATATAATTGCAAACGGATCTTATATAAAAGAAAACCTAAGCGAAATAAAAAACTCTAGGACCTATGTGCCTCTAAGACTTTTAGCAGAAGACCTAGGCTTTGAAGTTACTTATGAAAAAGAGACCAAGGAAATAAAAATTTCCAAGGCTGACCAAAATCTTATTTTAAATTTAAATAGCGATGTAGCAAGGCTTAATGATGTAGATCTTAAGCTAGAAGAAAAACCTTATATAAAAGAAGGAAGGACTATGGTTCCCCTAAGATTTCTAGGAGAAAATCTTGGCCTAGATATATTTTGGAACAAAAAATCCCAAGCAGTTTTTCTAAGAGAAAAAGAAAGTGCAGACCCTAAGGGCGAAAAAATTTTCTTAGACCCAATTTATTCTGAAGTTACCCTGCCTGGATCTTGGAAAGATGAGATAGAACTTTCCTATGACTTTTCTAGCCAAGGAGACCTGGCTGTAATTTCTAAAAAGTTAAAGGCCTATTTAGAAAAAAACAACCTAGATGGAGATGGAATAATTTTTCTAGTTGAAAACTCAGCAAGTCCAATTCTTGAAGCCTATGGCCTAAACCTAGACTACAGTCCTAAGGCAGAAAGATTTGTCTACTTGACTAAACTAACTAGAAACTCCTTTCCAAAAGACCTTGAAAAAGAAATGAATGGCCTCCAAGAAAAATATGTAGACGCCTTTAAAAGCCTGAAAATTTATTCTAACTTAGACAATATTTTAAATGACTATAAACTTTTAAAGCCATCAGCTAGTGATGAAAAACAAATAAGGGACCTGGAAAAAATAAAAAATCTAATAGTCCCTTGGTTTTACTTTGACAACACCCTAGCCTATATAAAAGAAGAAAATGGCGGCCAAAAAATTTATCTGCCAAACTACACCGACAGAACTGCTAGCAAGCTAAGCTCAAAAATAGAACTTTTCTACAACAAGGACAAGGACTTAGAAAGTTATTTCCTAAAGTTTTATGAGCCAGCAAAAAAATTAGCCTACTCAACTTTTACAGATGCCTACGCTCAAAGGGAAATAAAATTCTTTATGAAAGAAGTCCTAGGCTACAAGGAAAAACTACCTGACCTTGTAATAGACAACAACATCCTCTTTGGCGACTTTCAAAAAGGATCCTACAAGGCCTTTAAAGACGACTTTGGAAATAAGTACATCTTTAATATGGCAACAGGCTATTTAGAATACATGAGCAAATAAAATTTTACCATTAGCAAAGCCCCTAGCTTAAATGCCAGGGGCTTATTTTTATCTGTCTGCATAGTCAGTCTTTACACCTACAAGTTCAATATTATATTTTGCAGGTAAGACCTCTTTGTCAATAATAATAGATGTTGTTGGATAAGAAATAACCTGGATCACTATCTTATCTGGTCCTGGCCTTCTTAGGTCTGGAGTGATATAAATTGTTCCATCAGAAATTTTTACTTCCTTGGTTGACAGACTATAACCTCCAGTGTTTGCCCTAAGGGCATAAATAATTTGTAGGCTGCCATCTGCTAGAATCTTTGTTTCATAACCTGCATAGCCTAGGGGAGAAAAATCACTTGATTGTCTAAAGTTTACAATTTTTTCTTCCTTCAAGTCTTCCCCTCTGTTTTTACTTAAAGTTATTTCCCTGGTCTTTTGCTCCCAAGAAATATCGACCTTAAAAATTTCTGTTAAGTCTCTTAGCCTAAAATAATTATAGTCTTTAATTCTTATGCTAGAAAGTTTATATTCCTTTTCATCTAGATAAATATTAGTCTTTCCAAGCTTATAGTCTTTAAGATCTTTTAAAGGATAAGACTCATCTTCTAGGTCATCGTAAACTTTATTTGTGTCTACAAAAATTTTCCCATCTTTATAAACTAGAGAAAAATCTACCAGCTGATTTTTAGATAGAGATGCAAAGTCCCTTAGCTTAATATAATTTTCGTCCTTGTACATTAGTGTAGCTACAGAAGTTTTTTCATTGTCAATTTTAAAAGTTGCCTGATTTACTTGAGGCTCTTGGGATTTTACAACAAAGGCAGTTGTTGTAAATATAAGTCCCAAGGCCAATAAAAATATTCCTAATCTTTTCATTTTTTTCATTTATTAACCTTCTTTCTCTTCTTCAAATTCTTTCAACGCTTGGTCTTTGCTTAAGATTTTTATTTCCTTGTCTAGTTCTATATAGTCAGGTCCAACCTTGCAGGTGTAGGCTCTGGCTTCGACTCCTCTATCTAAGGCATCGTAAAAGTTGTTGAAAAATTCTGGGTCCATTTTGTAATTTGGTCTAAAGTCGACAGCGTCATCTCTGTGGAGGCAAAATATTACCATGGCTCTTGCGCCTGCCTCTACTAGGCTTGCAAGTTCTTTTAGGTGTTTGCTGCCTCTAGTCGTTGGCGCATCTGGGAAGCTGGCCCTTCCCTTACCTAGCATTAGGTCCACGCCTTTTACTTCTACATAGAGTTTCTCGCCGTCTTTTTCTACCACCATATCTAGTCTTGACTTGCCTATAGTAACTTCTCTTTTTAAAGAGTCAATGTCTTCCCAGCCAGAAATTTGTCCATTTAAAAATCCATCTGCAATGACTTTGTTGGGCACTTGGGAATCTAAATTTACTAAAAGCCCTTGGTGGGCAATTGATAGGAAGTCGTACTTGGTCTTCCTGTTTTTATTTTTCGCCTCAACTATATAACATGTGGCCCCTTTTACTAAAAGCTCTCTCATGCGGCCTGTATTCTTTAAGTGGCTGAGAACAGTTTCGCCGTCAACTTCAACTTCGGCTATAAATCTATTTTGTCTATTTAAGAATTTTCCCTGTAAAACTTTTCCATCATATATGCATCTCATTTTTATCACCATTAATCTTTTACCCTTTTTCTTTTTAATTTATTAAGACCTGAAATTTTAGGGTATAAGTAAGTAGATTAATTTTAAGGAGGTCCTATGTTTAATTTTTTTAAAAGACCAGATACAATAGCTGCCAAAGATTTTTTAAAAATATCTGACCAAGTTTTTGTTTTAGATTTGAGAGAAGTTGATGAGCCAACAAAAAAAGAGCAGGCGCTTTTTAAAAACTACCTGCTCCTTCCTCTTTCAACCTTGGCTCAAGATTATAAAAAGCTAGACAAGTCTATCCACTACTATATTTTATGTATGTCAGGGAGTCGTGCCAGCAAGGCCTATTATTTTTTAAATAATTTAGGCTACAAGGTAACAGTAATTTCTGGTGGAATCTTAGAGTTAAAAAAATTTATATGATAAGGCGAAAAAAGTAGGCTCTATTAACTGAACCTACTTTTTCCTTTTGCAACTATTTATTTTTATAGGATGTCAATTTCTTCTCCTGCCAGGGCCTTGTTCATTGACCTAATGGCACAAAATTTTCCACACATTGAACAGGTGTCGTCATCTTCTGGCTCCCTGTCTGCTCTAATTTGTCTGGCTCTTTCCCATTTGATCTCTTAGGTCTGAAGTCCTTACGCAAAGGTCAATTAATTCTCTAGCTGAAGCTTCCTTGGAGCGAATTTATATAAAAGTAAATCCTGCCCTTATTGCATCTTTTATTATCTCAATTACATCCCTGCCCTTGGTATTTTCTGGTCCAATAACCAAGTAGGCCTTAATATTAAAATTATTTCTCTTTGCCATTTTTCTCCTTATAAAAAAAGTGCCTACAACTATTGTAAGCACAAAAAATTCTTCTCGCTCCCTACACTAGTATTAACTAACAGGTTCAAAGGGTCAGATTTTATCTTCTCAACTAAAAAGTTCCCCTGGACAATATTCATTTCATAAAAAAAGTCTCCCTAGGGAGACAAAATTTCAAAATCTTGATCCCTACGCTGGTTTTAACCATCAGGTTCAAAGGGTCAGGTTTTACCTTCTCAACTAAAAGTCCCCCTTCAAGTAAGTCTATCTTAACAAAAATTTTTTTCTGTCCAAGAAAAAAGACTAGATTCCTCCAGTCTTTATATCTATTGCATATTAATTTACATTTCTTAGGCTAAGGCCTATTCTCTTTTTCGCAACATCAACTTCAATT
>CAYFUN010000021.1:0-4810 GCA_964346535.1 uncultured Peptoniphilaceae bacterium
GCAAAAAGAGATAAGGAAATTTTTCGCCTTATCTCTATTTTTATGACTTTATTTACTTGTAGATCTCTTTGCAACTGGCTGGGCCTTTGAAAAAAATGTTACCAGGCAGCCGATTATAATAAAGAGATAATAGGAAACCCCTCTAGTTAGAAGCATGGCCGCTGGAAGGATTTCTCCAGGATAAATTTTTGTAAAAATATTTAAAAATCCCGCTTCTGCTAAGCCAACTCCTCCAGGAAGTGGCAGAGACTCAAAAGTCATTGTAAAAACTCCTTGGTAGGCTATCATTTGAAAAAATCCTAGGCTCTTAATACCAAAGGCCTTGAGAATCCAATAGGACATAGAATAATAAAGGCCAAGATGGATTATTACAAGGGGAAATAGTTTTAAGACTGCCAGCTTGTTATCCTTAATCCAAGCTGCCCCTTCCTTGTATTCTTCTAGGACCTTGTAGACTTTTTCTTTAAAAGAATCTAGCTTTTTATAGTGAAAAAATTCTAAGACCTTAAAGATCCCATTGAAAAGTTTGTAAACCAAAGACTTAGAAAAAATTAAAAAGAAAAAACTTATAGCAAGGATTACTTGGACACAAATGCCAAAGACAAAGAGCCTGTAAAAGACAGGACTGTGGCCTAGAATATCTTTAATCCTGCCAAAGCCTGTTAGAAAAACTACAAAAACAACTGCCAAATGATAAAAGCCGTTAAAAATTAGCATGGTCAAAGATGAGTCGCCTATGGCAATGCCATCTCTCTTCATAAAGTAGATTTCTGCAGGCTGGCCACCTGACGCCCCTGGAGTAATTTGAGAAAAAAAGTAGTCAATCAATGTGTACTTGTAAGTGGCCTTGTAGGAAACTTTATAGCCTAAAGAATAAAGGAGCCTGTTTATAACAAAGGCTTGGACGTAGAAAAAGACCAGCATAGTAAAAAAAGCCAAGAGAACATAGATTTTATTTACTTGGCCTAAAATCCTAGGCAGGTTTTTTATATCCTCTAGGTCAATGGCAAAGTAAAAGGTTAGGGCCAAGACTGCTAGAATAAATATTAAGTTTTTCCAGTATTTCTTTAAATAAGATGAAGAATCCTTACTTATGACAAAAACCTCACTTTTTAAAATATTCTTCTAGGGCCCTAATGGTATTTGTTGGGGCCTGAGACTTGGAGTTTATAGAGTGGTTAGAATCGTGGAGGCAAACTAGGCCACCTTTTTTCTCTTCATTTTCTAAATCACGATAAATTTTTTCCCAAGGTAGGTCTTCCTTCCAGTCTCCTGGCAGGCAGGTCCAAAGTTTTAATTCCAAGTCCCATTTTTTTATGAGATATAACATAGAAAGATTTACCCAACCATGGGGAGGCCTGTAGTATTTTGGCCTAAGGCCTTGGGCTTCAAAGACATCTAAGGCCGCCTTCATATCCTTGTAGGTCTTTATAGGTCCCCAAAGGGCAGGGTTAGAGTGCTTGTAGCAGTGGAGACCAAGATAATGGCCACTTGATACCAGCTCTTTAGTAAGATCTGGATAGGCCTGAACTTTTTCCCCAACTTGGAAAAAATATGCCTTCACAGCATTTGCATCTAAGATTTCTTTTATCTTTAAGCTATAAAGGGGGTTTGGCCCATCGTCAAAAGAAAAAGTCAATTTTCCCTCCTCATGGTCTTCTACATAAATATACTTGTAATAAATTGTTGGTAGCAGGGAGTAAATGCTATAGGCTATGAATATTCCCACTAATATTTTTACCACCATTAAATAGCGCCTCCTACTAGGTCGTTAATTATATAAGGGTTAAGAGAGGCTTTGATTTTTCCCATATTGGCTGTCATGTCCCTTAAAAGATTGTCATTTTTAAGGACTCCATAAATTAGGCCTAGGTCCTTTGTAGATTTAGACATCTTCGATGGAAGGACTATGCCAATTTCCTTGTTGGAAATATAGTTGGCATTGGAAAATTCTTGGTCCAAAAATGGCTTAAAGACAATCATTGGAGTTTGGCTTTCTATGGCTTCAAAGGTTGTGATGCCTCCAGCCTTGGTGATCAACAAGTCTGATTCAGCCATAAGCCTGTCTATATCTTCAACATAGCCTAGGACATTTATAGTTGGAAATTCTCTTTTTAGCTTTTTGTAGAGGCTTTTGTTTTTTCCTGTTACAACTGTTAGCTTGACTGAAGGAATATTAACTAGGCCCCTATAAAAGTCCATGTCACGAGGAAGCATGCCTAGGCCGCCGCCCATTAAGAGAACTTGTTTTTCTTCAGAGACTTTTATGTGTTTGGCATTTTCAAATTTTTCCATAACTGGAATGCCGCCAATTTTTATTTGGTCTTCTCTAACTCCCATTAGCCTTAGGTCCCTCTTTGTAGAAGAGTCAGCAACTACATAGTAGTCGGTGTTTGGGTTGACCCAGCCGTAGTGAGGCCTTAGGTCTGTGATCCAAGTAATTAGGGGAATATTTGACCTAGACCTTTTCTTGTAATAGGACATTAATTCTGAAGTAAAAGAATAGGTGGAAATTACCAAATCTGGCTTTTCCCTATCTATCATTTCAGGAAAGTCCCTTAGCAGCAATTCTGACAATAATTTTAGAGGGCCTTGTTTTTCAGAAGACCTTAGTACTTTTTTGTAGGCCAAGTTATAAAGGTAGTTGCCGTGGTTGACTATTAAATTGTAGACCTTATAAAAATAAGGAACTGCCCAAGTAAATTGTTCTTCGTAAATGTCTATGCAAGAAATTTCTGCATTAGGAAAGGCAGTTTTAATTTTTTCTTCAATGGCCGAGGCACATTTGTAATGGCCCATACCACATTTTGCTGTTAGCATTAATATTTTCATAAGTCACCTTTATTTCAAATTTTCTTATTTTCATTTTGTATGGCAATTATACTCTTTTTAATTTACAAAAGATTTAAAAGTGGTTACAAAGACTTAAGAAAAGTATAAAAAAATTCTTAAGAAATTATAAAGATTTGATGAAAAGATAAAAACTTAAAAATTGCTCCTAAAAACTGCCACAAATTGACCGACTTTTTAAAATATGATAAATTTAAATATATGAATTAACTAGCCTATTAATGGCTATAAGACTGTAAGAGATAAGATTTTAAAAATGGAGGACCTATGGAATACAAATCCTTAGACGAATTTTTTAAAGACCACAAAAAACTGGCCCTGGCTTTTTCTGGAGGAGTAGACTCAGCTTACCTTCTCTATGCAGGAATTAAAGCTGGAGTAGACATAAAGGCCTACTATGTAAAATCAGACTTTCAAGCTGCCTTTGAACTAGCAGATGCCAAAAGGCTGGCTAGAGAATTAAAGGCTCAAATGGAAATAATTGAAATAGACGTGCTGGCAGATAAAAATGTGAGATCGAATCCAGCTAGAAGATGTTATTATTGCAAAAACAAAATATTTTCTACAATTATTGAAAGAGCCCAAGCAGATGGCTACAGGGTTTTAGTTGACGGGACCAATGCCTCAGATTCTTTCGATGACAGACCAGGCATGAAAGCCCTAGAAGAATTAAGGGTCCTATCGCCACTGAGACTGGCAGGACTTACTAAAGACCAAATTAGAAAAAAATCTAAGGAAGCAGGACTATTTACCTGGAACAAGGACTCTTATTCCTGTCTGGCAACTAGAATTCCTCCAGGAGAAGAAATTAGCAAGGACAAGCTCACAAAAGTTGAAGCAGCAGAAGATTTTCTCTTTGACCTTGGCTTTAAAGACTTTAGGGCCAGACTAGTTGACGGAAGCTTTAAAATCCAAGTTAGGGAAGCAGACTTAGAAAAAATCCTAGACCACAGGCTGGAAATTCTTGAGAAGTTAAAGACCCTAAGTCCAGTAGTGGTCTTAGACCTAGAGGTGAGATAATGGATAGAAGACAAATGGAAGAATTTTTACTGCAGGTAAAATCAGGTGAACTTTCCATAGACCAGGCAGTCAATAAATTAAAAAAGGAGCCCTTTGAAGACCTGGGCTTTGCAAAAGTCGACAGCCACAGGGCCTTGCGCCAAGGGGCAGGAGAAGTTATCTTCGGCCAGGGAAAGACTCCAGACCAAATTATAGAAATTTCTAAGAGCCTAATAAAGACCCAAGATGGAGTTTTAATAACTAGACTAAGCAAGGACAAGGCAGACCTTGTAAAGAAAGAAATTGACTTAAAATATTACGACATGGCTGAACTTGGTCTTTATGGAAAGATGGCAGATTTAAAAACTGACGGGAAAATCCTAGTGGCAACTGGAGGGACTTCTGATATGAAAGTTGCAGAAGAGGCGGCTCTAACTGCAGAGTTTTTAGGCAACCAAGTCGTCAGACTTTATGACGTTGGAGTTGCAGGCATTCACAGGCTCCTTAGCCACATGGACGAAATTTCTCAAGCACGAGTTATTATTGCCATAGCTGGCATGGAAGGGGCGCTGGCTTCTGTTATTGGAGGCCTTGCATCTTGTCCAGTTATTGCCGTGCCTACATCTATTGGCTATGGGGCAAACTTTTCAGGCCTTGCAGCTCTTCTTTCCATGTTAAATTCCTGTGCCTCAGGAGTTTCTGTAGTAAATATTGACAACGGCTTTGGGGCAGGCTACTTGGCCTCAATGATCAACCAAATAAAATAAGGAGCAAAAATGAAAACACTTTATTTAGACTTAAATATGGGCGCCAGTGGAGACATGCTAATGGGCGCTCTTTACGAACTTATTGAAGACCAGGAAGCTTTCTTAAAAAAAATAAATTCTCTAAAAGATCTAGGAGTTGTGGTCCAAGCTAAAGACGACGTTAAGGCAGGCATTGCTGGGACAAAAATGGACGT
>CAYFUN010000021.1:4910-23867 GCA_964346535.1 uncultured Peptoniphilaceae bacterium
GAAAAAGTGCAAGCTGACGCCATAGGAGTTTACGAAATTCTGGCCCAAGCAGAGGCTCAAGCCCACAATATGCCAGTAGACCAAGTCCACTTCCACGAAGTTGGCAGCCTAGATGCTATATACGATATTGTTGGAGTTGCCCTTTTAATAAATAGCCTGGGAGCAGAAAAAATTTTGGCCTCCCCAGTCCACCTAGGATCAGGATTTGTAAAGTGCGCTCACGGACTAATGCCTGTGCCAGCACCAGCTACAGCAAATATCTTGGCAGGGATCCCAGTTTACCAAGGGTCAATCCAAGGAGAACTTTGCACCCCAACAGGGGCAGCTCTTTTAAAATACTTTGTTGACGATTTTGGACCAATGCCACTGATGCAAATAGAAAAAATCGGCTATGGCATGGGGTCAAAGGACTTTGAAGCAGCTAATGCTATAAGGGCCCTACTTGGGACAAGTGAAGGTGAAAATGACGGAGAAAAATTAGTCCAGCTGGAAACATCCCTTGACGATATTACAGGAGAAGAAGTTGGCTTTTTATACGAGGTCCTTTTTGCCAAAGGCGCCTTGGAAGTTTACACTACAAATATTCTAATGAAAAAATCTAGGCCAGGAATTCTTCTAACAGTTTTAGTTGAAGAAGAAAAGAAAGACCAAATACTAAGAGAAATTTTTAAACACAGCCCAACAATAGGAATCAAAGAATTTTCCCTAAAGAGGTCCAAGTTAGACAGAGAAGAAGTCCTAGTAGAAACCAGTCTTGGCAGTGTTAGAAAAAAAGTTTCCAAGGGCTTTGGTGTAGAAAAAGCTAAGTACGAATACGAAGACCTAAGAGACCTAAGCCTAGAAAATGACCTAAGCCTTAAAGACCTAAGGGAAAAAATTCTAAGAGAAAACCTTGAAAAATAGTTTTGCACAAGCAAAAATGGCTATAAGATAAAATAGACTATAAAGACAAATAATTTTGCCTTAAAAGCGAGGAGAACAATGACAGAACAATCAACAGATACAATTAGAAAAAAGACTGGGCCTAACACAGCCTTTAGACTTGAAGCCAATAAGAAATCTAAAATAAAAAAAGTTATAGGAGTCCTTTCAGGAAAAGGTGGAGTAGGCAAGTCCCTAGTGACTTCCCTTTTCGCAGTTGAACTTAGGAGACAGGGCCACAAGGTTGCAATTTTAGACGCAGACATTACAGGTCCATCAATTCCTAGGTCCTTTGGCGTCCACACAAAGGCTGTAGCCAACAAGGACGGAATTTTGCCAGTAAAAACTTCCACTGGCATAGAGCTAATGAGCATAAACCTACTTTTAAACAAGGAGACAGACCCAGTTGTTTGGAGGGGGCCAGTTATAGCCTCAACAGTAAAGCAATTTTGGACAGATGTAATTTGGGAAGATGTTGACTACATGTTTGTTGACATGCCACCAGGAACAGGAGACGTTGCCCTAACAGTTTTTCAGTCCCTGCCTCTTGACGGAATAATTATAGTGACATCACCTCAAGACCTAGTTTCTATGATAGTCTTAAAGGCAGTGAAAATGGCCAATATTATGAGAATTCCAATTCTCGGCCTGGTAGAAAATATGTCCTACTTCACCTGCCCAGACAACGGCAAAAACTACGAAATCTTTGGCAAGTCAAAGATAGACAAAATAGCTAAAGAGTTAGACCTAGATGTCTTAGCAAAACTTCCAATAGACCCTAACATTGCTGAAGCAGTAGACATGGGCTCTATAGAACAAATTTACTTTGACGGCCTAGAAGCCTGCGGCAAAAGAATTGTGGACAAAGTTAATAAGTAAGATGAGTAATTAGGGGACATTCCTTCAGGTTTGTCCCCGTTTTTTATGCTATGTCCCTGTTTTCATTTTTCCACCTTGCCCCAATAAAACTTTATCTGTATAATAACTTTAAGAAAATTTTCAAAGGAGCAAAAATGTCATTTAAATTAAAGGGAACAGAAAACCTATCTATTAAAGAAAAATATGACTTTATAAAATTATTTATTAAAGGCCAGGTCAGAGACGAAAAAGACCCTCTGGCCTTAATGGCAAATATTTCAGCAATAATTATGGCCATGGTCGATGACCTAAATTGGGCAGGATTTTATTTAGTCCAAGGCGACCAGCTAGTCCTCGGCCCCTTTCAAGGCCTGCCAGCTTGCACCAGACTAGACTACCACAAGGGAGTTTGTGCCAAGGCTTGGAGGGACAAAAAACCAGTTTTAGTTGAGGACGTCCACGCCTTTCCAGGCCATGTTGCCTGCGACTCAGCGTCAAATTCTGAATTAGTTATCCCACTTATAAAAGACGGGGAAGTCTACGGAGTCTTAGACCTAGACTCGCCAAAGCCAGCTAGGTTTACTAAAGACGACCAGGAAGAATTTGTAAAAATTGTGGAAATTTTTCAAGACCATTTAATCTAAGGAGATCTTATGAACAGTTTTTTAGAAATATTAAAAATAATTTTGCCTCTAGGAATAATTGGAGTTTTGTGGTCCTTCTCATAAGGATAATAAAAAACAACAAGGACAAGACTAGCGAAGAAATGCCAAAGGACTATATGCAAGAAGGCCTATGTCTAGGGATGATCTTTGGAGCAGCCTTGGGAACAATTATTGACAATGAAAAACTTGGAGTTTTTGCAGCTGTAGGTATGGTCCTAGGCATGGCTATTGGCAGTGCCATAAGGAGGAAAAAATAATGTTAAGAGCGATTGGATTTTTATTATTTGGCCTAGGATATTTACTAACCAGCCCCAAAGGCTAAGGGACTATAAAAAGGACAAGTCTACAGAAAATCTAATCCTATTTATAGCAGGCTTATTAATCGGCCTATCGTCACTGGTCCTATCCCTAGGATACTTTATCGGCAAATAAAACTTAAAAATTAAGATCAAAAAACTAGCTAGGAAAAATTACTTAGCTAGTTTTCTTTTTTTATGAATTTTTTTTCTATGGCAGGTTTGCCGCTGTGTTTTTTCTCGTCGGTGTAGGCGACTATTAGGCTTGCGCCTAGAAGGAGCATAAAGATTAGGAAATAAAACCAAAGCATTATAACCATTATTGAGCCTAGGGCGCCGTAGACTGCATTTGATGATGAGAAGTTGTTTATATAAAAGCTAAATCCTATAGATCCTAGGATCCAGCCTAGGGATACAAAGCCTGCTCCTAAAAGGGCTTCGAACAAGTTTATCTTCTTGCTTTCGTCGTCTTTGTTGCCAATTGCTGAAAAGACTTTAAAGATTGCACTCACAAAGACTACTAAAAATATTATCGGGAAGAAGTTTTTCATAAATCTCCACAAAAATAGTTTATTTAAGTCAAAGGAGAAAAAGTAATAGACTATATTTGCTATTGGGTCTCCTGAAACGAAAAATACAAAGAAGGTCATCAAGGCCAGGGCCAAGGCTAGGGTAAAGAGGATTGCATAGCCGTAGGATGAAAGGATTCTCTTTAGGCCTGTGGTTTTCTTTATGGAAAAAATATCTTCTAAGGCTCTAATTGTATGTTTGGCTGACTTTGACGATGAAAAAAGTGCTGCAAAGACACCGACAATTGTAAAGAATGTAGACCTAGAGTCTGACAGATAGGCCAGGATCGGATCGATTATTAGGTCGGCTCCTTCGTAAATGCTATTGGCAAAGTCTATTACTACATCTACATTATCTGCCAGCAAATAGGTAAAGAGTGAAAATAAAAGCATTAAAAAGGGACCTAGGGATAATAAGATATAATAGGTTACAATTGCTGCTCGGTCCATTATTCTAAGGTCGTTAACCTTGTTGCCTAGTCTTAACAATGTATTTACAAAAAATGAATGTTTGTAGGATTTTTCTTCCATATTCACCTCCTAAAATTTTGATACTCATATAAGAATATATACAAGATGCAAAGCTTGCAAGTCTAAATTTAATTTTTTCTTAAATATAAAAAAGGACGCCTACACAGACGCCCTTTAATTTTATTTTTTAGTGGTCTCTTTTGCCTAGAATTGAATCTACCTTAAATAGGGCAGCTTCGTTATTTCCAGCCATTTTAATAAGGTCAACATATCCTCTGAAGTGGTCTTCTTCTTCAACTTGTTCGTCAACATAGGTTCTTAGGAAGTTTTCAGCTGCATAATTTTTTTCTTCAATTGCTAGTTCAAGTAGGTTTAAAATTGAAGCTGAAATTTCTTTTTCGTGGGCAAGACCTTTTTCAAATACGTCTAACATACTGTCGTATTCAGTAGTTACTTTAGCTAATTGGCCAAGTTCTACTTCGCCGTCCATTTCTAAAACGAAGTCTATAAAGTCTTCAGCGTGGTGTTGTTCTTCTTTTGTTTGGAAAGTAAACCAGCTAGTTGCTCCTGGAATTCCTAGAGATTTAAAGTATAGTCTCATTCCGTTATAAATATAAGATGATTCTAACTCTAATCTAATTTGTTCGTTAAAGGCTTTTTCTAAATTTTTACTTAGTTTTAATTCTTTCATTATCTATATACCTCCAAAATATTATTTACGGATTTTGCTCGCATCTCTATATTACCCTAGACTTATAAAGTTAAACAAAGCATTTAATAAATTTTGATAATTTTAACTCATAAAGCTGGGATGAAAATTTTTTCTTTTCTAGGGCCAATCTTCCTTTTTATATTTATATAAGTGATGAATATAAAGTCGTTTTATGGTAAGATATAATATCATGGAGGAAATATTTTGGAAATAAAAAACAAAGAAAAAGTAAATGAACTTTTAAAATTACTTTTCCTAAGCTTATTAATTGGATTTTTAGGTTTTGCCATTAGTCCAGTGCTTATAATGTTTATTTATCCAGGGATTTTTATGGAGGGATCTATAAGATTAGGCATTAGAGAGTCTCTACTAGTAATGTTTATAACAAGTTTGATTTTATCCTTGTTTTCGTCACTAATGTCTGGCCTGGCTTTATTTTTCATTTTTGCACCAATGGTTTTGACCTTCCACTATGGAGTTTTTAATAGAAAATCCTATATCTTTATATATTTGTCAGTTTTTCTCATTTTAGCCCTGTCAATGTCCGCCTTTCAGTTGGGACTTTTAAGGACTCAACCAATAGACTTTACAGCTGCTATTGACAGCCTAATGAAGACCCAACTTGACATGATGAAAGAAGGCCTAACAGCCTTAGAGTTTTCACAACTAGAACAGACTATAAAAGAAGCCTACAGTATTATGCTTATGGTTATGCCTAGTTTGTATTTAATAATTTTAGCAATTATTGTCTATATAAACTATAATTCAGTAGGAAGGAAGCTATTTTTAAAGGGAATTTTAATTCCTCAGCCGCCATACTTTGGCTACTTGCAAATGCCTAGGGGCTTAATTGTCGCCTTTGGTGTAGGGATTTTTGTTCCCCTAATGCTTAAAAACCTTGGATCAGACCTTTATAGGCCAATTTATTTTAATGTCATTGTGGTCTTTGGCTTTTTGTTTTTCGTTGACGGTCTGGCTCTACTTACTAGCCTGCTTAGAAAAACTAAAATGCCTAGGTTTTTTAGAATTTTGCTAACAGCACTGGCAGTATTTGTAGCTCCTCTTTCTATTGTAGTTGCCTTAGTGGGTATTATTGACACCCTTGTTCAATTTAGAAGAATAAAAATAGTAGGAGGGAAGTAACTTGGACAGATTAAAAACCTTAAACAAATACAAGTTAACTATTTTCTTCTTAGTTCTAATTGTTATAGCCTTGTTTGTTTTAAATGACGTTTTAGGAATCTTAGGCCTGGTTTTAGCAGTCCTAATAGTTTTTGAAATTGTCTACCGCTATGAAGAATTAGAGTCTAAAGAAAACGAAAATATAATGAGGCTGTGCGAAAACTTAGACTCAGCTGCCCAAGACTCGATTTTTAATATGCCCTTTCCCCTGGTTCTCACTAAGGAAAATGGGACTATTGACTGGTACAACCCTAGTCTTTTAAAGCTAATTGACGAGCAACAAGTTGTAGGTGCAGAAATTGACCAGGCTCTTGAAGGATTTTCTTTTTCTGATGTTTTGAAAGACAAGCAAAAGGAAATTAAACTAGAGAAAAACAACTACGTCATCCACAAAAACAAGGTAAAAAAATCAGACGGAAATGTTCTCTATGTCTTTTATTTTGTTGACAATACAGAATTTGATGTCCTTAGAAAAAAATACAAGGACAGCAAGGTAGGCTTTGCCCACGTCTATATAGACAACTACGACGAGATCGGCCTTGGGAAAAAAGGCTATATCAAGTCAGTAATTGCAGCAGACATTGAAAAAATAATTATGGCCTACTTTACAGGCAATGGCGGCATTGTTAGAAAATATGACGACGACAAATACCTGGTCGCCTTTAACAATGTATCCTTAGAGGAAATGGTCAAGGACAAGTTTTCAATTTTAGACCAAGTTAGAGAAATTGGCCTTCAAAACGAATCTACAATTACCCTTTCAATTGGAATTTCCAAGGCCCTAGAGTCTATTCCAGAATCCTACGAAGAATCAAGGGTTGCAGTAGACTTAGCCCTAGGCCGTGGTGGAGACCAAGTTGTTTTAAGGACCAAGGATGGCCACGAATTCTTTGGCGGCAAAACCCAGGCCAAGGAAAAGAGAAATAGAGTTAGGGCCAGAGTTATAGGCAACTCTCTAAAGAACCTAATTGAGGAATCAACTGACGTTTACATTATGGGCCACAAAAACGCCGACATGGACGCCATTGGCTCAGCTATAGGAATGCTTGGATCAGTAACAAGGCTTGGCAAACCTGGCTACATCGTCTTAAATGAAGTTAATCCATCTATAAAAATAATTATGGACCAGCTTCAAGCCCAAAGCCCTGACCTTTTCAAAAAAGTTATAAAGTCAGAAGAGGCCTTAGAAAATGCCAATAAAACAACTTCACTTCTAATTTGTTTAGACAACCACAAACATTTACTCACAGAAGAACCAAGATTATTTGATATAATAGACAAGGTGGTAATAATTGACCACCACAGAAAGGGTAATGACTCCATAGAAAACTACGTCTTATCCTATATTGAACCTTATGCTTCTTCAACTGCAGAGCTAGTTACAGAAATCCTTGAATATATTGAAAAGAACCTAGAAATATCTCAGTTTGAAGCAGAGGCAATGATGGCAGGTATAGTAGTTGATACTAAAAACTTTACCTTCCAAACAGGAGTTAGGACCTTTGAGGCAGCATCAGTACTTCGCCGCCATGGAGCAGATCCAACCAAGGTCAACAAGCTCTTTAATGAAGACATGGATACAGTAAGGCTAAGGGCCAGAGTTATCCACGACGCAGATATAATTAGGGGAGAAATTGCCATATCTACCTTAGACGAAGATGTTGATTCCAACATTTTAATAGCAGCCAAGGCAGCAGATTCCCTACTTAATATAGTAGGCATTAGCGCATCTTTTGTTCTAACACTTAAAGATGACATGGTCCACATTTCTGGTAGGTCCTCAGGGGACATATCAGTCCAACTAATTTTAGAAAAATTAGGCGGAGGCGGCCACCTAACATCGGCAGCAACTCAGCTAAAGAACACAAGTTTAGAAAAAGCCTACGACATGCTTGTAAAAGCAATTGATGAATATTATGAAGATTTAAAAGGAGAGGAAAAAGAAGATGAAAATAATATTACTGAAGGACTATAAGAACCTAGGAAAAGCTGGAGAAATGGTAGATGCCAAAGACGGCTACGCAAGAAACTACCTTCTACCAAGAAATATAGCAATTGAAGCTACTCCAGCAAATGTAGAAAACTGGAAGGAAGAACAAGCAAAGCTTCAAGAAGAAGAAAGACTAGCCTTTGAAGGAGCCCAAGAGCTAAAAGAAAAACTAGAATCAATCACTTTAACCCTAACTGCTAAAGGCGGAGAAACTGGAAAACTTTTCGGCTCAATTACAAATGCAGAAATTTCTAAGGAACTTTTAAAAGAAGAAAAACTTTCAATTGATAGAAAGAAAATTGAACTTAAAGAGCCTATAAAAACAGCTGGCCTTCACGAAGTTCCAGTAAGAGTTTATCCAGAAGTTGTAGCAAACTTAAAGGTCAACATAGAAACAAAGTAAAATCGCAAATTGGTAAACGAGCATAGAGAATAGACAAGTACTATTCTCTATGTCTATCTATAGAAAGTAAAGGTAAAATAATGGCTGAAAAAACAACCCTAGGCAGAATTCCACCATATTCAAACGAAGCAGAACAAAGTGTCCTTGGAATCCTACTTCGAGCAGGAGACAAAATAGACACAGCCTTAGAAATAATTAGAGCAGAGGACTTTTATAATCCAATCCACAGCGACATTTTTAGGGCCATGGTTAGCCTATCTGCAAAGTCAGCTCCCATAGACCTACTTACAAGTATTGAAGAGCTAAGAAAAATGGGCAAACTAGAAGAAATTGGCGGAGTAGCCTACCTAGGAGAACTAAGCAACAAGGTAGTAACAACCCTAAACATTGAATATTACCTACAAATTATAAAGGACAAGTCTATTCTTAGACAGCTTATAGAAGCAAGTGCACAGACCTTAGACTATGCCTACGAAGATTCTGAAGAAGTAGGCACTATTTTAGAGTTTGCAGAAAAGGGAATTTTTGATATCAGCCAGGACCTTCACTCTAAGGGCCTAAGCCCCATAAAAGAAGTTTTAATTGACACCTTTGACGTTTTAGAAAAGAGAATGGAATCTGACGAAAGCCTAACAGGAGTAACTTCAGGCTTTATAGACCTAGACAACAAGCTATCAGGTTTTCAAAAGTCAGACCTGGTCCTTCTTGCAGCTAGGCCATCAATGGGAAAGACAGCCTTAATGGTTAACTTTGCTCTAAATGCAGCCATAGCAGGAAAAAAAGTTGCAGTATTTTCCCTAGAAATGAGCCAAAACCAGCTGGCCCAAAGAATGATGTCAGCCATGTCTCACGTTGACCTGCAAAAAATAATTTCAGGAAAATTAGAATCAGAAGACCTGCCAAGGCTCCTAGAAGGAATTTCAGTCCTCCAACAATTTAACATTTCCATAGACGACACAGCAGGAATTACTCCCCTAGAACTAAAGGCCAAGGCTAGAAAACTAAAAGCCAAAGAAGGCCTGGACCTAATAGTAATTGACTACCTGCAACTAATGGAAATGGGAGGCAGAAACGAAAACAGGACCCAAGAAATTTCGGCCATATCTAGAAACCTCAAGGCCATAGCCAAGGAACTAGACGTGCCAGTAATAGCCCTATCACAATTATCAAGGGCCACAGAAGTTAGACAAGACAAGAGACCTATCCTTTCTGACCTTCGTGAATCAGGAGCCATTGAACAAGACGCAGACGTAGTACTCTTCCTTTACAGAGACGAATACTACAATCCAGAAACCGAAAAGAGAAATATAGGAGAAGTAATAATAGCCAAGCACAGAAACGGCCCAACAGGAGCAGTAGAACTGACCTTCCTAGGCCAATACACAAAATTTGTAAACATGGCTAGAGGATCTGACCAGTGATAAAGGAAGAATACATTTACTTTGAGCCACTAAAACTTAAGCACGTTCTAAAAATGAGGTCTTGGGGCAGGCACAAGTCTCCACTTTTTCAAGATTACAACTTTAACTTTAGAACAGAAGAAGACTGCAAGGACTTTTTAATGGCAAAGACCCTGTCGCCATTTAACTCCTACTATGCAATAATCTATGCAGAAGAAGTAATAGGATTTTTAGGCAACAAAAACATAAACTTTCTAACTAGGTCCTCAACCCTAGGCCTAGTCCTAAACCCAAGTCTAGTAGGCATGGGCTTTGGTACAAAAGTCCTAGCAAAGTTTTTAGACTTTTATTTCAATGTCAAGGACATGAAGAAGATGAAGCTCCTAGTTGCAGCCTACAACGACAGGGCCCTAAGGGTCTACGAAAAAGTTGGCTTTAAAAAAGTATCAGACCACCTAGAGCCTTATCCAAACTTTAGCATAGACAAAAGATCCAAAGACTACCTAGACCATGAGGCCGCCTTTGTAGAAAAGGGCAAGGTCCTATACAACTACGTCTACAAAATGGAACTGAGAAAAGAGGATTTTAACTTTGAAATTCACAACTGAAAAGACAGAAATAGACCTAAAGACAACCCAAATTGAAAACATCTTTATAGAGGACTTTATGCCAGTAGCAGACGGAGACTTTGTAAAGGTTTATTTGTATGCCTTTAAACACAAGGATTCTCAAAGCGACTTTGAACTGACAAACGAAATCCTAGCTACCAACCTTGGCCTCCACCTAGCAGACGTAGAAGATGCCTGGACCTACTGGGAAGGAGAAGGACTAATAAAAAAGTACATAAAAGTAGACGGGACCTATGACATAGAATTCCTGTCACTGAGAAACTACTATATAGAAAATATGGGCCCACAAGTTAGGATTCCAGACCCAAGCCCAACAGATAATTTAGTTGCTCAAATGGAATCAGACCAAATTAGGGCTATGTTTAACGAAGTTGACTACCACATGAGAAGGACAACAACTCCAACAGAAAAAATGGAAATTCTATCTTGGATCACTTCCTATAATATGGGACCAGATATGATAAGCCTGGCCTTTGAATATTGCACAGAAAAAAAGAAAAAAATTTCTGTAAACTACGTTAGGGCAGTAGTAATGTCCTGGTACGACAAGGGACTTTCAACTATAGAAGCAATCGAAGAAGAAATAAAAAAATCAGACGAAAAATACGTCCGCAAAAACCAGGTCCTAAGAAAACTTGGCCTCCAATACAGGGCAGTATCAGAACCAGAAATAGAGCTGATAAACTCTTGGTACGAAAAGTATAATTACGATGAAGACCTAATAGACCAGGCCATAAAGAGAACTGCCAACATCCAAAAACCATCAATAAACTATGTAAACTCAATACTTACAAAATGGAGAAAGATGGGCATAAAAACAAGTGCAGACATAGAAGAAAAAGATGTAAAGCCAAAGTCCACCTACAAGCCAAGTGGCTCCAACAACTTTAACAACTTCCAAGGCCAATCCAAGAACTACACAGAAGAAGAATTAAACAAACTGGCAAAAACCATAAGAAAAAGGCGTAGATAACAATGACCCAAGTAAACATTTATGAAAAAATCCTAAATGAATACAGAGCCAAACAAGACAGGCTAGAGACAATAAAAAGAGACAAAGAAGAAAGGCTCTATAAAGAAATTCCACTATTAAAACAAGTAGACAGGGAAGAAAAAGCCTTTATGCTAAAAGCCGCCAAGGACCTAGCCTTTGGAAAACAAACTGACTTTCACGACCAGCTAGAAGACTACAGACTTGCAAAAATAAAACTTCTAATGTCAAACGGCTATCCAGAAGACTACCTAGAGCCAGTTTATGAATGTAAAAAATGCAAGGACACAGGCTTTATAGGCTCAGAGCCCTGCACCTGCTTTAGCCAAAGACTAGTCAAAGAAGCCTACAAAATGTCAAATATAGACAAGATTTTAGCAAAAGAAAACTTTCAAAACTTTGACCTAGACGTATTTTCAGACGAGGTCCCAGAAGGCGAAGACCTAAGCCCGAGAGAAAACATAAAAGAAGTAGTCAAGGCAGCCCAAAAATTTATCAGAAACTTTGACGACCCAGAAGAATACAATCTCCTCTTTTATGGAACAACAGGCCTGGGAAAAACCTATATGACTAATTGTATAGCAAAGGAAATCTTAGACCTAGGCTACACAGTAATCTATCAAACAGCCCACAGGCTTATGGATCTAATAAGCGACTACAAATTTGGCAGGGCAGAAAATATGGACCAGGCCAAGAAAAACTACGACTATCTTCTTCAAGCAGACCTACTAATAATAGACGACCTAGGGACAGAAGTGCCAAATACCTTCTCAACAGCAGAAGTCTTTAACCTAATAAACACTAGAAACCTAGGCCAAAAGAAGATGATAATCTCAACTAACCTAAGCCCAGGCGACATATCAAAAATTTACACAGACAGAGTTTACTCAAGGATCTTAGATCGCTTTGACATATACGAATTTATAGGCACAGACCTAAGGTGGAAAGGATACTAAAAAACAGGAGGAAAAAATGAAGCTAGTACAACTAAAAGACAGCCAAAACCCAGCAGGCCACTTTACCCCAGCAGTAATATCAGACGCAGGTATAGTCTATATCTCAGGCCAAGTCCCAGTAGACTACAAAAGCGGAAAAATAATAACAGGGGACCTAGAAAAACAATTTAAACAAGTTCTAAAAAACCTAAAAGCTGCCCTAGAATCAGCAGGAGCAGACATAGACGACATCCTAAAAGTTACCATCCTTGTAGCAGATGGTAACGACTGGTACCAAATCAACCAAATTTACAAAAATTTTATGGGCAAACACAAACCAGCCAGAACAATAATTCCAGTCCTTCCCCTACACAACGGCTACAAGGTAGAAGTCGAAGCCATAGCGGAACTAAAGAAAGACAAAAAAGAATAAGCAAAAACTTAGAGCCCCAAGTGGGCTCTTTTAAAATAAAAAATGAAAAAACTAAAAAATAATCACAAAGAACCCTTTACAAAAACTTCAAACTATTATATTATAAATATTGGAAATAAATTATCGCGGCAAATAATTTATGAAAAGGATGTTTAAACAAAATGGCAAGAATGAGATCACCAAGATGCAAACAAGTTAGACGTCTTGGACTAAACGTTTATGGCCTTCCAAAAGCCAACAAGAGAATGGGCAAAGGCCAAGGAAGAAATGACAAAAAGCAAACCGAATACGGAATGCAACTTTTAGAAAAACAAAGACTTAGAGAATACTACAACGTAATGGAAAAACAATTTAGATCCTACGTAGAAAAAGCTCTAAACTCAAATGACCCAACAGGTGAAGCTCTAGTAAGACAACTAGAATCAAGACTAGACAACCTAGTATACAGACTAGGCTTTGCTTCATCAATTAGACAAGCCAGACAAATGGTTAACCATGGTCTAATTAGAGTAGATGGAAAGAAAGTAGACATTCCATCCTACCAAGTAGAACCAGGATCAAAGATTTCACTAAAAGAAAAAGCTAGAAAAAATGAATTATTCAAAGAAAACTACCAAGCAGCTTTCTTAAACAACCTTCCATACCTTACTAAGGAAGAAGACTTCCAAGGAGTGTATGTAAGATACCCAGAAAGAAGCGAAGTACCAATCGAAATCCAAGATAACCTAGTAGTAGAATTCTACTCAAGACTTATCTAATCACACATACAAACACCGACTATTGTGGTCGGTGTTTTTTTGTGGTGGGGACATTTTGTTGTGGGACAAGGGGAGATGTTAGGGGCCTGTTAAAGCCCTAGCCAAAATCTTCGATTTTGTAGCAGGTCTTATGCAAAAGATTCCCAAGAAGCCGACCAAAGGGAAGGCTGCTATCGCCGTTTGAAAGATAAATTTAGAATCTAAACACAATTTAATAAGAAAAATAATTGAAGCTATCGCTGCTTTGCTATTTACTAAGTTTATTTTGTTTCACCGGGGACAGGCCTAAAATTGGCAGTCAGATTCTAGCCAATCGACCTTCACTTTGCTAACAAGGGGGACACACCTGAATGAATGTCCCCTTTCTCTTCAAATGTCCCCTTACTCTTCCTTCTCCTTCTCCCTAACTCGTAAAAGATTAAACCCTTTTCTCGCAAAAAGCTGATAACTATGCTATAATATTTATGTATTTTTATATACTTAGAAAGTGATGCTATGTTAGAGAAATTGTTAGTCCAAGGAATTTTGGACCAGACTTTTAAGAAGAAAATTGAAATCCATCCAGGGGCTTGTTTAAGGTCTAGGCATGACAAGGACAAGTGCCAGAGGTGTTTTGATCTTTGTCCTGCTGGGGCTATAAAATTAAAAGAGGACCAAGTTTATGTGGACCCCTTAGAGTGTACAGGCTGCAATCTTTGTGTCAGCTCTTGCTATTCAAGGGCCTTACATGTAGCTGACCGTCCTTACCTGGCCTTTATTAACAAGGCCTTAGATGAAAAAATTAAAGAATTTTCTTGTGGCTGTATAGAAAGCCAAGGAAAAGCTGATGTAAATTTTGGCTGTCTGCGAACTATTGACCCAAGGTTTTTAGGGGCAATTTTTGCAGGAGACTTAAGAGCCAATGTTAAAATGGATTTTTCTTCTTGTGAAAACTGTGCTTATAAGGACTTAGGACTAGATACGAAAGCCTTAATTGAAGATTTTAAAGACAAGGCTGAAAGTAAGTTTTTAAAAATTTCTTTTGGGACCTTGGAAGTTAGAGAAGAGACTGACCTTTCTAGGCGGGATCTTTTTAAAAACATCTTTAAGACTACTGAAGATTTGGCCAAGTCTTCTGTAAGACAGACTTCAAAGGACTTGGGCCTTGACCTAGAAACCCAGGAAGACGTAGACACTTTAATAAAAATTCTCTTGAAAAAGGCTTTAAAAGACGGGAAAGATCTAAGCATGTATTTGCCTTACATCTACAGCTTAGAGGGAAGCCCTGCCTGCGTTTTTTGTAGGCTGTGCGAAAATCTTTGCCCGACAGGGGCTATAAAAGTTGAAGCCAATAAGGACAGGGACCAACTTGTTTTTGACCAAAGCCTCTGCAACTTTTGTGGCAGGTGCTTAGAGAAATGCCCTAGCTCTGCTTTAACAAAATCAAGCTTAAAGGACTTTGAAAATAAAGTTCTTTATAAAAAAGAAAAAAGTCACTGCAAGTCTTGTAAGGTGGCAACTAGTGACTTAGATGATGAGGGCCTTTGTCCAACTTGTGCCTTGAGAAGAAAAAATAGACGACGCAAAATTAATAGGAGGTAAGATTAATGTCCAGATATGCAATGATATTTGATAAGAAAAACTGTATAGGCTGCAATGCCTGTGTTGTTTCCTGCCAGCAAAATTATTCTATGCCAGCAGAAAATAAATTAAACTGGGTCACTGTTGAAGAATCAGGTGACTTTCCAAACTTAAAACTAGACTTTACTCCCCATCTTTGTGCCCACTGTGGCAACCCAAAGTGTGTGGATGTTTGTCCAGTTGAAGATGCAACCTTTAGAACTCCTGAAGGCTATGTACTTATTAATCCAGAAAACTGTATAGGCTGTTCTCTTTGTGTAAAGGCTTGTCCTTATGGGGCCAGGTCTATGGACACAGAGGCTAGAGTTGCTGTAAAGTGCTCTTTTTGTGCCAACTTAGTTGAAAATGGCGGAATACCTGTTTGTGTTTCTACTTGCCCAACTAAGTGCAGGATTTTCGGCGACTTAGACGACCCAAATTCTGAAGTTGCTAAACTTGTCGCTGAGGGAAATGTCGTTAGACTTGACGAATACTTAGACAATGGAACTGAAGATTTTGAACCTTATGTTTATTATATTTTAGAGGAGGAAAAAGATGCTTAAGGATTGGAACAAGGAAATATCAAGAAGAAAGTTTCTAAAAGCATCTGGCCTTGCTGTTGCTTCTGCTACAGTTTTAAGCGGATGTTCAAAAGAATATTTTACAGAGCCAAAAGAGCTTACTAATACTCCAAAAAAATCTACTGACCACAGAAATTATCCATATACTTATCCAGCAGAAAAGGTAACAAAAATTCCTACTGCCTGCTATATGTGTGCTATTAACTGTGCTGCAGTTGGAGTTGTTGATGAAGACGGCATAGTAAAGAGAATGGAAGCAAATCCAAATTGTCCAGTTTCTAACGGCTCACTTTGTGCCAAAGGCAATGCAGGAATTGCCCAACTTTATGACGAAGACAGGCTAAAGACTCCTATGAGAAAAACAGGTCCAGACACCTGGGAAGAAATTTCTTGGGACGAGGCTTTTGATGATATTTATAATAACTTAACAAGAATAGCCAATGACTATGGACCTGAAACAGTTGTAGGTTTAAATAGAAGGGGCTATTATACTTCATATTTAAAGGCGTTTTTAAAGGCCTATGGATCTCCAAATGGCGTCCTAAGTCAAAACTCAATTTGTGACTCAGGAAAGAGGGTAGCCCAACAACTAGTTGCAGGTGCTGCTGGTCTTTATTGCGACTTTAAAAACTCTGACTATATAATCCTCTTTGGAGCCAACCAAATGGAAGCTCCTAGATACAGACTGGGAATGCCTGGGGATATTTTAACAGCCAAAGAAAATGGAGCAAAACTTGTTGTAGTTGACCCAAGGTTTAACTATGCAGCTGCAAAGGCTGACGAGTACCTTCCAATTAAGACAGGAACTGACGGCCTAATGCTAATGGCTATGAACCATGTAATTATTTCTGAAGACCTTTATGACAAGGACTTTGTTAATAACCTTGGTTACGGCTTTGAAGAATACAAGGCAGAAATTTTAAAAGACGACTATACTCCAGAGGCTGTTGCTGATATTTGTGGCATTGATGCTGAAACTATTAGAAGAATAGCCAGAGAATTTGCAGGAGCAGACAGGGCTGTTGCTGATACTTCTTCTGGAATAATTATGCACCAAAACGGAACTCAAGCTGACTGGCACCTGCTTAACCTAGTTGCCTTAACTGGCAATATGCTAGGGGAAGGCGGAATCACTAAGAGAGCTAGTGCAAAGCTTTCTTCAGACAAGTTCGAAGAAGACAACTCTAAGGGCAAGGAAAAATTCTGGGAAGCCTTAGGTTATGTTTCTTATTCAGGTAGCCCAGAAGGCGGAAACAGAAATATTCTTCCTGAATGTATCTTGACTCCTGATGCAGTTCCAGCAGGTCCACTTAGAGAAGAAGAAACTCTTCCTCTATATGATGGAAAAGGAATCAAGGCTCTAATTGTCTATCAAACAGACCCAATTGGCGCCCAATCAAATACAGAAAAAATGATCGAGGCCTTTAACGCCTTAGACTTTGGTGTTGTTATAGATATTTATCTAAACCAAACTTGCGAGGCCCTACCAGTTGGTGGAATTGCCCTACCTGAAGCAACTTATCTAGAAAGATATGCAGCCAGGGCAATAAATGCCTACACACCAGCTATAGCTTTGTCTCAACCACTTGTTAACCCAATGTGGGAATCAAAGTCAGCCTACTGGATCTTTATAAAGCTAGGCCAAAGATTTGGCTTTAACGAATTTTTAGCCTTAGACCCAGAAGGAGAAGAAAAGGCCATGGAAGACGCAGTTCTTAAGGCAGACCAAGGTGATGGCCTAATAGCCGACCTTGACCAGCTTAAGACTGAGGGAGTTTGGATGAAAAAAGACATAGACGCCAGAACCTACGAAAACTACGACAAGGTCTTTAACAACGGCAAGTACTACTTCTCCTTTGTAGGCGACGACCTTACAGACGACCAAAAAGTTTACGCCGCTGCAGGATCAGGAGTTCCAGGCTATATAGAACCAGTAGCTACAACAGCTGAATATCCACTTAGATTTATGGCAGGAGGCAAAGTTTGTTGGCACACTCAAACTTCAACTAGAAACAACAAGTATCTAATGCAAATCTTTGACGACGAAGTTATTGTAAAGGACAAAAACTATATTGTAATGTCTGTAGAAGATGCAGAAGAAAGAGGTCTTCAAACTGGCGATATGGCAAGAGCCTACAGCCCAACAGGGGAAGTCCAAGCAGAAGTTCTAGCCACAAAGAGATGTCCAAAGGGCTTTGTTCACATGACCCACGGCTTTGGCCACCATGCACCAACAATGACTTTAGCTGACGGAGTAGGAGCAAACTCAGCCATGCTAGTAGACCACTTGAGAATGGACCCATACTCAAACTGCTTTACAACCAAAGAAGAAATCTGTAACGTAGAGAGTATCTAATGAAGCTACAAGAAAAACTAGACATCTTAAGTCTGCTGTATTCAAAACCAGACGACTTTATAAAAGAAAAAATAATAGACGAAAGTTTAGGGGAAATGCTAAGTACAGCATTTCCTCATCTTTCATTTGAAGAATTTAAAGATGAGGCTTATAGAAAAAACTTAGAAGAAAAAATATCCAAGGACTATCTATATCTCTTTGTTGGAGTTTCTAGCCCCTTGGCCTCTCCTTATGAGTCGTCTTATTATAGGAAGGATTCTCATTTAATGGAGCAACCAGCTAGGGACATGATTAAGCTTATGAAAAAGTGGGGCCTGGACTTTGAAGAGGATTACAAGGACCTGCCAGACCATATAAGGGCAAAACTTGCAGTAATTTCTCTGCTTGTCGACCATAAAGATAGGGTTGAAGAAGAAGTCTTAAAGGCTGAAATTGATAAGGACATAGCCTTGCTTACAAAAAATATGGCCTGGCTAGAAGTTTTTAAAGAGAAAATTCAAGCTGGAGAAGAAGTAGAGTTTTATTCAAAAATCGCCCAGGCTACAATAGACACCCTAAAGGAGCTATAAGTGAAAGTAGACACAGGAATAATCCTAGCAGGAGGCAGGTCAAGGCGGATGGGCTTTGACAAGCAGGAAATTAAAATTGACGGGAAGTTAATTGTCGACTACCAGGCTGAGAGACTTGCTAAGCATTTTTCTCAAATTATTGTAGTGACAAGGACTCCAGACCTTTATAGGGGCAGGGGCTACACTCTTTGCCAGGACTACTACGAGGCCCTAGGGCCTTTGGCAGGTATTCATGCAGGACTTAAACACACTGAGTCTGAGGCTGCCTTTGTTATCGCCTGCGATATGCCTAATATTAATGACGGATATATTTCTTTTATAGTAGAAAAATTTCAAAAGTCTGACGCCCTTGGACTTGTAACTACTCACGATGGTTTTATAGAGCCTCTGGCTGGACTTTATTCAAGGGACTTAATTCCTATTCTTGAAAGAAAGTTAGAAGACAAGGACTTAAAGATTCAAAGGCTAATTGAAGAAAATGATTTTATAAAAATTAGCAAAGATCAGGTTCAGAAATTTGATCCAGACTTAAAGATTTTTCAAAATTTAAATTATCAAGAAGATTTAAAAAATTTAAAATAGAATTTCAACAGTTTGGGGACGTTCCTTCAGGTGCGTCCCCATTTGTGTGTCCCCATT
>CAYFUN010000022.1:0-23596 GCA_964346535.1 uncultured Peptoniphilaceae bacterium
GAGAAGATAATAATTGAGGAAATTGCATAATTAAGTTTCTAAAACCAAATAAAAAAGGGTATGAGGTATTAGCTCATTAAAAAAGGAAATGTCTGGAATTCAATACACCGTTTGAGATATTTTTATACGAGATGAATCATTTAAAGTAAGTGTCGCAATAATTATTGCAATTCAACTTTTGCAAAACTTTTTAATTAGCAAAAGTATTTTTTAAAATTATAGAAATCCCTACGAAGAAAATTATTAAAGAGAATTAAAAATAGAAAAAAACAAAACTTCGACAAAAATCTGAGCTTAAAAAATTTTTGCTCTAAAGTAATTCTGTAAGGAAGTTTTATTTATGGTAAAATATAAGTAAGAAATAAAAGAAAGTAGGATCAATAATTGAAGGGAATTTATTTATGTCCAACTCCAATTGGAAACTTAGATGACATTACTTTAAGAACTTTAAAGACTTTAGAAAATGTAGACATAATCGCTTGTGAAGATACTAGAGTATCAAAGGCCTTGTTAGACCATTATAATATTAAAAAGCCTTTAATTTCCTACCACAAATTTAATTATATGACAAAGATTCCTGAAATTATAAGTGACCTTGAAGAGGGAAAGACCTATGCCTTTATTTCAGATGCAGGCATGCCAGGAATTTCAGATCCTGGAACAGAAATACTAGCAGCTTGCCTTGAAAAAAATATTCCAGTAAATGTACTGCCTGGACCAAGTGCCTTTGTAGTTGCTTTAGTTCTTTCTGGATTATCAACTGATCGATTTACTTTTATTGGCTTCTTGCCAGAAAAGTCCAATCAAAGAATAAAAGAATTAGAAGACTTAAAGACAAAAAAGGAAACTTTAATTTTTTATGAGGCCCCTCATAGGATACATAAATTTTTATCAGACCTTTATCAAGTCTTTGGCAATAGGAAAATTTCAATTTCAAGAGAAATAAGTAAGTATTATGAAGAAACTATTAGAAGAGACTTAGTTGACTTAGTTGAAGATGAGACCATAGTCAAGGCCAAGGGAGAGTTTGTAGTTGTTGTTGAAGGCTACCAAGAAGAAGAGATGGAAGTCAATATAGAAGCAGAACTTAAAAAACTTTTAGATGCTGGCCTTACAAAAAAAGATGCAGTTAAAGAAGTTTCTAAGAACTTTAATATAAAGAAAAATTTAGTTTATGAAAAGAGCCTAGACCTATAATGGAAAGTTTAAATTTAAAATTAGCAGAAAAAATGAAAGAACTAAATAATAAGCTTGGCCATGACCTTAGGGGCATCAAAAACTTTAACAGGACCTATTTAAGGGACCAACTTAAGGCTTATGGAAGTTTTATTAATTTAAAAAAACTTGATAAAGAAGAACTTGAAAAATTTTCTAAAATGGCCTGCATTGACGGATCTGTAAATAGGTTTGGTTCATCTCATCCTCACTATATAGATGTTTATCAAGGCCTGGCCAAGGTTAGCAAGTCGTCTTTAGCAGATGTAATCTTAGCAGATGTTTACAGTCCTTTAATTTCAAATCTTTCAGAAGATGAAGAAGACTTAAAGAAAAAACTTTTAGCTAGAATTGAAATTTTAACTGGCCTTGAAACTTTAAAAACCTATGACTTAGACTATCTCTTAATGGATGGAAATTTAATTCGCTATACCATTGAAGACAAGGAAAATTTTGAAAAGTTAATTGGCCTGTGTTTAGAAAAAGATGTACTCCTAGCAGGTTTTATTAAAGAACCTAAGACCAACATTCTCGGCGAACTTCTTTTTAAAGACAGCCAGCAAATAAAACTTTATGACAAAGACATTCTCTACGGCATTTTAAATGAGGGAGAAGGGTATATTTTAAATGATAGCTACAATAAAAAGGTAGACCAAGGCTTTTCGTCAATGTTTTTAAGGACAGCATCTTATCCAGGTGTAACTGGCCTTGAGGTTTTAGAAGGCCAAAGGTCTAACTTATACAATATTGCCAACCTTTGCTACAGCCTTACTCCACAAATGTCCAGGGGAGTTCCTCTAATAATTGACATGGTAGACAAGGAAGTAAAAATAGATGACAAGTTAATGCGAGAAATCGTTTTAGCATATTTAGACAGCGACTTGCTAGAAAGATTTTTTAGAAGTGAAAGAAGTATGAGGAGATAAATGGACGATATGAAAGTACTAGGGCTTACAAGTTCATCTGAGTTTTTTGTAGGCTCTAAGGAGAGGAATTTTAGAATAAATGAATACCTAATAGTTGAGGACAAAAGGCAGGGTGGCCTTGTCTTTGAAGTTATGGAAGCAAATACCTATAACAGGTACCTGCCTTTAAACATTGGCGGCGACCTAGTTGACTCTTCTGTAATAGAATCTCTTCAGGCCATTGGCTATATAGTTGATGACGAAACAGTTTACATAGGCAAGTGTAGGCTCTTAAATGAAGCTGCCTATCCAATTGAAACTGGATCCAGGGTAAGGGAGCCTAAGTTCGACGAAATAAAATCTTTTTTATTAAACGGCAACTTAGATTCATCTTTGCTTTTAGGAGCTATAAAAAATACAGACAAGGTCTATGATCAAATGGATGAGAATCTTAAAAATCTCTACCACAGCTTAGAAGAAAAAATTTCTTCCCAAGGAGACGTCCCATTTTTATTTAATATTAACGAGATGAACCAGTATCCTCACATTGGAGTCTTTGGCGGATCTGGATCAGGTAAGTCTTATGGTCTTAGGGTCTTTATAGAGGAGTTGATGAAAAAGAGGATTCCAACAATAATTTTTGACCCTCATTATGAAATGGACTTTCAACTAAATCCTGCTAATCCATCGGCAAAAACTTCTTATGGAGGCAACTATAACACATTCGTAATCGGCCAAGATGTTGGCATTGACTTTAAAGATGTTAGGCCAGCTGACTTAAAGAGACTGCTTTCATCAACTAGCCAACTAACAGAGCCAATGGAGTCTTCAATAGACTTGCTTTACAGCCACTTTGGTCCAGGCAAGGGACCTACTGATATAAGGACTTTTGAATTATTAATTGATGATCTTTTAGAAATGAAGAGCTTTTCATCTTCCGATGCCATTCAAACCGAAATTAACAATAACACAGGAGAAACCCAGGCTAAATACAATAGACTTTTAGGCCTCTATAAAAAGTACGATAAAAAAACAAACGAAAGTACTTTGAGAGGCTTATCGTGGAGGATCAGGTCTTTAATAAACGATGGAGTCTTTACCAGAGATTCCTCAAAGGTTGCTGAAACTTTATTTGCAGGAAAAACTGCAGTCATCCAAGGATCAACAAGACTTTTACAAGTTTATGGTTCTTACTTAATGAGTAAGTTTTACAATAATAGAAGGTCCTACAAGGACAAGGGCCTAGATTATTTTCCACCTTTTGTAATAGTTACAGATGAGGCCCACGAGTTTGCACCAAAGGGCCTGCCTAAACCTTCAAAGTCAATTATAAAAGAAATAGCCCAAGAGGGAAGAAAGTATGGTGTCTTTTTAGTCCTAGCCACTCAAAGGCCAACTCTCTTAGATGAAACAGTTACAGCCCAATTAAATTCTAAATTTATTTTTAGAACAGTTAGGGCCACAGACATTCAAACCATTAGAGAAGAAACTGATATTTCATCTGAAGAAGCAAAGAGACTGCCTTATTTAAAAACAGGTGACCTTTTTGCATCTATTGCATCCATGGGCAGGACAATTTTTTCTAGGGTCAGACTGGCAGAGACGATAAAACCAAATATGGAAAATCCCTTTGATGAACTTAGAAAAATGGCAGAGGAAACAGATGATAAATTTTTTAAAGTTATTGAAGGGGAACTGCCAATTTCATCAACAGACCTTTTGTCTATAGTGGAAATTTTAGAAAGAAATTCTATGAAAATGAATGTAAATATTTTAGAAGACAAACTCAACGACCTTGTTGCTAAGGGAAGGTTAGAAAAAGAGTCTGGCATATTCGGAGATGAATTTAAACTTAAAGAATAGGAGGAGGTCCTATGGAGTTAAAATATCACTATGAAAGAGATATTTCTTATGAAGCCTATCTCTTTAACCAAGGAAAAAATTTTGAAGCCTATAAGTTTTTAGGAGCCCACAGAGAAAAAACTGGAGTCTCTTTTAGCGTGTGGGCTCCAAGGGCAGCGGAAGTTTATTTAGTTGGAGACTTTAACAAGTGGAATGAAACAAGTCTACCAATGAAGAGATTTGAAACTACTGGCATTTGGCAAATTGTACTTGAAGGTGTTGAAGTTTTCGATGCCTACAAGTACAGGATTATTACAGAAGCAGGGGAAGTTTTATACAAGGCAGACCCCTTTGCTTTTCACGCGGAAGAAAGGCCTAAGACAGCTTCAAAGTACTTTGATATTAATGGCTACAAGTGGACTGACAAGACTTGGCAAAAAACCAAAGAAAGGACAGACCCTTATAAGAGCCCAATAAATATTTATGAAGTCAACCTTTTATCTTGGAGGAAAAATCCAGATGGCAGCCAATATTCTTACGAGAAATTAAAAGATGAACTTATTAGTTACGTAAAGAAAATGGGCTACACCCATATTGAACTAATGCCTCTTACAGAATATCCTTATGATGGATCTTGGGGCTATCAGGTCACTGGCTACTTTGCTCCAACATCTAGGTTTGGGACTCCCTTTGACTTTATGGATTTTGTAAATAGCTGCCATAAAAATAATATTGGAGTGATTATGGACTGGGTTCCAGTTCACTTTGCAGTTGACGACTTTGCCTTGAGAAAATTTGACGGAACTTATCTTTATGAATCTCTCGACCAAAGAAAGGCCAATAATGAAGCTTGGGGATCTTATAACTTTGATTTTACAAAAAACCAAGTTGTATCTTTTTTAATATCTTCAGCCATATTTTGGCAGGACTATTATCATATAGACGGCCTAAGAGTTGATGCAGTTGCCTATATGATCTATGAAGATTTTCCCCACCAACAAGATAATTTCAAGGTAGATGAGCCAGCTATTAGATTTTTACAAGAGCTAAACACTGAAGTCTTTAAAAGATTTCCTCACAGCCTGATGATTGCAGAAGAATCTTCTGCCTGGCCAAATGTTTCTAGGCCAGTAGATATTGGAGGCTTAGGCTTTAACTTTAAGTGGAACATGGGCTGGATGAATGACATTTTAGACTATATGGAAGCAGATCCGATATACAGAAAAGACATGCACAACCAGCTTAGATTTTCCTTTACCTACCAGTACAGTGAAAACTATATTCTGCCATTTTCTCACGACGAAGTTGTCCACGGGAAAAAGTCCCTTTTAGATAAAATGCCAGGGACCTATGAAGAGAAGTTTGCATCTTTGAGATTACTTTTAGCCTATATGATTGGCCATCCTGGAAAGAAACTTTCCTTTATGGGAAATGAATTTGGACAATTTATGGAGTGGGATGAGTGGAAGGAGTTAGACTGGTTTTTACTTGACTATGACAGCCACAAAGGCATCCAAGACTTTGTAAGAGACTTAAATCATTTTTATAAGGATCATTCAGAATTTTTCCAAGAAGACTTTGACCCTAAAGGCTTTGATTGGGTTGAACACGAAAATGCCAATGAAAGTATTTTAGTTTTTGACAGGATTAACTCCAAGGGAGAAAAAATTACTTGCATTTATAATTTTACCCCAGTTGACAGGCCAGCCTATCCTGTTGGGGTAGACTATGAAGGAACTTATAGGACTCTGCTTTCAACTGACAAGAAAAAATACGGAGGGAAGACTCCAAGGGTTAAGACCTATAGGACTAAAGATGAAAAATTTAATGGACGAGATTACGGTATAAGAGTTGATATACCAGGCCTAAGCGCCTTATTTTTAAAGCATAAAAGCTAAAGGAGGAAAAATGGGAAAAAAGAAAATGGTAGCCTTGTTACTTGCAGGTGGCCAAGGCTCAAGACTAAAATTACTAACTAAGGACATTGCTAAACCTGCTGTAGCCTTTGGAGGCAAGTATAGGATTATAGACTTCGCCCTTTCAAATGCAACTAATTCAGATATTTCTGATATTGCGATTTTAACCCAATACAAGCCCTTTGAACTGAATGCCCATTTAGGCATAGGCGCTCCTTGGGACTTTGATACCAATGCTCGAGGACTGGTAAAACTTTCTCCTTTTGCTTCAGAAAGTGGAGGAAGGTGGTTTACTGGAACTGCCAATGCAATTTATGAAAACATAGACTCTATTGATCTAATGAATCCAGAGTATGTATTAATTTTATCTGGCGACCACATCTACAAGATGAACTACAAAAAGATGCTCAACTACCACATTGAAAATAGGTCTGACTGTACAATTGCAGCTATTGAAGTTCCAATGGACGAGGCTTCTAGATTTGGTATTTTAAATACTGATGAAAACAATATGGTTTATGAATTTGAAGAAAAACCAGAGCATCCTAAAAACAACCAGGCTTCTATGGGCATTTATATTTTTAAATGGGACAAATTAAAACAATATCTAATAGAAGATGAAGAGGACAAAACTTCTGAAAATGACTTTGGAAAAAATATTATTCCAAAAATGCTTAAGGCTGGAGAAAGACTTTTTGCCTTTAACTTTAAAGGTTATTGGAAGGACGTTGGAACAGTTAGGTCTTATTGGGAATCTAACTTAGACCTTTTAGACGAAGACAACGGCCTAGATATTTTTGACAGGTCTTGGAGAATTTATACCAACAACTTAAACCTTCCACCTCAATATATAGCTCCATCAGCCTATGTAGACAAGGCCATGATTAATGAAAGCTGCTTTGTAGCAGGCAGGGTTGAAAACAGCGTACTATTTTCAAATGTAACTATTGAAGAAGGAGCCCAAGTAAAAAATTCAGTCCTTCTTTCAAATTCAGTAATTAAAACTGGCGCCAAGGTATACAACGCCATTGTTATGGAAGATGTAATAATTGAAAAAGACAGGCTTGTAGGAAGTGAAAATGACAACTTGGTTCATCTACTTTCACAAGACGAAGAGATTAGTGAATAGGAGGCAACTATGGATAATTGTTTTGGTTTAATTTCTTATGACAACAAAGATGAAGAATTTGGTTCTCTTTGCAAAAGCAGACCATCCTATATGCTTCCTTATGGCAGCAGGTATAGGCTGGTTGACGTAATAATTTCTAATATGGTAAACAATGGCATTAGAAGTGTGGGCCTATATACAGGAGAAAAAATCAGGTCTACTATGGACCACCTATCTGATGGCAAACCATGGTCACTAAACTCAAGGTTTCACGGATTATTTCTTTATCCACCTATTAGACAAAATAGTCTTATAGAAAGACTGGGAGATGTTGCTGACTTTTATTCAACCCTAAACTTTTTTAAAGTCTTAAGGGAAGAAAACGCCCTTATAGTAAAGTCAAATGTTATCTTTATGGAAGACCTTGAAGAAGCTTATAATGAATTTATTTCATCTGATTCTGACATAATGTTATTTTATGTTAGAAAAAATGACGAGAAAAAAGAATTTGTAAACACAAACAAACTCCACTTAGATGAAGATGGTTTTGTTACAAATATAGGAGTAAACTTAGCAACAGAAGAGTCTTTTAATATGTTTGCTGAAGCTATGTTTATAAAAAAAGATATTTTAGTTTCCCTAGTAAAGGGTACAGTAGAAAAAGGCAATGCAAACTCCTTAAAGGATGCAATTATTAAAAACAAAAACTCTTTAAAAATAAATTCCTATGAACTTAATGAACCCCTTGTGCTAATTAATAACATTAAATCTTATTATGACGCCAACCTTCATCTTTTAGACAGGAATAACTTTAATGACATGTTTATTAATAATGGCAAGGTTATGACGAAGACCAAGGACGAACCTTCAACTCTTTATAAAAACCACCCAGAGGTTAAAAACTCACTAATAGCTAATGGTTGTATTGTTGAAGGAGATGTAGAGTCTTCTATAATCTTTAGAGGAGTAAAAATAGGCAAGGGCGCCATAGTTAAAAATTCAATAATTATGCAAAAATCAGAAATCAAAGAAGGCGCTGTTGTTATAAATTCAATTATAGACAAGTATGCGGTTATTGAAAAAGACGTAAGCCTAGTTGGTTCAACTAACCAACCTGCAATAATTGAAAAATACGGACAAGTAAACAAGGAATAAGATATGAATATTTTTTATATGACTTCTGAAGCCAGTCCTTTTATAAAAACAGGAGGTCTGGCTGATGTATCTGGCTCACTGCCAAAAGAATTTAAGAAAAAAGGCCATGAAATTTCTGTAGTCTTACCCTTATATGGGCAAATTCCATTTAAATACAAAGAACAAATGGAATACCTAGGCTATTATTTTGTAGACTTAGACTGGAGAAGGCAATATGCTGGAGTCTTTAAACTAAACTACGATGGAGTAAACTTTTATTTTATAGACAATGAATTTTATTTTAAAAGACAAAGCATCTATGGCCAAGGTGACGATGGCGAAAGATTTATTTTTTATTCCAAGGCCTGTGTTCAGCTTCTAAGGTTTTTAGATCTTAAAGTAGACATAGTTAATGCCAACGACTGGCATACTGGCCTAGTTCCACTTTATATAAGGGACTTCGCCAGGGGAGATGACTTTTATTCTAAAATAAAAACAGCCTATACCATTCACAATATAAAGTACCAGGGAATCTTCCCTAAGGAGATTATGTCTTTAACAGGACTTTCTATGGACTACTACCATGAAGATGGCCTAAAATACTATGATGCAATAAATATGATGAAGGCAGGAATTGTCTATTGCGACCTTCTTACTACTGTGTCTAAAACCTATGCCAATGAAATTACCTATCCATATTTTGGCGAAGGTCTTGATGGAATAATTAGAAAAAATAAACATAAATTAGTTGGCATAATAAATGGTATTGACTATGACAAGTACAATCCGAAAAAAGATCCACTAATTCCACATAATTATTCAGCTGACGACCTGACTAAGAAGGTAAAAAATAAAATTGAGATACAAAAACTTTTTAACCTGCCAGTAGATGAAAATATACCATTGCTAGCTATGGTAACAAGGCTAGTTGACCTAAAGGGCATTGACCTCCTAGACTTTATTATAGCTGAGCTAATGGAAGAGAACATCCAGCTGGTAATTTTAGGCACTGGAGATAGAAGGTACGAAGACATGCTAAGGTTTTATGAAAGATGCTTCCCAAATAAATTAGCAGCGAGAATTTATTTTGACGAAGCCCAGTCTCATAAAATTTATGCAGGAGCAGATTTTTATTTAATGCCTTCTATTGCAGAGCCTTGTGGAATTTCTCAGCTAATAGCAATGAGATATGGAACTTTGCCAATAGTTAGAGAAACTGGCGGCCTTAGAGACACAGTTGAACCCTATAACAAGTACACAAAAGAGGGGACAGGTTTTTCTTTTTCAAATATAAATGCCCATGAGCTTTTGTTTACAATCAAAGACGCCCTAGGCCTTTATAGAAATAAGGAAGACCTTGAGACTCTAATTCAAACTGCTATGGCAAAAGACTTTTCCTGGGATGCATCTTGTAATGAGTATATAGAAAACTACGAAAAGATTTTAGCAAATAAATTTTAAGAGAAAGATAGATTATGACAGAAGAAAACTTATATGATGCCTATGTTGACTTGAACACACAACTAGGCTTAGACTACTCTAAGGACAAATCGACCTTTAAGGTTTATGCACCTGGCTTAAAGTCCCTGGCCTTAAGAATATTTAAATCTGCTACAGACGTTGTTGGAAAGACTTATGAAATGGACAAAGACCCTAGTGGGATTTTTTCTATTTCACTAGATGGAGACCATGACGGATCTTTTTATTCATATATAGTAGACTCTTCAATAGAAGTCTCTGATCCTTATTCTATAGCTTCAATGATAAATTCAAAAAAATCAGCTATCGTAGACTTGAATGCCACTAATCCAAAAGGGTTTTTAGACCATAAAAAACCTCCTACAAAAGCAGGAGAGGCTATTATTTATGAACTTCATATAAAGGACTTTAGCTTTAATGAAAACTCTGGAGTTAAAAATAGGGGCAAGTTCCTAGGCCTTGGAGAAGAAGGCACTAGTTTTAAGGGTGAGAAAACAGCTTTAGACCACTTAGTTGATTTAGGAATAAGCCATGTCCACCTTATGCCAGTATACGATTTTTTAACAGTAGATGAAGACTCAGATAGCTTTTATAAAGATGATAATTACAACTGGGGCTACGACCCTGAGTTTTATAATGTGCCAGAAGGATCCTATTCTATAAAGCCAGCTGATCCAAAAAATCGAATAAGAGAACTGAAGACTTTAATAATGGATCTACATTCTAAGGGTTTAAAAGTTGTTGTAGATGTTGTTTACAACCACACTTATAGGGGTGAAAAATCTAATTTTCAAATGCTTTGCCCAAACTACTATTACAGAACTGACAACCAAGGCAGACTAACTAATGGATCAGGCTGCGGCAACGAATTTAGGTCTGAAGCAAAAATGGCTAGAAAATTTATCCTAGACTCAATTAAATTTTGGATGGAAGAATATAAGGTTGATGGCTTTAGATTTGATTTAATGGGTCTTATTGATATAGAGACAATGAAAGAAGTAAGCAGGCTAGCCAAGTCTATAGACCCAGATGTTTTACTTTATGGCGAGCCTTGGCTAGGAGGAGACTCTCCACTTCCACTTGAAGCAAGGACCCTAAAGGGCAGCCAAAGGTCCCAAGGCTTTGCTTGCTTTAATGATGACTTTAGAAATGCTGTAAAGGGAAGCAATAGAGGCCATAGCTTAGGTTTCATAGGCGGTAATGCAGCAGAAAAAATTGCAGTAGAAACAGGCCTTGTAGGATCAATAAACTTTGATGACAAGCACCAAGGCTTTGCCAACGAACCTAGAGAATCAATAAACTATTTAAACTCCCACGATGATTTAATTTTATGGGACAAAATTGACCTAAGTTTAGGAGACAGGTCTTTTGAAGAGAAGAAGGATATTTACAAACTAGCAAACTCTATATTATTTTTATCCTTTGGCCTAAGCTTTATCCATGCAGGAAATGAATTTTTGCGAACAAAATATGGCAGAGCCAACAGCTACAAGGACCCTATTTCAATAAACCAAATTGACTGGGATTTAAAAGTAAAAAATAAAGATGTAAATAATTTTTTCAAGGACTTAATTGCCCTTAGGAAAAGTCTTAAATTTTTTACAAGCTTTACAGCTACAGATATAAGGTCAAATCTATTCTTTATAGACCATGGCGATTTGCCTGTAATCTCTTATGTAATTAGAGATGGAGAAAAGTTTTATTTTATCTCCCACAATAGTGGCAAAGAAGCCTGCATTATTGACGGCAAAAACCTTATAGCTAAAATAAATTCTAAGTTAAAAGAAAATTTGGAAATTGACAAGCTGAGCCTAAATAGAAGCTTTAACAAAAATGGATTTACAGATGAGAGACTTGATGATATTAATAAACTAAGGATCGATCCCCTAGGAAGTGAGCTAATAATTATAGAAAAAAGATGTGATTAAAATATGAAGTTAGATGTCTCATTAAAGCAAAGTCAAAAACTTGCAATGACAACTGAATTAAGACAATCTATAGAGATTCTACAATTTAGTAAGCAAGATCTTATGGACTTTTTATCTGACCTTGCCTTGGAAAATCCAACTATGGACTTGGAAATAAAAAACTATAGCATAGACGACTACGCTTATAAGAAATCAAGAAAAAACCAAGACGAAGAAGAGGACTTGTCCTTTGAAAAATATATTGGCCAAGAAGAGACCTTGTACGATTATTTGTATGAACAGCTTTTGGCTTTGAAATTAAATAAAACAGAGAGGCAAATTGGAAGGCTACTTTTAGAAAATATTGACGACAAAGGTTATATTATAATTGACCTCTATGAATTTTCCAATAGATATAAATTTTCCTTTAGTTCAGTTTTAAAGGTTCTAAATCTCATGAAAGATTTTTTACCTGTAGGCATATGTGCATCTAGCTTAGAAGAATGTCTATTAAAACAAGCCCAGTCTAAGGGCCTATCAAAATTAACTCAGGCTCTTATAAATTGGAATCTTGTTGACCTGGCAGAAAACAGGGTTGGACTTTTAGCTGATAAGTATGGAGTAGAAAAAGAAGCCATACAAAAGTCCTTTGATGAAATTCGAAAGCTAAATCCAAAGCCTGGCAGCTTTTTAAACAAGGATCCCAAGCCTACAAAGTTTATTATTCCCGATGTAATCTTAGACTTTGAAGGGGAAGAAATAAACTTATATTTAAATGACGAAAATAAAATTTCCATAGGAAGAAATCAAGATTATTTAAATATGTTTAAAGGAGACATTGACCAAGAGACCAGGGCTTATCTTAGGGATAAATTTAAAGAAACAAATTGGATAATTAGGTCTATTAGACAAAGGGGAGAGACTATTTTAAAGGTGGCAGAAGCCCTTTGCCATATTCAAAAAGACTTTTTATTAAAGCAGGGCCCATTAAAGCCCTTGACTATGAAAGACTTAGCTAATAAAATAGACCTACATGAGTCTACAATTTCTAGGACTTGTAATGGCAAGTATATTCAGACTCCAAACAAGGTTATGGAGCTAAAAGAATTTTTTACAACAGGGCTAACTAGCGACCAAGGTTTAGTATCAGCAAATGAATTAAAGCTCTATATAAAAACTGCCATAAAAACAGAAGATAAAAGAAAACCTCTTTCTGACCAAAAGATTACAGATGACCTAAAGGCCTTAGGCTATAATATTTCCAGACGAACAGTACAAAAGTACAGAGACGAAATGGGGATTTTGTCGTCAACGAAAAGAAAAAGGTTTTAATGATAAAGTTTATTAAAATTGGGTATAAGAACCCTAAGAAAATTTGACATTAGGAGGAAATAAAATTATGTCTATTAAAGTAGGTATTAACGGATTTGGAAGAATCGGAAGAGATGTTACAAGAGGATTTTTTGAAGGCGGCAGAGAAGGCCTTGAAGTAGTTGCAATAAACGCAACTGGCCCTTATGAAACTTTTGCTCATCTTTTTAAATATGACACTCCATACGGAAAATTCGATGGAGAAGTTGAAACTTATGAAGAAGGTCTAGTAATTAACGGCAAGAAAGTTAAATTCACTGACCACAGAGACCCAGCAGAAATTCCATGGAAGGACCTTGGAGTTGATTTAGTAATTGACTCAACAGGAGCCTTTAGAGACATGGAAGGCTTAAAGAAACACCTTGATGCAGGAGCAAAAAAAGTAATTTTAACTGCACCTGGTAAGGACGTTGACAACACAATTGTTATGGGCGTTAACGAAGAAACTTATGACCCAACAAAGCACCATGTTATTTCTAACGCTTCTTGTACAACAAACTGTCTAGCACCTGTTACAAAGGTTATTTTAGAAAACTTTGGCATTGAAAGAGGGTTAATGACTACAATTCACGCCTACACAAATGATCAAAACATTATGGACAACAAACACAAGGACCTTAGAAGGGCAAGAGCAGCAGCTCAAAATATTATCCCAACATCAACTGGAGCTGCTAAGGCAGTTGGCCTAGTTATTCCAGAAGTAAAAGGAAAATTAACAGGTTTTGCTGTTAGAGTTCCAGTAATAACTGGATCACTAGTAGACGTAACCTTTGAAATTTCCAAAGATGCAAGTGTTGAAGAAATTAATAAAGTAATGAAAAATGCAGCAGAAAATGAATTAAAGGGAATATTAGAATATACAGAAGAACCTTTAGTTTCTACTGATATTATTAAAGATAATAACTCTTCAATTTTTGACTCTAGCCTAACTTTAGTTCAAGATAGAATGGTTAAGCTAGTAGCTTGGTATGATAATGAATGGGGATACTCACAAAGAGTTTTAGACCTAGCAAAATTTGTTGCGGACAAAATGTAAGTAATAAAGCTGTAGGATCTTAGATTCTACAGTTTTTTTTGGAGGTTTATATGAATAAAAAAACTTTAAAAGATTATGACTATGCAGGTAAAAAAGTCCTAGTTAGATGTGACTTTAACGTTCCACTTGCAGATGGAAAAATAACAAACGACAAGAGAATTGTAGAATCACTGCCTACAATAAAATATTTAATTGATAACAAGGCTAGAGTAATACTTTTATCTCATCTTGGTAGACCTAAGGGCCAGGCCAAGCCTGAATTTTCTTTAAAGCCAGTTGCAGATAGATTAGAAGAATTACTAGGCCAAGAAGTTTTCTTCCTTGCAGATGACAAGGTTGTATCTGACAAGGTGAGAGAAGAAGTCAATAAATTAGAAGATGGCCAAGTTGCTCTTTTAGAAAATACTAGATATGTAGCTGGAGAAGAAAAAAACGATCCAGACTTTTCTAAGGACCTTGCCAGCCTTGGAGATTATTATGTAAACGACGCCTTTGGTACTAGCCACAGGGCCCATGCTTCAAATGTTGGCCTAGCTTCAAACCTTCCTTCAGCAGTAGGATTTTTAGTACAAAAGGAAATTGACGTAATGGCCAAGTCTATTGAAGAACCAAAGAGACCTTTCGTAGCAATTTTAGGTGGAGCAAAAGTTTCTGACAAAATTGGAGTAATTGAAAATCTGCTAAATAAAGTAGATAAAATAATTATTGTTGGTGCTATGGCCAACACCTTTTTAAAGGCTCAAGGCAAGGAACTTGGAACATCTTTAGTTGAAGATGACAAGTTAGACCTAGCTAGAGAACTAATGACAAAGGCCAAGGAAGCCAAGGTAGATTTAATTCTTCCTGTAGATGACCTTGTTGTAGATGAAATAAAAGAAGGAACAGCTTCTCAAGTTGTTAACGTAGACCAAATTCCAGCAGACAAAATGGTAGTAGACATTGGACCAAAGACCCTAGAAGAAATTGAGAAAGCCCTAGCAGGTGCAAAAACTGTTGTATGGAATGGTCCAGCAGGAGTTTTTGAAATTGACGACTTTGCCAAGGGAACCTTTGGTATAGCTCAAGCTTTAGCAAAACTAGATGGAACCACTATTATCGGTGGTGGAGATTCTGCTGCAGCTATAGAAAAAGCTGGCCTTGCAGACAAGGTAAGTCACGTTTCTACTGGTGGTGGAGCTTCACTAGAACTTCTTGAAGGCAAGGACCTTCCAGGAATTTCAGCAATCGAGGACAAATAATGAGACAAACACTAATAGCAGGAAATTGGAAAATGAATATGACTTCAGCTGAAGCCGAAAACTTTGCTGATGAACTATTAAAGTTAAATCCTAAAAAGAATGGCGAAGTTTTAATTTGTCCACCCTTTACAGCCCTTTATGCCCTAGGAAAAAAATTAGCAGGCAGTGGTATAAAACTTGGAGCCCAAAATGTTTTTGCTGAAGACTCTGGTGCCTATACAGGAGAAATTTCTCCAGCCATGCTCCTAGACCTAGGAGTAGAATATGTAATAATTGGCCACTCTGAAAGAAGGCAAATTTTCAATGAATCTAATGAATGTGTAAACAAAAAACTATTAAAGCTACAAGAAAAAGACTTAAAGCCTATTTTATGTATAGGCGAGACCCTAGAAGAAAGAGAAGCTGGCAAGGAGTTTGACCTTGTTAAAAGCCAATTAGCAGCTTGTTTAAAAGACGTAAATGAAAATAAATTAAAGGACTTAGTAATAGCCTATGAACCAATTTGGGCCATAGGAACAGGTAGGTCTGCATCTGCTGACGATGCCGAAGCCATGTGCAAGTTTATAAGACAAGAGCTAGAAAAAAACTTTGGTGTGGTAGCCAAAGAAATAAGAATTCTCTATGGCGGATCAGTTAAGCCAGCAACTATAAAGGACCTAATGGCCAAGGAAAATGTTGACGGTGCCTTAGTAGGTGGAGCTAGTTTACAGCCAGCAGACTTTTCTAAACTAGTTGCTTATGAGGTTTAAAAATGACAAGTAAAAATAATATGCTTATAATTTTAGATGGCCTAGGTCTAGGAAAAGACTATGAGGGCAATGCCTTTTATTTGGCAAAGACTCCAACAATAGATAGACTTTTTCAAGCCTATCCAACTAGTCAACTTGTAGCCAGTGGCGAAGGCGTAGGTCTACCAGCTGGCCAAATGGGAAACTCAGAAGTTGGTCATTTAAATATTGGAGCAGGAAGAATAATATATCAAAACCTTTTAAAAATAAATAATGCAATTAGAGACAAGTCTATTTATCAAAACGTAGTTTTGCAAGATGCAATTTTAAAGGCCAAGGAAACAAATAAGGCCCTACATTTAATTGGACTTTTAAGCCAAGGTGGAGTTCACTCCCACCAAGACCATCTCTTTGCCTTAATGGACATGGCCAAGGAAAGTGGGCTAAATAAAGTTTATATCCATGTGATTTTAGACGGCAGAGATGTATCGCCTTATGCAGGAGCTGAATCAATTAAGGCCTTAGAAGAAAAAATTAAAGAATTAGATTTAGGCCAAATAGCCACTGTAGCTGGCAGATACTATGCCATGGATAGAGACAAAAACTGGGCCAGAACAGAAGAAGCCTATAATAAAATAGTTGAAGGATCAGGAGATCCTATTGACGACCTAGACCTTTATATAAAAAATTCCTATGCCAATAATATTACAGATGAGTTTATTGTTCCTAAGACTTTAAAAGGCTACCATGGAATGGAAGATGGCGACTCAGTAATATTTTATAACTTTAGACCAGACAGGGCCAGACAACTAACTTGGGCATTAATGAACAAGGACTTTGATGGCTTTGAAAGAAAGAGGCAACTTGCATTAAATTATGTGACTATGACAGAATACGATAAGAACATTACAAATGTAAGCATTGCCTTTAAAGAAGAGATACCAAAAAACACCATGGGAGAATATATATCTTCTCTAGGTTTAAAACAACTGAGAATAGCAGAAACTGAAAAGTTTGCCCATGTAACTTATTTCTTTAATGGAGGTAGGGAGCTTCCTTTTGAAGGAGAGGACAGAATTTTAGTTCCATCTCCTAAGGTTGCAACCTTTGATTTGCAGCCTGAAATGTCTGCTTATGAAGTTACAGATAAGGTAGTGGCAGCCATTGATGAAGAAAAGTACAATCTAATAGTTTTAAACTTTGCAAATTGCGATATGGTTGGTCATACAGGAGTGATTCCAGCAGCAGTCAAAGCAGTTGAAACAGTAGATTATAACCTAAATAGGGTACTAACAAAACTAAAAGAAAAAAATGGCCAAGCCTTAATTACAGCTGACCATGGAAATTGTGAATTAATGTTAGATGATAAAAAAATGCCAGTAACTAGTCACACAACAAATCCAGTTCCACTAATTTTATTTAATTATGATGAAGATGTAAGTCTAAAATTTGGAGGCAGACTTTGTGACTTGTCACCAACACTTTTAGCTATGATGGACCTGGACCAACCAGAAGAAATGACTGGCAATAGTTTACTTGAGAAAGGAAGAGATAAAAATGAGTAGTATAATTGAAGTTTACGCTAGAGAAGTCCTAGACTCTAGAGGCAATCCAACAGTTGAAGTTGAAGTTTATACAGAAGATGGAGCCTTTGGAAGAGCCATCGTTCCATCAGGAGCATCTACAGGAGCCCACGAAGCAGTAGAGCTTAGAGACGGAGATAAGAGCAGATATTTAGGCAAGGGAGTTAGCACAGCAGTTAATAATGTTAATGAACTAATTGGACCTGAAATTGTTGGCTTTGACGTTTGTGACCAACTAGTAATTGACAAAACTCTAATAGACCTAGATGGAACTGAAAACAAGGGCAAACTTGGAGCCAATGCAATTCTAGGAGTTTCAATGGCAGTAGCAAGGGCGGCAGCCGATGAACTTGGTATGCCATTATATGCCTATATAGGTGGACCAAATGCAAAAAATCTTCCAACACCAATGATGAATATCTTAAATGGTGGAGAACATGCTGACAACAATGTAGATATCCAAGAATTTATGATTATGCCAGTCGGAGCAGGATCTTTTAAAGAAGCCCTAAGAACTTGTGCAGAAATCTTCCACAATCTAAAGGCAGTTTTAAAAGCCAAGGGATTAAGTACATCTGTTGGCGATGAGGGTGGTTTCGCGCCAAACCTATCTTCAAATGAAGAAGCCCTAAAGACAATTGTAGAAGCCATAGAAAAAGCAGGCTACAAAGCAGGAGACCAAGTAAAAATTGCCTTGGACGTAGCAGCAACAGAACTTTATGACAAAGAAAGAAAAATCTATACTATAAAAAGTGAAGGCAAAGAATTAACATCAGATGAAATGATAGCCTGGTATGAAGACCTAGTTTCTAAATATCCAATAATTTCAATTGAAGACGGCCTAGACGAAGACGATTGGGACGGTTGGAAAAAACTTACAGAAAAACTTGGTGATAAAATTCAAATAGTTGGAGACGACTTATTTGTTACTAATGTTAAAAGACTAGAAAAGGGTATAGAAAATTCAATTGCAAACTCCATTCTTATAAAGTTAAATCAAATTGGAACAATAACAGAAACCCTAGATGCAATTGAGCTTGCAAAGAGACACGGCTATACAGCTGTAATATCTCATAGGTCAGGTGAAACTGAAGATACGACAATTGCCGACCTAGTTGTAGCTACAAATGCTGGCCAAATTAAAACTGGAGCCCCATCAAGAACAGATAGGGTTGCTAAATACAACCAACTTCTAAGAATAGAAGACGAACTTTATGGAGTATCTCAGTACAGAGGAAGCGATAATTTCTATAACTTAAAATAAAGATTAAATTCAAAAAGTATACTTTTAAACACAGGTGGATAATTTCTGCCTGTGTTTTTTGCATGCAATTAAGAAGCCTATGACCTGCCAAACATTTTTTTACCTGCAAAAGTGTTTTTTCAATTGAATATTTTAAAATAAAATGGTATAATCAACTTAAGTGAAAAGCTTTTCCTAAGAAAGGCTAATTAGCAATTATACATTAGGAGGTATTTTTATGAAAAGAAATAGTAAATTAGCGTTATTATTAGTATTAGTAATGCTAGCAACAGTTTTTGTAGCTTGTAATAAGCAAGGGGGCGAAGCAGGCTCTGAAGGTTCTAAAGAATCTGGCGGAACTCAAAACATTATTATGGCTACAGGTGGTACAACAGGTACATACTACTCATTAGGTGGTACCTTAGCTCAAATTATGAACTCAAATGCAGAAGGTGTTAATGTTACTGCTCAATCTACTGGTGCTTCAGTAGAAAATGTTAGACTACTAGCAACTGGTGATGCAGAACTAGCTACTCTTCAAAACGACGTATTAGACTATGCTTATACTGGTACAGAATTATTTGATTCTAAAATTGAAAACGTTAGAGCAGTTGCATCTCTATATCCAGAAATTATCCAAATCGTTGGTAGAGAAGACATTAAAACTCTTGAAGACCTTAAGGGTAAAAAAGTTTCAGTAGGTGCAGCAGGATCTGGTACAGAAGCAAATGCTAGACAAATTCTTGCAGCAGCTGGAATAACTTATGATGATATTTCAAAGTTTGACCTTTCTTTCTCAGAATCAGCTGACGCTTTTAAAGATGGTCAAATTGATGCTTTCTTTGTAACAGCAGGTATTCCAAATGCATCTATCCAAGATATTACAGCTCAACATAAGATTTCAATAATTGATATTCCAGCTGAAGTTGCTCAATCAGTAATAGCAGACTATCCATTCTACATTGAATTTACAATACCAGCTGAAACATATCCAGGCCTAGAAGAAGATATTAACACTGTAGCAGTACTTGCAGTACTAGCAACTAATGCTGAAGAATCAGAAGAAACAATTTATAACATTACTAAGGCTCTATACGAAAACTTAGACGACCTAGCAAATTCTCATGCAAAAGGTAAAGAAATTATGTTAGAAAAAGCAGCTGATGGTATTTCAATTCCATTCCATCCAGGTGCAGAAAAATATTTAAAAGAAGCAGGCGTTTTAAAATAAAATCAACTTTAAGGGCTAGTGGACTAGCTAGCCCTTATTTTTTACATTTTAAGGCAAGATAAATGAAAAAACTACTTAGTCTTTTTTTATTAATATTACTTTTGTTTTTGCCTATCTTTAACAAATTCACAATAACTAATGGATCTACAAATAATTTAGTATTTGTAGGTGGCTTAAAAGATTTTGAAAATTTTGATGTTGACTTTACCCATTCTGTAAATAAAACTCCAGTAAAGGAATTTTATAAGATAGTAGATAGGAGTTTTAATCTTTATAAGGCGGAATTTTCTTCGTATGGAGCTGGTATGTCTGATGGAAATGACTTAGACAAGGCCAAAATTTCCCATGGAGAAAACAATGAGATTTACTTAGATTTAGATGAAGGTTTTGAAATTATTACCTATTATGTAGGAACTGTAGCAGATCACAGACTAAATTATAAAGATAAAACAATTCACTTTAATCAACTTTTAAAGGCTCAAAGTCCTGCCGTTTTACAAGTAAAAAAAGTTTCAATATATGAAATATTAAAGGCAAATGTACTTAAAAATATTATTAGTAAAAATAGTTAGACCTTATTAAAAAAGGAGAAAATATGAGTAAAAAAGATTTAGATAAGAAAAATTCAATTCCTCCTGAAGCTGAAACAGAGGGCATGACTCAAGAGGAATTAGATGATTTTTTATCTTCTATAGACAAGGAATCTTCTTATAGAAGACTTGAAGGCTGGCAAAATAAGCTGGTAATTTTTATTGCAATAGCTTTTTCTGTCTTCCAATTATATACATCTATTTTTGGAATGTTACCAGCCCAAAAACAAAGAAACATTCACCTTTGCTTTGTTTTTGTATTAGCTTACTTAATGTATCCAGGAACTTCTAAAGGTAACAAGAAGAAGTTTGGAGTAATTGATATTATTTTTGCAGTTTTGGGAGCAGCAGCTACCCTTTATTCTGTTGTTAACTACGAACCACTAATTCGTAGGGCAGGTATGCAAACCCAAGTGGACATTGTATTTGGTGTTATAGGAGTAATATTAGTCCTTGAAGCTGCTAGAAGAGTAGTAGGTACACCAATAGTAGTAGTTGCATCTGTATTTTTCTTATACTGCTTTGCAGGACCTTACTTACCAGGATTTTTAAATCACAGGGGTTATTCTTTCACTAGAGTAATTTCTCACATGTGGTTTACAACTGAAGGTATAATTGGTACACCACTAGGAGTATCATCTACCTTTGTATTCTTGTTTATATTGTTTGGATCCTTCCTCAATGAAACAGGTATAGGAGAATTCTTTATTGATATAGCCAATGCAATTGCAGGTTGGGCTAGAGGTGGTCCAGCTAAGGTATCAGTTATTTCTTCAGCTTTAATGGGAACAGTTTCTGGTTCATCAGTTGCAAATACAGTAGGAACTGGTTCATTTACTATTCCACTTATGAAAAGACTTGGCTACCATGCAGAGTTTGCTGGAGCAGTAGAAGCAGCTGCTTCAACTGGAGGCCAAATTATGCCACCTATTATGGGTGCAGCAGCTTTCTTAATGGCAGAGTTTGCAGGAGTTCCTTATAAACAAGTAGCAGCAGCTGCTATTATTCCAGCAGTACTATATTTCACAGGAATTTGGTTATCTGTTGATTTTGAAGCTAAAAAACTTGGTCTTTCTGGAATGAGTAAAGAAGAGCTTCCTAAACCAGGTAAAGTATTTAAAGAAAAAGGTCACTTAGTGTTACCATTAATTGGTATTATTTACTTCTTAGTTTCTGGAGCTACTCCACTTAGGGCAGCCCTAGCAGGTATTGTTTTATCAGTTGTAGCAGCAGCACTAAAGAAAGATACTAGACTTTCTGTAAAACAAATTTTAGGTTGCTTAGAATCAGGTGCAAAGGGCGCCCTTTCTGTTGGTGCAGCATGTGCTTGTGCTGGTATTATAGTAGGATCAGTTACTCTTACAGGACTTGGCCTAAAATTAGGTAATGGTCTTGTTGAACTAGCAGGTGGATCTCTACTTCTAACAATGGTATTTACAATGATTTCTTGTATTATCCTAGGTATGGGTATTCCAACAACTGCTAACTATGTAATTACATCTACAGTTGCAGCTCCAGCTTTAATGCAATTAGGAATTCCAACTTTAGCAGCTCACATGTTCTGCTTCTACTTTGGTATAGTAGCAGATATTACTCCACCAGTTGCCCTTGCAGCTTATGCAGGTTCTGGTATTTCAGGTGGAGACCCACTTAAGACAGGTTTCCAAGCAGTAAGACTTGCTATTGCGGCCTTCTTAATACCATATTTGTTTGTTTACAATCCAGTTATGTTATTAATTGATGCTAACTTCCTAAATATAGTTACAGTAGTAATTTCTGCTTTAATAGGTATGGTTGGTATTTCAGCTGGTTTGTCAAGCTACTTTATAACCAATACAAATATCTTTGAAAAAATTATTTTATTAGCAGGAGGATTTGGCCTATTAGTTCCAGGTGCAGTTACTGATATATTTGGAATTGCGGCCTTAGCAGTAGTATTCTTCTTACAAAAGATGAGAGCTAAAAAAGCAAATTAATCCAATAGCTTATAAATCTAGATCAAGAAGTTAACTAATAATTTAGTTAGCTTCTTTTTTATAAAGACAAATTTATGCTCAAGTAAAGTAAAACCTATAAAGATTAAATAAAAATAAAAATATATAAGCATAGACTTGATTATTAATGGTCGATATTGTATAATTTTACAGTATATTAAATACGCACTCTTTTCTACGAAGGGAGGGATTTAGATGTCTGAAATTAGAGTTGGAGAAAATGAGTCATTAGACAATGCTCTTAAAAGATTCAAAAGACAATGTGCAACAAGTGGTATTCTTCGTGAAATTAGACAAAGAGAACACTACGAAAAACCTAGCGTAAAGAAAAAGAAAAAAGCTGAAGAAGCACGTAGAAAAAACCGTAGAAATCGTTAAGAAGGTGATCACATGTCTTTAAAAGAAAGACTTATGGAAGATTTAAAAACTTCCATGAAAAATAAGGACATTCTAAGAAAAAATACCATAACTATGGTAAGAGCTGCCATCAAACAAGAAGAAGTCGATAAGAGAATTGACTTAGATGATGAAGGCATTATCCAAATAATGGGTAAACAGCTCAAAGAAAAGAGAAACTCAATTGAAGAATTCAAGAAGGGTAACAGACAAGACTTGGTAGACCAAGCTGAAGCTGAAATTGCCATCCTCCTTGAATACTTACCAAAACAATTATCTGAAGAAGAACTGACTGAAATAGTAAAAGAAGTTCTTGACCAAGGTGGATATACATCTATGAAAGACATGGGTAAAATCATGAAAGATGTAATGCCAAAGGTTCAAGGAAAAGCTGACGGCAACATGGTTAACCAAGTTGTTAGAAAAATTTTAGCCTAATCTTCAATAAGCGTAGGGTCAAATGACCTTGCGCTTTTTTTATTGGAAAAATTTAAAAATATTATTGGCTATAATAGCCAATCCGTTTATGCTGTATATATAAAACATATACAGATGTAAATAGAAATAGGTGGCTTATGAAAATAATAATATCAAATGCAAAAAACCAGCCCATTTATGAACAAATTTATGAGCAAATAAAAGAACAGGTACTAACAGGGACTTTAAAAGAAGACCAGGCT
>CAYFUN010000023.1:0-22330 GCA_964346535.1 uncultured Peptoniphilaceae bacterium
TTAGAAAGAGGGCTTAGGCCTTCTTTTTTTGTGCAAGTTAAAAAAATTTTCAAAAGAAAAAACCTGCAGGCTTAACCTACAGGCTTAATAGTCAAATTATACAATTAGTCTAGTGGTGAGAAAGAATCCTTACCAACACCGCATAGTGGACATTCGAAATCTTCTGGAAGATCTTCAAAAGCTACACCAGCTTCTAAATCGTATTCTGGAGCTCCTACTTCAGGATCATAAATCCATCCACAAGCGTCACATACATATTTTTGCATAAATTTACCTCCTATTTCCTATATTACTTATAAGTTACCCTAAAGATAATTTAATAATCAAATTCTTAAAATTATTCCATTGGGCTAAATTCGTCTTTGCCAACTCCGCAAATTGGGCAAACCCAATCTTCTGGAATATCTTCAAAAGCAGTTCCAATAGCTATACCAGTATCTGGATCACCAAATTCAGGGTCATAAACATAGCCGCAAGCGTCACATACATATTTCATAATTTTACCTCCTATAATATTTCTCACTTCTTATTTACCCATTAAATCCTGTTAAAAACTTAGTTAGTAGTTAAATTTTGATTTAAAAAATTTAAAAAGGGTAAATTTATTAATATAGAAGTTAACAAGAAATTAACAATAAAACTACAGGGAAAATAAGAGATAAAATTTTAAGGTGAGTTGTAGTAGATGGAATACTATTTTAATGGATGTGTAAGAAGCGATATAAATACAATTAAAGACTTTGTAGACTGTCGAATGAGAGAACTACACAGGTATATTTTAGATGCAGACAAGCTCTTTGATGTTAGACTAATTGTCAACGAGCTAATTATTAATGGTGCCCTTCATGGCAACAAACTTGCACGAGAAAGGTCTGTCTACTTAAATATTAATATAGAAGAAGGATATTTGACTATAAAAGTTAGAGACGAAGGAGCTGGCATAGTTTATGATTTAGACCATGACTATTACCCAGACCAAATGTTGTCGTCAGGTAGAGGCCTTGTTTTAGTTAACGGCCTTGTTGACAAACTAGTTTTAGACCACAATAAGGTTGTGGCAATTATATCCTTGAAGGGCGAGGGCCAAGCTGAGGATAAATAAAAAAAGTCTAATAAATCTTCTTATATTATTAATAGATATAAAGAAAGCAATATTTCACAAAGTTTTTATTAAAAAAATCTGTTTTATATGTTAAAATAGATTTGTAAAATAATATAAAAATAATTTTGCTAGGAGAAAGAAATACTTATGAAAAAACAATTTTTAAAGGTTTACAATAGGTTTAAACTAGACTTCTACAGAACATTAAATATGGGAGAAAACAAAGAAGACAGTCTGACTGTTTCTGAATCCTTCTGCCTAGAAGTTATTAATGGCCTAAAAAAACCAACAGTAAGAGATGTTGCTAGTTTTATGAAAATATCCCAACCAAATGCAGCCTATAAGATTTCAAATCTTGAAGACAAGGGATATATTACAAAAACTCAATCTAAAGAAGACAAGAGAGTTTTCTATCTAAATGTAACTAAAAAATATGACAAGTTTTCACAAACTAAAAACAAATACTTGGCAGACATTTTAGACACTTTAGAAAAAACTATGTCTCCTGAAGACATTAAAAAGACAGAGGAAGTATTAAAGGCTGTTTATGACCACCTTCCTACTGCTGATGATTTATTAAAATAAGTAAGTTAGTACTTAAAAAAAAAAGAACACCTGTAGGTGTTCTTTTTTCTTGCAAATAAAAACTAGACCCTGGAGACCAAGGTCTAGGTCATTAATCAATTTTCAATTCTTTTATTACATTTTTATTTTCTAAATCTATTAGCTTAAAAGTTTTGTTTTCATAAACAGCAATAGACTTAGAACCGTCTTTTGGCAAAGTGGTTGATCCTGGATTTAAAATAACCAGGCCCTCTTTTTTTTCTAAGACTTTTATGTGGGTGTGGCCAGTTACAAGAACATTGGCGCCAAGTTCTAGGGCCTTATAAAATCTAGAATTTTCTGATTCTAAATAGCCATGGGTGGCAAAAATTTTCAAATCTCCCCAGGATAAAAAATCGCTGGCCTTTGAAATATCTTTGTCCATAACCATTTCATCTACATCGGCATCACAATTGCCTCTAATGTAGGAAATGTTGTCTCTGGCCTTTAAAATTTCTGCCAGGTCCTTAGGGTTGTATTCTTCTGTAAAGGCGTTTCTAGGTCCATGGGCTAGGACATCTCCTAGGTGTAAGATCTTGTCACAGTCAGAAAGATAGTCAAGAGCCTCCATGGTCCATTTAAGATTGCCGTGGGTGTCTGATAAAAATCCTATTTTCACTTATGCTAATTGTTTTTTTAAAAATTTTACAATGTCGCCAGATTCGTACATTGGTTTTCCGTCAATGGTCATCATTGGAACTTGGTCCATGCCGCCAATTTCTACTAGGTCTTTAAAGTTTTTTTCATCTGCTACGTTCATCATTTCAACCTTAAGGCTAGGATTTTTTTCTAAAAATTTTACAACTTTCTTACAATATGGACAGCCTTCCCTGTAATATAACTTTAATTCTTTCATTTGATCCTCCTAAAAATTTATTTGGACAAAGTTTGTCCTTGATGTTTAAATAATACCCTAAAAGATAAAATAAATAACAAATTTAGGGTATAAAATAAATAGACAAAAAGAGGGGGCTTAGTATGAAAAAAGATATAGACCTAATAATAAATGAACTTTATAAGACACTAAACCAAGGCAGAGATATATTTATGACCCAAGTAAATGAAATGAGTGACTACTGCCAGGCCAAAGAAGAAATTAAGAAAATCGAAGACCAACTTGAAATAGAATTTAGGGAAATTGGAATTCTTTCCTATGAACTTTATAAAATGGACGTAGACTATTCCTTTGAAGACTTTAGAAGAAAGTTTGAAAAAATATCAGACCTTCAAAGGCAGTTAAAGGAAATAAAAATCGACCCAGTTAATTTTAACCAAGGCCAAAGACCAGGGATTGACAAAAATTTAATTGAAGAAAAATTACAAGGGACACTTACAGATAAAAACTTGAACCGAGATGAAATGATTAGGTGCAAGGCCTGTGGTAAAGCCAATCCTATTTATGTAGCCTATTGTTCATCCTGTGGAGAAAAATTAGATTAGGGGAGACAAATTAGTTAAATTTAAGTAAAAGATTAAAAATAAATTAAAGAGATAGTGTTATTTTTAACGACTTCAGGGTATAATGTAATTGTTAGATAGTAATGTTATTTACAAGGAGGAAAAATTATGAAAAGATACACATTACCTAGAGATACTTATTAGGGACCAGGTGCCCTGTAGGCGGAGGCTCTATGAAAAAATTCGGCTTCTTAGACAAGGTTGTTGCTAACCTAAAAGAAGCTGGCATGGAAGTAGAATTATTTGAAAATGTTGAACCAGACCCATCTGTAGAAACAGTTATGGCTGGCGCAAAGAAAATGCAAGAATTCAAACCAGACTGGATAGTAGCCATGGGTGGTGGATCTCCAATAGACGCAGCCAAGGCTATGTGGATTAAATATGAATATCCAGAAATAACCTTTGAAGAAATGGTTGTTCCATTTGGTCTTCCAAAACTTAGAAACAAGGCAAAATTTGTAGCTATTTCATCAACATCAGGAACAGCTACTGAAGTAACAGCCTTCTCAGTTATTACCGACTACGAAAAGGGAATCAAATACCCAATAGCTGACTTTAACATTACTCCAGACATAGCCATCCTTGACCCAGCTCTAGTAGAAACTATGCCTAAGAACTTAATTGCCTACACAGGAATGGACGCTTTGACTCACGCCTTTGAAGCCTATGTTTCAACTGCCAACAGTCCATTTACTGACCCACTAGCAATTCACGCCATCCAAATGGTCTTTGAATATCTAGAAAAATCTTATAACGGCGACCTTGAAGCCAGAGAACAAATGCACTATGCCCAATGTCTAGCAGGCCAAGCTTTCTCTAACGCCCTACTAGGAATTGTTCACTCAATGGCCCATAAGACTGGCGCAGTTTTCTCAACTGGCCACATTATCCACGGCTATGCAAACGCCATGTACCTTCCATATGTAATCCAATACAATATGAAAGATGCAACTGCTCTAAAGAGATATGGCGAAATTGGTAAGAACCTTGGACTAAGTGGAAGTGACGAAGAAATCGCCCACGAATTAATTAAAATGATTAGAGGCTTAAACGCTAAGTTCGACATTAAAAATAACCTAAGAGACTTTGGTATTAAAGAAGACGAATTTAAAGAAAAGATCGACGCTATAGCAACAAATGCAGTTGCCGATGCATGTACAGGATCAAACCCAAGGTCAATTGACGTAGCAACAATGAAAAAATTATTTGAATATGTTTACGAAGGCAAAGATTTAGACTTCTAATGTAAAAATATTTTGGCAGCTAGATAAATTCTAGGTGCTATTTTTGTGAAAAAAATTAATTTAACTCTAGCTCAAGGACTAAAACCCAGTAATTAAAAGATTCTGCCTTTTAAAAGATAATAATATTGAAGAATAAAAAATGATTAAAAAATGTTCACAACATAAGCTTCTTGTGCTAAGATAAGGATAAAATGAAAATAATTTTAGAGAAAGAGGGTTTATTATAAATGAAAAATATTATTTTACTAGCAGACACTGGGGCAGATTTGTCACAAGAGCAAATAGAAAAATTTCAAATTAAACTTGTAAACATGCACATAAATATGGGAGGGTCAAGTTTTTCAGACAGAAATTTATCTGGCGAGGACATAATAAATTATTATAAGGAAAATAAAGTTTTGGCCCAAACATCTGGAGCAAATCCTTACGACTTTCAGCAGGTCTTTGAAGAAATAAGAAGGGAAAGTTCAGATCCAATTCTCTACGTTTCTATATCAAAAGACCTGTCAGTTTCACACAAGTCGGCAGAAATAGCAGCAGCAGACTTTGACGACATTTATATTTTAGATTCAGGTCTAGTATCAATTGGAACAGGTCTCCTTATAAAAAAACTAGCAGAATATATAGAAGATAAGGATCAAGTTTCAGTAGAGGAAATTATTTCTTATGGAGAAGAGATAAAAAATCGCATTAGACTTTTTGCCATTCCCCAAAGTTTAGAATATTTAAAGGCAGGAGGCAGACTTTCAAATAGCCAATACCTGGGAGCAATTTTGTTTAAAATATTTCCACTTTTAACCATTGACTCAGGCAAGCTTGTGGCCAGCAAAAAGTTTAGAGGGTCCTTTAGAAAGTCGCTGATCTCAACTATAGAAGAATTTTTTGCAGGCGAAGATATTGACCTAACTAGTATTGAACTTTTACAATCTCACGGACTAACAAAAAGAGAAGAAAATTTTATTGAAGATGCCCTCAAGGTATTTAATGTAGATGATTTTAAGTGGACCCAAGCAGGACCATTAATTGCCAGCCACGCAGGTCCAGGAGTTTTTGGAATTGCTGGCTTAATAATGGAAGAAAAATAAAATGAAAAAGAAAAAAAGAGACGAACTTGCAACTCGTCTCTTTTTTATTGGCAGCTAAGAATTTTTTTATCTTTCGCTCATTATTACTTCGATTTCGTCTTCGTTTAGACCAACCATTGCTTGACCTAGGTCTTCTGAAACTTCAGCTAAAACTTTTGGATTATTATAGTTTTGAACTGCTTTTACAATGGCCTCTGCACGTTTTTTTGGATCTCCAGATTTAAAAATTCCAGAGCCAACAAAGACTCCATCTGCTCCTAGTTGCATCATTAGGGCAGCGTCTGCAGGAGTTGCTACTCCACCTGCTGAAAAGTTTGGTACAGGAAGTTTTTGATTTTCGTGAACATATAATACTAAGTCGTATGGTACTTGAAATTCTTTGGCTATATTATAAAGTTCGTCTTTTCTCAAAGAGGCAACATATCTAATTTCTTCTTGAATGGCCCTCATGTGAGAAACAGCTTGGACAACGTCGCCTGTTCCAGCTTCGCCTTTGGTCCTAATCATTTTGGCCCCTTCTTGGATTCTTCTAAGGGCTTCACCTAAGTTTCTAGCTCCACAAACAAAAGGAACTTCAAAGACAGCCTTGTCAATGTGGTAGACATTGTCAGCAGGAGATAGAACTTCTGATTCATCTATACAGTCGACATCAATTGCTTGTAGAATTTGGGCTTCAACAAAGTGGCCGATTCTAACCTTGGCCATAACTGGAACATTTACAGTTTCAATAATTTCCTTGATCATTTTTGGGTCGCTCATTCTAGAAACTCCACCAGCAGCTCTAATGTCTGCAGGAATTCTTTCAAGGGCCATAACTGCAACAGCACCAGCTTCTTCAGCGATTTTTGCCTGTTCAGGGTTAGTAACGTCCATTATTACTCCGCCTTTTAATTTTTCAAAATCCATTTTAAAGCTCCGATAAGTAAGTAATTTTTATTTCTGTACTTAGCATAAGGCAAAACTGATATGCTTTAAAGAGCCAAATAAATATAAAAAATAGGGATCAGAATAAATGCGTAGACATAAAAAAACCAAGCTAGAAATTTTCTAACTTGGTCTTTTATTTTTTAAAATGCGTCATAATAAATTCTATCTTCTGTTATTCCTTTGGCTGTTAGGTGTTCGATTATTGAGTCGATCATTACTGGAGACCCACATAGGTAGGCTGTCCAGTTGCCGCCGCCATCTTCTACATACTTGTCTATAGAATCTGTTACTCTTCCAGTATCTCCTGTCCAATTCATTTCTGGAGTTACCCTAGAAAGAGTTGGCATAAATTTAAAGTCTGGAATTTCTTCTTCAAAGTGTTTCATTTCATCTAGGGCAAATAAGTCGTCTGGAGTTCTGGCTCCGAAAAACATTCTAACTTTTCTGTTAATTTGATTGTCTCTTAGATGATAGAGAATTGAAAGTAGGGGAGCCATACCAGTTCCTGCACCGATTAATAAAATTGGGCCACCGTCATCTTCCTTATAATAGAAGTCTCCATAAGGACCGTTGATGTTTACTGTGTCTCCTTCTTTCATAACCTTGTGAACATAGGTTGAACAAATACCCTTTGTATAGCCGATGAAGTTGTCAATATAGCCATGGTCTCTAGCTGATGAAGCTATTGAGTAGGCCCTATAAACTTCTTCGTCTGAGCCTTCATACTCATCAGAGCCGTCATACTCTGGGGCCTTAATTTGTATATATTGGCCTGGCTTAAAGGTAATTGATTCACCTTCAGGAAGTTTCCATCTGATTTTTTTAATTTTATCGGTTACATCTTCAATTGATTCTACTGTAACGTCATATTCTCTAACATTAAATAATTCTTCTGGAATTTGGATTTTAATGTCTTGCTTAACCTTAACCTGGCAGGAAAGTCTAGTGTTTGTTTCTAGTTCTTCTTTTGATAGCCAAGGAAGTTCTGTAGCTAAAACTGGGCCTCCACCTTCAAGGATTTGGCACTTGCAATAACCACAAGATCCCTTACCACCACAGGCTGATGGGATAAAAATTTTATTGTCTCTAAGGGTAGATAGCAGAGAATTTCCTCCTGCAACTACCATTGGTTCTTCGTCATTTATTTTTAGTTCAACTTCTCCATAGTCAGCAATGTACTTGTCAGCTAATGATAAGGCCAAGGCAAGGACTGCTGAAATTATTCCTAGGATGAGAACTGTCTGTAAAATTATAGCCATGTCTCCTCCTTATGAAATTTGAACTATGCCAGAGAATCCTATAAAGGCCATGGCCATAATACCTGTAATAATTAAGGTAATAGCAGGACCTCCTAGGCCTTTTGGTAGGGCATCTTCATTTATTCTTGAACGAATGCCAGCCATAGAAACTATAGCAAGGAGCCAACCAAGGCCAGAGCCAAGTCCGAATAGGGCTGTTTGAATAAAGTTGTAATTTCTAATTACCATAAATAATGAAACCCCAAGGATTGCACAGTTTACAGTAATAAGTGGAAGGAAGATACCTAGGGCATAGTAAAGATTTTCTACATATCTTTCTAAAAACATTTCCAACAATTGTACAAAGGCGGCAATGACTAAGATGAAAACAATAAATCTCAAATAGTCAAGGCCAAATGGAAGTAGGACATAGTGGTAAACAATGTAGTTTAAAATTGTTGTAATAGTAAGTACAAAGGTTACTGCTATTCCCAATCCAGTTGCTGTTTCAATTTCCTTAGAAACTGCTATATAAGAACACATTCCCAAAAAGTTTGAGAAGATCATATTAGAAGTAAAAATTGAAGCAAAAAATATTACTAAAGGATGAACATCTACCATTATCTTTTCGCCTCCTCAGTTTTGTTAACTTTTGCATTGGCCCACCACATAATAACCGCTAGGATAAAGAAAGCTCCTGGAGGCATTATCATTAGGGTCCAAGCTGTCCAAGACTCTGGCATAATTTGAATTCCAAATACAGAACCAAAGCCAAGAATTTCTCTAATAAATGAAATAACTAGTAGGACCATAGTATAGCCTAGACCTGAAGCAACCCCGTCTACAAAAGATGGTAAAGGTTTGTTTGCAATAGCAAAGGCTTCAGCCCTACCCATGATAATACAGTTGGTAATAATAAGTCCAACATAAGGTCCAAGGGCCTTAGACATATCAGGCATATAGGCCTTTAGGAAAATATCTACTAGGATTACATAAAATGAAATTATCAGTACCTGAACCATCATTCTAATATGGCCAGGAGTTTTTTCTCTCAAGGCAGAAATAGTTAAAGATGAAAAGCCAGTTACTAAGGCTAGGGCCAGTCCCATAATTAGGGAGTTCATCATTACGTTGGTAACAGCTAGGGTAGAACAAATCCCTATAACTTGGAAAATTATTGGGTTTTCTTCTATTAGTCCAGCTCTAACTATTTTCTTGTATTTTGTCTTAGCCATTATTTATTACCTCCTTGGTCGAAGGCCTTTAAATCTTCGTTGATCATATTTTGAACAAAGGTTGAAGTTTGAGTAGCACCAGCTATGGCGTCAACATTTCCGCCAGGGGCTGGCCTGTTAATAATGTACTTGTCAGTGGCGTTAGAGATATCTACATTTCTGTATTGTTCCTTATAAGGAGCTTCAGAAATTCTTCCACCAAGACCAGGTGTTTCGCTTTGAGTGATAAATTCTACACCAGTAACCTCGTTCATATTTGCATCTACACCAATATAGCCTGTAATTGATCCCCAAAGACCTGGGCCAGAAAATGGAACAGCATAGGCTTTTTCTTCGGACCCATCCATTAGGGTATAAAGCTTAGCATCGTTCCAATCAGATTCAACAACATGGTCTTCAAAAAGTTTGTTGACTTCGTCGTCAGAAGTTTTTCCTTCTTCGTACATGTCAAAGACGTAGAGAATCTTTCTTCTAAGTTCAAGGTTTTGGTTTTCTTCAACCTTGGCTAGGGTTGATTGGTTTAAAAAGGCTAGGATAAAAACTGTAATGACAGTTAATAAAGTCATAAAGAAAATTGGATAAGCCATTGATTTGTTTTTCATATTACACCTCGCTAGCCTTGGCTTTTTTTCTCTTCTCAGATTGTCTAACAGCGTAGTCAATAATTGGAGCAAAGGTATTGCCAATTAAAATAGCAAACATTACACCACCAGAGAAAAGGGCAAAGCCTCTAATAATTACAGTTACAACGCCAATTATAATTCCATACAACCACTTGCCAGGAACGGTTTTCGCTGCAGAAATTGGGTCTGTAGCCATAAAAACTGCACCTAGGACAAAACCACCTGTTAGCATACCGATTATAGGATTTGGAACAGATTCAACACCCATTAGGTTAAAGACCAAAGTTAATCCTGTAAATCCAAGGGCACAACCTGCCATAATTTCCCATGAAGCAACTTTTTTCCAAATTAAATAAATTGCACAAAGAAGAATTACGATTTTAGCAGATTCGCCAATAACTCCAGGAACATTTCCTATTAATAGGTCTTTAATGTTAGGAAGGATTCCTTCGTTTCTAAAGGCAAGCATTGGAGTTGCAGTAGAAACTGTATCGATAGTTGGGAAAATCCACTTTGCAAAGCCTCCTGGAAAGTCAGCAAGACTTGGAACTTGGTTCCAGTGAATGGTTAAAGGTTCAGGGAAGTTAATGTAAATAAAACACCTGCCAACAATAGCTGGGTTAAAAACATTTTTTCCAAAACCACCAAAAACCATTTTGCCAAAAAATACTCCAAAGACTATACCGACAATACTCATCCAAAGTGGAAGAGAAACAGGCAGAGTCATTGTATATAAAATGGCAGTTACCAATAAGGCTTCAGAAACCTTTTTCTTCTTGTTGATTTTAGTTTCAAATAGATATTCAGTTAAAAAGGCAAAGATTATATTAACGGCAGTTAAAAGTAAAACCCTTAGGCCATTAAAATAAACAGAACAAATAAGTACTAAAACTAAGGCCTTTAAAACAGTTCTCATCATTTTTTGTTTAGTAAAAGTGTCATTAATGAAACTCATAATCAACCTCCTTTTTAAAATTATTATAAAACTCAACTCATTAAATTTTATATTATGTATTATACCATTAAATAGACTTTTTTTAAAGAACTAGTTGGGATAAAAAGCCAATAAAAACAAAAGCCAAATAAAAAAACTTCATCTAAGGTAAAATTTTTAAAAATTTTTAAAAGTACTTGTAATTTTAGCAGACTTGTGCTATATTTTACTTGTTTAATAAAACGTATGTATGCACCTAGTGCTGAAGCGAAAGCGAAGGGAATTAAGTTAAAATCTTAAACTATCCCAGTAACCGTGATGCGGACAAAGGACATAAGCCACTGCAGTTTTGTGGGAAGGCGTCTGGAGGATGAAGCTAAGTCGGGAGACCTGTACATACGGATATTCTCCTGGGTATGAGGCAAACATTTATTTGTGTTTTCTGCTCTTACTTTAGGTGGGAGCATTTTTTTTACCAAGAGATAATTAAACAAAAGCGCCTAGGGTCAAAATTTTAATCTTTAGTGTTTCTCCTAATCTCTAGAGATTATATAATCATAATACTTTATCTCCAGAGCCCTCTCTAATCAAATTCTGGATCAGACCTAAAGCGTATAGAGTAAAAGTCCTTAGCCACCCACTAAGGGCTTTTACTTTTAACAACTTGGTAAAACTTTTAAGAGAAATAAAACTTTTCTTAAAATTTTTATAAATACAATTTTTCTAAACAAGAGGAGGAAATTTATGAAAAAATTTAGATTACTGGCCTTGCTTATAGTTTTAACTTTAAGTCTTGGCCTAGTAGTAGGCTGTGAAAAGCCAGCAGAAAACAAGGAAGATGAGGCTCCAATTGAAAGTGCTGAACAAGTAAAAGACGATCAGCCAGCAGATGGCGGTGCCTTTACTGTTGTGGATATGACAGGCAGGGAAGTTGCCTTTGAAAAGACAGCAGAAAAAGTTGTTGCCATAACTCCATCAGATGCTGAAAACCTAAACGCCATCGGAGCAATTGACAGCCTAGTTGGAATCGGAACTTATGTTGACAATCCAGAAGAAATCCTATCATTGCCAGTTGTTGCATCTGGCAGCGACTTAAATGCTGAAGAAATTATTGCCCTAGAGCCAGATTTAGTTTTAATGGCAGACATGGCCAAAAGTGAAGAACAAATTAAGGCCCTAACTGATGCAGGTGTTAATGTTGTAGTGACTAAGGCTGGAACAATTGAAGAAGTTTATGATGCCCTTGAATTAATTGGCAAGGTTATGAACAAAGAAGAAGACGCAGCTAAAGTTATCCAAAACATGAAAGATTCTTTTGCAGCAATAGAAGCCAAGAAGGCAGACCTTGCTGGCAAGAAAATTTACTTTGAAGTTTCTCCACTTGAATATGGTTTGTGGTCAGCAGGAGCTCATACCTTTATGGACGAAATAGCACAAATTGTCGGCTTGGAAAATATCTTTGCCGATGTTGAAGGTTGGTCAGAAGTTTCAGAAGAAGAAGTTATAGCTAGAAATCCTGACTACATTGTGACAATTTCTATGGGCTCAATGGAAGGTCCAAGTCCTGTTGAAGAAATTATGGCAAGACCTGGCTGGGAAGGAATCACTGCAGTTAAGGAAGGAAAAATCCTAAACCTAGTTGACAATGAACTTTCTAGACCATCAGTAAGACTTGTTCAAGGGGCAGAGGCCTTAGAGAATTTTGTAAATCAATAAAAATAACTTTAGGATGCTGGCCTAGGCTGGCATCTTAAAATTTTACATATAGACAAAGGGGAAGAAAAAATGAAGAGCAGAAGAAAAAAATATTTTATAATCTTAGTCCTAGGCCTTGTCCTAAGTATTTTTGTCTGCCTAAGTATAGGTAGTGTCTCTATTCCCCTAAAAGAAATTTATAGTATATTAAAGGGCCAGGTTTTAAAGGCTCCAATAAAATCAGCTAATGCTTCAATAATTTTGGCAGTTAGATTTCCAAGAGTTTTAAACGCCTGCTTGGTTGGAGCATGTCTTTCCCTAGCTGGAGCTGCCATGCAAGGACTTTTAAGAAATCCCCTTGCTGAAGGAGGAACCCTAGGCATTTCTGCAGGGGCAGGACTTGGCGCAGTTTTATCCATTGCCTTAGACATAAGCATCCCTTTTATCCCCTTTGGTGGGCCAGTAGTTCTGGCGATGATATTTTCTTTTTTATCAATTTTAATAATTTTAACCCTGTCTTATAAGCTCGACTATGGCCTATCTACAAATACAATAATTTTGTTGGGAGTTATTTATTCAATGTTTGTAAGTTCCATCCAGTCTTTTATTATTGTGTTTTCATCTCACAAGCTAGAGGCAATAACATCTTGGTCAATGGGGTCCTTAGCTGGATCGACTTATAGGGGAGCTCTAGTAATTTTTCTAGTTCTCATGGTTTTTGGCCTTAGAATTTATTCTAAATCTAGGGAGTTGGATGCCTTTGCCATTAGCGAAAAAAACGCAGCCCACATTGGAGTTGATGTTAAAAAAGTAAAGCTTTCAATTATGATAAGCGTCTCAGCAATAATTGGAGTAGCAGTTGCCTTTGCTGGCTCAATTGCCTTTGTCGGCCTAATTATTCCCCACATAATGAGAAAGTTAGTTGGCCCTAGCCACAAAAAACTTTTGTTGGCAACGACTTTGGCTGGAGGAATTTTTTTAATGTACGCCGACCTTTTGGCTAGAGTTGTACTAGCTCCAATTGAACTGCCTATTGGCGTAATTACATCTTTTGTTGGATCAATTCTCTTTGTCAATATATATTTTTCTATGAGGAAGGTAAGCTAATGTTAGAAGTCAAAGACCTTAGTGTGATTTTTACAAAAAAAATATTGGACCAAGTTTCTTTTACTGTAGCAGAAGGAGACTGGCTAATGATTATTGGCCCAAATGGTGCAGGAAAAACTACAATAACCAACGCCATTGCCCAAAGTCTAGCTTATAGTGGCCAAATTTATTTTAAGGGCACAGACCTAAGGGACCTGCCAGCAAAAACTAGGGCAAAAAACCTAGGGGTCCTTATGCAAAACCACTACATCTCCTATGCCTTTGCAGTTAAAGATGTTGTCAGCCTAGGGTCTTATTCTAGGGACCAGGGATTTTTTTCAAAAAAGACTGACGATGAAGACGAAAAAATTAATCAGGCCTTAGACTTAACTGGAATTTCACCTTTAAAAGACAGGTCAGTTCTTAGTCTGTCAGGTGGAGAGCTCCAAAGAGTTTTTTTAGCCCAACTCCTAGTCCAAGATCCAAGTTTAATGATTTTAGATGAGCCAACCAACCACTTAGACTTGTCCTACCAAGAGACAATTTTTTCCTTAGTCGACCAGTGGAGACAAGAGCCAGGCAGGGCAGTAATTTCTGTTGTCCACGACTTGAGATTGGCGAGAATGTATGGGACCAAGGCCCTCTTATTAAAAGAAGGGAAAGTCTTTTCTTATGGAGACATTGAAGACGTAATGACTAGGGAAAATTTAAAAGAAGTTTATGGGGTTGACGTCTACCAGTGGATGAATAAATTAAATGAAGGTTGGAACCTTTAAATTACAATTGCTATATATCCTTATTTATGCTAATATTTAAGAGTAAATATGAATCCGAGCAAAAATTTTCTAAGGGAAACTATGAAGTTTTTGCCAAAACTCTGAGGAGTTTTCAGGGTCAGAAGAGAAATCGACTGGCCTTCCGTATTTGAAAAGGACGATATAATAAGGTTTACTTGTTGTTTTGTTGTCCAAAACAACTTTTTTTATTTGGAGAAAATGTATGAAAAAATTTTTGTTGGCGGCCCTAGCACTAACTTTGATCTTTGGCCTAGTTGCATGTAAGAATGAGGACAAGAAAACAAATGAAGAAACAGATATGAAAAATACTGAAACAACTAATGAACAAACAAGTGGAGAAAAGAAAGAACTTTATGTATTTGCAGCAGCATCTCTAACAGAATCCTTAGAAGAAATTAAGGCTGCCTATGAAGAAGAAAATCCAGATGTAGAAATAATTTATACCTTTGACTCATCTGGAACTTTAAAAACTCAAATTGAAGAAGGCGCCTATGCTGACATTATTATTTCAGCTGCCCAAAAGCAAATGAACGCCTTAGACCCAGAAAAAAATCCTGAAGCCAAGGACAAGGTAATTGATTCAGCTTCTAGAATCGACCTTTTAGAAAACAAGGTCTGCCTAGTTGTGCCAAAGGGATCTGACAAGGACATTAAAACCTTTGAAGATTTAAACACTGACAAGGTTGAGACTATTGCCCTAGGAAATGCTGACGTTCCAGTAGGCCAATACTCTGAAGAAATTTTAAGAAACCTTGGCTCTTGGGACGCCATCCAAGGAAAAGTTACCTTTGGATCAAATGCAAAAGAAGTTACTACTTGGGTTGCTGAAGGAGTAGTTGACTGTGGTATTATTTACAAAACTGACGCCTACTCAGCTGGCCTTGACGTAGTTTATGAAGAAGACGGCAGCCACTTAGAAACACCAGTTATTTATCCAGCAGCCCTTTTACAAGGAAGCGACCATGCAGAAGACGCTGGAAAACTTTTAGAATACTTCCAAGGACCAAAGGCCATGGAAATATTTGAATCAGTTGGCTTTAGCCCAGCAAAATAAAAAAATTATTATAGGAGAACTTATGGATCTTTTTCCCCTTTACAATTCACTGAGAATAGCTATAATTTCATCTATAATAACATTTTTCCTAGGCATTTTCTTTGCCTACGAGATCAAGAAACTTCCTAGGACCCTTAAAGGGGTCCTTGATGTTTTTTTGACCCTGCCTCTAGTTTTGCCACCGACAGTAATTGGCTTTTTTATTTTAAAAACCCTGGGACCAAATTCAGCCTTAGGAGCCTTTGTTGACAAGGCCTTTGGTCTTAGTCTCGTTATGAAATGGTATTCTGCAATTTTTGCCACAGTTTTAGTTACCTTCCCACTTATGTATAGAACTGCCAGAGGGGCCTTTGAAGCCTTTGACGAAAATTTAAAATACGCAGCCCAAACTCTAGGCAAGTCTAACACTTGGATTTTTTGGAGACTGTACTTGCCAAATTCTAAGTCTGGAATCCTAGCAGGTTTAGTTTTAGCCTTTGCTAGAGCGTTGGGAGAATATGGAGCGACTTCAATGGTTGCAGGTTATACTCCCAAGAAGACAGCTACAATTTCAACAACAGTTTATCAGCTTTGGCGAACAGGCAATGACGGTGATGCCTACCTTTGGGTTTTAATAAATGTCTTTATTTCCCTTTTAGTTTTACTTACTATAAATATTTTAGAAAACAAAAATCAGACCAAGCTAAAAAAAGAAAGCCTTGAGGACCTATAATGATAGAAGTTAAAGTAAAAAAAGATTTTGCAGGCTTTAAACTAGACGTAGACTTTAAATCGGCAAATGAAATTCTCGGCTTGCTTGGAGCATCAGGCTCAGGAAAGTCACTGACCCTAAAGTGCATAGCAGGCCTAGTGAGACCTGACTCTGGCCGCATTGTTTTAAATGGCAGGGTCTTATTTGACAGCGAAAAAAACATTAACCTAAGGCCCCAAGATAGAAAAGTCGGCTACCTCTTCCAAGACTACGCCCTTTTTCCCAATATGACTTTGATAGAAAATGTTTTAGTTGGTATTAAAGAAAAAATTTCCAAGGAAGAAAAAATTTCTCTGGCAGAAAGTATTTTAAGAGAATTTGACCTAGGAGACCACAAGGACCATTACCCTTACGAACTTTCTGGTGGGCAAAGACAAAGGGCAGCTCTGGCAAGAATTATTGTAAACAAGCCAGAAATCTTATTATTAGACGAACCCTTTTCAGCCCTAGATGACTTTTTAAGATGGCAAATAGAAATTTCTCTCAAGGAAATTATTAAAAAACACCAGTTGCCTGCAATTTTAGTTTCCCACTCTCGAGACGAAGTTTACAGACTTTGCGACAGCATTTCTGTAATAAAAGACGGCAGGTCAGAAGAAAAAATGTCTACCCTAGACTTGTTTGCTAGGCCAAAGACTCTAGCAGCTGCCTTAATTTCTGGTTGCAAAAACTATTCTCACATAGAAAAAATTGGCGAAGACTTAGTTTACGCCAGCGACTGGGGCATAAAATTAAAAGTAAATAACTTAAAGGACCAAGATATTTTAGGCATAAGGTCTCACAGCTTGGAAATCATCACAAGCCAAGAGGAGAATTCTTTTAAAATAGAAAAGTACATGGAAATAGATGACGTCTTTGAGTCAGTTGTAATAGTAGATAGTCCAAGAAATTTTGGTAAGTTTGGAAAAATTAGAATATCTTTGGCCAAAGAAAAATGGGCAGCATTAAAGACTGAAGAAGATTTATATGTTAAAATTAGACCAGAAAAAATAATGCTATTAAACATATAAAACTTTAAGGAGCGCAGATGAATTATAAGGACCAACTTACTCCTGACCAAGGAGCAGCAAAACTTTTAGACTTTACCATTGATTATAAATACGAAGAAATTCAAACAGACCAGGCCTTTAAAAGGATTTTAGCTGAAGACTTGTATGCAAAAATTGACGTACCATCCTTTGACAAGTCGCCCTTTGACGGCTATGCCCTAAGGGGAGAGGACACTATAGGCGCAAGCCAAGATAATCCTATCTCTTTTGATCTTACCGAGGAAATTCCTGCAGGATCTTTTCCAAAGAAAGAAGTCGGGAAATTTCAAGCAGCAAAAATTTTAACAGGCGGCCCTCTACCCAAGGGAGCCAATACAACCATTAAATTTGAAAAAACAGACTTTACAGAAAATCAAGTTTTTATAAAAGAAGAACTTAAGGCTCAGACAAATATAGTTAGGCAGGGAGAAGACATAAAAAAAGGCAGCCTGCTTTTAGAAAGAGGCAGCGTCATTGACAGTCCGTCTCTAGGCCTTTTAGCCAGCCAGGGTATAGAAAAAATTCAAGTTTATAAAAAACCTCAATTAGGATTTTTCTTAACTGGATCAGAATTAAAAGAACTAGGCCAGGACTTGGAGCCAGGAGAAATTTACGACTCTAACCACTTGACCTTCTTGTCGCTATTTGAAAACTTAGGCTTTGAAGTTAAAGACTATGGCCTAGTAGGTGATGACCTTGACGAAATTACCAGGCTTACAAAAGAAGCCAACGAGTCTTGCGACCTTTTAATTACAACAGGTGGCGCCTCAGTTGGCGACTACGACTATGGAGCCAGGGCTGTTGAAAATTTAGGCGGCCAAGTTCTCTTTACAAAAACTGCCATGAAGCCAGGCGGGTCCCTAGTTGTTTCAAAACTAAAAGACAAGGCAGTTATTAATTTGTCTGGCAATCCAGGTGCAGCTCTTCTTGGACTTTTTAGAGTTTGCCTGCCATTTTTAAAAAAGACCCTAGGGAGGAAAGAAATTTATAGCCCAGCCTTTGAAGCCCTTTTGAAAAAGCCCTTTGACAAAGAAAATCCAAGGCTTAGACTTTTAAGAGGATCTTTAGAATTCAAAGACGGCAAGGTTTATTTTGTTGAAGACTCAAACCAAGGCAATGGAATTTTATCTTCCTTTGTTGGCTGTAAAGTCTTTGGAGAAATTCCTCCTGGAGTAAACTACCTAGAAGCAGGCCAACTTATTAAAGTATATGATTTAGAAAATTTATTTAGTTAGCGGTGAATTAATTAATGAAAGATAGATACAAGAGAGAAATTTCCTATATGAGAATTTCCCTAACAGACAGGTGCAACTTTCGCTGTCTCTACTGCATGCCAGAAGCAGGCATAGAAAAGTGCAGCCACGACGATATAATTTCTCTAGAAGAAGTTGAAAAAATTGTAAGAGCTGCAGCGACCTTAGGCATAAAAAAAATTAGACTGACAGGTGGCGAGCCCCTAGTTAGAAAGGGAATTGTGTCTCTGTGCGAAAAAATTTCTAAAATACCAGGCATTGAAGAAATTTGTCTGACTACAAATGGAGCTTTATTTAAAGACTATGCCAAAGACCTTAAAGATGCTGGAGTATCTAGGATTAACTTTTCCCTAGACACCCTAGATCCAGAAAAATTTAAAAAGATAAGTAGAGGCGGAGACCTAAAGGAGACTTTAGCAGCAATAGATGAGGCCATCAAACTTGGCTTTAAAGTGAAAATAAACGCCGTTCTCATTGGCGGTTTTAATATAGAAGACATTGAAAATTTAGTGGCCTATACCAAAGACCATGATATTCAAGTTCGCTTTATTGAACTTATGAAAATGGGCCAGACTATAGACTGGGAAGAAGACAAATTTGTTTCTAACAATATAGTCTTAGAAAAACTTCCAAAGCTTGAAGCAGTAAAGACAGATGGAGTGGCTAAAGTTTATAGGCTGCCAGGCTACAAGGGAACTGTCGGCTTAATTTCTCCAATTTCATCTTGCTTCTGCCAGGATTGTAACAGAATTAGGCTAACAGCAGACGGCAAGCTCAAACCTTGTCTTCATTCCAACAGAGAGATTTCCCTAAGGGGCCTAGAAGGAGAAGACCTACTAGCTGCCTTAAAGGAAGGAATTTACGAGAAAGATAAGAGCCACCACTTAGTTGACGGGACAACTGCTACAAAAAGATTTATGAACACCATAGGAGGTTAAGGATGGAAAAAAATCTAACCCACTTAAATGAAAAAGGCAGGGCCAAAATGGTTGACGTGTCTGAAAAAGATAAAACTCACAGGACAGCTGTGGCCTCAGCCAAGGTTATATTAAATGAAGAAACTTATAAGTTATTAGTTAACCAGGGAATAAAAAAGGGAGACGTATTAGCAGTTAGCCAGGTAGCTGGAATAATGGGAGCTAAAAAAACTCCAGACCTAATTCCCATGTGCCATCCAATATCTTTAACTGGCGTAGACATAGACTTTGTCTTAGACCATGAAAAATATGAAATAGAAATTATTGCGACCACAAAGGTTGTAGGCGAAACTGGAGTTGAAATGGAAGCCTTGACTGCAGTTGCAACAGCAGCTCTAACAATTTATGACATGTGCAAGGCTGTCCAAAGGGATATTGTGATTACAGAAATACAATTATTAGAAAAATCTGGCGGCAAGTCAGGAGACTATAAAAGGGAGGACGCATGAAAGTAGTTTCAGTTTGTATAAGTGAAAAAAAGGGGACGAGAAAACACAAGGTTCCCTACATTGAAATAAAAAAAGACCATGGCATTGTTGGAGACGCCCACGCAGGTAACTGGCACAGGCAAATTTCTCTCCTAGGCATTGAATCTTTAGAAAAAATGAAAGCAGACCTTCCAGACTTAGACTCTGGAGACTTTGCAGAAAATATTATGACTGAGGGCCTTTGCCTTTATGAACTTCCTATTGGGACCAGATTAAAAATTGGTCAAACTGAAGTTGAAGTTACTCAAATTGGCAAAGAGTGCCACCACGGTTGTGAAATTAGAAAAATAACTGGCGACTGTGTTATGCCAAGAGAGGGAATTTTTGCCATAGTTCTTAAAGAAGGGAAAATTTATCCAGGCGACCCAATAGAAATTTTAAAGTAGGCAAGATATGATAAAGAAAATAAAAACAGAAGAGGCCATTGGCCAGCCACTACTACACGACATAACAGGAATACTAGCATCTGGCTTTAAGGGAGTTGTCTTTAAGAGAAATCACATAATTAGACCAGAAGACGTTGAAGCCCTTAAGGACCTAGGCAAGGACCATGTATATGTAGGAAACTTAGACCCAGATCAAGTCCATGAAGAAGACGCAGTTTTAGAAATTAAAGACCTACTAAAGGGAGCGAATGTTTCTACATCTGGAGTTTCAGAGGGCAAAGTTTCTCTTATAGCCGACTGTGATGGAGTCTTAACTATAAATAGCCAAGGCCTTTATGAGATGAATTTAATTGGCGACTATACATTAGCCACAATAAAAAACTTCTCTCAAGTAAAAAAAGGCGACAAACTTTGTGGTGCCAGAATTGTTCCTCTATGGACTAGCAGGGACCAAGTTGATAAGGCCAAGGCACTGGCAGAAAAATATTTTCCAATTTTTCAAGTCTATCCCTATAAGCATTTAAAGGTCGGCATAATTATAACTGGCGACGAAGTTTATACTGGCAGAATCCAAGATATGTTCGAACCAGTTTTAAGAAACAAACTTGCAAACTTCGATGCAGATATTATTGATGTAATCAAGTGTCCAGACGACTTAGAGAAAATTAAGGAGGCCTTAGACTTTTATCTTTCTAAAGACGCAGACCTAATTATTTTCACAGGGGGCATGAGTGTAGACCCAGATGACTTAACACCGACGGCTATAAAAAATTCTGGAGCCAAAATGATTATTCAAGGCCTGCCAGTTCAGCCGGGAAATATGCTTACAATTGGCGATTTAGATGGAAAAATTTTAGTTGGAGTTCCTGGAGCATCAATGCACGCGCCTATAACTTCCTTTGACTTTGCCTTGCCAAGAATTTTTGCAAAAATTGACCTTAAGAGAGAAGATTTTATAAAAATGGGAGAAGGAGGACTTCTTTAATGACAAAAAATTTAAATGGCTACAAGGCAGCAGTTCTTACTGTATCAGATAGGTCTTATGCAGGTGTCAGAGAAGACCTTGGCGGCCCGCTTCTAAGAGAACTTTTAGAAGATCTTGGCTTTGAAGTTGTTGCCAAGGGTTTGGTTCCAGATGAAGTGGATCGAATTAAAGATGCTTTAATTGAAATTACAGACAGAGAAGACATAGCCCTAGTTGTAACAACTGGAGGCACAGGCTTTTCAAAAAGAGATGTAACTCCTGAAGCGACAATAGAAGTTTGCGACAGACTAGCGCCAGGCATACCTGAAATGATGAGGGCCTACTCAGCAAAGATAACTAACAGGGCCTGCCTATCAAGGGCCCAAGCAGGCCTTAGAAAGTCCAGCCTAATAATAAATTTTCCAGGCTCGCCAAAGGCCATAAAAGAAAATTTGGAGGCAATTTCTGATTCACTAACCCACGGCTTAGACATGCTCACAGGTGGACCAGCAGATTGTGCCAATGAGACAAATAAATAAAAATTTTCAAGGACAAGAGACCTATAAAGTCTTTTGTTCTTTTTTTGTTTTTTTATTGAAAAGGACTTTTATTTCCACTAGTATAATATTTATAGAATTTAATAAGAGGGGAAAAATATGTCAGAAAATAAAAAATTATTCGATAAGAAATATACGCGTAGACAATTTTTACAAATCTCTGGAAAGGGACTTGCAGGTGTAGCTGTTTCTGCTTCATTTTAAACCTAATAGGTTGCGAAGAAAAGCAAATTAAAAACGGCAAAATCTTTACCTGGGCAACACCAACAGGACTACTTGTTGTTAACAAAGACAAGTGCGTTGGCTGTCACAGGTGCGAAATGAATTGTAACCTACAAAATGACGGCAATAGGATCCAAACCTTTATTGCTAGATTAAACCTAAGAGATAATTATTACTTTGGCGAAAAGCTAAATGATGATTACCTACATAATCCAGGAGTCATTGGAAACTTTAGATGGGAACCAGTTACTTGTAAGCAATGTGCAAATCCTTGGTGCGGCAATGCCTGCCCAGTTGATGCAATTTATGCAGACGAAAAAACTGGAACAAGATTAATTGACAAGGAAAAATGTATTGCTTGTGGCGCTTGTACAAAAGCCTGCCCATGGCATCTACCAACAATTGACCCAGAAGAAAATGTTTCAACTAAATGTATTAACTGTGGAGCCTGTGTAAGAGGCTGTATTACTGGCGCCATTGAAATGGTTAAATGGGAAGATGTAGCAACAGCCCTAGCTGAAACAAAGTAAGGAGAATTTTATGACTTTAGGATTTACAGGCAAACAACTGATATGAGAAACGAACACGACGCCTTTAACGATTGGGTTTATGATATGGATCCA
>CAYFUN010000024.1:0-21591 GCA_964346535.1 uncultured Peptoniphilaceae bacterium
CAATGTCCCAAGTAAAAAATAAAAAAGACTCAGAAGCTTTTCTCCTGAGTCTAAAGTTCTTTTTACCTGCCTGGAAGCATTATTGATCCTGGGCTTGGTACATAGTTTTCTATTATTTGCTTTACTTCTTCGTCTGTTTGAGCCCCTTCTGTTGCTGGGCTAGTCTCAACGGTAGCTTGGTCCTTGGCCTTGGATTCTTCTGCTGGCTTTTGGCCTACTTGGTTGTTGGAAATTTTGTCAACATATTGGTGGACTCCCCACTCTTTTAGTTCTGCATCTGTTCCCAACCAAACTGGGCTGCCTTTTTGCATTAGTGGAAAGACATAGGTTTCGATGTCGTAGTTAAACATTCTGATACAGCCATTTGATACATAGCCGCCAATTTCCCAAGGTTTAATGGTTCCGTGGATGCCATAACCTGTCATGCCAGGAATTTTTAGGCCCATCCATCTTTCTCCAAGGGGATTTAATGGATCGTCTGCTGCCCTTGGCGTGTACTTGCCGCCCATGCCGCCCCAAGCTGGGTTTTTTACAAGGTTGGTTATAGTGGCCTTGGCTGATGGGGTTGGGGTCTTTGAAGTTCCTAGGGCTACTGGAAATTTATTTACAACCTGGTCTCCTTGATAAAGAGTTAGAATTTTCTTAGATTTGTTTACTACTATCCACCTGCCCTTGGTTGGTGGATTTTTTACTAGGTCGTAGGCTTGGTAGTCAGGGTCATTTAACATATTTTTTGTTAAAGTGTCTAATTTTCCTGTAACTGCTATATTGTGTTTGGCTTGGAACCTCTTAATTTCTGCAACTCTTTCTGCTCCCTTGGCATTGACAAAGCTGTTTTTCCTTTGAAACTTTTCTGCTTTGACTGGTCTATTAAAAATCAAGATGGTAAAAGCCATGGCTAAAATTAATATTTTTCTTAATTTTTTTATCATCTTTGCTCCTTTAAAATTTTTATTGTCTTAGTTTATGATATCAAAGACTATGACAAAAACAGTTACAATTTAGTTAAATTTATTTTTCCTTTAATTGAGGACAATTTTTTCTGGGTAGATTTTGATTTCTCTTTCCTTATAAAGTTTGCCTGCTGCTCTTTTAAAGTCGGACTTGGACATGCCTGTAAGTTTTTTTATTTCTTCTGGCTTTGACTTGTCTCCAATTTTTAAAATGCCTTCATTGTCTTCTAAAAGGTCTAAAAGTCTTTCTGCATCTTCGTCAATTTGAAAATGGGCCTGGTTGTCAAAGCTAAGAACTAGCCTACCGTCAGCATTTACTGATCTAACTTTTGCTGCAACTGTTTCGCCTACTTGATAGATACCCCTTGCTTCTTCTTTTGGAACAAGGGAATCGTATTTTTCGTCAACTGCTATAAAAATTCCATGGTCCTTGTGGATGGAATAAATTGTTCCCTCTACTAGGTCGTCTTTTTTATATGGGGCTGACTTTTCTAAGTAGTCTTTAATCTTCATTGTTAAGGCAAGTCTGTTGGTCTTATCTAAATAAAGTCTTACTAAATAGTATTGACCTTCGTGAACTTCACCCATAGTTTCTGAAAAAGGTAGCAGGACGTCCTTGGCTAGGCCTAGGTCCATAAAGGCTCCGATTTTTGTCTTGGCTACAACTTTTAATAGGCCAATTTGTCCCAGTTCTAAATATGGTTTTTTCCTGCTGGCCCAAAGTCTGCCCTTGTCCTTGTATACAAAGGCTAAAACTTGGTCTTCTTTTTTTATAGACTTGTCTAAGTTTTCTTCTAAAAGGGCAAGAGTATTTGGGTCCTTGCCGTCATAAAGATAAGCTCCTTCACTGGTAAAGTGGTGGACTCTTAGCTTTTGTCTTTGTCCGATTTTTATCATTAGTTTCTCCTATTTTAATTCTACTATTGTTACTCCGTCTCCACCTTCGTCAAGGTTGCCGTACCTGGTTTTCTTTATGTGCCTGTGCTTTTTAAAATATGGTTGTAACCCTTCTCTCAAGGCTCCTGTTCCCTTGCCGTGAATTACTTCTACTGACTTTAAGCCTGATAGATAGGCATCGTCTAGGTACTTGTCTAGTTTAAAGATGGCATCTTCTACATTCATGCCCCTAAGGTCAATTTCTTTTTTTATATATTTGGCCTTGGCTGAATAGATTTTTTTGGTCTTTTCTTCAGAAGTTGATTTGGCCTGGCCTTGAATTGGGACCAGACTTGACTTTGGCAGAGACATTTTCATTATACCAACTTGGACCATAACTTTTCCATCTGCATCTTCATCTGTCAAGATAACTCCTTCTTGTCTCAAAGACGGAATGGCAACTGAGTCGCCGACCTTTAAGTCCTTGGAAGTTTTTTCTTCTTCAAGTTTTAAAAAGTCTGAGCCAATTTTTTCGTTTAATTTCCTCTCGCTTTGTCTCAGCATTTCTGTGGCCTGGCCTAGGCGTCTGGCTGATTCTGAGTCTAGGTTTTTAGATATTTCTTTGATCTCGTCTATTACAAGTTTGGCCTCGTCTTTGGCCTGCCTAATTATTTCTCTGGCTTCACGTCTGGCCTGGTCTAAAAGGTCCTGTCTCATATCTTCGGTTTTGTCCTTGTAGGCCTGGGCTTTTTCTTCTAGCCTTTTGGTTTCAGCTCTGGAAATTTCTACTTCTTGTCTTTCTCTTTCGATAATCTCCTTGTTCTTTTCAATTTCTCCCAGCATGTCTTCAAATTGAATGTTCTCTGCTTCAACTAGGTCCTTGGCTGAGGAAATAATTTCTTCTCCAAGGCCTAGGCGCCTAGAAATTTCAAAGGCATTTGATTTTCCAGGAATGCCAATTAAAAGTCTAAAGGTTGGGCTTAGGCTTTCTATGTCAAATTCCATAGAGGCGTTTTGGACTCCTGGAGTTGTCATGGCGTAGACCTTAAGTTGGTTGTAGTGGGTTGTTGCTATAGTCCTTACGTCTTTTTTTCTAAGATTTTCTAAAATTGCTATGGCTAAAACCGATCCTTCTGTTGGGTCTGTTCCTGCTCCTAGTTCGTCAAATAACAAAAGTGAATTGTCTTCAAAGCGGTCTAAGATGTCTACAATGTTTACCATGTGGGATGAAAATGTAGACAGAGACTGTTCAATTGACTGCTCGTCTCCAATGTCTGCATAAATATTTTCAAAAACTGCCAGCTGAGAATTTTCTCCTGCTGGAATAAAGAGACCACTTTGAGCCATGGCCGTCAAAAGTCCTACAGTCTTTAAGGAAACTGTCTTTCCTCCAGTGTTTGGTCCAGTTACAACTAGGGTGTCAAAGTCTTCGCCTATAAAAATATCAATTGGAACAACACTTTGTGGGTCTAAAAGTGGGTGTCTGGCCTTTTTTAAATTTATGATTCCATCAGCATTTAAAAGTGGCTTTGAGGCATTTTGTCTGAGGGCAAGTTTGCCTTTGGCAAAGATAAAGTCCATTTTCTTTAAGATGCCTTCGTTTTTAGAAAGTTCTCTGCCCTTGTCTGCAACTTTTTCTGAAAGAACTCTAAGGATCCTTTCGATTTCTCTTTGTTCTTCTAGGTCTAGCTCTCTAATTTGGTTGTTAAGTTCAACTATGGCCATTGGCTCTACAAATAGCGTGGCTCCAGATGAGGACATGTCGTGGACCATCCCTGGAACTTCTGCCTTAAACTCTCTCTTTACTGGCACAACATAGCGGCCGTCTCTCATAGTATAAATTGAATCTTGGAGATAGCGCTTGTTGGTTTCTGAAGTTATCATTGAGTTTAATTTTGACTTTATGCCTTCAGCCTTTCTCTTTTTTTCTATTCTAATAGTCCTAAGTTTTGGTGAGGCGTCGTCAGAAATTTCGTCTTCTGAAATTATGGCCTTGTAAATATCTTTTTCTATATATTCAAAATATGAAAGATTGTAAATCAAGTCTTTGACTAAAGGGTAAGAGTCTTCGTCATTTTCTTCTGTGTCTAGAAAATATTCCTGAAGGCCATGGGTGCACCTTAGGGTCTCGGCAATTTTTAAAAGCCCTTCAGGACTAAGGCTGCCTCCCATTTGGGCCCTTTTCACTTCATTGTGGATGTCTTTGACTCCATAAAGAGGTGGATTGCCCCTTTTAATTAAAAGCCTAAAGGCCTCGTCTGTTTCTTCAATCCAGTCTACAACTTGGTCAAAGGAAGATGAAGGTTTTATAGATTTTATAAAATCTTTTGTCAAGCTGGCCTCAGCCTCTTCTGCTAAAATGTCGATTATCTTTTCATATTCTAGGGTCTTTAAGGATTTGTCGTACATTATTCTACTCCTCTAAAATAGTGGCCATAAGTTATGTTGGTCCACTGGTCTTTTAGTTTTTGGTTTAAGTCTGTAGTCTTACCATCTCTAGCCTGAACAAAGGCATCAATAATCTCACTTGGATTTTCTTCAAAGGAAAAGTCTAGGACTAAGTAGTCTAGGCCTGCGTCTTTCATTGGCTTCAAATGGTCTACCATGGAAATTGGATAGGAATTATAAATTATTGACTTGTCGTCTTCTCTCTTGGTCCTAAAGTCTACGTTAATTTGGTCGCGGAGCTTATAGCCTTCCCTAAAGTTACAAGTCTGGCACTTTCTGTCTTTGCCACAATTTTTTATTAGGGAAAAAGGGCAGTGGTCCATGGTCATAACCCTTGGAAAGCCGTAGGCTAGGCCTTGGATTTTTGCGTCTGTATGTTTTCTAATAGCTGCAATTTGGTCCAGGGTCAGTTCTGAAGAGACAATGACATTGTCAATTTCTAATTCTTTTAAAAAGTCTAGGCCGTAGGAGTTAAAAATATTTAAGCCAAGGTCTCCAATTATTTTATAGGACTTAAAGGCTTCAATGTGGCCTAGGTTGTCTGCTAGTATTCCAGTCATAGGAATTTTTTCGACTTTGGCTTTTAAAATCTCAAGGTCTTTGTGGTAGAGAATTTTTCCTGGCCTAAAATAAACTTCCTTGCCAGCATTTATTAGGTCCTTGTAAATTTTTTCATCTAAAAATCTCAAGTAAAAGCTATCGATGTGGTCCCAAGATTTTAATTTTTCAAAAGTATTTTTGTCTTCAAAGGCCACAGCAAATTTTATTTCTTTATCAGGTCTTTCAACAATTTTTGTCTGTAAAGAAATTTTCCTTGCTGGCCTTTTAGAAACTTCGTCTATTTGTCCTCTAAGGTTTTTAGTAACTTCCCTTCTCAGGCTGTTAATTTGGCTTAGGGGCATAAAAATATTTTCGTCTATGTCAATGGAGACTGCTCCTAAATAAAAGTCTGTGTCTCCAAGTTTTTCTAATTGGTCGCTTATTGAATCTTTGCTTAATGGTGCATTTTTCGCTCCTTGAATTTCCCTGTCGCCTTGAACTTGGGTCTCATATCCTTCACAAGTCGCCTTTAAAAGAGGAAGCTTTCCAACTTTACCTTGAAAATAAAAGTCTATAGGTTTTTGATACTTGTCAACTTGATAGGATTCCTTGGCGGCTTCAACGTCTTTAGCCTTTATAATTCTTCTAACTTCAGAATTTTCTAAGGCAGTAAAGTTAGTCCTTAGACTGGCCCTACCTTTTTTGTAGGATCCGCCTAAAGTTAAAGTCTTTCTGCCTGCCTTTGTTATAAATTCTAAAAGATCTTCTTGGTCTAGGTCTTCATAAAGGTCTAGGTCAACAGAATTTTTCTTGGCCCTTAAGACTTTTCCAACTTCAAGGCCTCTGTTGTCTGGTCTTGAGTCGTCGGCAAAGTCTCTGCCAAAGTCATCGAAGAGTCTGCCTCTAGTAAAGCCCCTGTTAAAGGCCTGGCTCAACTTTTCTTTCTCGCCTTTTATAGACTGGCCGTCAATGGCCTTGCGATAGGCTCTAGTTACGCTGGCAACATAGTCTGGTCTTTTCATTCTGCCTTCTAGTTTTAAAGAGTCTACACCGATTTCCATAAGACTTCCAACGTCTTCTAGGGTGTAAAGGTCTTTAGGTGAGAGGAGATAGGCTCTTTGGTCTTTTAAAATTTTTCCATCTGGTCTGATAACCTTATAGGATTTTCTACAAGGTTGGGCGCACCTGCCTCTGTTGCCTGACCTGCCGCCAATCATTGACGACATATAGCACTGGCCTGAATAGGCAACGCATAATGCTCCGTGGCCAAAGACTTCAATTTCAACTTGGGTCTGGTCCTTTATTAATTTTATTTCTTCAAGGGGAGTTTCCCTAGCTAGGACAATTCTCTTAAAGCCAAGGTCTTCTAAAAGTTTAGCTCCTTCAAGGGAGTTAATTGTCATTTGGGTGGAAGCATGAAGGTCAAAGTCTGGAAAGTTTTCTCTAACTAACTTTGCAAGGCCTAGGTCTTGGACAATTAGACCGTCAATGCCTATAGAGTAGACAAAGTCAACATAGTTTAGAGCTTCTTCAACTTCTCCTTGGTCAAGAAGGGTGTTAAGAGTCAAATAAATTTTTACACCACGAAAATGACCGTAAGAAACTACCTCTTCTAGGTCTTCCTTAGAAAAGTTGCTGGCTGAGGCCCTGGCTGAAAAGGCCTTGCCTCCTAAATATACTCCGTCTGCTCCATTTTGTACTGCTGCTATAAAGGCCTCCATTGATCCTGCAGGCGCTAGTAATTCCATTTTATTTCTCAAGCCTTGAAATTTCCTCCTTTAAGGCCCTAATGTTGTTTTTTAGGGTTATAATTTCTTTATTTCTGTCGTAGTTTAGTGATTCTTGGATTTCCAACTTGTTTTTCATTAGGTCGTAGTCGGCAATATATGAATTGTATTTTTCTTCTTGGTCTGCAAGCTTTGATTCTAGGTCAGCAATAATTTTGTCCTTGCCTGCTAGTCTTCTGTCAAAGGTTTGAGTCTGGCTGAGATAGTCTTTTATGTCAATGTCCTTGTCCTTAATAGTCTTCTTTAGACTTTCAATTTGACTTTCTAGGTTTGATATTTTTTTCAGATTTTCTGCCTGATAAGATGAGTCCATTGAGCTTTCTAAGTCCACATACTTGGCCTTTTCTTTTTCTAGCTGGTCTTTTAAGTTTAGGGCCAGTAGTATTATCCCTTCTAACTTGGACAAGTAAGGTTTTGACCTTTCGTTGTCTGCAATGGCTGCATTTATAAAGTCAGCTAGGTCTTTGACATATTTTTCGTCAGCATTGCCAGACACGGTAAAATTTATGCCGTCAATTTCTACGCGAATTTTTTTATTTTCAACCATGGAATCAGCTCCTTGTAAAAAAGGCAGACTCAACAGCCTGCCTCAGTTTTAATCTCTCAATGTAGCATTAAGTTCAGACTCTAATGCTTGAACAATTTTTTCCATTTTTTCATTTACTTCTTTGTCAGTTAAGGTTCTTTCGTAGGACCTAAATTTTAAGTTAAAGGCTATTGATTTTTTGCCTGGGTCAATTTGAGATCCGGTGTAAATATCAAAGACTTGGAAGGACTCTAGTAGGTCTCCTGCATTTTTTACAGCCAGGTCTTTAATTTCAGCAACCATAACGTCTTCGTCAACAATTATTGCTAGGTCCCTGTCAGATGTTGGGAATTTTGGCAGTGGCTTAAAGGTTATTTTGTCCTTAGCGTTTTTAACAATAAGCTCAAAGTCAAATTCTCCAGCTACAGTTCTCTCTTTGATTGCAAAGTTTTTCATAACTAGTGGGTGGATTTCTCCAAAGGTTCCTAGATAGTCGCCTCCTATATAAATATTTGCACACCTACCTGGGTGGTAGATGGTGTTTTCTGTCTCTCTCTTAAAGCTAAAGTCGTGAATGCCTGCTGCTCTTAAGGCCTTTTCTAAAGATTCTTTAAAGTAGTAAAAGTCTTCCTTGCCATAAAGGGCCATAACTAGTTTTAGACCTTCTGTCGGAATCTTGTCCTTGTCTAACTTCTTAGAGAAGGTGTTTCCTATTTCATAGGCCTTCATAGTTTCAATATTTCTATTTTGATTTCTAGAAATTACGTCTAGTATATTTCCAAGTAGGGTTGTTCTCATTACAGAAAATTCTTCGCCAAGAGGATTTAGAATTTTTACATTGTCTCTTCTTGGGTCATTTGCTGGAATCATTAACCTGTCGTAGGTCCTTGGTGAAATAAAGGAATAGGTTAAAATTTCGTTGTATCCAAAGGCCTTTAAGGCTGCCTTTACCTTAGAAGAAACTTCCATAAAGTGAGGCTTTGAGCCCCTGGTCATAGTTGTATAAATTTCTGTTGGCTTAATGTTGTTTAGGCCATAAAGTCTACCTACTTCTTCTATTAGGTCTGCTTCAATGTTTAGGTCATTTCTAAAAGATGGAACCTTGCAAACTAACTTGTCTCCTTGGTCTTCAACTTCTAGGTCTAAGGCTCTTAGATATTCAATCATTTTTTCCTTAGTAACATCGACGCCTAAAAGTTTTTGGCACCTATCTGTTCTTAGTGTAATAAACTTTTCTTCTACTTGGTCTTTGTAAACATCGTAATGGCCAGCAACAACTTTGGCTGCGCCAATTTCTTCTGCCAATTTACATGCTCTTTCAACTGCAAATCTTGCAAGTTCTGGGTCTAGGCCTTTTTCAAATCTTGATGAGGCTTCTGTTCTTAGTCCTAGTCTCTTTGATGTGTGCCTAATTGATGGGCCTGAAAAGTTTGCCCCTTCTAGGACAACAACTTCAGTTGACTCTTTAACTTCTGAGTCAAGGCCGCCCATAACTCCAGCTATGCCTATTGTTCCTTCCCCGTCTGCTATAACTAAGTCGTCTGAGTTTAATTTTCTAACTTGGCCGTCTAGGGTTGTAAATTCTTCCCCGTCCTTGGCGTCTCTTACTATAATTTCCCTGCCTCTTAAATCTGCTAGGTCAAAGGCGTGCATAGGAATTCCCAGTTCTAACATGACGTAGTTGGTAATGTCTACCATGTTGTTTATTGGTCTAACTCCTGCTGCCATTAAATTGTTTCGCATCCAAAGTGGTGATGGGCCAATTTTTACATCTTTTAAAACTCTAGAATAGTATCTCTTGCACTTGTCTGATTCTATAGTTACATTTTTTAAATAATCTTCGATTTTGTCTTCTTCGTTTTTAACATCAATTGATGGATCTTTTAAGTCTTTCTTTAAGGCAGCCTTAGCTTCTCTAGCCATTCCAACGACTGACAGACAGTCTGGTCTGTTTGGTGTAATTTCTATATCTAAGACGTCGCCATCAAGGCCTAGAAGTTTTATAACGTCTTGGCCAACTTCAGTGCCCTCATCAAAGACAAAAATTCCGTCTCTGTATTCTTTTGGAATTACAGAATTTTCAAAGCCTAATTCGCCTAGAGAACATAACATGCCGTAGGATGTAAGGCCTCTAAAGTCAGTTGGTTTAATTTCCATGCCGCCAGGAAGTTTGGCTCCAACTTTTGCCACTATTACAACTTGGCCCTCAGCTACATTTGGGGCTCCAGTTACTATAGTTTCAACCTTGTCTCCTGTGTCGATTTTACAAATTACTAACTTGTCAGCATTTGGATGAGGCTTTATTTCTAATATTTTTCCTGTTACTAGGCCAGAAAGTCCTTCTGCCCTATTTATTATTGACTCAACATGGGAGCCTGAGTCAGTAAGTGCATCTGCCAGCTCTCTTGAGTCTACATCTATATCTACATAATCTTTTAGCCAATTAATTGCCAGTAACATTTTTGCCTCCTAAAACTGTTCTAAAAACCTATTGTCATTTTCAAATAACAATCTAATATTTGGAATTCCATATTTTACCATTGTAATTCTGTCTACTCCAAAGCCAAAGGCAAAACCTGTGTACTTTTCAGAGTCAATACCACAATTTTCTAAAACTTTTGGATGGACCATTCCAGCTCCTAGAAGTTCCATAGACCAGCCAGTTCCGCCACAAGAAGGACAGCCCTTGCCGTGACAAGAGTGGCAGGTAACATCTACTTCAACTGATGGTTCAGTAAATGGGAAGTAGTGAGGCCTGTACCTGGTTTTCATATCTGCTCCTAAAAACTCCTTGATAAAAATTTCTAGGGTTCCAATTAGGTCGGCCATGGAAATATTTTCTCCAACAACTAGGCCTTCCATTTGATGGAACATTGGTGAGTGGGTGTCGTCTACATCGTCAAACCTAAAGGTCCTTCCAGCTGAAACCATTTTTATTGGCGCCCCGTACTCTTTCATTGTACGAATTTGTACTGGAGATGTGTGGGTCCTAAGTAGGGTTTTTTCGTCTATATAAAAGGTGTCGCTCATGTCCCTTGATGGATGGTCTTCAGGTGAATTTAAAAGGTCGAAGTTGTTTTCAACTGATTCAATTTCAGGTCCTGCAATAATTTTAAAGCCCATAGATACAAAAAGGTCTTCTAGCTCGTCCATGGTTTTAATAAGTGGGTGGTCGTGGCCTAGGTCAATGTCTTCTTTTTCCAAGGATATGTCTATAATTTCTCTCTTAAGTCTTTCTCTTAAAAGGGCTTCTTGGAATTTTTCCTTTCTCTCTACTAGGGCCTCTTTCATTTCATCTGAAATTTCGTTGGCCAATTTTCCTATAACTGGTCTTTCTTCCTTGGAAAGTTTGCCCATGCCCTTTAGGGCCTCTGTCATTAGACCTTTTTTTCCTAGGTACTTGACCCTAAGGTCTTCTAGGTCCTCAGTGCTTTCAATGGCATTTAATCTTTCAATAAATTCACTTCTCAACTGATTTAATAGCTCTTTCATAGTCCCTCCAACATCTTATCTAGACTAAATCTATTTGTTTTTTATCATTTCTAATTTTTTAAGTCTCTTTGTTTCCTCGTGGGATTTTATAGTGACCAAGGTATCTCCCTCAGCTAACATTGTTGCTCCAGTAGGAACAATAATTTCATTGTCCTTGGTTTGGACCATAATTATTAGCTCATCCTCTGCTAGGTCAATGTCCTTGACTAACTTGTTCACCCAAGGATGAGAGTGGGCTAGGGTCAGCTCAACTAGCTCATCTGATGCCCTGTCAAAGTAAACCTCGCCACCAATTACAACTAGGTCGTGCTCTTTAAGAACTGTCGATCCTCTAGGAACAATGGTCTTGCCGTCTCTGACAATTTTTGCAACGATGACGTTAAAGGCCAGGTTAAGTGTAGAAACTGGTTGGTTGATCCACCTAGAGCCAGGTTTAATTACTGTTTGGATAAAGCCAATTTCGCTTTTATCTTGGTAGTCGTTAAAGTTTTTAAAGACTGTGTCGTTTGGATCAAGTATGTCCAACTTTCTAGAGACAGTTGGCATAACTGTTCCTTGAAGCAAGGCAGAAATTACACAAACTCCAAAGACTATATGGTAGATGTCCATGTTTAAGGCAACACCTGAATTTATAACTAAAATTGCAAAGGCAATTGCCGCTGCTCCCCTTATACCTGCCAGAGAAATCATCAGCTTTTGGTTGGTCGGCCCCTTAAAAGGAGCTAGGAGACCAAAGGTAGCCAGGGGTCTGGCAATAAATAACATAAAGAGACAAACTCCCAAGGCCATTGGAAGATTGGCTATAAGGTCTTCTACATTTGAAAGGAGGCCTAGCATAAAGAAAAGGCCAATTTGCAGTAGGCTGGTGATCCCGTCTAAGAAAAACACCGACTCTCTCTTGCCTTTAAATTGTTGGTTGCCAACATAAATTCCAAAGACATAAACTGCCAGGTAGCCATTGCCCTTAATAAGATTTGCAAAAGAAAAAGTAAAAAGGGCTGTAGCTGCTAGAAATATAATAAAAAGTCCGTCGCCGTCAAATTTAGTAACTCTAACAATTTTCATAAAGGCAAAGGCAAGGCCAAAGCCAACTAGGAGGCCTAAAATAATTTGGGCCAAAATTGTTATAGGCACAGAAATATTATCTCCTAAAAGTAGGGAGAGAAAAATCATAGTTAAAGTATAGGCTGTCGGGTCGTTTGAACCTGATTCTAGCTCTAAAAGTGGAGCTGTAGAATACTTTAAGTTTAGATTTTGCGACCTTAGAATATTTGAAACTGAGGCAAAGTCTGTTGATGCAATAACTGATCCTAAAAGCATGGCCTCTAGCATTTCAAACTTAAAGACATAGTGGCAAAATAGCCCTGTTAGGACAGCTGTTACAATAGTCCCTGCAAAGCTCATTATTATAGCTTCCTTGGCTACAGGTCTGGCCATCTTCCACTTGGTAGAAAAGCCCCCTTGGAAGATAATAACCATTAGAGACAGGGAGGCAAACTTGTCTGCTATATAGTAGTTGTCAAAGTCAAAACCTAAAAGTGAAAAGGCAATTCCAAAAACAATAAAAATAAGCAAGGCTGGAATCCCCGACTTGTTAGAAAATCTAATGGCGAAAATTGCCAAAAATAAAATTAAACCTACAATTAATAAATCCATAAAATATCCTCTTTCTAAGACTTATACCTTATTATTATAACAGAAAATAGGTCAAATAGTTAGCCTAATAATAAAGTTCTAATAAAAAGCCTGGGAGAATTTTAAATATATTAAAAAACTCTCTCAGAGAATTTCTCTTTTGCCTTAAAGAAAAAATTTTTTTAAAGCTAAGTAGCAAATACTTGAAAATAAAAAAGACAGGGCCTCCCCTGCCTTAATTTTATTTATAAATTAAATATTTTTCTCTTTCAACCATAAAGTCCCTTAGGTCATCTTGGTAGAGGTCGACGATTTCTTCTGGGCTTAGTTTATTCCTCAAGGCGTCTCCCATCATTTTCCCGCCGTGAATTTTTTCAAACATTGGGACCTTGCCGTCTACTTCTTCTGGAATGTTTATGGCTCCAAGTAGATTTGCTGTTGCTAGGATATAAGTTCCAGTTTTTTGTGGATTGTAAGTGTGGTAGTCAGTAATAAGAAGTCTAACTCCGCCCTTGTCTTTTTTATCTTCTCCAACAAAATTAACTCCTGGAAGGTTGTAAGAATTTAAAATCCTGGCAAAGTCTTTTGAGTCAAGGTCCTTGGCTCCAACCCAAGTAAACTTATCTCCTTGGCCTAGGCCAGTTCCATCGCCAATTCCTGCTGCCATATAGTTAAAGGCAGATTCAAGATTTGGAATGTTTGGACTGGTTTGAGCAAAAGGAAGGCCTGTGTCTTGCCAAATCATTGATCTCTTGTAGCCTTGCATTTCAATAACTGCCAGGTCTGCAGAAATCTTTCTGTTGAAAAACTTTGCCAGCTCTCCAACTGTCATGCCGTGGGCCATTGGAAGCTCATCTACTCCAACAAAAGTTTCATAGTCTTCCTTAAGAACAAAGCCTTCTACAATTTGACCGCCAACAGGATTTGGTCTGTCTAAAACCAAGATTGGAAGGCCTGCCTCTTTTGCTGCCTTCATGGCATAGTTTAAGGTTGAAATATAGGTGTAGGTCCTTGAGCCAATGTCTTGGATGTCAAAGATCAAGACGTCAACATCTTCTAGCATTTCAGGACTTGGCTGTCTAGTCTTTCCATAAAGGGAATAAACTGGCAAATTTAATTCTTCATCTATATAAGATTCAACATACTTGCCTGCTGGGTGCTTGCCATCTAGCCCATGTTCTGGAGAATAAATTGCAAGAAGCTTGGCCTTGTTATAGGCATAAAGCTTATCGACTGTTCTTATATTTTTTGAATCCAGGCCTGTTTGGTTGGTAATTAGGCCTAGGTTTTTACCGTCAATGAGATGAGAATATTCTTCTATTAGTCTTTCGTTGCCTAAGACGACCTTTTTGCCACTTGGTACCTTTACTAAAATTACATTGGTAAAAATCATGGCCAAGTTGTTTTTTTCGTCATAGTCAACGTCATAGTTCAGATATTTTCCCATGTCCCTAAGCTTAAAGTAGTTGTAGCCGTCAATGTTATAGGCCTTGACCTGATAGGTTTTAGCCTTGCCGCCTTTAATTACTTTTAAGATCATTTCCTTTTCTATGGCTTGGACCTTGTCTGCCTTTAAAATTACTCCCTGGTTTTTAGAGTCTTCATAGGACTCGTCTAGGTTTATTATTATTCTCTTGTCGTCGCCCCAAAGAGAAAAATTTAAGTCGTGGATTTTTAATAGACTGGCTAGGTCTCTTAGCCTGTAGTAGTTGTTGTCCTTAATGTTGTAGCCCTTTAAGTCTGTCCTTTGTTTGTTTACATAAAGATCTTGAGGACTTTTTACTGCTGACACTTGGTTTTTTGCAAAAGTTTTTGTTGGCACTAGGCTCAGCAAAATCATTAGTAAAATTAAAATTTTCTTTTTCATATTATCACCTGTCTTTATTATAGCAGAGGCTTAGAGTTTTTTAATTAAGTTCCTGTTACAAGGAGTTTTCTAAAGTTTATAATTTGAGATTTTATTGGACCTTTGCTGGCTTTTGTTTATGCTAAAAAATATTTACAAAATTTTCACAAGTCTTTTGATAATAATTATTGAAATCCTTAAACTAATCTTGTATAATAACCTTGATAATGATTATTGAATTCGAGAATAGTCTTTAAATTATAAAACATATTTAGATTGAGAGGAATATAGATGTTAAATTTATTAATGGCCCCAAAAAACGAAGTACTTAGTATTTTAAAGTTGAAAGAACACAAAATGGGAGGCGAAAACCAAGTTCGCCATCTTAAAAATCTAGGCTTTGTTGAGGGAGCAAAAATAGAAATAGTTTCTGAAGCTAGCGGAAACTTAATTGTAAAAGTTAAAGATTCAAAACTGGCTATCGGCCACGATATTGCAAAAAATATTTATATAGCCTAGGAGGTTTTGTATGCAAACACTAAAAGACGGCCAAGTGGGAAAAACCTACAAGGTCGTAAAAATTCACGGAGCCGGTCCTTTAAAGAGAAGGATTATGGACATGGGCCTAACTAAGGGAGCAGAACTTTATGTGAGAAAGGTTGCCCCACTTGGAGACCCGGTACAAATTAATGTCAGATCTTATGAGCTAAGCCTAAGAAAGGCCGATGCCGAACTAATAGAAGTTGAAGAAATTTAGGAGAAGCTTATGACTCTAAATATTGCCCTAGCTGGTAACCCTAACTCAGGGAAGACCACCTTATTTAATGCTCTAACAGGCAGCCACCAATATGTAGGTAACTGGCCTGGAGTAACTGTAGAAAAAAAAGAAGGTCAATACAAAAAAGACAAGGAAGTAAGGTTTACTGACCTTCCAGGAATTTATTCCCTTTCACCTTATACCTTAGAAGAGGTTGTAGCCAGAGACTTTTTAGTACATGGAAATCCTGATGCCATAATAAATGTTGTTGACGGATCTAACATAGAAAGAAACTTGTACTTATCTACCCAGTTGTCTGAACTTGGGATCCCTTTAATAATTGCCCTTAATATGATGGACATTGTTAAAAAGAACAATGACTTTATTGACATAAAAAAAATCGAAGCCGATCTTAACTGTAAAATAGTTGAAGTTTCTGCTTTAAAAAATGAAAACCTGGACAAGCTAATTGAAGTTGCAAAAAAAGAAGCAAGTAAGAAAGAAAAGCATGAGGAAATCAAGGCCTTTTCTAAAGACTTAGAAGGCTATATCACTGCCATTGAAAATGCCCTACCAGAACTTGAAAGTGAAAGAGCTAGAAGGTGGCTGGCAGTAAAGGTTTTTGAAAACGATGAAAAGATTATTGAAGATTTAAAACTTTCTCCAGAAAAACTTGATGAAATTTCTAAAATCAGAAGCATGGCTGAAGAGTTTTTCGATGACGATGCTGAAGGAATTATAACTGACGAAAGATATAACTTTGTAACAAGTATTACATCAACAGCTGTAAAAAAAGGTCGCCAGGGCCTAACTACTTCTGACAAAATCGACAAGGTCATTACTAACAGAATTTTATCTCTACCAATTTTCGTAGGAATTATGCTAGTAGTTTATTATGTAGCCATTACAATTGTCGGCGGAGATGTTACTGACTGGACCAACGATGTGTTTTTCGCAGAAATTATTGGCGGCAAACTTGATGCCCTATTAACTAGCCTGGGAACATCTGAAATGGTTCACTCTCTTGTAATGGACGGAATTTTTGCAGGTGTATCTTCAGTTTTAGGTTTCCTACCAATTATTGCAACCTTATTTATCTTTATAGCAATTCTAGAAGACATTGGCTATATGGCAAGAATTGCCTTTATCTTAGACAGGATTTTTAGAAAGTTTGGTCTTTCAGGCAAGTCCTTTATTCCAATTTTAGTTGGAACAGGCTGTTCAGTTCCTGGAATTATTGCAACTAGAACTATAGAAAATGACAACGACAGAAGAATGACCATAACAGTTGCATCAATGATGCCTTGTGGAGCTAAGACAGATATTATCGCCATGTTTGCTGCAATTTGGGGCGGATCATGGTGGTTTGGACCAATTTGGTACTTTGGTGGAATTATAGCAGTAATTATTACTGGCCTTATTTTAAAGAAAACTAGTCTCTTCCACGGAGACCCAGCTCCTTTTGTTATGGAACTACCAGAATACCACCTACCAAGTTTTAACAATGTCTTTAGATCAACTTGGGAAAGAGTAAAGGCCTTTATTGTAAAGGCTGGAACAGTAATTGTTTTAGCATCTATCTTTATTTGGCTAACTACAAATATTACAGTGAACTTTAGCTTTGAGCCTTTTGGCGAAGGAGATGTTGATTCTATCCTTGCCTTCTTAGGAAAGAAAATTGAATGGTTCTTTGTTCCCCTTGGCTTTGGAGACTGGATAGCTTCAGTTGCTACAGTCCTAGGCCTAATTGCCAAAGAAGTTGTAGTAACAACCTTTGGTATTTTAGCAAAGCTTGGAGAAGTTGATCCAGACACAGCCAGCCTATCAAACTTTGTAAAAGATTACTTTACAACTGCTTCAATGCTTTCCTATATGTTCTTTAACCAATTTACCATTCCTTGTTTTGCAGCAGTTGGCGCAATTAGACAAGAAATGAACGACAAAAAGTGGACCTGGTTTGCCATTGGCTACATTCTAGTATTTTCATACACAATAAGCCTAATGGTCTACCAATTTGCCAGAGTCCTAGTAGATGGCCAAGCACCAAACCTTTGGACAGGAGTAGCTGGAGTTATTCTAGCAATTTATCTTTTCCTAATCTTTAGGCCATCAAAGTATAGAAACTAGAGGTGAAATATGGGAGATTATATTGTACTAGGAGTCGTTATCCTAATTGCCATCTTGGCATATTTGAAAATTAGAAAAAACAAGAAAAAAGGCGTCACCCCTTGCGGCTGCGGGTCCTGTCCATCAGCAGGGTCCTGCCACAGCTACAAGGAAGGAAGCGGATGTAAATAAAAGAAAAGCCAGAGATTTTAAGGTCTCTGGTTTTTTTATGGTCTTGTAATAATTTGTTAGCTGAACAGCTGCTTTTTTTACTTTTCCAATAATCTCACACTTGGAACTAAAAGTCCGCCAAGTGCATTTCCTAAAACTATTACTAAAATTCTTAAAAGTCCATCTAGGGTCCAAACTCCTGCCATGGCAAAGTAAAAAATATCTGCAACAGAGTGTTCAAAGCCTGCTAGGATAAAGACCATGACAGCAAAAATTATGCCCATATATTTTCCAAGGTCGTGGGGATTTGACTTATACTCTTCTACTCCAAAAACGACAAAGATGTTGCACATTACACCTAGAATAAAAAGACTTAAATAGCTATCATTTAGTTTTATATTTACTAGACCCAAGGCCTTTTCTTGTAAAAGTTCTCCATTTCTACTAAAAGATAAAAGAAAGGCTATTAGTATCGCCCCAATAGCATTTCCTATTAGGACCTTTATGAGAAATTTTGTATAAGACTTTTTCTCATTATAAAAGAAATAGCCAACCTTGCCTGTAAAAAGGTTATAGCCTAGGGTACAAACTCCAAATAAGCCAACGGCAAACATTAGTGACCCTAAGTATTTACTGTCTACCATTAAAAAGACAACTCCTCCTAGGGCAATAAAGGCGCCAGCCATAATTGAGTAAATAAAGTCCTTGTGTTTTTTCATTTATTTTTTCTCCATTCTCTTCCAATGGCTTATATTATAGCAAAGTTTATGAATAATTTAAACTTATAAAAACTTAAAACCCTGAAAAGATTTCTCCTTCCAGGGTTGTTTTTATTTTATGCTTCGTTTTTTGCTGCTGCTATTATTTGTTCTTGGACTTCGTGTGGAACTTGTTCGTATCTAGTAAATTCCATAGAGAAGTTTCCTCTACCTTGGGTCATAGCCCTTAGGTCAATTGAGTATTCAAACATTTCTGCTTGTGGCGCTTCAGCAAAAATTAGTTGAGAGCCGTCTGCTTGTTGGTCCATGCCTAGGATTCTTCCCCTTCTCTTGTTGATATCTCCCATTACATCTCCAAGATATGAGTCAGGAATAGAAATTTCAACCTTCATTATTGGCTCAAGTAAAACTGGATTTGCTTGTTCAATACCATTTCTAAAGGCTAGGTGAGATGCTAGCTTAAAGGACATTTCATTTGAGTCTACGTCGTGGTAGGATCCATCGTATAAAACTGCCTTAAAGTTTACAACTGGAAAGCCTGCTAGGATTCCATGTTCTTTTGCTTCTTCTAGACCTTTTTCAACTGCTGGGAAGTAGTTTTTAGGAACTGATCCACCAAATACTTCTTCGTCAAAGATAAATTCTTCTGTTGCAGGTTCAAATCTAATCCAAACATCACCGTATTGGCCTGCTCCACCAGATTGTTTCTTGTGTTTACCTTGAACTTCTACAGTCTTAGTTATTGTTTCCCTGTATGGAACTATAAATGGCACAACTTTTACATCTACACCAAAGTTATTTTTAAGTTTATCAAGGATAACTTGTAGTTGAACTGAGCCTTGGCCACCAATTGTAAGCTGTTTGGTTTCTGGGTTTCTGTTTATTACAAAAGATGGGTCTTCTTCTTGAAGTTTTATTAGGGAAGATGAAATCTTTTCTTCGTCTCCCTTTGATACTGGTTCAATTGCGTAGAAGAGATTTGCTTGTGGGTATTTTAATCTCTTATAGACAATTTTGTTATTCTTGTCAGAAATTGTATCTCCAGTTTGAGTCTTTACAAGTTTTGTTGTTGCTCCAATGTCTCCTGCTAGGATTTCATCAACTGGAAGTTGTTCTTTACCTCTAAGGACAAAAAGTCCGCCCATTTTTTCTACTGTGTCCTTGCTTGAGTTATAAAATTCTGTATCCTTAGTAATTTTTCCAGAAGTTACTTTAAAAATTGAAACCTTGCCAACAAATGGGTCAGTTATTGTCTTAAAGACAACTGCTGCAAATGGTTCATTTGCGTCAACTTTTCTAGCTTCGCCACTTTCTACCCTAAAGCCTAGGTGGGCTTCTGGATGGTTAGGAGCTGGTAGGAAGTTAGAAATCATATTTAAAAGGATATCAATGCCTATGGCCTTTTCTCCTGATCCTACTATTAGAGGAACAGCATCTCCTTGTGTTACTGCAAGAGTTACTCCCTTTAGAATTTCTTCTCTAGTAAAGGTTTCTCCTTCGAAAAATTTATTTAATAGGGCTTCGTCTGATTCAGCTATGATTTCTGTTATTTCTTCATAGATTCTCTCTGTAGCCTTTAATTGGTCGTGGTTTAGTTCGATTTCTACTGGAGATCCGTTTTCGTACTTGTAGCCTTTTTGGAAAATAATATCTGTAACACCTTCAAAGCTTTCGCCTTCGCCAATTGGTGTAGCAAATGGAACAACTTTTTTACCGAAGTTTGCTTCAATTTCTTCCATTAGCTTTCTGAAGTTTACGTTTTCACCATCTATTTTGTTGACGAAAATCATTCTTGGTAGGCCGATTTCTTCACAGTACTTCCAAACAAGTTCAGTACCTACTTCAACTCCGCTAGTTGCATCTATAACTAAGATTGCAGATTCAGCTGCCCTTAAAGATGCATACACTTCTCCAACAAAGTCTAAATAGCCTGGAGCGTCAATAATATTTAATTTCTTGTCTCTCCACTCTATTGGTATAACTGATGTTCCTATAGATGATTGTCTTTGGATCTCTTCTTTAGAGAAGTCAGACATGGTATTTTTTGAACTGACATTTCCCATTCTCTTAGTTGCTCCAGTTTGATAAAGCATGGCTTCTGTTAGGTTGGTTTTACCACATCCACTATGGCCAACTAAAGCAACGTTTCTAATTTTGTCAGTTGTATAAACTTTCATATTATTTCCACCTTTCATTTCTTGATTTAAAAATTAATACTGCTTTAAGTATAACATATTTTACTAATTTATGAAAACGATTTTTCAAACTTTTATCGTTTTAGAAAAATTTATTTGATTAAAGACTGAAATGTTTTTTCACAGGCCAATTTTTTTCTAATCTATGGTATAATTAATTCTAATAAGGAGGTCATCACTATGCCTAACAAAAGAAGATCCAAAGCTGAAATGAAAAAAGTTTATATGATAAGAAGACTAGTAGCCCTTTTAATCTTAGTTTTACTTGTCACTTTAATTATTACTAGGTGCAGCAAAAAGAAAACTAAGGATTCTGACACTGGCTCAAATGTCCAAATCGAAAATCAAACTGTTGGCGAAAACCAGGTTGTTGGAAATGTAGCAGATCCTGCTCTTGAAAGTGGCCAAGGCCTAAATCAGACCCAAGAAGATGACCTTAACAACCGCTTACTTGACGAAGAAGAAAACTTGCAAAAGGACTATGAGACCTATGCAGTAGTTTCTTTAGACAAGGACAACAAGGCCTACTCTTTCACTTTAAAGGAAGAATATAAAAATCTTGTTTTAGACAGAGAAAGCGAAGAAGTTAAGGAAGAATTTAATCAGTTTTGGGAAAATTTTAAATACAAACTAAAGGAAAGTTCTTTAAGTTTGACAGAATTTTTAGAACCTGGAATTGAACTTCAAATTTTAGATCCAACAGACAACACAACAGTAATCTTACTTATTTCTGACGGTGCAGAAATTTTTGATAGAACTGGAGAATAAAGATAAAAAAATATCCTCAGGGACCTAAATCCTTGAGGACATTTTTTTGTCTAAATTTATCTTCTTGTTGAAATTATAACTTGCATATTTGTGCTATCCCACTCAATTGCCTTGCCTGATCCAAGATTTCCAGAATCAAGTCCTAGGGCCTTGCCTATTTCAGAAACAGGAAGCATAATTCTTCCGTTTACTTTCTTAGGTGCAGTTGAAAGGCTATAAGCTTTTCCGTCAACTGTAAATTCTTTAGAGTCGATATTTATAATTATAGCTGATGAACCTTTAATAAATACAGCATTTCTTGTATTTTTGTCATAGGTAACATCATAGCCTAGTGAGTCTGCAATATACCTTAGTGGAAGCATGGTTCTGCCATTTTCAGTATAAGGAGCAACGTCCATAGTCTTAGTTTCTTTTACGCCATTTACTGAACTTGTATAAGTTTGTGAGCCTATTGTAAATACGCTTGTGTAATTATTTGTAGCATATGTTTTAGCAGCGCCAGAAACAGTTATTCTTGTATAATCGCTAAGTCTATTTCTATATGATGTTGTTATTCTTAGGGTTTCGCCAGCAACTAGGGTCCTGTTTGTTTCTACAAAGAATGTTCCATCAGCATTGGCCATAGCAGATCCTAAGTAGTTGTCGCTAAAGTCACGTACAATTACATCTCCATAAGGTCCAGCTCCGTAGCCTCTTACATAGTCTGTTCCGCCAGCAGCTTCACTTGCAACTGGGCTGTAGATATATCTGTCATACCAGTACCATTTGCCAT
>CAYFUN010000025.1:0-20517 GCA_964346535.1 uncultured Peptoniphilaceae bacterium
TTGGCACAATTCTTTCTTTAATTTCAATTTTATCTACTTGCATTTTCATTCTCACTCTTTTTGTATCTTAAAAAATTTTTACTGCTACTATTTGCTTAATCATATCATAAAATTTTGTCTTTGTAGTATAATATTAGTAAAGAAAATTTTCCAAGGAGAGGGACTTATGATAAATTTTTTAAATGATTATAATGACAAGGGCCACGAAAAAGTCTATGAGTTTTTAGCAAGGCTGCCTCAAGACAAGATGTCTGGCTATGGCCAAGATGAATATACCTTAGCTGTAAAAGAAAAAATAAAAAAAGAAATTGGCAGAGATGATATCTTAGTTGAATTTCTTCCTGGAGGAACTATTGTAAATATTGTCGCCTGCACTAACAACCTAAGACCTTATGAGGCTGTTGTCTGTGCAAAAACTGGCCACATTTCCATTCACGAAACTGCAGCAATTGAAGCTACTGGCCACAAGCTTGTAACTATAAAAACTGAAAATGGCAAACTTACTCCAGACTTATTAAGAAAAGAGCTCGAACTTTTTGGAGTTGATACAAATGTCATTCCAAAAATCGTCTATATTTCAAATACAAGTGAAGCAGGAACAGTTTATTCAATTGAAGAAATTAAGGCCCTGCATAAGCTTTGTAAGGACTATGATTGCTATCTTTATGTAGACGGAGCTAGGCTTGCAGTTGCTATGGCTGCAGAAAAATTTACTTTAAATGAACTTGCTGACTCTTGTGATGCCTTTACCATTGGCGGAACAAAAAACGGGGCGCTTTTTGGAGAAATCTTAGTTGTCGTTGAGGACAAATTAAAGGAAAGACTTAGAAACCACATGAAACAAAAGGGAGCAATTATGGCCAAGGGTTTTATTCTCGCTGCCCAATTTGATGCCCTTTTTGATGACGGCCTTTATTACCAGCTAGGAAAAAATTCTTATGAAAGTGCTAGGGCCTTAAGTGAAGGGCTTTTAAAGTTAGGAGTTTCCTTTACTTATCCACCAGAGTCAAACCAACTTTTTATTAAGCTAAGTGATGAACAAATTGAAGAAGTTAGAAAGTTTGCAAGCATTGACCTAGAAAGCCTTGGTGGCTATGAGACTAGCGTCAGACTTTGTACATCCTATAGGACCACCAAGAGTGAAGTCGCTGAGTTTTTAGAAAAATTAGAAAAAATTTTATAGGATCAAAAAATATCTGTTAAAGGTCAGCCCTCTAGCAGATATTTTAATTTTTATTTAATTTTTATTTTTCTGACTCCTTAGTCTTAAAGACCAGGTAATTAAGAAAATATAAAGGACAACTCTTAGCCAATCTCCAAAGATATAATAAATATTTGCAAAGATACTTAAGTCTCCAAAGTTATATGGAACTAAAAGTACAAAGAATAAAATCCAACCTAAAATATAAAAAACTTTTCTCTTTTTAGTTAAGATCAGTGGCTTAGATTTTTCTTTTACAATTGTGCTTACTGTAAGCAGGATAAAAATAATAAATTCTATCCAGGAAGCTATTAGTCTAGAATAATTCCATTGAGGTAGAAAATCCTTGGTTAAAAATATTAATCTCCAAGTTATTCCAGTTCCATAGCGGATAAAAATATCTACAAAGAAAAATATAGTCCAAAGACAGTAAAGTAGAACATTTTCTCTTTTATATATTAAAATTAGGCCACAAGAAAAAAATGGCAGAGCCAAAAATAAGCCTGTAAAAAAACTATTTAATAGGGCAAATATTATTATAAGTATAAAGGAAAGACCACAAAGGGCCTTTCCTATTTTTATGTTTCTTTGTCTTTGCAAATTATTTTACATTTTGTCCTTTCATCAAGGTCTTACTTTAGTAAATAATCGTTAATCTTATTTATATAGGCTTCTTGAATATAAGAAACTCCGTCGACAATAGAAAAATCTTTCATTGTTTCTACTTCTTTATTAATTTCTAACTTAAATTCTTTATTATAAATCTTAATTGACTTGTCAGCAAGGCTAATTGTTGTAATTTTTTCTTCGTTGTCCCAAGATACTTGGGCTCCAAGGTCTTCATAATAAGCTCTCAACAAATATCCCCTGTCGCCATCAGCCTTGTAGTCCATTAAATCTACAACTTTTTTTGGAATATTTAAAACTATTATCTTTTCAGGTCTGGCAATTGGTGGTAGAGACCTAGTTGCAACAGTATAAAGAACTGCCAAGTCTTTTTCTAAAAAGTCCTTAACTTCTTCGCCTTTTAGATTTTTGGCCATGTCCTTGTCTGTAAGATTAAGCTCTAACCTATTGCTAATGCCCTTGCCTTCTTTGTTGAAATAGTCTACGTCTAGGAAGTATTTTCCACCTTCAACATTGACTCCAATAAAGTTAGGAGTCATTTGCCCTGGATAAGACATCAGCATTGGTGTATCTTCTCTATAGAAGTATTGAATTTTTTCTCCCTTTTTAAACTTATAATTTTCTACCAGCTCTCCAGTTTTTAAATCTATAACTGGAACCTTGCTAGCAAATAAATAAACTTTGTCTAAGGCAGTTTCTGAATCAGAATCGCTAGCAACTAAAATTTGGCTAGATCCATCTTTTTCATTTACATCTTCAACTTTTGCAAAGTCCATAGCAAATTTTACAGGTTTTTCTTCTTTTGCAAGAGCTAAACTTGAAAACATCAATACTAGGGCCATGCTAAAAAATAAAATCTTTTTCATATAATCCTCCTTGAGCTTTAAAAGCTTTTTCTTATAAAAAATTTTATCACAGGTCTCGCCTTAAGTCTATACAAAAGGGTTACGAAAAATAAACAAAGCAGTTACAATTACATCTACCAAGTACACAAACCTGTAAACTCTTGGATTTTCCATAAAAGTCTTAAAAACTTTCCGTCTTCGTAGTAGTCTTCTAATGGAACAGTGTAAGAGCCATCTTGGTTGGTCCAAATTTTTTCATAATAGGCTGCTACTTCTTGGTAAAGGTCAGAGTCTTTTGGAAGACTAAGTTCTAAGTCGGTTTCTAAGTTATAATTTTGTAAATTTCGTCTAGTAAAGTTTGCCGATCCTAAAATAAGTCTAGGGTCTTGATCTTTGTAAGAAAATAAAGCCATCTTGGTGTGGAACTGTTCGCCGTGGGTTTGATACCATCTAACTTGAATGTCAGGATTTTCGTCAACTAACTGGCTGAGGGCTGGCCTATTTGGGGCTCCGTTTTTTTCTAGGCCAAAGGCGTCCTTGTTTAGGTCGGCTATTATTCTAATTTCAACTCCTCTTTTAGAAGCATCTGCTAGGGCCTTGAGAAGTTTAAAGTCAGCAATGTAGAAGATGCCAATATTAATTTGGTCTCCATCTTCTGCCTTTAAAATATTTTCTTCCAAGGCATCAAATATTTTCTTTTCACTTATGGCCCTAAGTTTTATATCTGAGTCTAAGACATCTGCAGCCTTAAAAGCTTCTATCCTTTCATACTTGTCTGCTAGAAGGCCTAGTTCTGATTTTATTAAATCTTCCATAGCCTGGCCATAAAATTTTACTGCAACATTTGAATGATTTGAGCTAGAATCATGAGGGTTTGAAGATGAAACTAAGGCGGCTTCTTCTGTAATTAAAACCTTTCTGTGGTTGGCTTTAAAATTTAAAAGTCTTAAAAATGACCTAATTGAAACTTTTGGTCCTTGGGGATCAAAGATATTTTTTATAAAGCCCTTGTCGCTTTGGCCAAAGTGTTTAATATAAAATCTATAAAGTCCTGAATAAAGTGGGTTTGAATCTCTAATTGTGTTTAAGTTTACAAGATTTACTTTTATGCCCTCATCTTCTAGTCTCTTTAAGTGTTTTTGTTTATAAGAGCCATAAAAGTTATTTAACTCATCTGTTATAAAAACTATATCAAGGTCTGGATTTTCCTGGTGTTTTTTTATTAGGGCATCTGTCATTTCTTCAACTTGACTTACAAAATCCATCTTTCCCCTGTCGTATTCGTCATTGTATAAAAATAAGTCTAGGATAATAAATTCTTTGGCACTTTCAATTATTTTTAGCTGCTCTTTAAAAATACTTTGATCTTTAACAAGCTGACCATTTTTCATATAAGTCAGATCATATAAAAACTCTACGTTTTTTGCTGGATAAAATTTCCCATCTAAGTTTGATTCTTTATAGTTCTTAGTGAACAAACTGTAAATAAAGGGAACTAGCAAAAGCACCATAATAATATATCTAATTTTAATTTTCATCGAGCCCTCCGTTTTTAAATCTTTTTTTGCCTACACTTCTTAAAGAATTTATTCTAATTTTATTATAGCATAAATTTTTTAAAAAACTTAAGTCCAAAAATTACTTCTGCCTTTGGGAAAAATTAAAATATTTCCCAAGCTTTTTATCCTGCCTAATCTGTGATATAGTTTTTATAGAAATAGAAAATTTTACAAGGAGTATATAAATGAAAATTTTAATAACTGGCTTTGATCCCTTTGGCGGAGAAAAAATAAATCCAGCCCTTGAAGCTGTAAAAAATCTTCCTGACCTTATAGCAAGAGCTGAAATTATAAAACTTGAACTGCCTACTGTCTTTGACAGGTCGGCACAAATTTTATATGATGCCATGAAAGAATTTAATCCTGATGTAGTTTTAAATATTGGCCAGGCTGGTGGTCGTTTTGATATAAGCCTAGAAAGAGTTGCTATAAATTTAGATGATGCAAGAATTCCAGACAATGATGGCAAGCAACCTCTTGATGAAACTATAAGACCAGATGGAAGTCCTGCATATTTTTCAACGCTACCTATTAAGGCCATTGTTGAAAATATAAAAAAAAGCGGCATCCCTGCCTCAGTTTCAAATACTGCTGGCACCTTTGTCTGCAACCACATTATGTACCAAAATCTATATTTTATTGACAAAGAATTTCCTGGAGCTATAGGCGGCTTTATTCACATTCCATTTTTGCCAGACCAAGTTGTAGCTAAGGCCAAACAACCATCAATGTCCCTAGCTGATATTACAAAAGCCTTAGAACTTGCTATAGAAACTATTGTTGCATATAAAGGCAAGGACGATATAAAAACTGTTGGCGGACAAATTCATTAGTGATTCCTGCTAAACTTTTAAATAAAATTTAAAGTCAAAGACATAAAAAAACTGCTAGAAGATTTTTCTCTCCTAGCAGTTTATTTTTAATTTTCTATGCCCTTTCTAGCAAGGACTCCATTTTTATAATAGTGTTTGACTTCTTTCATTTCTGTAACCAAGTCTGCAAAGTCTATTAATTTTTCCGATGCATTAATGCCAGTTAAAACTACTTCTATTCCTGGCTTTCTGTTTTTTAAAAGTTCAAGTAGGTCATCTTCAGAAACTAAGTTCATCATTAGGGCTATGCAAATTTCGTCTAAGATTACCAGGTCGTACTTGTCGTCTTGTAAAACTTCTTTGACCTTAGAAAAACCTATGTCAGCAAGGTCTTTGTCTTTTTGTCCTGCTTGACCTGTAATAAAATAATCCCTGCCATATTGGTCAATGGTAATATTTGAAAAGTGGTCAACTAACTTTAGCTCTGAATAGTCAAAGCCCTTTAAAAATTGGCCTATATAAACATTTAAACCTGAACAAGCTGCCCTAACTGCAAGGCCTAAGGCTGCAGTAGTTTTCCCCTTGCCGTTTCCTGTATAAATTTGAACATATCCCTTTTCCATTTTATGCTCCTTAGTTTTCGCTGTCTTCTTTATTTTCTTCTAAATGAGTTTCTTCTACTGATTGAACTTGATCTATCGAATTATTTTCTTCATTTGTTTCATCTTCTACTTCAGTTTTGCCTTCTAAGATGGCCATAAATTCTTCACCAGTAATAGATTCTCTTACTAGCAGGTGCCTTGAAATTTCATGAAGCTTGTCCATGTTTTCTTTTAAAATATTAATAGCTTTTTCATGGGCCTTTTCTACAAGAATTCTTACTTGTTCATCTACTAGTCTTGCAGTTTCATTTGAGGCATTCATAACTGTGTCGTTGCCTAAATAAGGATTGACCCTTGATTCAATATTTACAAAACCAATTTCATCATTCATACCATATTGGGTAATCATAGCCCTGGCAATTCTAGTTGCCTGTTCAATGTCATTACTTGCTCCTGAAGTTTTTGTATTAAATACTAGTTCTTCAGCTGCCCTGCCGCCTGTAAAGGTGACAATTTTATTAAAGGCATCGTCTTTGGTGTAAATATATTTTTCTTCCTCGTCAACTTGCATAGTGTAACCTAAGGCTCCAGAAGTTCTTGGAACTATAGTAATTTTTGTAACTGGAGCTGAGTGAGTTTGTTTGGCTGCAACTAAGGCGTGGCCAACTTCGTGGTAGGCAATAATTTCTTTTTCCTTGGCAGAAATAACAGCATTTTTCTTTTGATAGCCTGCTATTACAACTTCAACACTTTCAGCCAAGTCTTCAGTTTCAACTCTTTTTCTTCCGTGCTTAACTGCCCTTAAGGCTGCTTCGTTTACAATATTTGCAAGGTCTGCTCCACTTGTTCCTGCAGTTGACCTGGCAATAAAGTTTACATCTAAGTCTGGTGCATGACGAACATTTTTAAGGTGAACCTTTAATATGTCTTCCCTGCCTTTTAAATCTGGTAGGTCAACAGGAACCCTCCTATCAAATCTACCTGGTCTTAATAAAGCTGGGTCTAAGGATTCTGGTCTATTTGTTGCTCCTAAAATTACAACTCCCTTGTTGGAGTCAAAGCCATCCATTTCAGAAAGAAGTTGGTTAAGGGTTTGTTCTCTTTCGTCATTGCCAGAAAAACCTGCCCCATCTCTTTTCTTACCAATGGTATCAATTTCGTCAATAAAAACTATACAAGGAGCCTTTTTATTTGCTTCTTGGAAAAGATCTCTAACCTTGGCAGCTCCAAGGCCGACAAACATTTCAACAAAGTCTGAACCTGTAATTGAAAAGAACGGAACCTTAGCTTCGCCTGCAACAGCCTTAGCAAGTAAAGTCTTACCAGTTCCTGGAGGTCCTACTAAAAGAGCTCCCTTAGGAAGTTTAGCTCCAATGCTTGCATACTTTTCTGGTGAGTGCAAAAAGTCTACAATTTCTGTCAATGCTTCTTTGGCCTCGTCTTGGCCTGCTACATCTTCAAAGGTTATGCCGTCAATTGATTCAGCATAAATTTTGGCGTTAGACTTGCCAAGATTCATTGCTCCTCCACCTGGCCCCATATTTTTAAGAAATACTTTAGAAATAAACATCCAAAGTAAAACTATAAAGAGCATTTGAAGACCAAAGCTTAAAAAGGCAGAAAGAACTGGGTTCATTTTTTCTGAAACTCTTTTTATTTCAGCTCCGTTGGCATAGAGACGATTAATAAGATCTCTGTCTTCGCCATATTCAAATTTTCTTACAGTGTATATTTTATCGTCGTCTCTTAGTTTGTATTCTATTGATGTATCTAATACATTTACCTTTTCAATTTTCTTTTCTTCACTTTCGCTAATAAATTGGTCGTAGGTTTGTTCAACGACTTTTTCTTGAGCCAGTCTTGGCAGAAGAAAAAAATTAATAATAACCATAATTGCAACAACTATTACATAATAGGCTGTATTAGGCATTTTTCTATTTTTATTACTTTTATTATTTTTCATAATAGCCTCTTTCTAATTTTCATTTTACATATGTAATCATACCCCTTTAGCCTTAATAATAATCTAACAAATTTAAAACAAAGGCCCCTTTATTAAAGATTATAAATAAAAAAGTAGAGTACCAAAAAATTGATACTCTACAAGTTTATATCTTATTTATTGTAATTAGCAATAGTCTTTTTAATCAATTCATCATCAGCTATATAAGGAAGTGTAATGTGGTCCTTGCCATCAGTGATTTCGTTGTATTCAATACAAGTAGCTATAGCATTTTCATTTCTAGCCCAAGATCTTCTAGCAACTCCACCCATAACGTCCCAAGGCATAGCTGTCTTAATGATGTCGTCAACTCTTTCAGATCCGTCTAATACTAAACCAAATCCGCCGTTAATTGACTTACCAATTCCAACTCCTCCACCATTGTGTAAAGCAATTAGAGACATACCTCTAGCTGCGTTACCAGCAAAAATTTGAGTAGCTTGGTCAGCCATTACATTAGAACCGTCTTTGATGTTAGATGTTTCTCTAAATGGAGAGTCAGTTCCACCTGTGTCGTGGTGGTCTCTACCTAACATAACTGGTCCAATTTCTCCTTCTCTAACAAGTCTGTTAAATTCAAGAGCAATGTCTCTTCTTCCAAGAGCGTCTGAATAAAGAATTCTAGCTTGAGTTCCAACAACCATCTTGTTCTTTTCAGCATCTCTAATCCAAATCCAGTTGTCTCTGTCTTGGTATCTTCTGTTAGGATCGATAATTTCCATAGCAGCCTTGTCAGTTCTTCTTAGGTCTTCTGGTTTGCCGCTTAAGCATACCCATCTAAATGGTCCATAACCAAAGTCAAATAGTCTTGGTCCAAGAATGTCTTCTACATAAGAAGGCCAAATAAAGCCGTGTCTATCGTCTACTCCGTTAACAGAAATTTCTTTTACTCCAGCATCAAAAACTGCCTTCATAAATGAGTTACCATAGTCGAAGAAGTAAGTTCCTCTGTCAGTTAAAGTCTTAATTAAAGAGAAGTGTTCTTTAAGTGTTTCGTCAACTAATTTGTGGAATTTTTCTTTGTCTTCTGCAAGTAGTCTTGTTCTTTCTTCAAAAGTAATGTCTACTGGGCAATATCCACCAGTGTATGGTTCGTGACATGAAGTTTGGTCAGAAAGTAGTGGGATATGAATGTTTTCTTTAACAGCATATCTTAATAGGTCAAGAACGTTTCCGTGATAAGCAATAGCTCTTGGCTCTTTCTTTTCAACAAATTCAAAGGCTATCTTGAAAGCTTCTTCTGGGCTTTCTACTCTTTCGTCAACCCATCCTTGTTCATATCTTGTACCAATTCTTGAGTCATCAACTTCAGCAATAATTGAAACTCCGCCAGCAATATTACATGCCTTACCTTGAGCTCCACTCATTCCACCTAGACCTGAAGTTACAAATAATACTCCAGCTAAGTTTCCATCATCAGGAATACCTAATTTTAATCTACCAGCGTTTAGTAGTGTGTTGTATGTTCCGTGAACAATACCTTGAGGTCCTATATACATCCAGCCACCTGCAGTCATTTGACCATAGTTAGCAACTCCCATTGCTGCAGCTCTGTTAAAGTTTTCAAGGTCGTCATACATACCAATCATTAGTCCATTAGTAATAATTACTCTTGGAGATGATTTTTTAGAATTAAATAGTCCTACTGGATGGCCTGAATATAATACTAAAGTTTGGTCGTCAGTAAGTTCTTGAAGGTATTTTTTAATAAGTCTGTATTGCATCCAGTTTTGACAAACAGAGCCAGTTTCTCCATAAGTTACAAGTTCATATGGATAAAGGGCTATTTCGTATGAAAGGTTGTTGTCAATCATTACTTGGAAAGCCTTACCTTCAATACATTTTCCTTCATATTCATCAATAGGCTTGCCATAAATTCTTTCATTTGGTCTGAATCTATATCCATAAATTCTTCCCCTAGTCATTAGCTCGTCATAAAATTCTGGAGCTAATTGTTCATGAAATTTTTCTGGAATATATCTAAGAGCGTTTTTTAAAGCTAATTCAATTTCTTGGTCTGAAAGGTCAGCTTCTCTTCTTGGTGCTCTTCTTATTCCTTGTTCAAACTCTGGATATTCTGGTAAAACATCGTCAAGTTTGATTTTCATTGCATTTGCAATTTGATCATTTGTAAACATTTGTCATCATCCTTTGCGATTAAATTTCTGTACGGTTAGCAATCGCAATATTGATTGTATCCTTATCGAAGAAGTCCATGTCGCTTCCGTAAGGAAGACCGTATGCTATCTTTGTTACTTTAATGCCCAGAGGCTTTAAAAGCTCTGATAAATAAATTATCGAAGCTTGTCCGCTAGCATTGGGGGTGAATGTTAAGATTATTTCTTCTACTTCGTTATCTCTTATTCTTTCAATAAGCTTTTTAATTTTTTCATCACCATCTACAGATGAAATAATATCGCCATGAAGAACATGGTATAGGCCCTTGTATTTTTGGCCTCTCTCTATAGCCATAACATCTTTAGGTTGTTCAACAACGCAAATTAGCTTTTTGTTTCTACTATCGCTAGAACAAATTGAACAAGGGTCCTTGTCTGTAATATTGTTACAAATACTACAGAAGCCTGAGTTTTCCTTGGCCTTTGTTATAGAATCAGTTAGGTCTTTGACCCTAGCTTCATCTAATTCAATAATATAATACGCAAGCCTTTGGGCTGTTTTTTCACCAATGCCAGGCAATCTAGATAATTGATTAATTAAATTACCTATTGGATTTTCCATTTTTTATAGACCTGGAATATTAAGTCCGCCAGTGAACTTAGACATTTCTTTAGATTGAAGATCGTCTACTTCTTTCATAGCTGCATTCACACAAGCAATAATAAGATCACGAAGCATGTCAATGTCATCTGGATCGACAATATCTTCGTCTATAACTAGGTCTACTAATTGTTTTTGACCGTTCATTACAGCCTTTACAGCTCCACCACCTGCAGTAGTTTCAATGGTTTTTTGATTTAACTCATCTTGAGTCTTTTCCATTTCTCGCTGCATCTTTTCAAATTGCTTCATCATGTTGTTCATGTTAGGCATCTTGCCAAATCCTTTTGCCATAAATCCTCCTAAAATATCTTAATATTTTCCTCGCCAACTAGCTTTGTTAAAGTATCAATGTCCTTATTTATAGAAGCTTCTTTTTCATCTTCTATAAATTTTGCATTAATCTTCACACTAGTATTATAGAACAAACTAAGAACCTTTTCAACAAGTTCTCGGTTTTTCTCCTTTAATAAATTGTCCATGTGGAAACCATATTCCTTGTGAAAGCCAAAGCAAATAGTGTTGTCTACACAATCACTAATAACTGCCTCAACAATAAATGCGTGAACCATAGGTTTTGCTTTTTTTATTTCTATTAATATGTCCTTCCAGTCAGCAATAAGTCTCTCTTTACTAAGTTTTTTATCTACTGTCTCTGGAAGTTCCTGTTCAGAAACTTCTTCAGCATCTGAAACTTTTTCTTCTTTTAATTGCTCAGTTTTTTCTTCTCTTTGATTTAGAATAAGATTTTCTCTTTCAAGATTTTCACTATCTCTTTCCAAAACTTTTTTAACATCAGCAAATTTAACTTCTGTATTTGCTTCTTTAGATACTTGAGGTCTTTCTTCTCTTGTAAAGACTTCAGACTTAGAATTTACCAGCTGAAAGACTTCTAAAAGAGTTATTTCTAAAAGGGCCCTTTGTTGTTGGGAATATTTTATTTCATTAAGCTGGTCAATTAACTTTTCCATGGCCTGTAAAATTTTTTCTAGGGAAAGTTTTTTACTTTGGTCAAGATAGGCTTCAATGTTAGACCTAATAAGTCTGTCTGCTGACTCAGGTGAAACCTTGGCCAGCATTAAATTTCTAAAGTGGTCTAAAATGTCCTTGGCTAGTTGTTCTGTGTCCTTGCCTTGAAGAAGGGCCTGGTCAATTTCTTCAATAAGACTTGCTGCATCGTTATCTATAATTGCATCTACAATTTTTATAATATTAGACTTGTCTACAATACCTAAAAGGCTTATGGCATAGTCATAAGTTATTTTGTCCCTGCCAGATGAAACTAATTGTTCCAGTATTGATTGGGCGTCTCTCATTGATCCATCAGCTGCATTTATTACTAGGTTATAGGAGTCATCGTCTATGGACACTCCTTCTTTTTCTGCAATGGACTTTAAGGCCAAAAACATTTCATTTGTGTCTATGCGCTTAAATTGAAATTTTTGGCACCTAGATAAAATCGTAAGTGGAATCCTATCTGGCTCTGTCGTTGCAAGTATAAAAACCAAATGGTCTGGAGGCTCTTCCAAAATTTTTAAAAGTGCATTAAAGGCTCCCTTACTTAGCATGTGGACCTCATCTATTATATAGACCTTGTACTTTAGTGATGTCGGCTGATAAAAGGCCCTGTCTTTTAAGTCTCTAATGTTGTCAACGCCGTTGTTAGAAGCTGCGTCAATTTCTATTATGTCTATTGAAGATTCATCTAAACTTTCCAAACAGTTTTCACACTTGTTACAAGGTTTATTGTCTGGGTCTAAACAGTTTATGGCTCTGGCAAAAATTTTTGCACAAGAGGTCTTCCCTGTTCCCCTAGTTCCTGAAAACAAATAAGCATGAGAAATTGTATTAGTCTGTATTTGATTTTGTAAAATTTTAGTAATATGTTCTTGACCTATTAAGTCTTCAAAAGTCTTAGGTCGATATTTTCTATAAATTGCCTTATACATAAATACCTCCATTATTATTATAACATTAAAATAAAAATAGGACTGTACAATTTGTACAATCCCCTTGCAAATAAATTTTATTTTTTTAATCTAATAGTAAAGGTTGATCCCTGACCAAGGTCGCTTTTTAAAATAATATCTCCATCTAAAATTCTCACAATATGTTTAACTATAGAAAGTCCCAAACCTGATGAGTCTTTTTTGTTGTGGCTCTTATCTACAGTGTAAAATCTTTCAAAGATCCTGGCCTGGTCTTCTTTGGAAATTCCTAGGCCTGTATCTGAAACAATGATAAAAACATTTTTTACGTCTTCTTTAATTTCAAGGGTCAATGATCCATTTTCCCTGTTGTATTTTATTCCATTGTCATAGAGATTTGTTAGAAGCTCAGTAATAAGGCCCTTGTTTGTATTTAAAACTAGGCTGTCTGGGCCAATGAACTTAGTATTTACTTTGTTAGCTTGGGCCTTGGCTGCTAAATTATCCATAACTTTTTTAGCCAGTGGAATTAAATCAAGGTCTTCTTTTTCTAAAGCTATTTTTTCTTCGTCTAGCTTAGAAATTTTTATTATGTCTTCTATCATGCTTAGCAGGTGTCTGCCTTCATCATAAATAATCCCAGCAAATTTTTTTGTATCTTCTTCTTTTACAAGGCCTGCCATTAGCATTTCTGCATAGCCGTTAATAGAAGTCAAAGGCGTCTTTAGCTCGTGGGAAACATTGGCAGAAAATTCACTTCTTTGAATTTCAAGTAACTTTTCCTTGGTCTCATCTACTAATAAGATTACATAGCCGATTTCCTTGTTGTTTTGTTCAACCTTAGAAAACAATAGGTCTAAAATCTTTCCATCTTGGTGGATTTCGTAATAAAAATTGCCATCATCTTCCTCTAAGGCTTCTAGTATTTTTTCTTTTAACTGCCTGTCTCTGAAAATATCAAAAAAGCACAGGCCCTTAAAGTCTAAATCACTACTAGAGACTTGGGAAAAGTTTATAGCAGCTTGGTTTATAGCAAGAATTTTTAAGTCCTGGTCTAGGAGGATCATTCCCTCTTCCATTTTGTGCCTAATAAAAAATTTCCTAGGCCATAGTCTTTTATAAAAGGAAGACCGCCTTGAAAAATAAAAAAACAAATTAAAATTATTGACAAAACAGAAATTAAGGCAGAGATTAAAAAAACATATTTCATTAATGACTCTAAAAAATATTTTTTCTTCATAGTTTCTCCAATCTTAAAGATAAAGCCCAAGGATTTTAATCCTCAGGCTTTTAAAGAATACTCTCTTACTTTTCAAGTTCTGACCAAGATAGGATTTCGCCCATGTAAATACTTTTAATTTGTTCAAGACTTAAATCGTCAAGAGGGTTTTCATTATTTACAATTACAGCAATTCCGTCCATGGCTATAGCTTGAGAAGTCAAAGCTTCAGCTTCTTCACCCTTTAGTTCTCTAGAAGCCATACCTATATTAGCTGATCCTTCCATAGCAGAAGTCATTCCTGCAGATGAACCAGTTGATTGAATTTCTATAGATACACCTGGGTTTAGTGCTTCATAAGCTTCTACTAAGGATTCCATTAAAGGTGTAACAGAAGTTGAACCTGCTACAGTAATAGTTCCTTCAAGGTTTGCTGGTGTATAAGCATCTCCATTTTCTAGACCAACATAGCCGTGGTCATTAATAATTTGTTGGCCTTCTGGGCTGGCAATGAAAACTAATAAGTCTTTGCCAATGTCTCCAATAACATCTTCTTTCCAAGCAAGGTTAATTGGTCTTGCTAGTTCATAAGTTTTGTCTTTAACTCCTTCAGCAGTTGCATCAACGCCGTTTACTTTTACAGCTTTAACTGTGTCGTTTAAAGATCCTAAAGAAATGTAACCAATTCCATTTGGGTCTCCTGCTACAGCAGTCATAACTCCGTTAGTAGAGTTTTGGATCATAGCTTCTTCAGAAGTTTGGTCAACTTCTTCTCCGTCAACTTTAGCTTGTACACCTGTAATTTCAATGAAGGCTCCTCTTGTTCCAGATCCGTCTTCTCTTGAAACTAGTGTGATTTCAGCTGAAGTATCAAAGTCTCCACTTGTTTCAGCTGGTTTTTCTTCTGGCTTTGCAGCTTCTTCAGTCTTTGCTGGTGCTTCTTTTTCTCCGGTACTTTCACTACCTTTATTAGCACAGGCTACTAGGCCTACTAGTAAAAGCATTACCATAAATACTGATGCGATTTTTCTTAAGTTCATTAATGTTCCTCCTAGAAATTAATTATTTGTTTTAACAATATCTAGGATAGTCTAATTTTATTAGGTCTTTATATTTCTATTGTAAAGTTCATGTAAAGTTTTACAAATTTCCCTTGAGCTGGGCTTCTTCTGCATACTCGCTTAAAGCTGCTATCGTCTCATTTACAAGTTCTTCTAAATCCATATTTAACATTTGGGCTCCATTTTCAATAATACTTCTGTCAACACCAGCAGCAAATTTTTTGTCCTTGTATTTCTTTTTAAAAGACTTGTAGCTTAAATCTAAAACAGACTTAGATGGTCTCATTAAACAAGTTGCATTTATAAGGCCAGTTAGTTCATCAGTTGCATAGAGAATTTTTTCCATTTGGCTCTCAGGCTTTACATCAGTTCTCATTCCATAACCGTGGGCCATAATCGCCCTAATATAATCTTCAGGATAAGAATTCTCTCTCAAGATTTCCTCTGTCTTTTGGCAGTGAAGGTCTGGATACATTTCATAGTCCAGGTCATGCAAGAAACCAATTATAGACCACTTGTCCTCATCTTCTCCATATTTTTTTGCAAAATATCTTAACGTAACTTCAACTTGTTTGGCGTGCTTATAGAGACTTTCAGACTTGTTGTATTTTAAAAATAAATCTTCTGCGTCTTGTCTACTTGGTATATAAGTCATAAACTTTCCTCCTAATTTTATTCTTGCTTCTATCATAACATTTTAGGGTATAATGTGGTATGATAAAATTAATAATGCTAAATGGAGGTATTTATGAAATTTAAATTTAATGATGACCAAGCTTTACAAGTAAAATTTGCCTTTACAGATTCTGAAAAAGAATACGCAGAATTTTTTAAAGGCGAAAGCGGAGAAATCCTTCCAGTCCTTTGCCAAAATCTAATTTTTCTTGGCCTAGGCGACAAAGATAAGGTTGACTATCTTTCACTAAGACTTGCAGCTAACAAATTAGGAAAATATATAGCTGACAAAGACTGTAAGGCTCTAACTCTTAACCTAAAAGAAAGTCCAGAAATTGACAAAGACGAATATATCTTAGCTTTAGTTGAAGGACTTTTCCTAAGTTCTTATAACTTCGACTTTTACAAGACAAAAAAATGCGACTTTAACTTAGAAACAGTTAACATAAACTCAAATACCAACAACTTAGACCAAGTTGAAGAGCTAGTAAATGTCCTAGAAGCCCAAGTTATAGCTAGAGACCTAGTAAACAAAAGATCAAATGACATCTATCCAGAAACTTTAGCTAACTACACCAAAGAAGAATTAGAAAAACTTGGAGTTAAAGTAAAGGTTTATAATAAGGAAGAAATTGAAAAGATGAACCTTAAAGCCTTTATGGAAGTTGCCAAAGGATCAGACAAGGAACCAAGATTTATAGTAATGGAATACCTAAATGGCGGAGACGAAAAACCTCTAGTCCTAGTTGGTAAAGGTCTAACCTATGATGCTGGTGGCTATTCCCTAAAACCAAGTAACGGAATGAAGACTATGAACTCAGACATGGGTGGATCAGCAACTGTAATTGGAGCCATGGCTGCCATAGCTAAAAACCAATTAAAGACAAACGTAGTTGCCATAGTTGCTGCCTGCGAAAACCTAGTATCAGGCAGAGCCTATAAGCCAGGTGACGTTATCTCTTCCCTAGCTGGAAAGACAATTGAAGTTGACAACACTGACGCAGAAGGCAGACTAACTTTAGCAGATGCAGTTTGCTACGGATCAACAGAATACCAACCAAGATTATTAATCGACCTTGCAACTCTAACAGGCGCTTGCTTAGTTGCTCTAGGCGAAAGATTCTCAGGTGTAATTACAAACTCAGAAGAATCCTTTGCTGACCTACAAGAAGCAGCTGACAAGGCTTATGAAAAAATTTGGATGCTACCAAATGACGACGCCTTTAAAGAATTAAACAAATCAAAAGTTGCCGACATTAAAAACTCAGGTGGCAGATTTGGTGGAACAATAACAGCTGGCCAATTTGTTGGCGAGTTTGTAAAAGAAGGAACTAACTGGATCCACATGGATATAGCAGGAACAGCCTATCTATCAGGAAGCTACGACTGCTTTGACGAAGGAGCAACAGGAGTTCACGTAAAAACTCTTTACAACCTAGCAAAAAAATATAGCAAATAAAAATTAGAATATAAATTAAAAGCCCTTAGGAGATTTTTCTTCCTAAGGGTTTTTTGCTTGGATATTAATTTTAAAAATTTCTTTCACCTAATTTTTGAGATTTTTAGGCGATAAAAATATTTTTAGGCGATAAATTATTTTCTTCAACTTATATTTAATCGTGCCAATCGTAATCGTCCATTAGTTCTACTGATTTTAACTGAAAGTCTGCCTTTAATCTTTTAATAAATCTTCCAATGTTATAATTCTTATGAAAAGAAAAAGTTACTTCCATTATTAGCTCGTCATCTTTGTTTTCATTTATTATGTCCAGCTTTCTAACTTCAACTCCCCTTTTTGAAATAAAGTCTTGGAAGTTTTCCTGGTCAAAGTTGTGGCTGTCAAATACCATTTTATAAGACTGGGTAACTCTCTTGTTAATTAAATTGCTCAGGCCCTTTAAGGATATTAAAGTCACCAGACAAATTATAGTTGCAATAATTGCTCCATCGTAATAGCCAATTCCAACTGCAAGCCCAATTGCTGCAGATAGCCATAGGGTCGCTGCTGTAGTCAGACCTGAAACTCCGTCCTTTCTTTGTAAGATTGTTCCTGCCCCTAAAAAACCAATTCCACTTACAACTTGGCCAGCAAGTCTTGCAGTATCTCTAGCAGTGTCAGTTGATAGTTGACCAAAGCCATCTATGCCTATAAGCATAATTAAACAGGCCCCTATACTTACAATAATATGAGTCCTAAAACCAGCTGCCCTGTTTTTAATTTCTCTTTCTATACCAATAATCGCCCCTAAAAGAGCTGCTAAAAATATTCTAAATGCCACTAAATATATACTCAAAGCCTTCCTCCTAAATTTATGTTTAGTATATCTATTATATAGGATAATTTCAGGAAAACATAACTATTTATTTCTTTCAAATACTTGCCCTAGTTGATCTAAAAATATTTTTTTCCTGACCCTCTTTATGGTCTTCCTAAAAGTATTTTTCCTGTGCTATAATCAAGTCGGTTATAATATGAAAAAGAATTTAAAAAGATTGCTAATTATTCTAGCCCTCTTGGTCTATGTTGGTGGAAGTTATGCCTATAATGACTACACTTTGCCAAATGATATAAATAAAATATCTCTGCCAGCCTTAGAGGACGAAGAATTTTCCTTAACAAGCGAGGACTATGTAGAAGATTTTCTCTATGCTTATGATGTTTTAAAAGACAACTATCCCTACTTTGAAATTAATAAAGAAGTTAACGGCATAGACTGGTTGGCCAACAAGGACCAATATGTAGACTACATTTCTAAATCCACTGACGATAATGATTTTTTAAATAGGATGGATGAGGTCCTTGGAGAAATTAATAACTCGCACACAAATATACTAGATCGGGATTTTGTTATAGACGTCTTTGTAGACTACTACAGTATGCCGAAAAATTTTTGGCTCCACGACCAAAGCAAGGTCTTAGAAAATGAAAATGTCCGCAGGCGATACAAACTTGATAAGGCAAGTATAAATGAATATTTAGATAAATACTATACTGACGATTCACCAAGCTATAATCTTCAAACAAACGACAATTTAAAAATAAGAAGTATAATTGACGGTGACCTGGCCTACATTGGCATAAAAAGTTTTGCCAACACTAATATTAACTTTGATGAAGACCTTGTTAGGCAGGCGATCGTCGACTTTAAAGACTATAAAAATTTAATTATTGATATTAGAGGCAATGGCGGCGGCAACACCGAATACTGGCAATATCTACTGCTAGAAAATTTAATTTCAAGGCCCTACCAAGTAAACAATTATCTCTTTATAAAAGATGGAAATATTAACAGACTGCTAATTGACAATGGTGTAATTGCAAATCCAGGCGTCTCTGAATTTTTAGAAAAATCTTCTTTTGATAAGGCAACTAAAGACTTGTTAAAGGACTTTGATTTTTATACCTTGGATACTTTTTCTGTCTATCCAAGTCCTGATTCAGTAAACTTTCAAGGGAAAATTTATCTGCTAGTAGATGACCTTGTATACTCTGCTGCCGAAGCCTTTGCCAGTTTTTGTAAAGAATCTGGTCTGGCAACCCTAGTTGGAACTAGAACTGCAGGAGACGGCCTTGGCTATGATCCACTAATTTTTTCTCTGCCAAACACAGGTTTTGCCATGAGATATTCTGAAACCATGGGTGTCACAGAATCAGGATCTATAAACGAAAGAGACCAAACTCTGCCTGACATTGAAGTTGAAAACGCAGGTCAAGAAGTAGACCTCCCCTTCCGTGAACAAAAAACAATTCGCGCCGTAATGGAAGATGCAGGTTTAGAATTTAAAAATTAAAGAAAGACAAAACCCTCTTTACTGAAAAGTCAGCAAGAGGGTTGTTTTTATTTTTCTATATAGTCTTTAATGTCAACTCTAATATTTTCTTTTCTGGATTTTTCTGAGGCGAAACACATTAGGTGGCTCATTATTGATTCTTGGGCCCCAGTTTTTACTGCTTGGCTGTCGCCATTGATAGCGGCTATAAAGGCCTTTATTAGTTCTTCGTCGCCACCGCCGTGAGATCCATTTACTTTTACTTTTTTATAAATGGTCTTCTCTTCAGAGCCAAAGAGATTTACTTCAATTTCTCCGTCTAAGTCATCGCCAATTATTTCGCCCTTGGTCCCTTGGATTTTTATATTCCTGTGGATGTCATTTGAAAAAGCTGACAGGTTAAAAACTGCACTTATGTCATTTTCAAAATCAATTGAAATAGCCTGGTGGTCGCAGACGTCGTTGTCGCACTTCCAAACACACCTGCCATAAGGTCCTTCTCTCAAAGCTTTTTCTAGTCCAGAGTCAGTCTTATCTTCTGTAACAACTAATCTCCAACCAGAAAGAGCAAGGTTTCCATAAAACTTTGGCGCTGAATAGATACAAGTCTCTTCAAACTTACAGTCTAAGCACCTAGCTGCTGCTCCTTTTGGTTGTCTGCCTTCTTTAAAATAAGAAAGGCTGCCGTAGGAGTTTATAGACCTTGGCTGAGAGCCTGTTAGATATAATAAAATATCCATGTCGTGGCAAGACTTTTGTAAAATCAATGGCGATGACTCTTTTTCATTGCCCCAATTGCCTCTGACAAAGGAATGGGCAAAGTGATAGTAGCCAATGTTTTCGTTGTGGACTATGGACATTATATCTCCAATTACTCCTGAATCTAAAATTTCTTTAAGCCTCCTATAAAATGGCGCATATCTTAGGACATAGCACATCATAAGTACATTGTCAGATTTTTCTGCTTTTTTGGAAATATTTATAGCTTCTTCCTTGGTCTGACAAATTGGTTTTTCTAATAAGATGTCCAGGTCATAGTCCAAGGCTTTCATTACAGTTTCGTAGTGGTCCTTGTCAGGCGTTGCAATAATTAAGGCATTGCAAAATGGATCTTGGTCTAGCCTTTTAAAAAAGTCTTCTTTGTTTAAAAATAAATGCTCGTCATCTAAATTATATTCTTCTTTGGCTACTGCAAGTTTTATTGGGTCGGTATCACAAACACCAGTAATCTGGCAGCCAAATTTTTTCATTAAGTTTCCATAGGTCTGCCTGCCTCTGTGGCCAGCACCTATAATTCCTACTTTTATCATTTTATCATCTTCTCTTTTAAAATTTTTTCTAGATAGAAATAAGTTTATCATAAAAAGGCAAATAAAAAAATAGGTTCTATACTAAATAGTGTTGATGGAAATATCCATTGACACTATTTTTTAGTTT
>CAYFUN010000026.1:0-18691 GCA_964346535.1 uncultured Peptoniphilaceae bacterium
AATAAAAAACCAAGAAGCTTTTTAGGTCTTCTTGGTCTAATATTTCTATTTAATTTTAGGCCCTGGCATTTGGTAAAATTCTAAAGCCTTGGGTTTTTTTCTTTATTAGTCGGTAGGCGATCATTGAGGAGATGCCTTTTAAGGCCATGGTTATTGAAATTACCATCCATATAGCTAGGATGCCAAAGTGAGGCATTAGAATCAGGGCTAGAGGAATTCTCAAGGCGTTACCTATTAGGCCATTAAAGGCTGGGAACCTTGTTAGGCCAACACCACTTAAGGCGCCGTTTATTCCTATTTCAATGGCCATTAGGATTTCAGAAACTCCCATTATCTTTAAGAGCCTGCCACCTTCTGCTATGGCTGCAGGGTCATTTGGCATAAAGAGGCCGATTAGATTTTCCCCAAGGAATATTAAAAGTCCTGAGGCTATGGCTCCAATTAAGACGAAAAGTTTTATGGCTTCTTTAAAGCCCTCTTCCATCCTGTCATAGTTTTCTGCTCCTAGGTTTTGGCCCATAAAGGACGCAACTGCTACAGCAAAACCATCTGCTGTCATCCAACAAATGGATTCGATTTGAACTCCTAGAGAAAATACTGCCATTGGCATTGGTCCAAATCTTGATATAAAAGTATTTAAAACTGATGCTATTATTGCCATCCCTGTTGATTGAACTGAAACTGGTAGGCCGACTTTGACAATATTTTTTACTTTCGTCATATCAGTTTTTCTTTTTAGATCAACTACGCCCATTATTTCATCTTTTCTAGATACAATAATAAAAATTATAAGGACAACTGCTTGGGCTAGGACTGTAGCCAAGGCAACTCCCTTGACTCCCATTTTAAATACATAAATAAATAGCGGGTCCATAATAAAGTTTAGTACAAGGCCAATAACTGAAAGTTTAAAGGGGGTCATTGAGTCTCCCATTGAGTTATAAGACACGGCAAACATTGGATTTAAAAATACTATAAGCATTCCTGCAATTTGAATTTGCAAGTATTCAACTGCATAGGTCCTTACTGTTTCTGTCAAAGTAAAAAAGTTTAAAAAGTTATTCATAAAAAGGGCGGCTAAAATAGCGTATACAATCGAGATAAGAATATTTAGCTTCATACCATTTTCTATATAGCCTATTACGTCATTATAGTTCCTCCTACCAAAGGACTGGGAAATCCATGTTGCTGCCCCAACTCTTCCTATCATAGCCAGAGAGTTGCCTATATAGTTTATAAGGCCTGCTGTTCCAACTGCTGCTACGGCAGAATCTGAATACCTGCCTAGCCAAAACATATCAACTAGGTTGTAGGTAATTTGGATAAAAGAAATTCCCATTAGAGGCAGGGCCATTTTAATTAAAGTCTTCTTTATATCTCCATGTAATAAATAGTTTTTTTCTGTCAAATAAAATCCCTCCTAGTCTTCTTGTTCAGTTAATATAATCACTCCGTCTTTTGTAAGGGCTAGGGTGTGTTCGTATTGGGCACTCATTGACCCATCTTTTGTTCTAGCTGTCCACTCGTTGTCATCCATTTTTATTTCATAGCCGCCTGTGTTAATCATTGGTTCAATTGTAAAGACCATACCTTCCATTAGCCTTTGGCCTCTGCCAGGTTTTCCATAGTGAAGGACTTGTGGGTCTTCGTGCATATTTCTGCCAATGCCGTGGCCAATAAAGTCTCTAACAACTGAATATCCAAGTGGCTCAACATAAGATTGGATGGCATGACCTATATCTCCTAACCTGTTGCCAATTTTTACTTGGTCAATGGCCCTGTAAAGAGATTCTTTGGTAACGTCTAAAAGTCTTTGTTTTTCTTCTGAAATTTCTCCAACTGCATAGGACCAAGCTGAGTCTGCTAGGGCATCATCTAATCTAACAACCATATCGATTGTTACTATATCTCCTTCTTTTAAAGGCTCATGTCTTGGAAAGCCATGACAAATTTCGTCGTTAATTGAAGCACAAATTGCATAAGGATAGCCTTGGTAGCCTTTTTGTTCTGGATAGGCTCCTCTTTCTAAAAGATATTCTTCTACAAACTTGTCTAGCTCCATAGTTGTAACTCCTGGAACAATTTTCTTCCTAAGTTCCTTGTGGACTTGGGCTAGTAATTTTCCAGCTGCGTGCATTTTTTCTATTTGTTCATCTGTTTTTAAAATAATCATCTTCTACTCCTTTATAATATCCATTAAGTCTATATCATTTTCAGCCCATTTTTCAACTACTGGGTCTAAGTTTTTTGCTTCTTTATAATCTTTCAGTGCCTGAGAAATATTTCCTAGCTTCCTATAGGAACAGGCCCTGTTGTAATATAAAATATGGTGGGGATTTCTATTTATGCCCTCTGTTAAAATTTCAATGGCATCAGCGAATCTTTTGTCTTCTATATAAATTGCTGACATATTTAGAAAGATATAAATATCATCTGACAGGTCCTTGGCCTTTATATATTCTCTCAAGGCCTCTTCATGGTCGCCAGTTTTTTTATAGACGACACCTAAGTTAAAATGGGACAAATAATAATTTGGATTTAGGTCTATAGATTTTTCTAAATACTTCTTTGCCTGGTCCAAATCATTTTCTTCCTCGCACAAAGACCCTAAGTCGTTGTAGGCTATAAAGTCAAAGGGATCAAGGTCGATAACTTTTTTTAAATAGGCCTTGGCCTTGTCTTTCTGTCCTAGGTCGCCATAAATTGTTCCTGCATAATAATAGGCTTCCTTATAAGTCGGGTCAAGGTCTATTGCCCTTTCATAATAAAATAAAACTTGGTCCAAGTCCTCACCTGCTAGTTCGCTAGTATAGGCTAGGCCATACCAGGCACCAGAATTATTTGCATCTAGGTCTAAAATTTCTAAGTAAGTTTTTTTCCCATCTTCAAAGTTTTCCATCAGACTATAAAGGTCTGCTAGAGAAAACAAAAGCTCTATTAGATCTTCACCTGCTAAAAAATGTCTGGCTTCTTTGTATTTATCTAAGGCCAAAATATAATGACCAAGGTTTTTTTCTTCCTCAGCCTGGTCTAAAAGTTTTATTAACTTTGCGTCTATATCATTTTGCATTAAAATATCACCTCTTAAATTTTATCACAAATAAATTTTCTAAGCTATAAGCTAGAGACAAAGTTTTTAATGAATAAAATTTTTATTGTGTTAAAATATATTTAGATAATAAATGAGGTGACGACTTGGAAATTAATATTGGAAAAGATCAAAATTTAAAAAACGTAAGTATATTAACTGAAAAACTAAACCACCACGGCCTAATTTGTGGGGCAACTGGAACAGGAAAAACTGTAACCTTAAAAGTATTGACTGAACACCTGTCTGACCTAGGCATTCCTGTAATCCTATCAGATGTTAAAGGCGACCTAGCCAATCTAATTAATCCTGGAAATCCTGAAGAGATTAAAGGCCGTCTGGACCAAATGGAAATTAAAGACTTTGAACCTACAGGCTATCCAGTTAACCTTTGGGACGTCTATGGAGACGAGGGACTTCCTCTAAGAGTTTCTGTCAGCCAAATGGGTCCCTTATTTTTAGGACAAATTTTAGAGCTTAACGAAGTCCAACTTGGAGTTTTAAATATAGCCTTTAGAATTGCCGACTCCCAAGGGCTTTTACTTTTAGACATTAAAGACTTAAAGTCTATTTTAAGATACATCCAAGAAAACCGAGAAGAAGTTTCTATGGAATTTGGCCAAGTTTCTGGAGCAACTATTGCTGCCATTCAAAGAAAGCTTTTACTTTTAGAAGACATGGGCGGCAACTTGTTTATGGCAGAGCCTTCTTTAGATATAGAAGATTTAATTTCTGAAGACAAGTCTCACAGAGGTATGATAAATATACTATCTGCTAGAAAATTAATTTCAAACCCAAGACTTTATTCAATGTTTCTCCTTTGGATGCTGTCTGAACTTTTTGAAAGTTTACCTGAAGTTGGAGACCAGGAATTTCCAAAATTAGTCTTCTTCTTTGACGAGGCCCATCTTCTATTTAATAACGCTTCCAAGGCCTTAAACGAAAAGATCTTACAACTAGTTAGATTAATTCGCTCCAAGGGAGTTGGAATTTTCTTTGTCAGCCAAAACCCATTAGACATTCCAGACCCAATTGCCTCTCAGCTGGGAACAAAAATTATCCACCAGCTAAGGGCCTTTACTCCAAGAGAACTTAGGATGATTAAAGAAATTTCTTCAAGCCTGAGACACTCAGATGATCTTAAGCTAGAAGAAGAAATTCAAGGTCTAAAAACTGGCCAGGCGATTATTTCCAGCCTAGATGCATCTGGATCCCCAAGACCAGTTGAAAAAGCCCTAATCTATCCTCCAAGGTCGTCTTTTGAGCCACTTTCTTTAAGCGACTACAATAATGTTATTCAAAATTCTAATTTCTATAACAAATACTTCCAGGTCGTTGATAGAGAATCTGCCTATGAACTTTTAGCTGTAAGGTTTGAAGAGCAAGCTAGACTAGTCAAGGCCCAAGAAGAGGAAAAAATATTGATCCAAGAGCAAAAGGCCAGAGAAAGGGAAAAAAATAATTCTCCAATGACAAAGATGTTTAACTCAGCCCTTTATTCTTTTACCCGACAAATTGGCAGAGAAATTGCCAGAGGCCTTATGGGGTCTTTTAAGAAAAAATAAAAAACACGAAAAAAAATAATGCTATAGACTAAGCTCACCTTAATCTATAGCATTTTTTATTTTAAATATTCATACATTTCATAAGAACTAGGGTCTTGAGAATAATAAAGTGCAAATATTTCTGGACCTGTATGGGCTCCAATTACACAGAGAATTTCTTCTTCAATAATATTTTCCCTCTTTACTCCAATTTCTAGTAGAAAGTTTACTGCTTCTTCCATCATTTCTGGCCATTGGCCGTGAGCAATTGTTACTTTTTGGTCTGGATTAAAGACACCGTCTTTTGAATACTTGTTCATATAGGTCTTTAGCTTTTTAAAGTAGGCTTTTTTGCTTCTAACCTTGTCGATGGACTTTAGTTTTCCATCTTCTTGGTCGATCCACAAAAATGGCATAATGTTTAAGACGCCGCCTATTACAGCTGAGGTCTTTGACAACCTTCCATTTCTATAAAGATATTGAAGGTCTCCTACAGTAAAGAAGTACTTTTGATTTGCTATTTCTCTTTTTAAGTCTGCAACAATTTCTTCAAAACTGGCTCCAGCTTTTTTCATTAGCCCTGCCCTTAATATTAAAGCTCCTTGACCTAGGCAGGCTCCCATTGAATCTACAACTTCAATAGTAGCATTTGGATAAGCCTTTAAAACTTCTTCTCTAGCCAGACATGCATTATTATAAGTTCCAGAAAGCCCTGATGAAAGTGTAAGATAAATAACTTCATGACCTTCTTCAGCTAATTCCTTAAACCTATTTTCTATATAGCCTCTGGCGACTTGGGATGTGTTATAAGAAACTCCATTTCTCATTCCCTCGTAGAATTCCTTGCTTTCAATGGTCTGTCTCATTATATATTCATTTTCCCCATCATTTATCGGGATAGGGAAAGATTCAATTTCATATTCATCTAAACGGCTTTTTCTAATATCTGCACCGTCATCAGTTATTATTTTTATCATTTTGCCTCCTGCTTATATTTTTGCCTATTTGTACAGGTCTTTTAGTTGGCCATAAATTTTATAGTCTACATTTTTTAAGTCAGAGACCTTGTCTACATCTAAAAGGGCCATGTAGATCTTAAGTTTTTCCTTTAAATCTTTTACATAAGAAAGGGCTAGGTCATAGCCGCCTCTTAAAAGGTAATTAATAACCTCTCCAGATCCTGCACAAAGGTCTGCCCCTAAAACCAAGGACTTTAAAATTTCAGAAGAAGATTTAATTCCACCTGATGAAATTACAAACAAGTCGTCTTTCTTTAAGTCTTTTGTTTCAAGTAGGGCTAGGGCTGTTGGAACTCCCCAGTTGTAAAATTCAGAATAGTCCTTGGCTGGGTTTCTTAAATCTTCAATTTCAATAAAGTTTGTTCCACCCTTGCCTGCAATGTCAATATTTCTGACGCCTAGGTCATAAAGGTCCTTTGCAACCCTGCCGCTAATTCCTGTTCCAACTTCTTTTACAATTACTGGCTTATCAATATTTTCTACAATATTTTTTATATTTTCACTTAAATCCCTAAAGTCCCTGTCTCCTTCAGCCATAACAAATTCTTGGGCTAGGTTCAAATGAAGTTGGATGCCGTCAGCATCTATCATATCAATAGCTTCCCTACATTCTTCTAAGCTAGACAAGGCACTAAGATTTGCAAAAATCAAACCATCTTTGTTGGCCTCTCTCACAAGTTTAAAGGACTTGTCTGCTTCCTTATCGTCTAAGGCAATTTTTTGTGAGCCAACTGCCATGGGAATATTAACTTGGGCTGCAATTTTTGCTATGTTTTCGTTAATTTCCTCAGCAAATTCTGACCCACCTGTCATTGCATTAATCATAAAGGGAAAAGAAATTTCTTTGCCAAAAACTTGAACACAAGTGTTGATGTCATCTAGATTTTTATTGCTTAAGGCACAGTGTTCAATGTAGACATTGTCAAAAAGACTTTCGTTTTTATAAGATGTCAACAGATAATTTTCTATATGTTCTTGCTTTCTAGATTTTCTCATTTTATCTCCTTCCCTAGTCCATTAAATAAGGACCAAAAAGTCTTTCAAATTCGTCATGAGCCTGGTTTTTATAAGGCTTCCAATAAGACACCTTGTGGCCGTCTGGATACAGTTCTAAAAACTCTCCTGGCATAGTTGTGGTCTCAATGTTATTTCTATCTAGCTTGCCAGCCATGGCTACTCCAGAATAAATCATTGCTGGGTCCATATTTGTATCTACATAGTTTGAATAAACATTTAAAATTTGTGGCAGTTTTAAAATATTTTTTGGTTCCAAGGTTTGCTTGATCATTTCTGTCAAGAAATATTGTTGGACCTTGGTCCTGTCAACGTCACCATCTTTGTAGTCCCTGTATCTTAAAAATAAAATTGCCTGGTCGCCAGAAAGTTTTTGCACTCCTGGTTGGAAGTCAATTAAATATTCCTTGCCCTTAGTAGTGTCTTGCTTGTACATCCTTTGTTTAATATCAACTTCAACTCCACCTATGGCATCAACTAATTTTTCAACAGCCTTGTAGTCAACTCTTACATAATAGTCCACGTCAAGATTTGTAAAATCACGTACTGTCTTCATTAAAAGTTTCATGCCCCCATAAGAGTGGGCGTGGCCTAACTTGTCTAAGGCTCCCTTAACTGGAACACGAGAGTCCCTAGGTAGAGACATCATTTTTATTGAGCCGTCGTTGAAGTTAACCCTACAAAGGATCATAGTGTCAGACCTTATACCAGTTTGACCTGATGCTGAAACCTTAATGTTTTTAACATCAGATGTATCAACTCCAACTAGGATAAAGAACACTTCATCTATATTAGCTTGTTTAATCTCGTTTCCTTCTTCAATATTTTCAACTTGTTCAACACCAGCTTCTTCTTCAAGGGCTTGGACTTCAGAAAAGCCTCCGCCAATTTTGGACCAAACCCACATGTAGGCGCTGGAAAATATAACTAATCCAATAAGGAAAGATACAAAAAATTTTCCCTTCAAATCTTTATCTCCTTTTTATAAAAGTACATTATTTATCTTGTCTATAATAGCAGAAAAAACTTGAGTTTACAAGAAATTAAGACCTGCTGACCCAAAAAACAAAGAGGCTGGCTGCTGCTAAATCAGCACATCCACCTGGAGAAATATTCATTTTAATAAAACTTTCATCAAGTTTATAGATCTCTGCTAGACCAGTTTCAGTTCCATAGGCCCCTAGGTCTTTAACCATTTTTGCTGAATCATTTAAAAATTTCCCAGCTTCAGGTCCCCTTCTGCCAATAATATTTGTATCAACTAAAAAAGTCATAATTTCAATAAGGCCATTGCCTAGGGCAGTTTTTTCATCAAGGCCACAAGCAACAGAGTCTTCAATGACCTTGTAGGCTCTTTTTATTGCAGGAAAACCTAAGTAGGCCTCTCCCCTTGCCCCTAAAAGTCCGTGGTCTAAGTATTGCCTTATGCCGTAGGTTTTGTTTTCATCTTTAGAAAGATTGTCAAAGTCTTTTAAAATATTTTTTGAAAGTTCCTTGGATCTTTGAGAAATATTTTCCACACTTAAAACTTGGTCTTCTCTTTTTAAAGAACCAATAGCCCCACATAAAATTGCAAAAATAAAAATTGCCCCCTTGTGGGTGTTAATATTATTGGTCGCCGCAAACATAGCCTTTTCTGCTTCAAGGCCACAGGCCCTTAGGGCTGGAAAAATATCTCCATAGTCTTTACTTGTATTTTCGTAGCCAATCCTTGTGCACTCATAGAAAAAATCATCTAAGGCTACAATTGAATCCACAAAAGTGTAAAGGTCCATGTCATCATGGGCTCCAGAATTTATTGTATCAACTAGTCCAGGCTTTGGACTAAGTAGAACTTCATATAATAAAGCTTTTTTTGCAAGTCTGTTTACTTCTAAGAAAAATTTATCCATAAAATCCTCCTCTTCAATAATAGGACAAGGCACTGCAATTTTCAATAATTGACTTAACTTTATAACTTAAATTTCACAGAAATCTTATAAGATAAACATTGGAGGTGAAACTATGAAAAAACGATTAATACTTTTAACTTTGCTTTGTGCTTTGATCTTAAGTGCCTGTGTAAAAATTCCAAACCAAGGCCCAGCAAATAATGAAAGTGAACTTGCAAGTGAAAACCAAGCCACAGTCATTGGCTTAGTCAAAGACAGGTATGTAGAAAATGACAAGAAATACTTAGACCTTGAAGTAAATGGTGAGCTTTTAAAAATTGATTGTTCAGCTTACGAAGACTTTGGTCTAATAGAAAATGGATCAACCTTAGATTTAACTTATGACAAAAATACCCTTGAGCTTGTACAAATAAATGAAGTACTAGCAAATAAAAACCCGACTGCAGATGAAAACCAAGAAGCTCAGGAAGAAAATCTTGTAGAGAAAAAAATCTACCCAGAAGACAAGGTCGCCTACGAAAACTTTAATGAGGCCTTCTCACTTGGCCTAGACTTTGTAGACCAATTTGGAATTGACTCAGTAAAAGTTTATACTGATGCAGAAAAAGTTGGAGATGAATTTCTCTACGACGATGGCAATACTTTTATTCTCCTTGCAGAAAGTTCTCAAGGAACCTATGAACTTTTTAATAAAAGAGTTCAGCTAGGCGACATAAAAGTTAATGTCTATACAGAAGATGATAATAAACTTGTAATTAGTCTTTTAGAAGACCAAACTGCAGGAATTTCCTTTAAAACTTTTGAAAAATCACTATATGATTATTTTACAGAAATTGACCACTACCAAGGCCAAGGCAATATAAACATGATTGGGTCCTTTTAAGAATTATTTAAAACTAGGTGAATATTAACTTTTACCTAGTTTTTTTTATATTCAAATTTTCTTATCTATATAACAAATTCATAAATGATAGGAATTTTTATTATATTTAAACTTATAGTGATAAAATAATATTCTTTTTTGTAAATTTTATTATTTTCTTAACTTTTTTGTTTAAAAATTATTTTACCTGGGTATTTATAGTATAACAAAGTATTATCTATTCTTTAAATCTTATTAATTTTGCTAGCTTTAAGGCTTTATAAGTAAGGTTTTTGGGATAAGTTATTGAAAAATTTTTTAGAAAAGAAAAGGAGATACTATGTTAAAAGATATCGCTATTAAAAAAGTTATTGGTTACTTAAACTCTGACCCAGACGAAAATATTCCAAAGGCATTAGATTGGGCAGAAAAATATTTACCTGGGGTAAAAGACGATCCAAGATTTTATAAAATAAAGGAAGCCGCCTTAGACGAAAATTCAAATTGGTATCCACTTATAAGAAGCATTTGGGACCTAGACAAGGATGTTAGGGAGACATTTATTGTAAACTTTTTCTTAAACGGCTACTTAGAATGGAAGGACAAACGTCCAAAGCTTATGAAAAAATACGGCTGCTCTATTCCTTGGACAATTTTAATGGACCCAACTAGTGGCTGTAACCTAAAATGTATAGGCTGCTGGGCTGCTGACTATGGCAACAAATTAAACCTAGACTATGAAACTCTAGATTCTATTGTTAACCAAGGAAAAGACCTTGGCATTTATGTTTACTTATTCTCAGGTGGCGAACCACTTGTAGCAAAAAATAGAATTTTAAAACTTTGCGAAGCCCATCCTGATTGTCTATTTGTTTCCTTTACCAACGGAACTTTAATTGACGAAGACTTTGCCAAAGAAATGCTAAGAGTTAAAAATTTTATCCCAACAATTTCTGTAGAAGGTTTTGAATCTGCAACAGACTTTAGAAGAGGCAACGGAACCTTTAAGAAAATTGAAGAGGCCATGGATATTCTAAGAGACCACAAACTTCCATTTGGAGCATCTTGTTGTTACACAAGTGAAAACATTGATTCCCTATCTTCTGAAGCCTACTTTGACTGGCTAGTTGAAAAAGGAGCCAAGTACGCCTGGTTCTTTACCTTTATGCCAATAGGAGTAAATTCAACTCCTGAATTAATGGCCAGAGCAGAACAAAGAGAGCAAATGTACCACGCAATTAGAGACTTCCGTAAGACCAAACCACTATTTACCATAGACTTTTGGAATGACGGCGAATATGTTCACGGCTGTATAGCTGGTGGAAGAAACTATCTCCACATTAACGCCAATGGCGACGTAGAACCTTGTGCCTTTATCCACTACTCTAACCTAAACATTAAAGAAAACTCTCTAATTGAATGTCTCCAAAGTGACCTCTTTAAAGAGTACCAAGCTGGCCAACCATTTAATGACAACCACTTAAAACCTTGTCCACTATTAGATAATCCTGGCAGGCTTCAAGACATGGTTCACAAGTCAAAGGCCAAGTCCACAGACATGGAAGCGCCAGAAGATGTTGATGACCTAAGTGCAAAAGTTTTAGACGCAGCCCATAATTGGGGACCAACAGCTGATAAACTTTGGGATCAAAGTCAAAAAAATAAATAAGAATTTAAAATAACAGGGTCAGCCTCTAAGGGCTCCCCTGTTTTTGTTTTGCAAAAAAATAAAAGGGTCAATCTACAAAGGATAGACCCAAAACTTTAAATTTAAGGGGACTGTCCCCGATTTAACCACATTTTTTATTTCATTAGAGTAAAAATAGCATTTAGTTTGTAGCCTTCCCCATCTCTTCTAGCTGAGTTTAAGTTTTTGTTTTTAAAAGTCGACTCTCTACAAATTTCAATTTGCTCTTTTTTTAATCCAGCTTCTAAAAGAACTTCAAGGTTGGCATCTACCATTGAAAGTAAATACTTGTCGCCGTGGGCTTTAAAAAACTTATCTCTATGTGGAAAATCTTCAAAGGCCTCGTAGACTTCAGGCCCAACTTCATAGGAGTCTATGTCTATTGATGGACCAATATAGGCTAGAATATTTTCAATATCAGATCCAAAGTCGGAAACCATACGATCAAGGGCAATTTTTCCAAATTTTTTTGCAGTTCCCCTCCAACCTGAGTGGATGGCACATTGAACTTTTTTCACTGGATCAAATAAAATAATTGGACTACAATCGGCAAATTTTATTACCAAGGCGATGTCCTTTTTATCTGTAATCAGACCATCAGTTTCTAAAAACTGCCTGCCATAAAAAAATTCATTCCCATTGGTCCCGTCACAATATTCAATATTAGTCCCGTGAACTTGTTGGCCAGAATAAATTTCTACTGGGTCCTCTCCCATGGTTGATAAAATTTCCTCTACTTCGTCTGCAACTTTTTCGCCAATTGACATGGCCCTCATGTGGTAGTCGCTGCCAGAAATATAAGATATAAGACCTGAGTCTCTTAATAATTTTGAATTCATCTTCATCCTCCAAGTCTTATTATAAGCTATCTACAAAAATTAATAAAGAAAAAAGGACGGGCCTAGGCCCATCCCTGTCTTAACTATATTTAAAACTTCTTTCTTGACCCTGGTTTTACTAGGTCTAGTCCTTGGTCACAAAGTGGACAAGAGTCTGGATCGTAGGTGTTAATATTAAGGTCAATAGCTGGATAAAGTTTGTAGCCGTGAATTTCTTCCCTGCCACTTCTATTAGCTAAACAGGCTATACCAACTATTTCAACACCATAAGGCTTTAAGGCCTCAATTGCTTCAAAAGAAGACTTGCCTGTAGTAACTACATCTTCTGTAATTAAAACTTTAGTTCCCTCTTCTATAGTAAAGCCACGTCTAAGGGTCATCTTATCATTTTCTCTTTCAGTAAACATTGAAGGCTTGCCTAGTTGTCTGGCTACTTCGTAGGAGACAATAACTCCGCCCATAGCAGGTCCAACTACAACATCAATGTCTAAGTCCCTAACCTTGTCTACAGCAATTTTTAAAACTTCTTCAGCCTTGTCTGGGTGCATTAGCACCTTGGCACATTGGACATAGCCGTCTGAGTGCTTGCCAGAAGATAGTAAAAAGTGGCCTTGTAAAAAGGCTCCACAGTCTTTAAGTATTTTTTCTACATCTGTCATATCTCTACTCCTAAATTATTCCTCTAATTTCATCAAGTGATTTAATATTTTGATCAACCATAAACTTTTCCATGTCCCTAATTATTTCTGGCATAACTTGGGGATTAATAAAGTTTGCTGTTCCAACTTGGACAGCTGTTGCCCCTGCCATAATAAATTCTATGGCGTCTTTATAGTCCATAATACCGCCAAGGCCAACAACTGGAATAGAAACTGCCTGCGAAACTTCTCTTACCATTCTTAGGGCAATAGGTTTTATAGCTGGACCTGATAGGCCTCCAGTAATATTTTCAAAAACTGCCTTTCTCCTATAAATATCTATGGCCAAGGCGTTAAAAGTGTTAACCAAAGACAAGCAGTCAGCCCCTGCCTTTTCACATTCTCTTGCAACTGCAACTAGGTCGTGGGCATTAGGCGAAAGTTTTACCATTAACTTCTTGTCAGTTACTTCCCTAACCTTTGACACAACTAAGCCTGCATCTTGACAGGCCATTCCAAAGGCCATGCCACCTTCTTTAACATTTGGGCAGGAAATATTTAATTCTATAAAGTTAATATTGGTCTTGTCTAAAAGTTTAGCTCCTTCGACATAGTCTTCTAAGGTGTTGCCACCAAGGTTTACAAAAATTTCAGTTCCTAGAGTCTCCATAAAGGGAAGTTCCCTTTCAATGAAAACTTCAACAGATGGATTTTGTAGGCCAATTGAATTCATAATGCCAGACCTGCTTTCAAAAATTCTTTGACCAGGGTTGCCGTCTTTTTTATGAAGAGTTGCTCCCTTAGAACAAATTCCTCCAAGAAGAGACAGGTCATAAAATTCAGAAAATTCTCTGCCGTTGCCAAAGGTTCCGCTGGCTGCTATAACAGGATTTTTTAATTCAATTCCGCACAGATTTGTCTTAAGCATTAGAAGACCACCTCACTTGCTAAAAATACTGGTCCATCGTGGCAGGCCCTCTTTGTTCCTTCAAGAGTTTTTACTCCACAGCCTAGGCAGACACCAAAGCCACAGGCCATTCTCGCCTCTAGGGAAACTTGCAACTTTTCTTTGTCAACAGCTTCAGCAAGAGCCTTTAACATTGGCATTGGCCCACAGGCATAAACCATATCATAGGTCTGGTTTTTTTCTTTCATTAGTTGAACAATGTTTCCATGAAAGCCAACCTTGCCATTGTCAGATGAAATATAAATATTGTCTACATAGTCTTTAAAGGCATCTATAAAAAAGTCATAATCTCTGAAACCTGCATAGAGGTCAACTTGGCAGTTTAAAGATTTAGCAAGAAGTAGCATTGGAGCAAGGCCTGCTGCCCCAGCAACTATGGCCACCTTTTTGTGGTCGCCAAGGTCAAAGCCCTTTCCTAATGGACCCATTAGTTCAATTTCTTCTCCAACTTTTTTCTTAGAGAACATTTCAGTTCCCCTACCAACAACCATGTACAAAAACTTTATTGAATTTTTCTCTAGATCAACAACACCTAGGGGACGAGATAAAATTGGATCAGTTTCCCAGTCTCTAAGCATATAAAATTGCCCTGGCTGGCCTTCGTAGGTTCCCTCAACTTCCATTAAGTAAACCCCTTGGCCTAGGTCTTCATTTGAAATAATTTTTCTTCTCTCGTACTTATTCATTGAAAATATCCTTTTTCATAGCTTCAACAGCTGCTCTGGCATAGAAGCCAACTTTGTCTTCGCCGTCATCGTATTTTTTGTAGTTATTAATAATTCCCCTAGAAGAATTTACAACTCCTCCATTAAAGTCGGCCAAATAATTTCTAATATCTTCAGCCTTGCCTCCTTGGGCGCCATAGCCTGGAATTAAGAAGAAGGCGTTCTTATATTTTTCTCTAATTTCAATGGCCTCTTCGCTGTGAGTTCCACCAACAACCATGCCTAGAGATGAATATCCACACTTGCCAATAAAGTCCTTGCCCATTTCTTCTAGCCTATCGGCAACAGTATAGTAAAGTGGACGGCCATCTTCTTGGATAAGATATTCAAGGTCCTTGGCTCCAGGATTTGAAGTTCTAAGAAGAACAAAAATTCCATGGTCGCCAGCTTCTAAATATGGTAAATATGGTTCAATTGAATCAAAGCCCATATAAGGAGAAAGAGTTATAAAGTCTGTCCTCAGCTCAGATTCAAAGTGGGCCTTGGCATACATTTTTGCAGTAGAAGAAATGTCTCCTCTTTTAATATCGCCAATAGATAAAAAATCATTTTCTCTTAAATAGGTCACAGTTTTTTCATAAGCCTTTAAGCCTTCAAGGCCGTAGGCTTCGTAAAAGGCAATTTGTGGTTTAAATATTGCAACAATATCAGCAGTTGCATCGATAATTTCCTTGTTAAAAGCAAAGATCCCATCACAAACACCTAGGTCAGTAAATCTCTTTGGCAAATTGTCAAACACTGGGTCTAGGCCAACACAGACAAAGCCTCTTTCTTTAACTCTTTCGTATAACTTATCTATAATCACTTTGCGCCTCCGTACATAAGTTTTCCTTTTCTAAAAGTCATTAGCACTTTTCCCTTTAACTTTCGTCCAATAAATGGCGAGTTTTTACTTTTAGAAACAATATCAGCTTCATTAACAATATATTCTTGATCGCAGTCAACTAAAACCAAGTCAGCTCTTGCCCCTTCTTTAATTTCTCCGTGGTCTAATCCTAAAATCTTTGCAGGATTATAGGCCATAACCTCAGATAATTTTTCTAGGCTCAAGTGCCCTGGGTCAACTAAGGCAGTATAAGAAGTTGCAAAAGCAGTTTCAAGGCCAACCATGCCTGGCGCTCCCTTTGCCTTGTCTTCAGCAGAGTGAGGGGCGTGGTCAGTTGAAATACAATCTATAGTTCCATCTTTAAGTCCATCGATTAAGGCCTTGTTGTCAGCCTCTTCCCTAATTGGTGGATTAACCCTAAAGTTTTCACCAGCTAAATAAATATGGTGGGGAGTTGTTTCACAGCTAATGTTGGCACCTTGGGCCTTGTAGTCTCTAATTATATCTACAGACCCCCTAGTTGAAACGTGGCTAAAGTGGATTTTCGCTCCAGTTATTTTTGACAAGTAGCTGTCTCTTAAAGTAATAATATCTTCAGCCAACCTGTAGTCGTAAGGAGAAATTTCTGGATCTTCGCCGTGAACCATAATGCCAATATTGTGTTTTTTTGCTTCAAGGCAGGCCTGGTTCATTACGTGGTTAGATAAAATTCCCTTGCCGTCATCAGAAATAAATTTTACATCAGGTCCAAATGATCCAAAGTCAGTTAGCTCTTTGCCCTCTAAGTTTTTTGTCACAGCAATATTTTGATAAAGGTCAATTAAGTCTAGGTCCTTAGATTTGTCGATTATATAATTGTAGACTTCCATATTGTCACAGACAGGTTTTGTATTTGCCATGGCGTAGCAAATTGTGTAGCCGCCTTTTAGCGCTGCTTTCGATCCTGACTCAATGTCTTCCTTATAGGTGTAGCCTGGGTCCCTAAAGTGAACGTGCAGGTCTACAAAGGATGGCATTAAAACTTTTCCTGTCCCGTCAATAACTTTTACGTCTCCATCAACAGAAATATGATCAGAAATTTTTTTAATAATCCCATCTTCAATTAACAAGTCAGCAAGCTTACTTCCCCTGTGATCAGTAAGCTTAGCATTTTTAATTAAAAACTTCATTATTGCTTGTCCATTTCTAAGAAGTTGTCACAATAGTGGCACTTGTACTTTTTAGTCTTTGGATCAACTAGAGTAAACTTGCTTGCAATTTCCCTTTCACTTTGGCTAATACACCTTGGGTTTTTGCAAGTGAAAATTCCAGAAAACTCTTCAGGTAGGTTGACTTGAATTTTCTTGACGATTTTTTCATCTTCAATAATATTTATGGTGAGATTTTCATCTAAAATTGCTAGGGCTGTTAGGTCCATGTCAATTTTGTTTTCGATTTTTAAAAGGTCCTTCTTGCCATATATTTTTGAATCGGCGTTAGTAATAAGAGCTACCCTGTAGTCGACCTTGTCTAAGTCTAAGAGTTTGTAGATTTCATAGCCTAGGCCTGGTCTGATATGGTCAATAACAATTCCCTTTTTAATACTAGTAATACTTAACATTATTTACAAACCCCCAATAATTTCATAATAAGTGCCATTCTAACGTACATGCCATTTTTAACTTGTTCAAAATACTTGGCCCTTGGGTCAGAGTCAACAGCAACTTCAATTTCATTAACCCTTGGAAGTGGATGAAGGACAATCATGTCGGCCTTGGCCATAGACATTTTTTCAGGTCCTAGTATATAAGAGTCCTTTAACCTAACATAGTCAGCCTCGTTAAAAAATCTTTCTTTTTGGACCCTGGTCATATATAAAATATCAAGGTCGCCAATAACCTCTTCTAACCTTTCAACTTCGACAAAGTTGTCAGCTCCATCTTCAAAAGTAAGTTCCATAACATACTTAGGCACCTTTAATTCCTCTGGAGAAATAAGATAAAACTTGTTGCCCTTAAACTTGTTCATAGTCTTAAGAAGAGAATGAACAGTTCTACCAAATTTCAAGTCTCCACAAAGACCGATGTTTAAGTTTTCAAAAGTTCCCTTGTTTTCAATAATAGTAAGTAGGTCTGTTAGAGTTTGGGTTGGATGGTAGTGGCCGCCGTCACCTGCATTAATTAGAGGCACATAAGTGTATTCAGATGCAAGCATGGCTGATCCTTCCTTAGGATTTCTCATGGCTAAAATGTCGGCATAAGAACCGACAGTTCTAATAGTATCAATTAGGGATTCTCCCTTGGCAGCTGAAGATGATGCGGCTTCAGAAAAACCAATAACTTGGCCCCCTAGCCTTAACATAGCAGCTTCAAATGATAGCCTAGTCCTTGTTGAAGGCTCAAAAAAAAGAGTTCCTAAAATCTTATTCTTACAAACATTAGAATAATCATCTGGACTCTTAATAATATCACGAGCTAAATCCATTAATTCGTAAAGTTCTTCAACGCTTAAATCGTCTGGACTTACTAAATTTCTTCCTTTTAACATTTTCTAGTCTCCTTAATCTAAATTAAAATCAACCTGATAACTAAAAAATTTCTTGTGGAAATAATGTTATCCTTTTTGAACTCACAGGTTCAATTTAAAGGTCTTTTTCAAATTAAATATTACATCTTAGCAAATAGATTGTCAAATCATTTTAAGACATTTTAAAAAATTATTCTAAAGAAAACTTGGCCTAGTTGAATTACACTTAATTTACACCTTAGATTGGTTGACAAGGCAGGCCATATATTATAAAATAGATAAGCATTGATTAAGGAGAGATGGCTGAGCTGGCTGAAGGCGCTCGCCTGGAAAGCGGGTATACGTTAATAGCGTATCAGGGGTTCAAATCCCCTTCTCTCCGCCAGTAGAAAATTTGCCGTACTAGACGGGGATTTAGCGGGGCCTTGTAACCTGCAGTCCGCTACAGCAGGGTCGACCACTAATATGAGGGGCCAACTTGTCGAGTTTGCCGCAAGCAAGTGGCAGTGACGATTGGGTCTTGTGCAACGAATGCTTGTGAACCGTGTCAGGTCCGGAAGGAAGCAGCACTAAGCAATGATTTTTCGTGTGCCACAAGGGTGCCTGGTCTGAGTTAACTACTTGTGTACCATCGGGAAGTTGTCTTCGAACTTAGGGTACGGCATACATAGGGAAGGAATAATAGCCTTCCCTTTTTAATACCTGGGGCCGAACATGGCTTCGACGGGGATTTTGAATCAACATAAGCGAGTCGTTTTTTGAGACAAAACGTTAAACAGCTCAAAACAAAATAAATAACGAAAATAATAATTTCGCATTTGCAGCTTAATTAAGCTTGCATTCACCATCTAGGTTCCCCATAGGCCTAGGCACTGGTGTCAATTATATGGGAAACAAATCTTTCTAAGTCGCCATAAGAAAGAGGGTATGAATGACGATATAACAAGAAGGACTTGTCTATTAGAACTTCTTGTCGAATAAAATTATAATAGACTCCACTCGAAGAAAGTGTTGTGGACGAATTTTCGGACGTGGGTTCGACTCCCACCGGCTCCACCATAAAGACTTTAAACCAGGATTAGATC
>CAYFUN010000027.1:0-17926 GCA_964346535.1 uncultured Peptoniphilaceae bacterium
CCTGCAGGAATTCTATCTGCTAGGACTAGAAGGTTTAGTTCTTCTTCCCCTTCTCTTTCATTTATTGCTGAAAGTAACATGCCGCATGAATCTATGCCCATCATCTTTCTTGGCGGAAGGTTTACTATGGCAAGTAAAGTTTTACCAATTAACTCTTCAGCTGAGTAATAGGATTTTATTCCAGATAAAATTGTTCTATCTACTCCTGATCCATCATCTAAGGTGAACTTTAAGAGTTTTTTTGATTTTGGAACTTCTTCGCAGTTTTTAACTTTAACTGCCCTAAAGTCGCACTTAGAAAATTCTTCAAAGTCTACCATGTCTTCAAATAATGGCTCAACCTTTACTCCAGTAAAGTCAATTTTTTCTCCATCATTGTTGGAAACCTTGTTGTGTTTTATTTCTTCATAGTCAGATCCAATTGGCTTCATTGTTGGGAAGAATAGTATGTCCCTAATTGATGGTTGGTTGGTATAGATCATAATCATTCTGTCTACACCAATTCCAAGTCCACCTGTTGGTGGAAGACCAACTTCAATGGCGTTGATAAAGTCTGTGTCCATTGGATGGGCTTCGTCATCACCTGATTCTTTGTCAGCTAATTGGGCTTCGAATCTTTCTTTTTGGTCTATTGGGTCGTTAAGCTCTGAAAATGCGTTGGCTAGTTCCCAAGTGTTCATAAACAACTCAAATCTATTTGTAATTCTTGGGTCATCTGGATTTCTCTTTGCAAGTGGAGAAATTTCTACTGGATGGCCAGTTACAAAAGTTGGTTGAGTAAGATTTTTTTCGCAATACTCTTCAAATAGTTCAGAAATTACATGGCCCCTAGTCCAAAACGGTTCTACTTTTAGGCCTTTTTCTGCTGCAACCTTTAGTGCTTCTTCGTCTGTGTTGATTTCATCAAAGTCTATGCCTAGTTCTTCTTTTACCAGGTCTTGCATTGATACTCTTCTCCATGGTGGAGTTAAGTCAATTTTTGTGCCTTGGTAGTCTAGTTCTAAGGTTCCGAAAACTTTTTTTGCTACATATATAAACAAGTCTTCTGTTAGGTCCATCATGTCGTTGTAGTCAGCATAGGCTTGGTAGAGCTCGATGTTTGTAAATTCTGGATTGTGTCTAGTTGAAATTCCTTCGTTTCTAAACATTTTTCCCATTTCATAAACCTTGTCAAAGCCACCAACTATTAGTCTCTTTAGATAAAGTTCGTTGGCAATTCTCATTTGCATGTCTATGTCTAAGGCATTGTGGTGGGTTAAAAATGGTCTAGCATTGGCTCCACCAGCTACTGTTGATAGAATTGGAGTTTCAACTTCTAAAAAGTCTCTATCATCCAAGTATTCTCTTATGGCCTTGATGATTTTATTTCTAGTTATAAATACTTCTTTTACTTCTGGATTTACAATTAAATCTAAATATCTTTGGCGGTATCTTAGGTCAACGTCTGTAAGGCCGTGGAACTTTTCTGGTAATATTTGTAGTGACTTTGAAAGTAGAACTAGGTCTTTTGCCCTAATTGTTATTTCACCTGCATTGGTTTTAATAACGTCACCTTTTACGCCTATAATGTCTCCAAGGTCTAATTTTTTTACATGGTCCCAAACTTCTTCTAGCATATCTTTTTTTGCTAGTATTTGGATGCTGCCCTTTGAGTCTTGTAGGTCTAAGAATAAAAGTTTTCCGTGGCCTCTTTTGGACATAACTCTACCAGCTACAGAAACTTCTTTTTCTTCTAGGTCAGAAAACTTTTCTACTATTTCATCACTTTTGTGGCTGACATCATAACTTTCGTGGATGAAAGGGTTGTGGCCACTTTCTATTAGTTCCTTTAGTCTTTGTCTTCTCAATAATAGGATTTCATTGAGATTTTGATCTTGGTTAACCATAATTCCTCCCTTACATAGTAATTGCTACTATTTCAAAACTTACTGTGCCGTCTGGCACTTCAACTTCTGCTATATCTCCAACTTTTTTTCCTAGTAAAGCTGAACCCATAGGTGACTCGTTGGAAATTTTTCCTTCAAGTGGGTCTGTTTCTGCTGAACCAACTATAGTGTACTCTTCTTCATCGTCAGTTCCAACTTCTTTAACTTTTACAACTGATCCAATGTTTACTAGGGTCTTGTCAACTTTTTCTTCTTCAATTAAAACTGCATTTCTCAGCATGTTTTCTAATTTTGCTATTTTTTCTTCTACCTTTGCTTGTTCATTTTTTGCGTGGTCATATTCAGCGTTTTCAGAAAGGTCTCCATAGCCTAAGGCTATTTTAATTTTTTCAGCTACCTCTCTTCTAACTACTGACTTTAAGTGTTCTAATTCATCTTCTGTTTTTTTCAAGCCTTCTTCGGTAAAGAAAAATTCTTTATCTACCATATTTCTACCTCATCTCTCTATATAGTAAATTAATTTTTTATTTTATTTGTTTCATCATTCAAGTTATTGTAGATGATTATTTGTCATATGTCAACAAGGAGTCTCTATATGCCAGTAAAAGTTCGACTAATTCTTCCTTGCTTTTAACTTTATTGATTTGATTTTTAATTTGGGCTGCCTTTGGAAAGCCCTTTAAATATGAATGGAGGTGCTTTCTCAGTTCAGGAATGGCGACTCTTTCATTTTTTAAATCACAGGCCAGATTAATATGCTTGGTCATTATAGAAAATTTTTCTTCTATAGTAGGATAGGAGTATTCTTCTCCTAATAAATCGGCCTTAACCTTAGAAAAAATCCAAGGACTGCCTACTGCATGCCTGCCTATCATTAGGCCATCAACCTTATAGTCTGCTAGCAGTTTTTCTATATCTGTGTCAAAACCAATGTCTCCATTGCCAACAACTGGTATTGATAAACTAGCTTTTATATTTCCTATTGCCTCCCAGTCTGCCTGACCAGAATAATATTGGTCCCTAGTTCTTCCATGAACTGTTATAAAATCTGATCCAGCTTCTTCAACAGCCCTAGCCAGTTCAATATAATTATTTTTATCAGAAATTCCCAGGCGGATTTTTCCACTTAGGGTTTTTGATGTTGCCTTTCTCATTGCTGATAGAAGGTCATAGATCTTTTTTGGCTCATCTAAAAGCGCTGAACCTTCGCCGTTTTTAAAAATCTTTGGTGCAGGACAGCCGATATTTAAGTCTATTATATTTACTTTAGGGTCTTTATCTAAATAGCTACAAGCCGCTGCAAGAATTTCTGGGTCTGATCCAAAAATCTGAATGCCAACTTCTTTTTCGTCCCTGTAGGTCTTTAATAGGTCAAAGGTTTTTTTGTCGCCGTATTTCATTGCCTTGGCAGAAACCATTTCTGAAATTGCAATGTCTGCTCCATTTTCAAAGGCAATGGTCCTGAAGGCTCCGTCTGTAAAGCCAGCCATAGGGGCCAGGATGACTTTATTTTTTATCGAAATTTTTTCCATAGGTCCCCTTTCATAAGTTTAGAGCCGCCAAATATGACAGCTCTAAAATAGTCTTTGTATTTAAATATTCTCTTGGTCTTGGTCTTCATTTATTTCTAAAGTTTCATCTGCCTTAGAAGTTTTTTCTGTCCCATCAAAGTTCTTGCCTGCAAAAATATTTTCAAACTCTGCGCCAGTTATTGTTTCTCTTTCTATTAGAACATCTGCTATGTTATTTAGCATACTTATGTTTTTAGAAATAATGTCTTCGCATTTTTTGTAGGCTTCGTCAATTAGTCTATGGACTTCAGCATCAATTTTTGCTTGAACTTCTTCAGAGTGGTCTCTAGGTTTGCCCATGTCTCTACCAACAAAGACATTGTCATCGTCAGTTCCATACTTTATTGTTCCAAGGCTGTCACTCATTCCAAAGGTTTGGACCATAGATTTGGCAATATTAGTTGCTCTCTCTATGTCATTTGATGCTCCAGTTGAAATTTCGTTGAGAACTAAACTCTCTGCAACTCTTCCTCCTAAAAGGGTGACAAGTTCATTTTCCAAATAAGTTTTTGTAATAAACTCATCGTCATCTTTAGGAATATAAGCTGTAAAACCTCCAGCCCTACCTCTTGGAATAATTGTTATTAGGTCAACTGGGTTGTAGTTTGGTAAAAGTCTTGATACAAGAGCGTGGCCTGCTTCGTGGACTGCTGTAATTTTTTTGTCCCTGTCTGAAACAATTTTTGACTTCTTAGCAGGACCTGCTTGGACTTTTATTGAAGCTTCGTGAATATCCTTGTCTGTAATTAGACTTCTATTTTCTCTAGCAGTTAATAAGGCTGCTTCGTTTATCATATTTTCAAGATCTGCTGGTGTGAAACCTGGAGTCCTCTTGGCAATTTTTTTAAGGTCTACATCATCTGCCAGCGGTTTGTTTCTAGTGTGGACTTTTAATATAGCCTCTCTGCCTCTAACATCTGGAACTCCAACATAAACTGTTCTGTCAAAACGGCCTGGTCTTAAAAGGGCTGGGTCTAAAATGTCTGCCCTGTTTGTAGCAGCCATAATTATAATTCCCTCATTTTTTGAAAAGCCGTCCATTTCAACTAACAGTTGGTTGAGGGTTTGTTCTCTTTCGTCGTGGCCACCGCCAAGACCTGCCCCTCTTCTCCTACCAACAGCGTCAATTTCGTCTATAAAAATTATTGCAGGAGCGTGCTTCTTTGCATTTTCAAAAAGGTCTCTAACACGAGAGGCACCAACACCAACAAACATTTCTACAAAGTCTGATCCAGAAATTGTAAAAAATGGTACCCTAGCCTCACCTGCTACTGCCCTAGAAAGATAAGTCTTTCCAGTTCCTGGAGGGCCTACCATTAAAACTCCTGTTGGAATTCTTGCTCCAACATCATTGTATTTTTTAGGATTTTTTAAAAAGTCTACTATTTCTTCTAGCTCTTCTTTTTCTTCATGGAGGCCAGCAACGTCCTTAAAGGTTACATTTTCATCCTTATTTTCTGTATAAACCTTGGCTGTAGACTTGCCAAAATTCATAGTCTTATTGCCGCCACCTTGCATTGATTGCATAAAGAAAAACCATATAAGGGCAAAGCCGCCAATCATAAGAACAGTTGTAAAAATATCCCTTTGCCAGGTGTTGTCCTTTACTTCCTTAAAGGAAATTTTTATGTCTCCACTTTCAAATTTATCAAAGTACTTGTCATAAAAGCTAGCCATGATATCTGGCTCAACAATTGTTTTGTGGGCTTCCCCATCTGCAGTTAGAAAATAAACTACAGACCCTTGTTGGTCAATTTCTTTGACCTTATTATTTTCAATAAGTTGTATAAATTCTGTATGGTCAACAGTAGAAACCTTGTCCAAGGCACTATTGTTTAAAGATGTAAATCCATAATAAATTAGAATCAGGATTAGTAAGTAAAATCCTATTCCAAATCTTTTCTTGCCCAAATTTTACCTCCTCTTCTACTTATAAAGCTCTTCTTTTAAATAGCCAACATAAGGTAGATTTCTATATTTTTCGTCAAAGTCTAGGCCGTAGCCAACTACAAAGTAGTCTGGAATTTCATAGCCAATATATTTAACGTCCATGTCAGTTTTTCTTCTGTCAGGTTTGTTTAAAAATGAAACTATTTCAATAGACCTGGCTTGTCTAGACTTTAAAAGTTCTACAACCTTAGAGAGGGTGACACCAGTATCTATAATATCTTCGACAATTAAAAGGTCCCTGTCTTTAACTGATGCATCTAGGTCTTTTAAAATTCTAACTTCACCAGATGAAACAGTTGAGGCTCCATATGAGGAAACATCCATAAAGTCAATTTCTAGGTCTAGGTCAATTTCTTTAATTAGGTCCGTTAAAAACAAAACTCCACCCTTAAGTAGGCAAATACAAACAAGGTCCTTGCCCTTGTAGTCCTCAGTGATTTCTTTAGCTAATTCCTTTACTCTCTTAGAAATTGTCTCTCTATCAAAAAGTATTTTTTCTATGTCCTTATGCATGGTTGTCCTCCTCTTTTTCTATAGAAACTCGCATATAAGTCTTGCTAGTAGAAGTCTCATATAAATATTGGCTCTGAACTAAGTCTATTATGACAAAAATCTTTTCATCATCTGCCAATAGCAAATAAGAATCTCTTTTAGCCCTGTCAATTTTCTTGTCTATAAAAATATCTTTTAATTTCTTAGATCCATTTAAGCCCTTGGGCCTAATTCTATCTCCGTTTTCCCTAGTCCTTATAACTAAGGGACCAGAAATATTTTCTACAGGAAGGGTAAAATAATTTTTTCCTGCAGCTTTTTCATTAGTTTTCTCTATTTTTATTTTCATCTTGTCATTAACATAATTAATACCCTCTTTTAGGATAATATAATTATTTAAAGCCTCTGGTTTTGGATTTTTTTCAAAAATTACCTGGTCGTAGGACTTTCTAATTTTAATATCTCCAAGGTTGTCTATAAACTTGCCACTTGCCTTTAAAAAAAGCTCATCTATAGTGACAATGTTTTTGTAGGAAATATCTTGAATATAAGTGGAAAGTTCTTTATAAATCCTTCTTACTAGCCTATATCTCAAGGCCTGGTCTAGCTTTAAATATTCTTCTCCATTGACAATAATATTTCCTAGGTCATCTTTTTTACAAAGATCTAAAAAATTTTCTTCAGTTAACTTTTCTAAGTAGCCAACATCATTTTTAGCCAGGATTGAAAGATTAAAAACTGAATCTGCAATTTCCTTGTCTAAGGTCTCTTCTATAGATGGAATAATTAAATTCCTAATTTTATTTCTCTCATAGGCGTTTTCAAAGTTCGTATGGTCTTCAACATAGGGAATATTATTTTCACTTATATAGGCCTCAATGTCAGCTCTCTTTATATTTAATATAGGTCTGATGATATTTCCATCCTTGAAGTCCATGCCCCTTAGGCCATCTAGGCCTGTGCCTCTAAATACTCTCATTAAAAGAGTTTCTACCTGGTCGTTGTAGTTGTGGGCCAAGGCAATTTTACTTGCTCCAGTTTTTCTTATAAGGTCTGCAAAAAAGTTTTTTCTTAAAATCCTTCCTGCAGCCTCTTCTGAAATTTTATTGACCTTGGCAAAGTCAACCATTGACCCTGAGCCAGAATAAAATTCTATATTTAAATCTTGGCATCTTTTTTTACAAAAGTCTTCATCTCTCTTGGCCTCAGCTCTAACTTGGTGGTTAAAGTGGCAGCCTATTAGCCTTAAATTATAGGAGTCTTTAATTTTTACAAGTAAATCTAAAAGGCAGGCAGAGTCCTTGCCACCAGAAAATCCGATGAGAATTATGTCATTTTTTTCTATTAACTTGTATTTTTCTATAGTATCTACAAAAATTTGTTCCATATTAATATAAAAAGTGATAGAAAAATCTATCACATTTGTAAGCTTGTTATTGTCTTCTTTTTTTATTATTTCTCTTATTTTCTCTAGCCCTGGCCTGTTGTAACTTCTCGTTACTTTGCTTCATAAAGATAGAAAGCTTTTCTTCAAAGCTTGGGTCTAGGCCCTGGCTATCTTCTTCAAAGTTAGGGTCACTTTCATAAGCAGGCTTTTCTTCTTTTGGGAGGGCTTGTTTTATAGAAAAAGCATACTTGCCATTTTCTTCTGAAATAATTTTTACTGTAACTTCATCATCTAGCTTAAGTACATCTTCAACTTTTTTTACAAAGCTATTTGACAGTTCTGATATATGTACTAAACCTTCTGTACCTTCTTCTAATTTTACAAAGGCCCCAAAGTTTGTAAGTTTTACAACCTTGCCTTGACCAATTTCACCAATATTTACAGCCATAAATCCTCCTGCTTGTTTTATAGAGTCTTATAGATCCTTGTCTTTGTCTATAAAAATAATTTCCTTAGGCTTTACCATCTTATATTCATCTCTAGCAATTTTTTCAACAAAGGATAGGGTATCGCTAGAATTTATTTCCTCTTCTAAGTCAGAAATTGACTGAGAAATTTCATTATAGGCTTGGTTTTTTAAAGAAATTTTTTCTTTTAGTTGGGCTATTTCTTTGTTTTGGCTATAAATTTTAAAAGAAATAAAACATAAGCAAAGAATCATTAGTGGAAATATTAATTTTAATCCATTTGCAGTCTTCTTCATAGATAATGCTCCTAAATCAATTTAACCTCTCGTAAAGGTCCTCTGGCTTTGGGTTAACTAAGTCTAGGCCAGAAGATATAACTTTGACTTTAATTTCTCTATTGGCAAAGTTAATACTTATTATGTCTCCTGCCTCAACCTTGTCTGAAGCTTTTCCTAGCTTGTCGTTAATGGTAATTTTTCCATTGTCGCAAGCTTCTTTGGCAAGAGTTCTTCTCTTTATCAGTCTAGAAATTTTTAAAAATTTGTCTAATCTCATTGTCCTAAAATTTTAATTAAGGTACACCTAAAAAGATGTACCTTAAAAAATCACTCTTATTTGTTAACTAATTCTTTAAAGCCTTTTCCAGCTCTGAAAACAGGAGCTTTAGATGCTGGGATAGAAATCTTTTCTTCTGGGTTTCTTGGGTTTCTACCTTCTCTAGCTTTTCTGTGTCTAACTTCAAAAGTTCCGAATCCTACTAATTGAACCTTGTCTCCATCAGCAAGAGCTTCTTGGACAGTTTCAATAAAGGCGTTTAGTGCCATTTCAGAGTCTTTTTTTGTCATTTGACTTTTTTCAGCAATTTGAGCTACCAATTCTTGTTTGTTCATAATAACCTCCTAAAATAATAAGTTTATATATAACATTATATAACTTCCTCTTTGTGCTTGGAATTCTGCCAAAGGTCTTCTAGTTTATCTTTTCCAACTTCTTTTATATCTAGGTCTTCCTTTTCAGCAAGGTCTTCCATCACTTTAAATCTTCCTATGAATTTTTCACAGGCAGCTGTTAATAAAAGCTCAGCTTCATAGCCTAGGTAGTGGCAGAGATTAACTACAGTAAATAATAAATCACCTAGTTCTTCTTCTAGCTCTACAGGCGAATCAAGGGCTTCTACAACTTCTTCATATTCTTCTTTTACTTTGGCTAAAATTTCTTCTCTCTCGGTCCAATCAAAACCTATTCTAGTAACCTTGTCTATAATATCATAGGCCCAAAGGGTTGATGGATTTCCCTTAGATCCTTCTAACCTTTGCCAAAATTTATTAACTTCTCTTGAAGAATACTTGATACTATCCCAATTTTGCAATACTTTAGACGATTTGTCAAGTGTTAAATCGCCAAAAACATGGGGATGCCTAAAAATTAATTTATTATTAACCCTATTTATGACATCGTAGATGGAAAAATCACCATTTTCATAGGCAATTTGCGAGTGAATAGTGACTTGAAAAAGCAAGTCGCCTAGCTCTTCACAAATATTATCTACGTCTTCCTTATTTATTGCAGCAACTAGTTCATAGGCCTCTTCTAAAAGATCTTGTCTCAGACTTTTGTGGTCTTGTTCAATGTCCCAAGGACAACCTTCAGGTCCTCTTAGGGTATCTGTTGTCTCTAACAGATCAGCAAAGGAATAAACTTTTTCCTCTGGCTTGTAAATCAAAAGAGATGTTTGGTGGTTGGGATAAATTTTTCTAGAATAATTTTCTAACTTATCTGTATAAAGTTCTTCGCTAGCAAGTCCAGCATCTTTTATTAAAGCAAATTTTGTAGATCCTGGATAAGAATCTAATAACTTTATTATAAGTTCATCTAAGACATACTCGTCGTCAATTTCTTGGATTAAAAGGTCTAAGCTATAATCTGTTTTAAAAATGCTATAGTCTTTGGCAGATATTGTCTTGTAGCCACTAGTTATATGTTTAAGACTTTCAAGAACTAAGTCGCAAGCAGCTTGGTTATTAATAAAGTCTAGGTCTATTCCTTCTTTAAGCATTAGGTCAACTGCTTTTTCTAGTACAAAGGGTGAGCCTGGCACTAAATAAATTATGTCTCCTTGAGCAGCCTGGTCTTTTAAGTAGCTGGCAATTTTCTTATCAACTTTTTCTATGTCCTCTTCTTCTTCATAAAAGAAGTCAAGGAAGTTTAGGTTAAAGTCTTTTTCTAAGTCTTTAATAGCCTGGTGAAATTTAGTTCTAACAAAAATTTTTTTATCGCCTTGTAACTTTTCTCTTATCTCTTTTGAGATGGCAGATATATCTGTTGAACCTAAACCAATTACTAGTATCTGTCCCATTTTTCACCTCTCTATAATTTTACATAATTTTTTCTTATTTGTCTAGGGAAAATCTTTAAATTTATTGATTTTATCAGCATTTCCCTGAGTTTTTTTATTTTTTCTAGTTTTTTCTTTATTTATAAAAATTTTTTAAATCATTATAGGATTTTTTCAAATAAAAAACCACTGAGCTAACCCAGTGGTCTTATAAACTAATTACCTTTGTTTTCTTTTTCAGCTTCTGGAGCTTCTTCTGAATTTTCTTCTTTGTTTTCAGAATTTTCTTCAGTGCTTTCTTCTATTTTTTCTTCCATGTCTTTTTCAACTTCTAGTTTTTCTAATATAGACTCTGGTTCGTTGGCAACGTCGTAGATCTTTTTGATCTTAGCTTTTTTCTCTAAGGCTTCCATTTCGTCTACAAACATTTGGCTTCTAACTTCTGCTTCAATTTCTTCTTCAAAGTCTGCAAGAGTTGATTTTTCACCTGTGATTTCAATTATATGGTAGCCAAAATCTGACTTTATTGGATCAGATAGGTCACCAACATTATTTCCAAATACAAAGTCATTAAATTCAGCAACCATTCTACCTTGTGGGAAGAAACCTAGGTCTCCACCTTGGGCTGCTGAGCCTGGGTCTTCAGAAAGTTCTTTTGCTAGTTCAGCAAAGTCTTCTCCATCTTTTAGTCTTTGTAAAACCTTGTTGGCTTCGTCTTCTGTTTCTACAAGAATGTGTCTAGCTGATCTTTCGTAGAAGGCATCCTTGTTTTCTTCAAAGAATTTTTCTTTTTCTTCTTGACTTACTTCATAGCCTTCCATTTTCTTGTTTATATATTCGTTTACAATAGTATTTTCTTTTAATACATTTTTGTATTCTTCTTCTGTAAGGCCAATTGCTGCAAGATTTTCTTTGAAAAAATCTTCTCCAGCCATTTCCTTTTCCATATTAATTTGTTCTGCTACTTTAGCATCAATGTCTCCAAGGTCTTCATTGTTGGCTGCATTTAAAATTACTTGGTTGGAAATAAGAGAATTTAAAATATTTTCTCTTAGAATTTCTCCAGCTGATCTTTCAAGCTTGTCCATTGGTTGTTTTAAACCTTCTTCACCAATTTGTGCAACTACTTGTTGTCTCTTGATGCCATAGTAAAGGTCAAAGGTCTTTTGTGGAATTTCCACTCCGTCTACTGTTGCTGCTACTCCGTCTTTTGCACCCTTGTTGCCACAAGCAGTTAGCACTAGCATAAGGGCTAAAATTAATAATAAACTTTTTCTTTTCATTTAACTCTCCTTTTTAAATCCTAATTATTATAACATGTTTTTTTATATTTGTGCAATTTTCACATAATAATCAGACAATATTTGCTAAAAGGTCTTTTAATTCTTCTAGTGGGTACTTGCCTGGACTAAGCTCTATAGAGACTTGGCCCTTGGTGTTAAAGCTAACCTTGTTTGAAAAAATTGCTATTAGGTTGTTTAGTGATTTTAAGTCTAAGACCTTGTCTTCCTTAAACTTTATACGAATTTTATTTGCGTCACCGCTTATTATTTCTACTCCCTTTTGGTTGGCAATAAATTTAATTTGAGATATGTCTATTAGGTTTGATGTTGCCTCTGGTAGGTCGCCGTACCTGTCTATGGCCTCTGCAATTAGGTCTGAATAGTCTTCGTCGTTTTCTATTAGGGAAATCTTTTTATAAAATTCCAGTCTTTGTCTTTGGTCTCTGATATAAGCTTCTGGAACAAAGGCTTCGATATTTAAATCAATTGTAGTTTCGTTAATGTCTTTAACTTCTTCTCCCTTAAGTTTTTTCATTGCATCTTCTAATAAACTTAAATAGAGGTCGTAGCCAATATTGTCTATGTGGCCATGTTGTTGGGAGGATAAAATATTTCCTGCCCCACGAATTTCTAAGTCTCTCATGGCAATTTTATAACCTGAGCCAAACTCTGTATATTCTTTTATGGCTGTCAGTCTCTTTTCTGAAACTTCGCTTAGCTGTTTGTCTCTAGGATAGGTTATATAGGCATAGGCAATTTTGTTGGACCTGCCAACCCTGCCTCTAAGCTGATAAAGTTGAGAGAGGCCAAAGCGGTCTGCGTCATTTATAATTATTGTATTTACATTTGGAATGTCTAGGCCTGTTTCTATAATTGTAGTACAAACTAAAACATCTGCTTCTCTTTCTAAAAAGCCCATCATGGCATTTTCTAAGGCCCTTTCTGACATTTGCCCGTGGGCAACTAAGAAGCTGGCCTCTGGCACCAGGGCTTGAAGTTCAAGGGCGACCTTGTCTATGTCTGAAACTTTATTATGCAAGAAATAAACCTGGCCCTCCCTGTCAATTTCTCTAAGGATTGCCTCTCTAATCATAGAAGGATTATATTCTGCCAAATAAGTTTGAACTGGAAATCTTTCTTCTGGCGGCTCTTCTATTAGAGACATATTTCTTATGCCAATCATAGACATTTGTAGAGTCCTTGGAATTGGAGTTGCTGTTAGAGTAAGGGTGTCTACATTTTCTTTGAGCATTTTTAGTGTTTCCTTGTGCCTAACTCCAAATCTCTGCTCCTCGTCAATAATTAAAAGGCCCAGGTCTTTAAAAACTACATCTTTTGATAAGAGTCTATGAGTTCCTACTACTATGTCTAAGGACCCATTTCTAAGTCCTTTAATGTCCTTGTCCACTTGGCTTTTAGACCTAAAGCGAGATAGGAGTCCAATTGTCACTGGAAAGTCTCTAAATCTTTCTACCATTGTGTTGTAATGTTGCTGGGCAAGAATTGTTGTTGGAACTAAAATTGCAACTTGCTTGCCATCCATTACTGCCTTAAAGGCTGCCCTAAGGGCAACTTCTGTTTTGCCATAGCCAACGTCCGCACAAAGAAGCCTGTCCATTGGCGCTTTTTTTTCCATGTCTGCTTTTATTTCTGCACTTGCTTGAAGCTGGCCATCAGTTTCTTCATAAGGAAAGGCATCTTCAAACTCTTCCTGCCACAGGGTGTCCTTAGAAAACTGATAGCCTTCCTTGGCCTGTCTGGCAGCATAAAGTTTTATTAGCTCATCTGCCATGTCGTCAATGGACTTTTGGGCCTTGAGTTTGGTCTTAGTCCATTCAACTGAGTTTAGCTTGTTGACCTTAGGTTTTTTGTCGCCAGTTCCTATATACTTGTGGATCATTCCCAGCTGGTCTGTAGGAATGTAGAGCTTGTCTGCTCCCCTGTATTGAATTAAAATATAGTCTCTAGTTACTCCTTGGACTTGGAGCTTATAAGAGCCTTGATAAATTCCAACTCCGTTGTTTTCGTGGACTACATAGTCGCCAATTTCTATGTCTGCAAAGTCTGTTATGGCTCCTTCTTTTTTGGTCTTTTTTCTAGGAGTCTTTTTTTGTTTTTGAGAGGTCCCATAAATTTCCCTTTGGTTCATTAGAGAAAATTTTAAGTCTGAATATTCAAAACCTTGGCGGACAGAAAGGTCCGATAAAAGAATTTGAGATGAATGTAGAGACTCGTCTAAAGACTCTGCTATAGATGCTTTGACCCCAAGGCTTGTAAGGCTAAGGTCTAATCTGTTTAATCTCTTTTTATCTCCTGCAAGAATTGCAATTTTGTAGCCCCTGTACAAGTACCTGTCAATTTCTTCTTTAAAAATATCCATCCTGCCGTTATAAGAAGTTATGGCCTTCATATGGAAGTTTAAAATTGACTGAGGCTTAAAGTGTTTGTTGTCTCTTAAAATATTTGAAAATGTTACTTTGGTGTTCTTCTCTATGGAAGGAATAATTTCATCATAATTATAAAGTGAATTTTCATGGCCTGGCAGTACTTCTCCTGCCAATAAAAGATCTGAAAATCTATTTTTAAAATCCTTGGAGTTTTCTAAGGCTGACTCATCTATTCGCCTTGGCTCGTCAATAAAAAAGAGCGTATCTTCGTCTGTATAGGCTAAGATTGATCCTAGCTTTTCTTGGTCTACATAGGGCAAAACCAGGTCTAGGTTTTTTATAAAAAGTTTGTTTTCCAGCCTGTCGCTTATTTCAGCAAATTTTCCTTCTAGGTTTGAAAGAACTTGGACGTCTTTAATTTTTGTAGCCTTTAATTCACTTGCTAGGCCCTTTATTGCTAGGTCTCTGTCTGCTTCATCTAAAATATTTTCGCTAGCTGGGCAAATATAAATTTCTTCTAAATTATTTATTGATCTTTGACTGAGGACGTCAAAGTCCCTGATAGAATCTATTTCGTCATCAAAAAGTTCAATCCTATAGGGATTTGCTGCCAGTGGTGGAAAAATATCTACAATGCCACCTCGAATTGAAAATTGGCCCTTGCCTTCAACTGCTGGAACATTTTCATAGCCTGCAAGTAAAAGTTTTTTCCCCAAGTCTCCTAGGTCAATTCTATGGTCGAGGTTTATAGAAAAAGAAAGTTTTGAAAACTTGTCTGGAGTCATTAGCTTGTTTAAAAGGCCTTCATAGCCTGTGGCAACAATAAGTTCGTCTTCGTTTTCCAGGGCCCACATGGCCTTTAGTTGATCATTAGATGTATCAGCTGACCTGGCTATTGACCTGTAGAAAAAATCCTCTCTTTTTGGAAAGTAATAGGCCTTGTCTAAGCCCAAACTTTTTAGATCTTCGTATATTCTCTTGGCCCTTAGGTCTGAATAGGAAATTATAAAGATTTTTCGTTTTTGCCCATGAGCAAATACAGAGTAAATAAAGTGGCCCAGGGCCTCTTCTAGTACTCCGTTAACTGCAATAACTTGTTTTTTATTTTTTATATCTGCTAGGAGGTTCTTATAGGAATCCAAGCCTAGCAGGGGATCTGCTAAAAAGTTTTTCATATTAGTATTTATAAAGGCCCACTTATAATATGGGCCTAAAATTTATTTCTTTATATTATATTTGTTCATTGCCTGGTCCAGGCCATCTTCAACAATGGCTATGGCTGCCTTAGCTGCATAGTCAACTGCGCTGTCTATTTCCTTAAATTCTTCGCTAGAAAAATTTGATAAGACAAAGTTTGCCAAGTCTTGGTTAGGATGTTTTTCTCCAACTCCAATTCTAATTCTTGGGAAAGTATCAGCTTGGATTTGGTAAATAATTGACTTCATCCCGTTGTGGCTGCCTGCTGAACCTTTTTTTCTAATTCTTATTGTAGAAAATCCAATATCTATATCGTCGTAGATGACAATTAAGTCTTCAGGAGAGACCTTGTAGAAATTTAAAATTTCCTTTAATGAGTCTCCACTGTTGTTCATATAAGTTTGAGGCTTGACTAATAGAACCTTCTCCCCCTTTATTGAGGCTTCAGCAATTAAAGCCTGGTGCTTGATCTTATAAGGAGAGGCTGAAAGTTTTTCTATAAGCTTGTCTATAACCATAAAGCCTACATTATGCCTAGTTCTTTGGTAGTCCTTGCCTGGATTTCCTAGTCCTGCTATAACCTTCACTCTTATCCAAAAATAACTGAAATAGATTCGTTGTTGTGAATTCTATCAATAGCTTGGGCAATTAAGCCGCCAACAGAAACAATTTTAATCTTAGATTTTTTATTTTCTTCTGGTTGGTTAATAGTATCAGTGATAACAAATTCTTCTAAGGCTGAATTTTGAATTCTGTCTACTGCACTGTCAGATAAAACTCCGTGGGTAGCAGCGCCATAAATTTTCTTAGCTCCTCTTTTCTTAAGAGCTTCAGCAGCCTTGCAAATTGTACCGCCTGTATCAATAATATCGTCGACCATAATAACATTTTTGCCTTCAATTTCACCGATGATGTTCATAACTTCATTTTCATTTGGTCTTGGTCTAACTTTTTCTATAATAGCAATTGGAAGATTTAAATAGTTGGCAAACTTTCTAGTTCTAGTTACTCCTCCTAGGTCTGGAGAAACTACAACAAAGTCGCCTTCTTCTTGTACCTTGTCTTTAAAATAATCTGATAAGTGTTCTAGTGCTGAAAGATGGTCTACTGGAATATCAAAGAAACCTTGGATTTGTCCAGCGTGTAGGTCCATAGTTATAACCCTGTCTGCACCAGCTGTAGTTAATAAATCGGCAACTAACTTTGATGTAATAGGTTCTCTGGCCTTAGTCTTTCTATCTTGTCTAGCATAGCCATAATAAGGAATAACTGCGTTAATTCTACCTGCAGATGCCCTCTTTAAGGCGTCAATTAAAATTAACAGTTCCATTAAATTATCATTAACTGGCTTTGAAGTAGGTTGAATTATAAAAACATCAGCCCCTCTTGTTGAGTCTGCAATATTTAAGCTGATTTCTCCATCTTTAAAGTGGTTAATAGCTGTATCGCTTAGCTCTACTCCTAAATATTTGCAAATGTCCTTTGCAAGTGGAATGTTTGCATTCCCTGAAATAATACTTAAATCTCCATAGATATTCTTTTTCATACTATCCTCCAATTACTTCAATTTTCTTCTTTTTACCCAATCTTTTATATTAACCTGCTGAGCCCTTTCTATAGCCAAGGCATCTTTGTCTACATCCTTGGTAATAGTTGAGCCAGCAGCTACAAAAGCACTTTCAGCCACCCTAACAGGGGCGATTAAATTTGCATTAGACCCTATAAAGGCCTTGTCTTCAATAAGAGTTTGGTGTTTGTTTTTGCCATCATAGTTGGCAGTAATAACACCGCAGCTAATGTTTACATCCTGGCCGACAATAGAGTCACCTAAGTAGGCCAAGTGACCTGCCTTAGAATTTTCTCCAAAATCAGTTTTCTTAAGTTCAACAAAGTTGCCAATATGGGCCTTGGACCTGACAATAGACTGAGGTCTAAGTTGGGCGAATGGACCAATTGTAACTTCATTATGGACTTCTGAATCACATATATATGAAGCCTTAATTTGACAGCCGTCTCCTACAGTGGAATTAATTATAGAAGTGTCGCCTTCAATAATACAAGCAGATCCAATTTTAGTCTGACCTAAAATCCTAGCTCCAGGATAAATTGTTGTGTCTATACCAATTTCGACCCCAGGTCCAATTATAGTTGAATTAAAATCAATAATATTAACTCCAGAGTCAACTAGCCTTTCAAGAATGTTTTTTCTTAAAAGTTCTTGGGCCTTATAAAAGTCTGATCTGGTTTTTATAACAAGGCAATCTTGATCAAGGTCTTTAGAGACAAAGTCAAAACCGTCAGGTCTAATTTGGTCTCCTAATCTACTAAAATCAAAAAAATCTAAAGGCATGTTCTTTAGAAGATTTCCTTCAAAGTAAAAAATCCCTAGGTCTGACTTATATTTTTCGTCTATTAAGCTTACTGCTCCCTTGTCCTTGGCTTTTTTAAGAAAATCTCCTAAGACCTCTCCACCTATAAAGGGACAAAAGCTTGAAAATATTAAAAGGTCAGCATCATCTTCAAAGCCCAAAGAAGAAAAACTAATTTCTTTAGTCGCTGAGACTTCTTGATATACACAGTCCATGTCAACTAGGTCCATGGCTTCTTTTAAATCTCTATCATCTTCATCGGCAAGGAAGACCACCTTTTCTATACCTGCATCCTTTAACTGGTCTACTAGTATATTTAGAATAGGCCTGTCTAAAAGTTCGTGAACTAAAAGAGACCTATTAGAAACAAAGTCCTTGGTAATTTGGCTAGCTAAAATTATAGCCTCTTTCATAAATTATAACCTTCTTCTCTATATTTTTCTAAATATTTGCATACAATGAAATTATAACATTTTAAGGACCTATCGTCTAATGTTTTATGGGAAATAATTAACTGGGATTTTGAAATTTGTTTTTATAGTTTTAAATAATTAAGAGTGTTCTTGCAAATATAAAAAAGACGGCTATTAAACCGTCTTTAA
>CAYFUN010000028.1:0-17599 GCA_964346535.1 uncultured Peptoniphilaceae bacterium
AGGCCCAAAATTTCTTCGTCTGTTTCCTCTAGCTGAACAAAGCTAAAGGTTGAATGGGTGCCAAAGTCTTTTATTATCCAGTCGTAGACCTTGGACCTGGCTGCTGTGTTTATGGAGAAAAACAAAGAGATAGATCCTGCAAGGAATAGGAAGATTACGGCGACTTTTTTTAGCATTTGCCTTCTTGGTTCTTGGATTTTTAATCCTAGGTCTTGCATCTTTTTTCTAAAGGCCTTAGATGGGTCAAAGGAAGTTGTTGGCATCCTACAAACTTTATCTTTATAAGTATTCATTAGCAAGTGACAGGCTAGGTCTAGGTCCTTATCACTTATAAGATGTTCGTCTAGGCCTAGGCTTTGAGACAGTAGATCTAAAGTCCAGGAGTATTTTTCTCTAGGATCTTCTATGGTAAATATTTTATCTAGGTTAGAAGGTGGGTTTTTAAAGTAGTGTTTTTCTAAAAGAATTGTCTGCAAGTCTGCTGGCAAAATTTTTATTAGGTCAACTAATCTTTCTAAGTCTCTAAGCTTTAGATTATTTTCGTAAACAGATTTTTCTTCTTTTAATGAAAGATTTATTTGCTCTTGAAATCTAAGGTCAAGGGCTTGGCCTAGTAGTAAATCCATATTTTTCTCAGTCACTTTTATCATCTCCTTTAAGTTTAATTTCTAAAGTTTTTACAAGTCTTTCTTTTCTCTTTCTAGCTGCCTCCAGACTTATATTTAATAGCTTGGCAATATCCTTATAGGGCATGTCGTATTTATATTTTAAAATTAAAAGTCTTTGGTCATCTAAGGGCAGGGCCTTAATGTGTTTTAACAAGTCTGCCACTAAGAGCTTTGTCTCAACTTGGTCATAGGTCGATGGATTTTTCTCGTCTACTAGCTGGTCAAAATTTTCAATTTCAGAAAATTTATTTTTGTGGCGAAAAATATCCATGGCCTGGTTGTAGAGAATTACAAAAATATAAGATGAGACTTTTTCTTCTGGAATAGACTTTATTCTCTCTATGTTTTCAAGAATTTTTATGTATGTTGCAGACAAGGCGTCTTCTGCATCTGCCTTGTTTTTTAAGAGAGACAAGGCAAAACTGTAAAGGCGGTCCTTGTAGTTTTTATAAAGGTAAGAGACAAAGTCCTTGTCTTCTTGGTCTAGATTTAAAAATACTAATAGCATGCTTCCTCCTCATCTTCATTCTACCATAAAGATGTTTCATATATATAACGGCCTAGGCCACAAAATGTGACAAGGAATTTTAAATTTTTTCAAAAAAAGAGAGACTTAAAATTTAAGTCCCTCGTTAAAATCAAAATCTTTATTAGATTATTCCCATGTCTTTGCCAGCTTTTTCAAAGGCTGCTACTGCCTTGTCTAATTCTTCTTTTGAGTGAGCTGCTGAAATCATGCAACGAACTCTGCCTGTTCCCTTTGGAACTGTTGGGAAGACAATTGCTGATCCAAACACTCCGTATTCTCTAAGTTTTTTAGAAAATTCCATAGTCTTAGCTTCGTCGCCAATTATTACTGGAGTAATTGGTGTTTCAGAATGGCCAGTGTTAAAGCCAAGTTTGCCAAGTCTTTCTTTAAAGTATTTGGCATTGTCCCAAAGTTTCTTTTGTAGCTCATCTGATTCCATTAGCAGTTCAACTGATGCTATACAAGCTGCTGTGTCGCCAGGTGATAGGGTAGTAGAGAATAGAACTGGTCTAGCCCTGTGGTTTAGCCATTGGTAAGCTGCTTCGTTACAAGCTACATAGCCGCCTTTAACTCCAATAGCCTTTGATAGAGTTCCAATTACAAAGTCAACTTTGTCATTTAGGTCAAAGTGGTCAACTGTTCCTGCCCCATGTTTACCCATAACTCCTGAGCCGTGAGCGTCATCTACATAAGTTAAAGCGCCATATTTTTCTGCAAGGGCAACTATTTCAGGAAGTTTTGCAAGGTCGCCGTCCATTGAGAATACGCCGTCAGTTATAATTAACATAGTCTTGTACTTGCCAGCATTTTCTTTTAAAACTCTTTCAAGGTCTTCCATGTCAGAGTGTTTGAAGATGGCCTTGTCAGCCTTGGTCATTCTAATACCGTCGATAATAGATGCGTGGTTTAGTTCGTCAGAAATTACTAGGTCTCCCTTTTCAACTATGGCTTGAACTGTTCCAACATTACAATCATAGCCTGATTGGTAGATAAAAACTCTAGGTGTCTTCTTGAATTTTGCTAAAGTTTTTTCTAGGTTTTCGTGCAGGTCCATGTTACCAATTATTGTTCTAACAGCACCAGCACCAACTCCATATTCTTCTATGGCCTTAATAGCTGCTTCTTTTAGTTTTGGATGGCTGGCTAGGCCAAGGTAGTTGTTTGAAGATAAATTTACCATTTCCTTGCCATCAAGGATAATTGTTGATGAGTTTTTGCCTTCTAGAACTGGAAGAGTACGATAAACTCCGTCTTTTTTAAGTTGGTCAACTTTTTCTTCTAAAAATTTTAGATCGTGTACGCTCATTTTAAAATCTCCTTATTCTATATTATTTTAATTTCTTTTCTAAGTTTTCTAACATGTCCTTAGTCATTTTGTCTAAGTCATATTCTGGATTCCAGCCCCATTCTTCTCTAGCTGCTGAGTCGTCAAGAGAATTTGGCCAGCTTTCTGCAATTGCTTGTCTAACTGGGTCTACATCGTAGTCTAGTTTAAAGTCAGGCATATATTTTTTAATGCTTGCATCAAGAATTTCTGGTGTTAGACTCATGGCAGTTATGTTAAAGGCATTTCTGTGAATTAATTTAGCAGGATCTGCTTCCATTAAATCAACTACTGCCTTAAGGGCGTCTGGCATATAAAGCATGTCCATTTGAGTTCCTTCTGCAATGTAGGAAGTGTAGGCGCCTTTTTTAATTGCGTCATAGTAAATGTGAACTGCATAGTCAGTTGTACCTTCTCCAGGAAGAGTTTCGTGAGAAATAATTCCAGGATAACGAACTCCTCTTACGTCTACGCCAAATTTGTGGAAGTAGTAGTCGCAAAGAATTTCTCCAGCAACTTTAGTTACACCGTACATGGTGTTAGGTCTTTGAATAGTTACTTGTGGAGTATTATCAAGGGGAGTTCCTTCGCCAAAGGCTGCTATTGAAGATGGAACAAATACTTGGGCTCCTAGTTCTTTTGCAGCTTCAAGAGAGTTAATAATTCCGTTTACATTAACGTCCCAAGTTGCTTGTGGCATTTTTTCTCCTCTAGCTGAAAGGATGGCAGCAAGGTTTACAATTGTGTCTGCCTTAAAGTCCTTGGCTAGGTCAAATAATCTTTGGCCGTCAGTAACATCTAAGCTTTCGAAACGGATGTCGCCAAGGGCTTCTAGATTTTTTTCTGAACGATTTGTGGCGAGAATGTTGTCTCTACCGTAAATATTTCCTAAGTAGTTGGCTAGTTCGGTACCAATTTGTCCACTGGCACCTGTAATTAATATTCTCTTCATTTAAGCATCTCCTTAAAATGTTTTTAGGTTTTTAGGCAACCTATAAGCCTAAAATAACTATATTAAGTTTTTAACTCACAAAATCATTATACAGCAGAAAATTTAACAATTCAAGGAAAAGGAAAAGGGTTGCAAAAATATTTTATAAGAATGAGAAAAAATTTTAAAAAATTTAAAAACAGCTAAAATATATTAGATGATTTTAAGTATAAATTAAGCTGGCCTAATGAAATATTTTTTTAAATACTATATAATAGAATAAGAAAGCAAGTAATTTTTTCAAGGCCAAGACTTAAAAATAAAAAATAAAGAGCCTGAATAGCTTGCCAAGAAATCTAGTAATTTATATTTTGAAAATAGTAATAGAGAAAGGAAGATGAAATGACTTACAAATTTGATTTTGAAACTTATATTGACAGGACTAATACCAACGCCAGGGCCTTAGAAGAAAATCACTTTCCCGACGTCGAGACCAGGGAAGGCTTTGATAAAATTCCTATGTGGGTTGCAGATATGAGTTTTCCAACTGTACCTGCAGCAGTTGAAGCAGTGAAAAAGAGACTGGACCATCCGATTTTTGGTTACTTTATAACTCCAGATGAATACTTTGATGCAATTATCTCCTGGCAAAAAATGAGAAATGGAGTAGACATAGAAAGAGAAAACATATCTTACGAAAATGGAGTCCTAGGTGGCATTGCATCTATAGCCAGAGTCCTTGCAGCCTCTGGAGACAATGTACTAATTCACGCTCCGTCTTATGTTGGCTTTATTAATACTATGAAGGCCAATGGCTATAATCCAGTTTTTTCTAATCTTTATTTAGATGAAAATAATATTTGGCGCATGGACTACGAAGACATGGACAGAAAAATCAAGGAAAACAATATTAATCTGGCAATTTTCTGTTCTCCTCACAATCCATCAGGCAGAGTTTGGACTAGGGAAGAATTAGAAAGGGCATATGAAGTTTTTAAGAAAAATGACGTTTATGTTATTACAGATGAAATTTGGTCGGACTTAATTTTAGATGACAATGTCCATATACCAGCTTGGTCAATAAATGAAGATGCAAAAATGAGAACTGTAACAACCTACGCACCTTCAAAGACCTTTAACCTAGCGGCCTTTATTGGCGCCTATCATTTAGTTTTCAATCCTTATTTAAAGGCGAGAATTGACCGTGAAGTTGAGAGAACTGCCTACAATCGCCAAAACGTCCTGTCTTGTGCTGCCTTAATTGGCGCCTACAGTGACGAGGGATCCGCCTATGTAGATGAGTTGAGATCCGTCCTTGGAAAAAATGTTTCCTATGCAATTGACTTTATTGAAAAAAATTTCCAAGGGGTTAGCCTAGCTAGGCCTCAAGGAACCTATGTCCTTTATTTAAATACCAAAGATTGGGAAGAGGCCAACAATAAAAGTCATGACCAGCTTTTAAACAGGGCAGTTGAGTATGGAGTTATTTGGCAAGACGGCAGACCTTTTATGATGGACCACACAATTAGAGTAAACCTAAGTCTGCCTTTTGCAAAGTTAGTTGAAGCCTTTGATAGGCTAGACAAGTATGTCTTTAACGGAGACTGGTAAGATGATTATACTTTATATACTTTTAGGCCTTTGTGTAATTTATTTATTAATTGGCCTTTACTTTTATAACATTTCCCTTAACGCCAAATCTGACAAGACCAGCGTTATGGAAGGTAACAGGTCAGTAAACGGCTTTGATGAAAGTAAAAACGAAAACGCCTGGTTTGATGCAAGGGCCATCGAGACTTCTATAAAATCAAATCGTGGAGAAAACTTAGTTGGCTATAAACTTATTAACGAAAATGCCAAGGACTGGGTTATTGTAGTTCACGGCTATCTTCTAAGTGGGAGAGCCATGTCCATATACACAAAGAAGTTTTTTGAAATGGGTTACAATGTTCTTGCTATAGACTTACTTGGCCATGGCAAGTCTGAAGGCAAGACAATTTCTATGGGAGGTTTTGACTCAGACAACCTAGTGCTTTGGGCAGAAAAATTGTCTGCAGAATATCCTGAAGCGAGGATTATTCTCTTTGGAATTTCCATGGGAGCAGCTACAGTTTTAAACTCTTTAGGCAAGGGACTGCCAGCTAGTGTTTCAGCTTTTATAGAAGACTCAGGTTATATAAAACTAGAAGAAATTTTCAGCCACCAACTTAAAAAACTTTACGGCCTGCCAAAATTTTTAGTCATTCCACCTGCATCTATAATGACAAAACTTATTGGAGGTTACAGCTTTAAAGAAGTTGATGCAAGTGAAGGAATAAAAAATACAAAGTTACCAGGACTTTTAATTCACGGAGACAAAGACGACTTTGTGCCAGTTGAAAATGTAGACAGGGTTTATCAGCTAATGAATGCAAGAAGAGAAAAACACATTTTTACAGATTCAATCCACTGCCAAGGACCCTTTAAATATCCAGATGAATATTGGACTCTAATCGAAAACTTTTTAAAATCTTTAGACAAGTAAAAAGCGTAAAAAAATAGCTAAGACCTTTTTGGTCCTAGCTATTTTTATTTGAAAAAATTTATTTGTGGTCCTTGGTTCTTTCTACAAGAGCAAAGACTATGCCTAAGACAATTGCTGGCACTATCCAAGCAAAGCCCTTTGAAGAAAGAGGCAAGGATTCAATTACGGCAATTGGAGTATCGAAGTTGACTCCTTGAGGCGTAATGTTTGCAAAGAAGGGACTAAGTCTAAGTTTTTCTAAAAGATAGTTGATCTTGTCTTCTGCATTTAAAATATTTTGGCTTAGTGAAACAATTAAAGCTCCTAGAGATGCACCCCTATAAGCTGACTTGTGTTTAATAAGTCCATCAAAGAGGAACATGGTTATAATTACAATTGTAACTGGATAAAGGACAGTTAAAATTGGAACGGCAAAGTTTATTAGGGTATCAACTCCATTAATGGCAGAAAAGGCCGAGAAGCCACAGACAATCCACACAACTCCCTTGTAAGAAATCTTATCGTGGAAGACTTGGGAGAAGAAATTTCCTGCAGTTGCAGTTAGGCCAACAGCTGTTGTCAAACAAGCCAGTGAAATTGCCAGGCCTAAAATGACATTGCCCTTGTCGCCTAAGATTCCATTTACTAAGGCTATAAGCAGGTTAGCCCTTGAAAGGTCCTTGGATAAAACTCCAGAAGCAGTAGCTCCTAGATAAATAAAACCACCGTAAACTAAAAATAATCCAATTGCTGCAATTATTCCTGCGAAAACTGTCATTTGAAATTTTTGTTTTTGGTCAGTGTAGCCCTTTTGAACTACAGCTTGGATAATAATCGTAGCTAAAACCAAGGATCCAAGGCCGTCCATTGTTTGATAACCTTCTTCAAAACCTCTAAGGAAGTGTTGGGTATTGCCAGTGTCTACAGGTTGACCAAGGGGCCTAGTTATTCCCACAATAATTAAAATTGCCAAGACCACTAAAAGTAGCGGCGTTAAAATAGAGCCAATTTTGTCTACAACAGACATGGCATTTAGTGTAAAGTATAAGACAACGGCAAAAAATATTAGAGCCGAAATAACTGGGCTGATATTAAAAACTGGTTTGACACCAATTTCGTATGTAACAGCAGCAGTTCTAGGAATTGCAAGTAGGGGTCCAATAGCAAGTAAAATTAAAAATGTTAAAATACCTGCAGCCTTGTCGCCTAAATGTTTAAAGACGTCAGTTGTTTGACCGCCAGCCTTGGCAATTGCAATAACTCCTAAAACAGGTAGGCCAACTCCTGTAAGCATAAAGCCTAGCATAGTAAAAGGCCAGCCCTTGCCAGCTATATGACCAAGTGTTGGTGGAAAGATCAAGTTGCCCGCTCCTAAAAATATGGCAAAAAGGGCAAAGCCAACGACAATTATATCCTTAGTTTTTTTCAATTTAATCAACCTCCATTCAGTAATTATAAAACAGAAAACCTTTTCAGTCAAAGACTTTTTTAGAAAAAATTTTCAAGCTTAGAAAAATTTCTCTCAAAAAAAAAGAGAAGTATGAAACTTCTCTTTATGATCTTTCAATTTTTACCTTAAAGGTCTTTGGTGCCAACTTATAAACTAAAACTAGGGCTAGAATTGAATAGACTAAAGATGCCCCAATAAAGATTGGAGCAATCAGTGGACCTTCAAGGCCTAGCTGCATGGTAAAGTAACAAACATAGTAGACTGCCAGGTTAATAATAAAGTAAATTGGGCTTTTGGCTTCTTGGGCGTCGTTGTAAGGTTGAAAAATATAATAAAGGAACAAAGTGTGAACTGAAAAGAAAACCCAAAGGGCCAAAAATTGCACTCCTAAAATTATACAGTCTTCAAGGCCAGCTGAATGAACTTTATTCATCAAGATTAAAAATACCAAACCTGGAAGTAGGACTAAGCTATTCCAGAAAACTAATTTTTGCAGTCTTAGAAAGAACATTTTTAACAGGTCCTTGGGCCTTCTATAAAAACCATATTGCATTAGAGCCTGGTCACAATTTGCAAACATAGTTCTTATTATAGATTCATTTACAAATAACAAATAAGATACAAAAGGCAAAATGCCAGTTAGTCTTTTTACTAGCAAGCTGCCATAGTCAGCTGAGATTTCTTCTTGCAGACCCTTAATTGGAATAAAGGGAAGAACTATTAAAATCAAAACTATAACAGCTAAAATCGATGCTTTCATAATTATTGGCTTTAGTATATGTCTCCTGTGCCTTTGGAAGAAGAGTTCATTTAATAACTTGTAGCCAGAAAGATTTTTATTTAAGTGGGCCTTTGAGGCTTCAAAGTCTTCTACTTTAAGTTTATTGGCCTTGGCAATGGCTTCCTTCTTTTTGTCCTTATAAGTTGTAATATTTTGGTAGTCTTGGCTCAGGTCATTTAAAATAATAGAGTAGCCTGAAAATTTCATTAGGCCTATTAAAGATAAAAGACCAAGGACAAGCATGCCCAATTTAAAGTAAAAATTTTCAAGCAAAAACTCGGCAGATATATTAAAGAAAACCATAGCTGTAAAGGCCACAAGCATTAATAGAACTGCAGGGAAGCCTAACATAGTCAATCTACTTTCGCTTAATACCTTCCTAGCAAGGAGCCTGGCATTTATATAATTATAAATACTTGAAGTCAGATAGGAAAGGAAAGCTAAAGAAAGAGCAAGGTTTAGAGAAAATCCTGCAAGTCTTCCTACAAGGGCCAGGGCCAAAAAGCTAGCCAAAGTCTTTATAGGTAAGTTAATAAAGTGATTGGCTATAAATATTGTCCTAGGGTCGACCTTGAAGAGATTGTAATAAATCAGTGACTTGTCCTTATTATTTATAAAAAAGCACTTTGAAAATTCAAGGATGGAAACCACTAAGGCTAAATTTAAAAATACATCCCTATAAGCCATTTCTTTAAAAATTGAAATTATTAACTTGCCCCACAAGGCAAAGAGGGCTAAAATTCCAATATTAAATAGAGACCTAAAGACAGAAAAAATCAAAATAGCCAGAGGAGATAAAAACACCAGGGTTTTCTTTAGACTTTCGTTTTTGTAAGATGATCCAGGAGCCAGCCAATTTAAGACGGGGATTTTTCTAAAGTAATATAAGGCCATATTTAAAATAGTCCTAATGTCATACTCAGCTGACTTTAAGAAAAAATTAAACATCAGCCTCATCTCCTTGGTCATAATTGTCTCTTGAATTAACTTGAGAATCTTCAGCTATAATTGCTGCCATGTCAGATTCTTTTCCCTTAGGACCTGCCTTAGACAAAATTCTAATTATTTCATCTTCAAAGTTAGGGTCCTTTAATTTTTCGTCAGGAAGTTTATATAACTTTCCGTCAGAGAGAATAACTAACTGGTCGCAAAGGTCTGTGGCCAGCTGAAGAATGTGGGTGGAAAATAAAATTATGTGGTCATTTTCCATGGCCTTAAGTAATTTTTTTATTTGCAATTGAACTACAACGTCAAGGGATGTTAAGGGTTCGTCCATAAGAATAATATTTGGCTTAATTAGAAGAAACATTAGCATCTGCAACTTGTTTCTAGTTCCTAGAGAATAAGTTTGGATCAGATAGTCTCTTTCAAAGTGGTCAAAGTCAATCCAATCAAAAAGCTCATCAAGACTTCTATCTTCTTTAATTCTCTCCTTGTTAACATCTATAAAGAATTGCAAAAATTCCCTGCCAGTTAAAAAGTTTGGAAGGAGGGGATTGGCAACCATATAAAATAAGTCTTCTTGAACCAAAGGCCTAGTCTCTCCGTCAATTTCTAAAAGAACTTGGCCGTCGTCTGCCTTTTTCTTTTGGGCAATAATATCAAAAAGAGTAGTCTTTCCAGAACCATTTCTACCTAAGAGGGCGTAAATTTGTCCTGCTTGGAAAACTTCTTCAGCTCCTTTTAAAACATCATTGGACCCAAAGGACTTGTGTATATTTTCTATAAGTAATTTCATAATTCACCTCTAGGCTATTATAACAAAAAAATTAGGGTAAAAATGTTAAGAAAGAATAAAATATAAAAAAGCTTATATGTGGGAGGGACTTATGGGAAAGATGGAACTTAGAAAAATTGAGTACGGAACGCCAGCCTATGAAGATACAATTGATCTTCGCAATGAATATTTTAGAAAACCTCAAGGCATGGACATTAGAAATGAAGATCTAACAGGCGATGCTCATGTTAATATGTACGGAGGCTATATTGACGATTGTCTCATGGCCACAGTTTTTTATGCAGAAAAAGATGCAGACACTGCCCAGGTCAAGGCACTAATTGTAGATAAAAAATATCAAGGCCAAGGCTATGGCAAGTACCTAATGAATTTCATTGAAGGTCTAATTAGAGAAAAGGGCTATAAGAAGGCCATCCTCCAAGGCAGAGTTTCAGCTCAAGGGCTTTACGAAAACTTAGGCTATGTGCCTACATCTGAAGTCTTTGACTACAATACAATTCCTCACTTGTGGATGGAGAAAGATTTAAAATAAAAAGATTTGTAATAAAAAGATTTGTAATAAGCAAAAGAGATGAGAAATGGATTTATTTTTGTCCAAGGTCTCACCTCTTTTTTTTAATTTAATTTTATTTGTTTGATAATTCTTCTATGGCCTTGACAGCTGTCATAATTTCTACTTCAGTATTATAAGAAGAAAGTGACAGTCTAACTATGCCTCGGTCTTCTGTGCCAACCCACTTGTGAAAAAGGGGAGCGCAGTGGCTACCAGTTCTTACGCAAATTTCATATTCATCATAAAGTCTTTGGCCAACTTCATTAGCTGCCATGCCCTTAATGTTAAATGAAACAACAGGGGCATTTTTTTCTGTAAAGGAAGTATAGAATTCTAACTTGTCATTTTTCTTTAGCTCAGTATACAAAAGCCTAGTTAGGTCTTGGATTTTTTTGTAAGGTGGATTTTTAATCAGTTCTTCAATTCCAGCCTTTAATCCTAAAAACGATGGAACATTTGCAGTTCCTGGTTCAAATAATTCTGGAAGTACATTTGGTTGGTGTTTGGAAAAGGAATCAAAACCAGACCCGCCAGCAAAAACTTGGCTAAAGTCAAAGTCTCCCTTAATTAAACATCCACCTGTTCCTTGAGGTCCGTGAAGGGACTTGTGGCCAGTAAAACAAAATATAGTTTGGTCAAAGTCTTTCATAGAAAATTCAAGGCAGCCAGCAGATTGGGCTCCGTCAATAATTAAAATTAAATTATTGACTCTGGCAATTTCGCTAACTTTTTTTAAGTCAGTTATTTTACCAGATACATTTGAAGCTGCAGTAATAACTATGGCCTTGGTGTTTTTGTTAATGTGCTTTTCTATGTCTTCAATTTTTATAGAAAAATCTTCGTTGAGACCTAAAAAGGAAAGAGATCCTCCTCTTTCTTCAAGGTCATAAAGAGGCCTAAGAACAGAATTGTGTTCACTAACTGAAGTAATAATGTGGTCAGGTGCCTTAAACAAAGACTTAATTACAAAATTTAGGGCGTAGGTAATATTGGGACTGAGGACAACTTTAAGCGGATCATCTAAAGAAAAATAATCAGCCACAGTCATTCTAACTTCCATCAAGGCCCTTAGGGCATTAAGACTTTGGTCATAGGATCCCCTAGATGGATTGCCATAATTTTCAGAGACAATAGCCTCATAGACTGCATCAGCAACTGCCTGAGGTTTTTTTAAAGAAGTGGCACCATTATCAAGATAAATCATAAACTTTCACCTCGGGTTTTCTTTGGCCATCTATATATTTTAAAATATAACGGCCTTCATAGGAAAAGTTCTCAGCTACAAATAAGTCTTCAACCTTCTTATAATCTTCAATATTAAAGCGAAGGGCCAGGCCACAACTTGCATCAATTTCAGCAAGAAGTGGCACCAACCTACAAGTTATTTTATTTTTTTGCAAGAGAATTTCAGACTTCATAGCATGAGAGCTAGACGAAAAAGTATAAAGACAATAGTCCATTAAGGTCTAACCACTTTAAACTGAGTCATTAGCTCGCAAATCCTATACATATTTGAAATTTCGCCAACTCTTAGTTTTTCTTTTAGATGATAGTTGTCTAGGCAAATGCCACAGGATAAAACTTCCACACCAGCATTTGTAAGTTTTTCTAAGTCTTCAACAGCATTGTCAACAATAGTAGTTAACTCAACTCCCTTGTTATAACAAATTACATATTCTGGATACTTGTCTTGTTCAGTTAAGGCAAGAAGGAAGCTTTCAATTAATTTTTTAGAAAATTCTTCTTCGCCATGACCTAGCTTATTTGAGTCAAAGACAACAACATAGGCGTCGTCTTTTGTTTGAGCATGGATTTCAGAAGCTGATTTTGTAAAGACAACTTCATATTTTTTTTCATCAATTTTTTTTATTTCTACTTCAAAGCCAGTTTGTTTGGCCATTTTAGAAAGATTTTCTGTTGCAACTTCATTGTCAACTAAAACTAAAAAGTTTTCTTCTCCTTCTTTAATAAGTCTCTTTGCCATAATAACTGGCATTGGACATTCAATTCCTAGGGCATCAATTGTTTTCATAATAAAATTCCTCCTTAAATAATAATTATATCCTTGTCAAATCTCTTGTGAATTTGACCAACAATACTTGCATCAATATTTGCATTTTTCAATTCCTCAAGAGCCGCCTCTGCTTGGTCTTCTCTGACACAAACTAAAAGTCCACCAGAAGTTTGTGGGTCGTAGAGAACTTCTTCTAAGGCAAAGTCGTCAACTTGAAACTCAACCTTGTCTTCCATAAAGGACCTGTTTCTTTGGCCGCCTTTGGTAAAGATAAATTCCTCAGCGCATTTTTTTGCTCCTGGCAAAATAGGAAGCTTGTCTGCTTCTATAGTTGCAGTGAACTTGCTATCTAATATTTCTCCCAGATGAGCCAAGAATCCAAAACCTGTAACATCAGTTCCACAAGAGACATCGTAATTTACAAAAATATCTCTGGCGTATTTGTTTAGCTTAGTCATAGATGTTAAAGCAGCCTCGTATTCTTCTTCACTGGCAAGGCCTACGCTGTAACCATTTGTTATTAGGGTTACTCCAAGTGGCTTGGTGAGAATTAAATAATCTCCCTGCCTTGGCGTATTGTTTTGCCAAATTTTTTTTGGATGAACTTTGCCAAGAACACTTAGGCCGTACTTGACCTTTGGGTCGTGGATAGAATGGCCACCAACTAAACTTGCTCCAGCTTCCTTAACTTTTTCTGCTCCGCCTCTTAAAATTTCTTCAAGGGCCTTAACATCTCCTTCTTCAGGAAAGGCCACAATATTTAGGCCACAAACTGGTTCAGCTCCCATGGCATAAATATCTGATAGGGCATTGGCAGCGGCAATTTGGCCAAAGATATAAGGGTCCTTAACCATAGAAGGGAAAAAGTCCAAGGTTAAAATTACAGCAACTTCATCGCTAATTTCAATTACAGCTGCGTCGTCTTTTGAATCAAAGCCTACAAGAATGTCAGGCCTTTTTAGTAGGGGAATAGTCTTTAAAATTTCATCAAGAGAGCCTGCAGGGATTTTTGCATTGCATCCACCACAAACTTCTAATTCTAATTCTTTCATAGTAGCTCCTTAAATTTCTACAGACAACTTTCAAAGATTAAAGCATTTCAATAAAGGCAGAAATCCTAGTATTAAGTTGGCCTATGTCAGCTTGTGAGTAGTCAGTTTCAACTGAGATAAAAGGAATATTTTTTTCCTCAGTTATAAACTTTCTTATGCTGTGACTTTCAATGGCATAAGTGTGGCAGGCTTGAAGGTTCATTTCAACAACGCCGTCAACCTTGTATTGGTCAATTAGTTTGCTTAGAAGGTCTAGCCTGTTTTGGTCTGGAGTCATTACAGAACAACCAATGTCTAGGTATCTTCTAGCTATAGCCCTATAAAGGTCATCAGCTTCTTCGTCTACATAGTTGTCAAAATTCTTTTCGCCTGTACAGTTTTCGTAAGAAACAATTACAGCTCCATTGTCTTCAATGGCCTTAATAATTTTTTCAGTAGCTCCGCCAAGAGGACAACCAGTTACTAAAATTCTAGGTTTCTTTTCTCTACTAGTATCTGGGTTTTCTCTAATTTCCTTGGCAAGGTTGTTGATTTCGTCAGGTAAATTTTCCCTATCAAGTCTGAAAGTTGAACCGTATAGAACCTTAAATAGGTCATAACCAGAAATTGGAGTAGGATCAGCTTCCATAACTGAAGCAAGGTTTTTCATTGCCTTTCTAATTCTATTTTCAAGTTTAACAGTTTCTAATAATTTTTCGTCAGTAACCTTAGTTTCAAATTTTTCTTCTAAGAAATTTTTTAGGTCGACAACTTCTTGAACCCATAGGTCTAAGGCTCTTTCAGATTGACTGTTAGGAAGTTCCATTAAGAATACTGGCTTAAACTCGTCCATCAGTTCATACATTTTTTTCTTGCCGTCACAAGTAGTTTCACCTACAATAACGTCTGCAAAATAAAAGAATGGACATTTGTCAGTTTTTGCAAAGCCATAAGATGACTTAATTAATGGACAAAGGTTTTTTGGTAGGTCCTTTTCTGCATCAGGTATAGTTTCATCAGAAGTAGAACAAAGAGAAACAGTAGCTGCTCCAGCTGCTTCAGCAATTTCTCTAGGGAAGTAAGTACAATAAGAACCAACAACAGGAATGTTCTTGTCCTTGTATTCTTTTACAGCTAAAAATGAATTCTTTCTTTGGTCGGCAAAGTCTTCAAATATTTCTGGTAAGTCTTTGATAATTTTCATATTATCTTTTCTCCTTTGCAAGTAGTGCGGCACCAATAGCTCCTGCATAGATGCCATTTTTTGTAGTTCTAACATTTCTTTCTAATTTTTCAGATAAGATCCTAGTAAAATATTCATTGTGACTAAGACCACCTGTTAAAATAACATCCTCAGGCATATCAAACCTGTGGGCCAGTTGGCTAACCTTTGCTGCAACAGAATCGACAACTCCAGCAGCAATATCTTCTCTTCTCTTTCCTTGACCAATGTAGCTAATAATTTCTGACTCAGCAAAAACTGTACACAGGCTAGAAATAGGAAGGACTTTTCCTTCTTGGGCCAAGTCAAACAAGTCATCAATAGTTACAGACAACTTATTAGCCATAACTTCTAAAAATTTTCCAGTGCCAGCTGAACACTTGTCGTTCATTAAAAAGTTTGTGACCATGCCATTTTCAATTAAAATCGCCTTGGTGTCTTGGCCACCAACATCAATAATGCCAACGTTGTCTCCAGCAATTTCTCTGCCGCCTCTACCATGGCAGGTGATTTCTGTAATAACCTTGTCAGCATAGTCTACTGCAACTCTGCCATAGCCTGTAGCTACAACTTTAGTGTCAGGAGATGAGACATCAATGCCTTCTTTCAAAAGTTTTTCTCTAATAGTCTGAGCAGTTTCAACACTAGACCAGCCAGTAGGAAGTCTAAAGAGCAATTCTTTGTCTCCTTTTACACAAACTTTAGCAGCAGTTGAGCCAATATCAATTCCAATAAAATTCATATCCACCTCAATTCTTAAAAGTCTAATAAGACCATCTTTTCCCAGGCTAAATTATTAGCCGTTAAAAAACCTTCTAGCTCAGCTTCACTTGCATAGTCGCCTTCAAACTTCCAGGCAAGGCCACAAGAAGTTGACAGCTCCTTAGGATTTGCAATAAGCCTGCCAGGAACCTTATTTTTTTTACAAAAATATTCCATGGCCATAGCATCACTTGTACTAGAAAAGCCAATAACAAAATATTTCACTTGACCTCCTATTAAATTAATAATTACTTAACTAGCCTTAGTATAGCATCAAAAAAAATCTTAGACTAATTAAAAAAATCTATTTATACCACTTATATATTGAAATTTTTGATAAATACATATAGAATAGAAGAGGAGGGAAAAAATGGACATAAGACAACTTGAAACTTTTGTAGAAGTAGTAGAAGTAAAAAACTTTTCCAAGGCAGCAAATAATTTATATTTAACTCAACCAACAGTATCTGCCCACATAAACGCTCTAGAAAAAGAATTTAAAGTTCAACTAATAAAAAGAACAACTAAAGAATTTCAAATAACAGAAGCAGGGCAAAAACTATATGACTATGCAATTAAAATCTTAAGCATCAAAGAAAAAATAAACGAAAGTCTACTTGGTTCAAGGGGAGAGGTCCTTAGAATTGGATCTTCATCTGCAATTACCATAGGAGACCTGCCATTTATTATAAAAAGTTTTCATGAGAAGATGCCAGGTGTAAAATTTGATATAATAAATTCTGATTCCTTGGACATAATAAACAAGGTAAATGACGGAGTTTTAGAAATTGGCCTAGTTGGAACAAAAGTTTTAGACTACGATTTACAGTTCATACCCTTTACAAAAGATGAAATTTTATTTATAATGCCTAAGACAGATGAATATAAAAAAATCCTCTCTGAGAAAAATCCTAGAGAAGAAATTTTTACCCAGCCCTTTATAATGAGGGAAGACCAGTCTGGAACAAAAAAGGAAATACTAAAATACTTTTCATCAAAAAAACTAAACCCAAAGGACTTAAACGTAGTTGCTTCAATGTCAGATCCAATAAGTATCTTAGAAGCAGTAAAAATTGGCCTAGGAGTTTCAATATTATCTAGTAAGGTAATAAGCGCCCTTAACTATGATGACTTAATCTTAACCTATCCATTAAAAGATAGTGGGTCAGCCAGGGATTTTTATATAGTTTGCCAAAAAGAAAAGTACATGTCCATACTAAGTGGGGATTTTTTAGATTTTTTACTAGACCTATATGAAATAAAAAATTAAAAATCTGGAGGCGAATGAGTTTCTGGTGTGCTCTGCGGTCTTCAAAACCGTTGTGAGAGGAGTTCCTCTTAGGTGGGTTCGATTCCCACTCGCCTTCGCCATGACCAACTATAAGGCTTACTTGTAGTTGGTTTTTTTGTACTTACTGTTATAATAAAAATAGAAAAACTTAACGAGCAATTAAAATAGGAGGGAATATGAAAGACATCTTAGTTGTAGTAGACATGCAAAATGATTTTGTAGACGGGTCATTGGGAACAAAAGAAGCAAGAGAAATTGTAGAAAATATGATAGACCTAGTAAAAAACTTTGATGGCCCAATATACTTTACCAAGGACACCCATGAAGAAAATTATTTATCTAGCCAAGAAGGAAAAAATCTTCCAGTTGAACACTGCATAAAAGGAACAGAGGGCTGGGAAATCATTGATGCCTTAAAACCTTATGCAAATGAAAATAAAATTATTAATAAACCAACCTTTGGATCTAAAGACCTTGCAGAAAGATTGAAAGAGATAAACGATAGTGAGGGAATAAAATCAATAACCCTAGCAGGCCTTTGCACAGACATTTGCGTAATATCAAACTCCATGGTCCTAAAGGCCTTTATGCCAGAAGTTCCAATAAAAGTTGTAGAAGCTGCCTGTGCAGGAGTCAGTCCAGAAAGCCACCAAAGGGCAATCGAAGCAATGAAAGTCTGCCAGGTTGAAATAATTTAGCAAATGTTGAAATAATTTAGCAAATAAAGAAAGAGTGTTTAAGAATTTTAAAAAATTCAAAAGACACTCTTTTTTGTTGTTGTAACTTATTGGTATTTTTGCAT
>CAYFUN010000029.1:0-17111 GCA_964346535.1 uncultured Peptoniphilaceae bacterium
TCTGTATAAGTCATTAATATTGCCAGTGACATTTGAAATGTGATTTGCTACTAGGACTCGAGTATTTTCTTTTTTCAAATCTTCTAAGTTGTCTAAAAGCAAATGGCCTTGAGAGTCAATGCCAAGATAGTCTAAGCTAATGCCTCTGCTTATCTTTAAAAAGTTTAAGGGCCTTAAAACAGAATTGTGTTCTGTCACAGTTGTAAGGACATGGTCCTTTTCTTTTATTAGTCCAAGTAAGGCAAGGTTTAAAGCCTCAGTAGAATTTTTTGTAAAGGCAACTTGTTTGAGACCGTCGCCATTAAAAAGCGCATTTACTTTTCTTCTACAAGCAAAAACAATTCTATCTGCAGACAGACTTTCATCTGAAGCTCCCCTAGAAGCATTGCCAGAATTTTTCATAGCATCAACTACAGCAGCAATGACTGTATCTGGTTTTTCCTTTGTTGTGGCAGCATTGTCAAAGTAATACATCTTTCACCTCCTAGTATAAATATCTCACTTTGATTTTATAATAACAATCTCTAAGTTTCAATATATATAAATTTAAATTAAGTACATGGCCTATTTATTTGAATTTTCTATAAATCCTGCTTTTGTTTTAAAAAATTAATAAAAGATAACTTTTGTTTGTGCAAAATTTTATTTGAAATTTATTCCAAATCTTAAAAATTTTCTTGTAATTCAAGTCGCAAAAATTTTTTCTTGTAGTTTAGGTCACAAAAAATAATTCAAGTCACAAAAAAAGATGTCCATCTCTGAACATCTTTTCATTTCTATTTAATAATCTCAAAAATCCTCTTGCCAATGTGGTCCCAGGAATAGGAATAAATTGCCTGGCTGATTTCTTCTGTAAATATTTCACTATCCAACCTTGAAACTTGAAGGAGAATTTTTTCTGCCAGTCTTTCCACATAGGCTGGCTTGTCTTCTTCTACTGCTTGGTCAACATTTATAATCCTTGGCAGGTCTACAAATTCAATTATGCCGCTGGCACAAAGGTCTGGACCAAGGAGGGTTTTTAATCCCTCAATTTGAGAAGTTACTGCAAGCTTGTGGCAGGCTAAGGCTTCAATTGCAATTAAGCCCAAGGCTTCGAAATAAGATGGTAGAACAAAAATATCTGCGCATCTTAAATGGTCAGCCATTATCACTTGGTTTTCTGCGTCGTAGATTTTTAAATTTTCTAAGTTCTTAGCATTTTCTCTTAGAATTTTTTTATCTGCCTCGCTGGCGTTTCCAACTAGGTGGACTTCAATATTTTTATTGGCTTCAGCTAAAAGTGGCACAGTTGATGCAAGTTCAAAAACTCCCTTAGAAGGAGAAATTTTTCCTGCATACATAATTATTATCTGGTCTGAATCTTTTTTCTCCTTAGCTGGATAAAAGACTTTTTGATTGTAGCCGCCGCCTACCAAACGAATTTTCTCTGGATCGATTTTTAAAAGTTCTACCATGGCCTGGTCTTCTGCTGAAGTTACTGTTAAAACCAAGTCCAAGTCCTTTAAATTTTCTAGCCTGTGGAGGAAGTGCTGGCATTTTTTTATTTGGCGGATGTCAGTTCCGTGAGAGATGCCAACAACTTTTGTGTCTGGAAAAATCCTTCTAACTAAGTCTGTTACTAAAAATAAATGGTGGGCAATTACTAGGTCAGGCTTAAAGGTCTCCTTCATTTTTAAAAGTTTCTCTTCAAAGGCTGCTAGTAGCAAGTCAATTTCCTCTTCTGTCATCTTTGAATAAATTGTAGACTCATAGGGCATGAGGTCGCTCATACCACAAATATGAAAGGGAAGGTCTTTTGTGTTGTAGAGAACTTCGTCTATTAAATGAGCCTTGACGTCAACTTCGTGGCCTGCTTCATAGCCGTAAAGGGCTGCATTTTCTACGCCTAAATTATTTAACGATTCAATTAAGTTGCTAAAATAAACTCCAGATCCAGTTTTAGCAGGAAGCTGGGTCAGTACATGTAGGATTTTCATTTATCTGCTCCTCTTTGTATTTTACTTTAATTTTATCTCCGACCTTGTAGGAAAAGTCTTGGTTTAAAACTAACATTTTTAATTTCTTGTCTTGGTTTTCTATTTTTAATTCTATAGTTGGCCCAAAGAAGGTCAGGTCTTTAATTTGAAATTCTTCGCCGTCATTTGCAAGCTCAATTTTCTCTGGTCTAACATAGGAGTCGCCGATGAAATTTTTTTGGCCAATAAAGTCTAGGGTAAAGGAATTTTTTGGCTGGTTGTAAATTTCGTCTGGCCTGCCTTGGTTTACAATTCTTCCCTGGTCTAAAATAATAATTTCATCTGCCATGACAAAGGCTTCTTTTTGGTCATGGGTGACAAAAATTGTAGTGATGTTAAATTCTCTTTGAATCCTTCTAATTTCTACCTGCATTTGGTCCCTAAGTTTTGCATCAAGGGCAGAAAGAGGCTCGTCCATTAGGAGAAGTTTTGGTTTTACTATTAGAGATCTAGCTAGGGCCACCCTTTGTTTTTCTCCTCCAGACAGTTCGCTTGGATATCTGTTTTCATAGCCTTTCAGGCCGACAATTTCTAAAATCTCTCTGGCTTCTTTAAGTCTTTTAGCTTTAGAGTCCGACCTGTTTTTAAATTTCAGTCCATAGGCTACGTTTTTTTCAACTGTCATGTGGGGAAAGAGGCCATAAGATTGAAAAACTGTTGAAACGTCTCTGTCTTCTGGAGGCTCCTTGCTAATGTCCTTGCCGTCTAAGAAGACTGCTCCTTCGTGGTCTATAAAGCCTCCAATTGAGTGAAGGATAGTAGACTTTCCTGACCCAGATGGACCAAGGAGGCACAAAAACTTTCCTTCTTCTAGGGAAAAATTAATATCCCTGATTGCGTACTTGTCTCCATATTTTTTTGACATATTTTTTATTTCAAGAAACATTAAAATCCCTCTTTCTTCCTCTAAATTTTTCTAGCCAGTTGCCCATTAATAATCTCAAGAGAATATTAAAGGCCAGGCAAATTAAAATTATATAAAAGGCAATAACTGAGCCAATGTTGTACTTGCCTGATTGGATAACGTCAAACATAACTAGGGTTAGGACCTTCCTGCCTGGATAGACTAAAAAGATTATAGTCCCAACTGTTGTCATAGTTGTAGTAAAGGCGTTAATCATGGTCACCATTATAGCCGACTTAGTCATAGGAAGGACTCCGTCAACTAACTCGTTTACATAAGAGCCGCCTAGGTCTCTAATTGAATTTAAAGTGTTCTTATCCACGTCTTTCATAGCTGCATTTTGCACCCTAGTTGAAAATGGCAGCTGTTTAAAGAGCACATTTAAAACTACAATGGCAGCTGTTCCAGTTATTGCTATTGGTGGCGACCTGAAAAATAAGAGATAGCCGAGACCAAAAAATGTTCCTGGAATTATATAAGGTAGATTTGCAATAAGGTCGATGACCTTCATAAATTTATTTTTTCTAATTATTAAATAATAGCCGATTAAAAGTCCAAGAAGTGACCCGCCTACAGCAGAAATTAGCGAATAAGTTATTGACCGATAAACTACATCACCAATAAAAAACTTAGTTTCCCTAAAGTTGTCTAAGGTAAAGACAGGTTTTCCTAGCTTCATTTTTGAAAAGGCTGTTAAAATTATTGACCCATAAAGACTTAGGATCCAAAGGATAAAAAATATTGCCAGAATTGAAACTAAATAGTAGACCAAACCAGATTTTTTTAAATCAACTTGGCTGGTTCTAGCTTTATTGTGTTGGGCCAAACTTGTAGAGTTTATGTCCTTGGAAAAAATTAAATAAATTAAAAGAGTTGGAAGTAAAATTACTACATTCATTGCCGCCGCCTTGGCTAAATTTCCATTGGCTATAACTTCAAAATATGATTCTAAAGACAAGACAGAAAATCTGCCGCCAATTATTGCTGGAGTTCCAAAGTCTGATAGGGACCTAAAAAAACTTAAAAGGCCAACTGCCTTAAGGCCGTTTTTCATCGACGGAATAATTATATCTACAATAATATTGTCAGTTGTAGCTCCAAGACTTCTAGCTGAGTTAATGACATTTAAGTCTAGAGCCTGTAAAAATCCAATTAAAAGTAAACTGTTAAGAGAAAGATCGGATAAGACTTGCATAAAGACAACTCCCCACATGCCATAGGGATAAATGTTTAGCCCAAGTAACCTGTAAGTAATTAGTCCCCTACGGCCAAAGAGACTTATATAAGAAAGGGACGAAACAAAAGGCGGACTAATTAAAGTCAGCGACAAAATTCCTATAATAAAGCCCTGGGTCTTCTTGCCTGATAAAAAATAAAAAATTGCTACGCAAGTTGCAGATATGCAGGCAAAAATTGTAGTTAAAATTCCCATCTTAAAGGTATTTGTAATCAAAGTCTTGTTTGCTAAAATATTTTTATAGTAGTCAAGACTAAAAGATCCGTCAACAAAAAAACTCTCCTTAAAGACACTTAAAAAAGGTAGGAGGATAAAAATTATAACTAGGCCTGCCAATGCAGTTGCCACAAAAAAATCTAAAATGTTTACTGCTTTTACTTTCTTCATCTGATCATCCTTAAAATTTATCTTATATAATTATAGCCTATTTGAATAAATATTTCTTTGTATATGTAAAAAAAGTGGAGCGCCTTGGCCCCACTTTAAAAATTTAAATTTTATTCTTCAGTTTTTCCTGTTGAAAGTTCGTTAAATCTTTCTAGGATTCTTTCTCTGTCAGAACCGAAAGTTGATAGGTCTTCTTTTACTAGCTTGTCAGCTGGAAGGCCTAGGTCGAAACCTTTAACTCCTGGTACAATAAGTTGAGCAGAATCTTTGCCGTCAATTTCAGCGATCATTTCTTGAGCTTCTTCAGTTAACATAAAGTCGATGAAGGCTTTTGCAATGTCAGCATTTTCTGATCCCTTAAAAATTGCAACTCCTTCTGGAACCCATGGAATACCATCTTCTGGGTAGATAACTGTTAGGCCGTTGTCTGCAGCTACGTCAAAGGCTTTTTTGTCAGCTGGAATAATACCAATTGCAAATTCACCTTGGGCTGTTTTTTCTTGAGGGTCCTTACCACGTTTTGAATAGAAGTCGATGTTCTTGTTAATGCCTTCAAAGATTTCCCAACCTTTTTCTTCTCCATAAAGGTCAAGTAGGCCCTTAAGAGCTGCATAGTTAGTTCCTGAAATAGCTGGGTTTGACATGATGATGTTGTGTTCGTAAACAGGGTTAGTTAAATCTTCCCAAGTTTTTGGCATTGGAAAATTTTGTTCTGCCATAAGTTCGTCGTTTACAATGAAACCAACAACAGTTAGTCCCTTAGCTATATAAGCTCCGTCAGCATCCTTGTAGTCAGCTGGAACAACTTCAGTCATTGCAGATGTGTGGTTTTCTAAAAGTCCCTTGTCTCTAGCTGCCATAAAAGCATCAATACCGCCGCCAAACCATAGGTCTGCCATTGATTTTCCTTCAGCTTCTGTTCTAGCTAGAACTTCACCAGAAGACATAGATAAAAATTCTACTTTTGCTCCTGTTTTTTCAGTGAACTTTTCAAATAGTGGAACATAAGATTCGCTAGTTGCTACTACATTTAATGTTCTACCATCAAAGTTTGCTTGATCAACTTTTTCTTCTGTCTTTTCTTCAGTTTGGTCAACTTTTTCTTCACTTGTTTCAGCTGGTTTTGCTTCTTCGTTAGCCTTAGTTCCACAAGCAGTTAAAACTACCATGAAAACCATTAAAAGTGCTAACACTTTGTACAAATTCTTTTTCATACTTTCCTCCATAAAATTATTAACGTTGTAATTTATACCACAATTTAAGATTTTAAACAAGAAAAAAGGAAATTTTTTAATAGTTTTATAGAATTTTGTTATAAATGTTTTTCTTTTCTTAGTCATAATCAGTTCTTGTTTTTGCTGGCTTTTCAAAATAAATTTTTTAAAATGATCTAAAGTTCTCCTCTTTAAAAATCAAATTTAAATCTGTTTTCCTATACTTGACTTTTATTTGTCTAGGAATTATAATAAAATTGACGCGAGTGCAAAGGATTTCCTCTTTGTCTTGCCATGATAGTTAGTACTGTCCGCTAGTCACATTTTGTCTGGGAAACGATTTGTGATAACCGGGGTATCTCAAATGCACAAAGCTAATGCTTAAGGAGGTAATAGTATGACTGAAAAATACAAATTGAACGTTCCCGCACCAACCCACTTTACATTTGCCGTAAGAGATATACCAAGTGTAAGTTTGGAACAAAGAGAAAGAGCACTTAAGGCCACTCACTACAACGAGTTTGCCTTCCCAGCAGGTATGTTAACTCTTGATATGCTTTCTGACTCTGGTACAACTGCAATGACCAACACCCAATGGGCTGCCCTATTCTATGGCGACGAATCCTATGGTAGAAACACTGGTTATTATGTACTACTTGATACTTTTAGAGACATCTTTGAACGTGGTGGCGAAAAGAATTGGAAAAAAGTTATTGACCTAGTTCGCACTGACTGCAGAGATGTTGAAAAAATGATGGACGAAATGTACTTATGCGAATACGAAGGCGGCCTATTTAATGGCGGAGCTGCTCAAATGGAAAGACCTAATGCCTTTATTATCCAACAAGGCCGTGCAGCTGAATCTGTTTTAATGGAAATTGTTAGAAATATTTTAAACGAACGTCATCCAGGCAAGGTATTTACAATTCCATCTAACGGACACTTTGACACAACTGAAGGAAACATTAAACAAATGGGATCTATCCCAAGAAATCTTTATAACAAAGAACTCCTATATGAAATTCCTGAAGGGGGAAAATACGAAAAGAATCCATTTAAAGGAAACATGGATATAGAAAAACTAGAAGAACTTATTACAAAGCTTGGTCCTGAAAATGTTCCTCTAGTATTTACAACAATTACTAACAACACAGTTTGTGGCCAACCAGTTTCTATGGAAAATCTTAGAGAAATAAACAGAGTTGCCCACAAATATGATATACCACTAATTTTTGACGTAGCTAGATGGGCAGAAAACGCCTACTTCATTAAGATGAATGAAGAAGGCTACGAAGATAAATCTATTGCAGAAATTACTACAGAAATGTTCTCTTATTGTGACGGCTTCTGTATGTCAGCTAAAAAAGATGGTCACTCTAACATGGGTGGTATGCTTGCCTTCCGTGACAAGGGTCTATTCTGGCAAAAATTCTCTGACTTTAACGAAGACGGCTCAGTGAAAATGGACGTAGGTGTTAGACTTAAAGTTAAACAAATTTCTTGCTACGGCAACGACTCTTATGGTGGAATGTCAGGTAGAGATATTATGGCATTAGCTGTTGGTCTATATGAATCTTGTGACTTTAACTATATGCACAACCGTGTAACCCAATGTGAATACTTAGCCCAAGGTTTCTACAAGGCTGGAGTAAAGGGAGTTGTTCTTCCTGCAGGTGGCCACGCCGTTTATATTAACATGGACGAATTCTTTGATAACAAACGTGGACCACTTACCTTTGCTGGCCAAGGTTTCTCAATTGAATTATTAAGAAGATATGGTATTAGAACATCAGAACTTGGAAACTATTCAATGGAATACGACCTAAAGACTCCAGAACAACAAGCAGAAACTGCTAACGTAGTTCGTTTTGCCCTTGATAGAAGTAGACTTACTCAAGAGCACCTTGACTATGTAATCGCTGCTGTAAAAGCTCTTTATGAAGACCGTGAAAATATTCCAAACATGAGAATTGTTTGGGGACACAATTTACCAATGCGTCACTTCCACGCCTTCTTAGAGCCATATCCAAACGAAGACAAATAAAATAACATTTTAAATAAGGACAATTCGCATTAGGGTTGTCCTTATTTTTAAAAACCCATAAACGGAGGATGCTTATGGAAAATAATAATATACAAAACCGCGATGGCTTTACTAGTAAGTGGGGCTTTATACTTGCCTGTATAGGCTCGGCAGTTGGTATGGGAAATATTTGGAGGTTCCCAATAATGGTTTCCATCTGGGGAGGCATGGACTTTCTAATTCCTTATTTCCTATGTGTAATTTTAATTGGATCGACTGGAGTTATTGAAGAGTTTGCTTTAGGAAGATCAACTGGCGCTGGTCCAATTGGTGCCTTTGGAACTTGTACTGAAGTAAGGTCTGGCAACAGAAAAACTGGAGAGTTAATTGGCGCTATTCCAATTTTAGGATCTCTTGCCCTAGCAATTGGCTACACAGTTGTAATGGGATGGGTTTTTAAATATACAGCCATGTCCTTTACAGGAAAACTTATAGCCATGGGCCAAGATATGAACGTAATTGGCGGAACCTTTGACCAAGTTGCAGTAGACAATATTCCTTGGATCATTGTTGCAATCGTTGTTACCTTTATAATAATGTCCATGGGAGTTTCAAACGGAATTGAAAAGGCCAACAAAATTATGATGCCTGTTCTCTTCTTCCTTTTCGTAGGCCTAGCTATTTATATAGCAACCCTACCTGGAGCAGCTGACGGTTACAAGTACATCTTTACTTTAGACCCATCTAGACTAGCTGACCCAATGCTTTGGATCTTTGCCTTTGGCCAAGCCTTCTTCTCACTTTCAGTTGCAGGCCATGGCTCAGTAATTTATGGATCCTATTTGCCAAAGAATGAAGACCTTCCAAAGTCTGCCTTAAACGTAGCATTTTTTGATACTATTGCAGCCTTACTTGCAGCCTTTGTTATAATTCCTGCTATGGCAGCAGGTGGAGCTCCCCTTGAAAGTGGTGGCCCTGGTCTAATGTTTGTTTGGTTAGTAAATGTAATTAACGGTATGCCTTCTGGAACACTAATAGGAATAATTTTCTTTGTCTGCATTTTATTTGCAGGAGTAAGCTCAATTATAAACCTATACGAAGCATCAGTTGCAACTCTTCAAGACAACTTTAAAATGTCTCGTATAAAATCTACAGCCATAATCCTTACCCTTGGTTGTGTAGTTGCAATTTTTATTCAAAAAATAACTGGCGAGTGGATGGACTTTGTTTCAATTTACATTGCTCCACTAGGCGCCTTCCTTGCAGGAGCTATGTTCTTCTGGGTAGCTGACAAAGACTTTGCTCTAAATGCAGTTAACCAAGGAAGAAAAGATGGCAAGCCAATTGGCGACTACTTCTACCCACTAGGCAAATATGTTTATGTACCCCTTTGTATTCTTGCCCTAATAGCTGGAGCAATTTTAGGTGGTATTGGTTAATTTAAAATTTATGCAAAAACAAAAGACCCAAGCTCTGGGTCTTTTTTTCGTGTCTAAATTTATTTGTCGTCAATAATTGATTTTTCAAAGGTCCATTTGCCATTGTCAAAGTTGTAGACTTTAAGTTCGCAGTTTTTTGGCTTTGGGCGCCACTTGATTTTATTTTTTTTATTTTCTAAATAGCCAGTTAAGGCGCGAATAATTCCTCCGTGGCAGACAACTAGAACATTGGCATAAGATTTCTTTTCTAAGTCTTGTAAAAAACTTCCTGCCCTCTCAGTCATCGAGGCAATTGATTCAACTGATTTTGGATTTGGGAAAACTTCTGGCAGCAGCCAATAGGCCCACATTTTTAGGCCAAGTTTTTTAAAGGGCTTTTTGTCGTAGATACCAAAGTCAACTTCTATTATTCTCGGGTCGACTTTAACTTCTTCTATAGGAATACCTGCAATTATTGCAGCAGTTTCTTTGGCCCGACTTAAAGGGGAAGCATAAACTGCATCAAAGACTAAATCGCCTTTAAGGTCTCCTACTCGCCTGGCCTGGTCTCTGCCAAAGTCGTTTAGGGTCTGGTCTACTAAACCCTGCATTAAATTTGCTTTATTTAAATCAGTTTGTCCATGTCTAACAAGCCATAATTTCATTTAATCACCTAATATAATTTTAATTCTATCTTAATACGCTGATTAGACAAAAGCAAATTTTTTTATAGGGCTTCTTCAGATGCTGGCACCTTGGTCTTTGAAAAAACTTTTACTAGAACAGTTGAAAATACAACTAAAACTACACTAGGAACCATCCAGCTTAGGCCCATGTCTGAGAATAAAAGTCCTTCTTCAAAGTTTGAAAGCACAGGCAGATAAATATTAAAGGACCTGAGCAAACTAATTAGGGGTAGGACAACTGCAGCAAAGGCTCCTGACACATAGGCCAGCCTTGGATAGTTTACTAGGTCGTGGCTAATGCCTAAGACAATTAGTAAAAGGGCCACAGGATAAATTAAAGTTAGTAGCGGAACTGAATAAGCAAGCAAGTTGTTCAGACCAAAGTTTGCAAAGACAAAGGAGAACAAGGTCCAAATTCCAACCCAAGCCCTGTAAGAGATTTTTTCATTAAAGAGCCTGTAAAAATATTCTCCACCTGAAGTTATTAAACCTATACAAGTTGTCAAACAAGCTAGAGTAAATATTGCGGCAAGGAGGGCAACTCCAAAAGATCCAAGGGCAGTTCTCATTGCAGCTGTTAAAATCACTGCTCCGTTTTCAGCTCCAACTAAGGAAGCAGATGACCTTTGGCCTAAGAACGAAAGCATGGCATAGACAACTAATAGTAAAGCTCCAGCAACTAAACCTGCCTTGACTGTATATTTTGTAACCTCGTTTTTATCTTCAACACCAAATCTTTTTATGGCAAGGGCAATAACTAGGCCGAAGTTTAAGGCTGCTACTGCGTCCATAGTTTCATAGCCTGCTAAAAATCCTTGGGCCAATGAATTGCTTTTATAACCGCCGACAGCTGGTGCAACTTGGGCTGGCAGGCTGACAAGTCTAAAGAACATAAAGGTAATTAAAAGTAAAAGTGCAGGAGTTAAAAACTTTCCAACTCTGGCAACTAACTTTGATGGCTTTAGAGAAATAACTAAGGCTATAAGAAAAAATACAAAAGTATAGATTAATCTTGCAGCTAGCAGATTAAAAGTCTCAGGCACATAAGGGGCAACAGCCATTTCAAATGGCACACTACCAGCTCTTGGAATCCCAAGGCCAGGTCCTATAGACAAATAAATTGCAAGAGTAAATACAAAAGAAAACTTAGGTCCAACCCTGTCTGCTAAGTTTGAAAGGCCTTCAGTTTTGCCAACGACAATGGCGCCTAAAACTGGAAACAGCACAGCAGTTATTGCAAAGGCAAATAAGGCTGGCCATAGACTTGTTCCTGCACGGTTGCCTAGGAGCGGAGGGAAAATCAAATTCCCTGCTCCAAAAAATAGGCCAAATAACATTACACTAACTTGTAAAAATTCACTTCTCGATAATTTTTTCATATCTTCCTCCTAGATCCTTAAAAAAACAAATTGACAAAATTTCCTATAAAAAAAGTCCCTTGTCTATATGACAAAGGACGAATAATTTCCGCGGTACCACCTTTTTTCTTAAAATTAAGCACTCAAACATCTATCAATGTTGGGTTTTGATAACGCAAACCACTGCGGCGAATCTTACTTGTCTTCAGACTGCTTTATAAGAAAAATGATTTTCATCTGCTCTCAACTATAGGCTTTCACCAACCGCCTACTCTCTGAAAGTTTCAAACAAACTACTCGTTTTTTCGTAAATTTCATTTTTAAGATTTTTTTATTATTAAAGGTATTATAAGACTTATCTCAAAAGCTGTCAAGATATATTTAAATTTTTCTAAGAATTTTTAGTCTGGCTTAAATATTAAATTTTCTTTTCCTCTAAGGCCCTTAAAAATCTTCCAAACTTAGACAGGTCATTGGTATTTTTATCTTCAAGACCTAAAGTGCTTCTAAGTTCAGAAATATTATTTTGCGGACCTTCCATTTCTATTTCATAGTCGACTTTATTAAAATAGCTGGACTTGTCAAAAGCCAAGGCAATGTTTTTGTATTTTACTTCATCTCTTATTGTTTCAAGAGATCCTAAAAATGGCACTTGGCCTTTTAGAGAATTTTCAAGATATGCATCAACCTTTAAAGATTCTGCTGCCATAATTTTATCGAAATCATCTTTTGAAATGGTCGCAGATTTTTCTGTTGAAAGATCTTTAGCTGCTGACTTTTTCTCTTTAACAGTCAAGGTGTACTTGCCGTCTTTTTCTCTAATTCTAATAGTGGTGGACTTGTCTTTTACTAAAGCTGCTGGGTCGAAATAATAATTAACTTGTCTCTTAGGATTTTTTTCAAAGACAAAGTCATTATAAATTTTTTCAAAGGATTCCTGATCTAAGAGAAATTTTATTTCCTGCTCAAAATCTTCTTGACCTAAATAGTTTTCATTTACTATAGCTAAAAAGTTTTTGGTCTCTTCTTCACTTAAGATTTTTCCATTTTCAAAATCATCTAGGCCTTCAATATAAACCTGATGAATTTTTATAAAGGACTCAATGGCCCAAGCGCAAATTTCTCCTGCCCCAGCCTTAGAAAAAGATCCAAAGTCATATTTTTTTGAAAAGTCTACCATTTCATCTGCAGGCAAGCAGACACTTTCTGCAAAGTTTATTTGCCCATAGAGGATTTTTTCATTAGGATCGAATATAAATCCAACTAAGTCCCTTGCGTCTATTTTATCTAAATAAAAATACAGGCTCTTTCCTGCTTCTATACTTTTCCAAAGTTCTTCATTGCCTCTTAAAAGGACATAAGTTTTTTCACTTTCCTTCTTGTTCATCATCTAGCCTCCTTTTATTTCAGCTTATACCCTAAAATTTCCTATCTTAAGAAGAGATAAGAAGGGTATAGAATAAATATGAGAAAAAAGAGAGGACGGATAGATTATGAAAACAGTATTAGTTGAACCACTAACAATTAGCGCAGAAAATTTAGAAGCCTTGGCAAAAAATTTAAAGGCTGACGGCAACGACTTTGTCGCCTATGACACAAAACCAACTAGCACAGAAGACTGGTTGGAAAGAACCAAAGATGCCGACCAAATTATTCTAGCTAACACAAAAATGCCAGTGGAAGTAATTGAAAAAAATGAAAATCTAAAATACATCAACATTGCCTTTACAGGAACTGACCACGTGCCAGTTGACCTAGCCAAGTCTAAGGGTATTATAGTTTCAAATGCTGCAGGCTATTCAGACCAAGCTGTTGCAGAACTAGCCATTGGTATGACAATCAACCTACTTAGGGACATAAAAAAAGCCGACTGGGGAACTAGAAATAAAATGCAAACCTCTGACTTTCTTGGACAAGAAATTGCAGGAAAAAAAGTTGGCATAATTGGTCTTGGAAAAATTGGCCTTAGAACAGCTGAACTTTTTAAGGCCTTTGGAGCAGACCTTTACGCCTATAACAGATCTCAGTCTCAAAAAGCCTTAGACCTAGGTGTAAAATACGCCGACCTAGACGAACTTTTAAAAATTTCTGACATTGTAACAATCCACTTGCCACTTAACGATTCAACCAGAGATACAATCGGTGAAAGAGAACTTAGTCTAATGAAAGAATCTGCAATCCTAATTAACTGTGCCAGAGGACCAATTGTAAATACTCAAGCCCTAGTCGACGCACTTAAAAATAAAAAAATCGCAGGCGCAGGCATTGACGTCTTTGATACAGAGCCACCATTTACAGCTGGCGAAGAAATCCTAGACCAAGACCTGGCCCTCCTCACTCCTCACATAGGATTTTTTACAAAAGAATCTATGGCAAAGAGAGCGAAAATCGTCTTTGCAAATGCTGAAGACTTTTTAAATGGCAAAGAAATAAAAACTAGAATTTAAGATAAGTTTTTTCAAGGACCTGAGATTTGGGTCCTTTTTACTTTCATTTTTTTATCTTTCTTGGTAAAATTATCCTAGGAGGATTAGCTGATAAAATGAAAAATTATGACATTATCTTTGTAGGCTCAGGAGCTGCTGGAGTTTTTGCTGCCTACGAATTTACAAAATTACAGACAAAAAAATCAATTCTAATAATAGATGGCGGCAACGATATTTATAAAAGGTCTTGCCCAATAACTGCTGGGAAAGTTGAAACTTGTATAAACTGCAAGCCATGTAATATTATGCAAGGCTTTGGCGGAGCAGGAACCCTGTCAGATGGGAAATACAACATTACCACAGAATTTGGCGGCGACCTTCACAGGGTCCTTGGCGAGAAAAAGGCCTTAGAGCTAATGGAATATGTAGACAGGGCCATGGTCAGCTTTGACGAAGGTGAATCAAAACTTTACGAAACAACTTCTACCAACTTAAAGACCCTGTGCTTAAAAAACAATCTCCATCTCCTTGACGCCAAGGTCAGACACTTTGGTACAGATAGGAACCAAGAAATTCTAAAGAAAATTTACGCCTATACCAAGGACACAGTAACCTATATGTTTAACACAATCGCCAATGAAGTCGACTACGAAGATGGAAAGTACTTAGTCCACACTGACAAGGGAATTTTCACTTGCGACAACTTAGTCCTTGCCTCTGGCAGGTCTGGATCAAAGTGGATGAGCCAAATCTTCGACAAGTTTTCCATTGAAACAAAGTCTAACAAGGTTGACATTGGAGTTAGAGTTGAACTACCTGGAGAAATTTTCAAACACCTAACAGACGAAGTATATGAAGCAAAAATCGTCTTTAAGTCAGACAAGTACAACGACATGGTTAGAACTTTTTGCATGAACCCCTATGGCAATGTAGTTGCAGAAAACACTAACGGCCTAATAACAGTAAACGGCCACGCCTATGCTGACAAGGACAAACTTTCTCCAAACACCAACTTTGCCCTTTTGGTTTCAAACACCTTTACTGAGCCCTTTAGAGACTCAAACGAATATGGCGAGTCCATAGCTAGACTTTCAAATATGTTAGGCGGTGGAGTTCTTATGCAAAGGTTCGGCGACCTAGTCAAAGGCAGAAGGTCATCAGAAAGAAGAATGAAAAAATGCTTTACTAAGCCAACTCTTCAAGCAACGCCTGGAGATCTTTCTCTTGTAATTCCAAAGAGACAGCTGGACACAATAATAGAAATGATCTACCAGCTAGACAAAATCGCTCCAGGAACTGCCAACGAAGACACACTTCTTTATGGAGTTGAAGTAAAATTCTATAACTCCCAAGTTACCATTGACAAAAATTTCCAAACTGAAAAGAAGGGCCTTTATGCAGTAGGCGACGGCTCAGGCCTTACCCACTCTCTGTCCCAAGCCTCAGCATCAGGAGTTCAAATTGCCAGAATTTTAAATGACTTATAAAAAGCAAAAGACCAGGATTAAATTTCCTGGTCTTATTTGTTCCTATAATATTCTTTTAAAAGTTCAGCAAACCTCTCCTCTGGTTTGATGTACTCTCTCTTCCCATTTACCATATCACTAACCCAGCAGGTATTTATAAAATTATTAAAGTCTATAGTTTGTACCATGTAGTCTTCAACATAATCATCTAAAATTCTACTTTCAATTAAGTCCAATTGGTTTTTATTTAAAGAAGCAATAACCCTGCGATCCTTAAGTGGTCCATAGGCCCTTGGTCCCATGTCTTTGTAATAATCATCGAGGATCCAGGTCATTTGAAAATCATCTTTGTAAATTTCCTTTAAATATCCAAACACTAAATCTTCAAGGTCAGCTAGATCCTTTTTGTTTATAAAGAAAAGACAAATACACAACTTGCTGGCAAAATTTAAAAGCTGGATACATTTCTTTCCGCCTAAATAAAAAATCTTACCACCCCAGTGAAAGAGATTTTGCTCTTGAATTTTTTCAAATTCATCTAAATCTTGGTTTAGAGAAATTCCATATCGGCTTATAGTTTCTTTGGTTAAATATATAATCATAACTTTCCTCTATAATTTAAGCTACAAATCTTTTTTTATTTTTTCCATTAGGTCCTTGGCCTTGGTGCCATCCATATTGTGGTGAAAGATATCATTTACTAAAATATTTGGCCCCTTGGTGCAATGTCTAAAACAGTTTTGGCTCCTTAGGCGGACCCTGCCGTCAGGACTAGTTTGATTAAAATCTAAACCTAGTTCTGACCTAATAATCTTAATGACTTCAGCTGAGTTTCTCTTGGCACACCTTGGGCCAGTGCAACAGACAATGTCGTAGGCCAAGGCCGACTTTTTTATTCCAGGCATAAACTTAAGGAGAGTGTTAATAACCTTGTCGTCAACTTCAAAAGCTGAGGCAATTTCACTTATATGACCTTCAGAAACCTGGCCAAAATAATCTTGACAGGCCCTAAGGGCAGCCTTAACTCCCTCTTGGTTGCCCTTGCCAAAACTATGGCTAAGATCTTCTAAGTCTTCTCTAAAAAATAATTCTTTATTCTCTTCCATCCTATCTCCTACTTATTAAAGTCTAACTTGTCCCTAATAAAGTTTCCAGATCTTAGGTCCATATAGGCTTCCATAATTTCACTTTGGGTGTTCATAACAATTGGTCCAGCCCAAGCAACTGGTTCCTTTAAGGCCCTTGATTCAATATAGAGAACTTGGGTTTCAGGACTGGCTGCCTTTATAGAAAGTTTATCTCCATCAGAAAGTTTTACAGCTGTCTTTTCTTTAATATATTCTCCGCTGACATAGGCGTTGCCAACTAAGGTGAAAACCATTAGAGATGAATCAGCTTCAGTGTCAATAGTTATTTCAGCTCCATCTTCTAAGTGGATGTCATAATAATTTAGTGGCAAATGGTCGCCCTTATAACCTTGGTGGTCCTTATAAGATCCAGCAAGGAGTCTGAGCTTACCGCCGTCAATTTTAATTTCTTCAATGTCTGCGTTTTTAATGGCATGATAAGATGGCTGGCTCATTTTTTCTGCAGCTGGCAGATTTAACCAAAGTTGAACTCCTAGCATTCTCTCAGATGCTGGCAGTTCTTCTGCGTGTTCAATGCCAGAACCAGAATTCATCCACTGAACTTCCCCATCAGAAATTCCATCAACATTGCCAAGAGTGTCCCTGTGAACCATGCCACCCTTGTAGACATAAGAAATAGTTTCAATTCCCCTGTGAGGGTGTCTAGGAAAACCTGCAGTGTAGTCGTCAGGATTTGTAGAATCAAAAGAATCTAACATCAAAATCGGATCAAAATCTTCAATAGTTTGGTTACCTAAAACCCTTACTAAACTAACCCCAGCCCCATCTCTAGTCCTAAAACCTTGAACCTTTCTTGTAACTTTTCTTTCCATATATATCTCCTTTT
>CAYFUN010000030.1:0-1235 GCA_964346535.1 uncultured Peptoniphilaceae bacterium
AGATTTGGACTAGGTATTTAAACTGTCCCCAGACTGAAAAAATTGTACTGTGGTTTCACCGGGGACACAGCTAAAGGAATGTCCCCTGAATCCGACTGTCCCCTGACAAAGAACCAAAATAAAACAATAAAACAAAAATTAAAAAAGGACCGATTTCTCGGTCCTCATTTTGATTATTTTATTCGTATATGGTTAGATATACTGTGTTTGTTGTGCTTTGCCATTCGATATTTTTGCCTTGGCCGTAGTCGCCGTGGCTTAGGCCTAGGGCCATGCCGATTTCTGATACTGGAAGCATCATTCTATCGTTTACTATTTTTGGTTGAACTGATAGCATTTGGCTTTTTCCGTTTACGAATATTTCTTTGGAGTTTAGGTTTACTACTGCTGCCTTTGAGTCTTTAATAAAGACTGCGTTTTTTGTAAGCTTGTCCCAGGTTACGTTATAGCCTAGGGCTTGGGCAACAAATCTTAGTGGTAGCATTGTTCTGCCATTTTCTATATATGGGGCAACGTCCATTTGTTCTGTTAGTGTTGCGTTGTTTATTGTTTGGCTATAGGTTTTGTCGCCAATTACAAATTTGCTAGTAATTTTTTTAGTTTTTTCTAAGCCGCCAACTACAATTGTTGCTGTCTTGTCTACATAGTTACTTTGAGTACTTGTAAGTCTTAGGGATTCTCCTGCTACAAGTTTTCTGTTTAGAGCTATGGTAAAGCTGCCATCTCTGTTAGCTGTTCCTGATCCAAGTAGGTTGTCTTGGTAGTCTCTTACTAGAACTGTTGCATAAGGATAGGCCCAAGATCCGCTTATATAATCGTCGCCGCCTAGAGGGGAAGCTGTTAGCTTTTTGTCATAGCCATAGTAGTCGTCTGCATAGTAGTTGCCTAGTGAATAGCTTTGGCCAGAGTTTGATCTTAGATAATATGAGTCTAAGTTGTACCAGTAGCCATAGTCTTTGTAGTTGTAGTAGTAATCAAAGTCATAGTAAATGGTGAAGTTTCCATTTCTATCTGCAGTTACTGTTTTTAGGCTGCCGTTTGCGTTATAAAGGGTTACTTCTGCATATGGGGCAGCTTGGCCAACTACTTTGTCCCTGTAGACACTTACTCCTGTAAGAGAGTCGTTGTATGGATAGTATCTGTCATATCTGCCATAGTAGTTTAGATAAACCCTTGAAGCATATCCATTATAATAAAAATCTTCTGTGTAGTATTGGCTGCCGTTATAATAAACT
>CAYFUN010000030.1:1335-16223 GCA_964346535.1 uncultured Peptoniphilaceae bacterium
GTTTGGAACTATTTCTACATAAGATTTAGCAAAGGTGGTTGTTGGGACAAGGCTAAGTACTAATGCTAAAAGTAAAACTAGTCCAATAAGTTTCTTTTTCATATAATCCTCCTTTTTAAATTTTTTTATCCTTATATTTTATTTATACCACAAGAAAAAATGTTTATGCTAAAATTTTTCAAAAAAATAGTTAATATTTGCTTACAAGTAAGAATGGGACAAAATAAAAGTGTTTAAGTAGGGAAATGTTGGCATAAATATAATAGACGAAATGATTTTTATTTAAAAGAGAGGAAAAGATATGAGTATTATAGGATGGTTAATTTTCGGAGCCTTAGTTGGCTGGATAGCAAGTAAGATTATGAAAACTGATGCCCAAATGGGTGGCGGCGCAAATATTGTTGTAGGTATTGTTGGATCCATGTTAGGTGGCTGGCTTTCTACTAACTTAGGTATTGGCGGCGGCAAAGTTGACGGCTTTAATATTCCAAGTATGATAGTTGGAATTGCTGGAGCTTGTTTATTAATCTTTATTGTTGGAAAAATAAAAGGAAAGAGATAAGAAAAAAATTATCCCCTAGGATTTTTGGTCCTAAGGGGATTTTTTTATGAGCTATTTAATTCTATCAGATCTTTTAGTCTTTATTGCTTCAAAAATTGGATAGAGGAGAGAAGCAACTAAGCCTGAGGCAAAGCCGTTGTTGTAAAGGTGGAAGCCATCGTGTAAAAGTCCTGTTTTTGAAACTAGGCTTAGGTGTAAAAATCCTGCAACAACTCCTGCAAGTGGGCCGTAGTAGCCAGCTATTGGCGCCAAAGTTGTGCCAAAAAGGGCGGCGATTACAACTGACTCAGAGTTGACAACATAGTGGCCTAGGTGGCCTGCTAAAAATACTCCAAGGAAAATTGGCCAAATGTTTCTAGGGTTTACTCCAAACATGGCAAAGGCAACAACTGCACAAACTCCGCCTAGGTTGATTCCATTTATATTTGCTCCAACTATTTTTAAATATAAAAGAGCCATTAGGCCAACAAGCCCCATGTTAAAGAGGATGGAATAGTTTTCGTATTTTCCTATGTTATTACAAGGGGCCTTGCCTGATTCTTTACTTATAGCAAGGACGTCTGAAAAGTCTTTTCTTGAATAAATTAATTTTGGAACCATAAGGCCAAGAAACATTGCCACAAAGACTAAAAATAGTTTTAGGTTTTCTTCCATGTAGATAATGTGGATGTTTTCAACTGCCAGGCCAAACATTTTCATTACTGAGTGAAGGATTACATAAATTATTCCAAGGGCAAAGCCGTTGTTGTAAAGGATAAAGCCTTGGTGGATGGAATAAGAATTTTTTGAAACTGCTGGCAGGAAAAATCCTATGACCATGCCTAAAAAATTTCCCAGTAAAATTCCAACAATTAAAGGCAGGTCGGCTTCAAAGGTCATATAGGAAATTAGGGGGCCGATTCCTGTTGCAAAAAGGGCAAAGGCCACATAGTCTTTAAATTCTTCTTTTTTATAGAGAGAAAACAAATAGGATCCAAACATTGGGGCGAAAATGTTGTAAATATTTTTTCCTAAGAAACAAAAGGCAGTTAGGTTTAAAACTCCAGCGACTACAAGGCTGGAAATGTCTGCCTTAGAAAATTTCACCACAAGACAGGCAACTAGGGTACAAAGGCCAGCGTTAAAAAATGTAGATCCAACACTTCCTTCTTCCATATAGTCTGTTAGTAAAATTGATTTTGATGTGATAATTCTTTTCAGGCCTTGAAAAATTTCTAGGGGGCCATTAAATAAAAAACTTAGGGCCATTAGGGTAAAGGCTGTTATAAATAAAAACCTCATCCAAAAAATATTATTTTCTCTAAGAGTAGACTTAGTTTCCATTAAAACCTCCAAAAACTTTAATATCTTTTTATATTATATAGGAAAGCCTGTTAAGATAGCAAGATGCTAGGGATTTATTTTGTATCATATTGCTTTAATTAACAAAAAGTTTTTCTCTCTATTTCCTTGAATTATCTCCTCTAAGCTTTATAATATTAAAGGAAATGAGGTGGAAGGATGTACAAGGGATATTTGACTGATGTTCCAGGTGTTAGGGTTGGTCATTTTGAAGATCATGATGCTATGACTGGAGCCAGTGTTATTATTTTTGAAGACGGTGCTGTTGGCGGAGTTGATGTTAGAGGATCTGCTCCTGGCACTAGGGAAACTGATCTCTTTGATGAAAAGAAAATGATGGACAAGATCAATGCCATTGTCCTTGCTGGTGGGTCTGCCTTTGGCCTAGATGCTGCTGGCGGTGTTATGAAATACTTAGAAGAAAATAATATGGGCTTTGATACTGGAGTCTGCAAGGTTCCCATTGTGGCTTCTGCTGTAATTTTTGATTTGGGCCTAGGTGATTATAAAGTTAGACCTGATTTTCAAATGGGCTACCAGGCAGCTAAGCTTGCGACCAAAGATGAAAACCGCCAAGGAAATGTTGGGGCAGGGTGCGGAGCTTCTGTTGGAAAAATTTTAGGAAACAACTACGCTATGAAGGCAGGCCTTGGGTCTGCATCAGTAAGCTGTGGCGATCTTGTCGTTGCTGCTATGGTTGTGGTAAACGCCATGGGCGATGTCTATGACCTAGATGGAAATAAAATCGCTGGAGTCTATGACTATGAGAACAAAGAGTTTTTAGATACAGTAGAGATTATGAAAACTGCTTATAAAAAAGATTTATCGGGTAAAAATACTACGATAGGAGTAATCGCAACTAATGCAAGATTAGATAAGGCCCAGGCCAATAAGCTGGCAGAGTTAGGCCACAATGCCTATGCCAGACAAATTGTACCTGTCCACACAAACTTTGACGGCGATACAATTTTTGCTCTAGGAACAAATGAAATCCAAGCAGATGTAAATCTAGTTGGAGTTTTAGCTGTAGAGGCTATGGAAAAGGCCATAGTAAATGCTATTAAGGCAGCTAAGTCTTATAAAAATTTTAAGGCGGCTGTTGATTTGTAATAAATGCCTGCATCACTAGGAGCAGGACAAGAGGGTAAGATTATTACGTGTAATTTTTAGACCGGCACCGGAATGGGCTGGATCGGAGGTAAAAATGAATAAGATGATGGTAAGAAAAGGACTGACAACAAGGAACATGACAGTGATTGCCTTGTTAGGAGCCTTGACAGCAGTTTTAGGTATGACTCCTCTTGGTTTTATACCAATTGGACCAACTAAGGCGACAATTATGCACATTCCTGTAATTGTTGGCTCAATTGTTTACGGTCCTGTAGTTGGTGGTTTTGTAGGCTTAATTTTTGGAGGATCTTCATTAATTAACGCCTTGGTAAATATGACTCCAGTTTCTTTTGTCTTTTTAAATCCACTTGTTTCTATTGTTCCAAGGGTTTTAATCGGCATTGGAACTTATTATGCCTATGAGACAGTAAAGAAAATTGGCGGAGATAAAACTAGGGGACTTTTACTTGTAATTTGTCTGGCAATTGCATCTTATTTGGTCTACGGATCTTATAAGACTGTGCTAGATAAAAACTGGATAAATTTAGGAGCAAATATTATTTTACTTGCCCTAACTTTATACATTGCCTACGCTGCAAGGACCAAGTACCAAGATAAGTCTTTTGAAATTGTAATTGGAGCTGTTGTCGGAACTTTAATTAATACACTAGGAGTTCTTTCTACAATTTACTTTTTATATGGGGAAGACTTTGTTGCTGCCATGGGCAAAGATATAGCCATGGCTAGGAAAATTATTTTTTCTATTGGCCTAGTTAATGGACTGCCTGAATGTATTATTGCTATAATTTTAGTAACTAATGTAGTTAACAAGCTAAATGAATTAAAATAGGAGAAACTATGCTACTTGTAATAGATGTTGGAAATACAAATATTGTCCTTGGAATTTTTAAAGATGAGGAATTAATTTTCGATTGGAGAATTTCTACTGACAAAAACAAAACTGTTGATGAATATGGCCTGATGCTTAGGCAGATGTTAGGCTCAGAAAACATCGACCCTAGAGATGTTAAGGACATAATTATTTCTTCAGTTGTGCCAAATATAAATGATATTTTTCCAGAAATTGCCAGCAAGTACTTTGGCCTTGAGCCAATTATTATTGGACCTGGAGTAAAAACTGGCATGAATATTCTCTACGATAACCCAAAAGAAGTTGGAGCCGACAGGATAGTAAACTCTGTTGCAGCTTATGAAAAGTACGGCGGGCCATTAATTGTTGTAGACTTAGGAACAGCTATAACCTTTGACGCTATTAACAAACACGGCGACTACCTAGGTGGAGCAATTTGTCCAGGAATAAAAATTTCTGCTGATGCCCTCTTCCAAAGGGCCTCAAAACTTCCCAAGGTAGAAATAATTCCTAAAGCCAAGGTCATTGGCAAGAACACAGTTGCATCTATGCAAGGAGGAATTTTCTTCGGCTATCTGGGCCTTATTGATGCTATTATTGAAAAGATGATAGGGGAGCTTAGGACTGGAGACGAAAAAGTTAAGGTCATAGCAACTGGAGGCTTTTCAAAACTCTTTGTAGAGGGAAGTGCCTACATTGAAGAAATTGATCCAATGCTGACCCTAGATGGTCTTAGAATAATTTATAAGAGAAATTTAAAATAGAAAACACAGGCTACAGGTTGTAAAAGACTTGTAGCTTTTTTCTTGCTAAAAATATCAAATTCATATAGAATATTGGTGGTGAAATGAAATGGAAAGAGAAACTTTATTTACAAAATTTTTAAGATATACATCTTTAAATATATTAGGCATGTTAGGTACCTCTCTATATGTTGTAGCAGATGCCTTTTTTATTGCATTTTTTGTTGGCGCCAAGGGGCTAATTGCAGTTAATTTGACCCTGCCAATGTTTAATTTAATGACGGCCTTTGCTCTTGCTATTGGAGTTGGCGGAGCATCGAGATTTGCCATGCACAAGTCCTTGGACAGGGAAGAAGATGCCTATAGGGTTTTTTCTGCTGCCATTAAAATCAATCTCTTTATAGCCTTAATATTTTTCTCAGGACTATTTTTCGCCAACGACCTGGCCCTAGTTTTTGGAGCCAACAGCGAAACCTTAGAGGTAACTAGAGTTTATATGAAGGTGGTTATGGTCTTTGCTCCAGCTTATATGTCCAACCACCTGCTAACTGTTTTTGTTACAAATGACGGCAAGCCAAAACTGGCTATGGTTGCTATGATTTCTGCGTCGCTTTTAAATATTGTCCTAGACTATGTCTTTTTAAGATATTTTGACTGGGGAATTTTTGGGGCAGCCCTTGCAACTGGAATTGCTTCAGTTTTTTCTTGCACCTTAATTATTAGTTCTTATTTAAAGTCTAAGAAAAAGTTTTTCTATTTTGACGAGAAAGTCAGCCTCTTTCACATAAAAGATTTAATAAACTTTGGCCTACCAACTTTTATTGTAGAAATTTGTGTGGCAATTTTAATTACCAGCTTTAACTTTATTATTTTAAAAACTGAAGGCAATCCTGGAGTTGCTGCCTATGGAATTATTGCAAATTTAAATTATATGTTTGTTGCATTTTTTAAGGGAATTTCCTTTGGAACTCAGCCACTTATTTCAGAAAATTATGGCCGCAAGGACTTTACAAGTATTAATGCCCTAATTAAATATTCAATTTACTATTCTCTATTAGGAAATGTTATTATATATGGTCTTTCGTTTTTCTTTACCGACCAACTTGTAAGTATTTTCCTATTAAAGGGAGGGGCTGAAGTTTATGACCTGGCCTATAAAGGAGTTAGAATTTATTTTGCTGGCTTTTTATTTGCTGGTATAAATATGGTTTTAATTACAATTTTAGCAGCAGTTGAAGAACTGAGAAAGTCTTTTATAATTACAATAGCAAGAGGCATAGTTTTTTCTCTGCCACTGGTAATTATTATGGGCGATCTATTTGGAATGAATGGAATTTGGGCTTCCTTTATTGTTGCTGAATTTTTAAGTCTTTTAATTGGAATTTATTTGTTTAGATCAAGCAAGCTTAAGAAAATTTATGACCTAGGTCAGTAAAAGAAAAAGTACCCTGGACAAGGGTACTAATTTTTTTGCGAAATTCTATTTAAGTTTTTCTAAAGTCCGATCTAAGATAACATTGGCAAGGTCTGTTTTTGTCATTAGCTTTAAGTCTTCAACTTTTAAATCTTTGTCAACTATAAAGACCTTGTTGGTGTCAGTTTTAAAACCTGCGTCTTTGGCAGTTATATTATTTATTACAATCATATCTAGGTTTTTGGCCTGGATTTTTTTCTGGCCGTAGACTAATTCGTTTTCAGACTCGGCAGCAAAACCAACTAGGACTTGGCTTTTTTTTCTCATTCCCATAGTTTTTATAACGTCAGGATTTGGAGTTAAATTTAAAGTCATCTCATCTTTTTCTTCTTTTTTAATTTTTTGAGAAGACTGGTCTTTTGGTCTAAAGTCAGCTGGGGCTGCAGCCATTATTAGGACATCTGTCTGGTCAAAGTTCTCGTCAACTGCATTGAAAAGGTCTTGGGTTGACTTTATATTTATAAGTCTGTTTACCTTTGGCGGCTCAAGAGCTGTTGGGCCAGAAATTAAAGTAACTTCAGCTCCTCTTTTATAGGCCTCTCTTGCAAGTTCATAGCCCATTTTTCCTGACGAGTGGTTGGTCAAGTACCTAACTGGGTCTATGGCTTCAATTGTTGGGCCAGCTGAAATTAAAAATTTCTTACCTGCCAGGTCTTTGACTCTCAAGGCAGTGTCAATTTCATCTACAATTTCTTCAGGCTCTAACATTTTTCCATCGCCGACATCATTGCAGGCCAGTAAATCAGTGTGAGTGCCTAAGACAACCATACCTCTGTCTCTTAGAGTTTGTAAGTTTTGTCTGGTGGCAGGATTGTTTAACATGTAGGTGTTCATAGCTGGAACAATTATAACTGGACACCTGTAGGCTAGCATCATTGAAGTTAACAAGTTGTCGGCAAGGCCGTAGGCAATTTTTGCTATAGTATTTCCTGATGCTGGGGCGAGGACAATTATGTCTGCCCACTTGGCCAGTTCAATGTGGTCTACTTCTGCTATAACTGGATTATCATTAAACATATCTGTATAAACTAAATTATCTGTCATAGTCCTAAAGGTTAGGGGGCTGACAAATTCTGTGGCAGCCTTAGTCATTACAACCTTGACCTTGGCTCCAGCTTTTCTAAGTAGGGAACAAATTCCTGGAGCCTTATAGGCAGCAATGCCTCCAGTTACTCCTAGGACAATTTTTTTATCTTTTAGGTCCAAAAAAATCTCTCCTTTTTCTTAAGTCATTTATATGATACCACATTAAAGCCACAATCAAGCTATTATTTACTTGAAAAAATTTTTCTTCTTTGCTATACTTAAACTAGTTAAATATTGCGATGACAAGGACTAGTAGAAATTGGAAGCTTATAGAGAGCTGGCAGTTGGTGGAAGCCAGTAGGGGAAAATTTTGAATCCACCTTGGAGCAAGTGTATTATTAAGAGAGTCTTTTAGACTAAGTAGGGTGGCAACGCGGGTAATCTCGTCCCTTGGTGGGATGAGGTTTTTTTGTATTAAAATTTTGGAGGATAGAATGATAGACATTAAATTAATTAGAGAAAATGCTGACTTAGTTAAGGAAAATATTAAGAAAAAATTTCAAGACGAAAAACTTCCACTTGTTGACCAAGTTTTAGAATTGGACCAAGTCTTTAGAGACAAGAAGACCTTAGCTGACAAACTTCGTGGAGACAGAAATAGGATTTCAAAAGAAATTGGCGGCCACATGGCAAAAAAGGAAGTTGAGCTAGCTGAAGAGTGCAAGAAAAAAGTTGTGGAAATTAACAGCCAGCTAGACGAAATTGAAGCTGATGAAGTTGAACTTGAAAAGAAAATCAGGGACATAATGGTTGTAATTCCAAATATTATCGACCCATCTGTTCCTATAGGTAAAGACGACAGCGAAAATGTTGAAATAAAAAAATACGGCGATCCTAAAGTTCCAGACTTTGAAATTCCCCACCACATTGACATTATGGAATCAATTAATGGAGTAGACTTAGACGCATCTAGGTCCACATCAGGATCAGGATTTTATTATCTCCAAGGAGACGTGGCTAGAATTCACTCAGCCTTAACTTCTTATGCCAGAGACTTTATGATTGACAGAGGCTACAGCTATACCATTCCACCATTTATGATTCGCTCTGATGTTGTAACTGGAGTTATGTCTTTTAAAGAAATGGAAGACATGATGTACAAAATCGAAGGAGAAGACCTATATTTAATTGGAACTTCTGAACACTCAATGATTGGAAAATTTATTAATTCAATAACTGACGAGGATGCTCTGCCACTAAAGCTGACTTCATATTCACCTTGTTTTAGAAAGGAAGTTGGAGCCCACGGCATTGAAGAAAGAGGAGTTTATAGGGTCCACCAATTTGAAAAACAAGAAATGGTAATTATCTGCAAGCCAGAAGATTCAAAAGCCTTTTATGACGAGCTTTGGCAAAATTCTGTAGACTATTTTGTGTCTTTAGAAATTCCTGTTAGAACCTTAGAATGTTGTTCAGGGGACTTAGCAGACTTAAAGGTAAAGTCAGTTGACGTTGAAGCCTGGTCACCAAGACAAAAGAAATACTTTGAAGTTGGATCTTGTTCAAACCTAGGCGATGCCCAAGCTAGAAGACTAGGCATTAGAGTTAGGGGAGAAAAGGGAAATTACTTTGCCCACACTTTAAACAACACAGTTGTTGCTACTCCTAGGGCTTTAATTGCCTTTTTAGAAAACATGGTCCAAGCTGACGGCTCAATTAGAATTCCAAAAGTTTTACAGCCTTATATGGGCGGCAAGGAAGTCCTTTATCCAAACAAATAAAATTTTTTCGACCTTCAAGAAAACTTGGAGGTCTTTTTTTAAACTTGTTAACAGTTTGTAAGGATTTTAAGCTAAAATTAGTATATACTATAGATAGTATTAGTTGAGGTGAAATATGGAAAGAAAGAGAAAAAATAAAAAACAAGTTTATTTGATAAGAAGGCTTTTGGCTCTTTTCATTTTAATAATTTTAGTTGCCATAGTTGTCAGTCTCTTTAAAAAACTTGGAACTGGTCTTGAAAAACCTAAAGCAGCCAGCCACAATGTTTCAACTTTTATTGACAAGGACGACCCAAACTTAAGTAACAAAGAGAGAAATGCCATAAGGCTAGTAGAAAATTCTACAGTTGATAAGATCAATGATGAAATTTTCTATAAGGCCTATGAAGAAAAGGCCGAGCAAGCTGACCTGTCTAAGTATAGGCTTGAAAAAATGAAGCTAAACTCTATGGGCAAGGGAGGCAAGCAGGCCTATTTGAAAAAACAAGTCTTCCTAACCTTTGACGACGGACCATCTTCAAAGTCTACTGAGGCCATACTAGATATTTTAAAAGAAGAAGATGTTAAGGCTACATTTTTTATAATTGGCAAAAACGCCTTAGCCTATCCAGAGGTTTTAAAGAGGACTTATAATGAAGGCCACACTATAGCCATCCACACCTATGACCATGACTATAAAAAAATCTACGCCAGTCCAGAGGCCTTGGAAGCAGATATTAATAAGGCTGCTGAAAGCCTTAAAAGTATTTTAGGCGAAAACTTTTCTACAAATCTTTACAGGTTCCCAGGTGGATCTTGGAGAAAGAATAAGGAAGTTTATGTTAATAAAATTGAAGACATGGGCTATATTTACTTTGACTGGAATGTATTAAATGGAGATGCAGAAGGAGCCAACCCATCTGTCGACTACCTAGTTAACAAGTTTAATTCAACTAGGAAGGGCTACAATGTAATCCTATCTCTAATGCACGACACCAATGCCAAGACCAATACTGTAAGTTCTTTGAGACAAATTATTAGAGAACTAAAAGATGAAGGCTTTGAATTTAAAAGTCTAGGAGAAGTGTAATGACAAAGATATTAATAGTTGAAGACGAAGAGACTATAAGAAAACTTGAGAGAATAAATTTAGAAATGGAAGGCTATGAGGTTGTAGAAGCTGCCAGCGGCGAAGAAGGCCTGGAAGTTGCTAAAAGAGAAAATCCCGACATAGTTCTATTAGATGTTATGCTGCCAGGCATTGACGGCTTTGAAGTTTGTAGGCAGCTTAGAGCTATGGAAAGGGAAGTTGGCATCATTATGGTTACAGCTAAAAACCAAGACATAGACAAAATCGAAGGCCTAGAAGCTGGATCAGATGACTATATTTCTAAGCCCTTTAATCCAAGGGAGCTAACTCTTAGGATTAAGTCTTTGGAAAGAAGATTAATTAACATTCACCAGCCAGCAGACGACAAGGTTCTTGAAGTTGGCCAGTTTAAATTAGACAAGGCCTCTAGAAAGTTTTATAAGGACGGCCAGGAAATCGACCTGACTCCAACTGAATATGCTGTTATGGTTTTATTTTTAGAAAATCAAAGAGAGGCCATCTCCAGAGATGAAATTTTAGACAGGGTCTGGGGCGAAGACTTTATTGGAGATTCAAAAATCGTAGACGTAAACATTAGAAGACTAAGGACAAAAATCGAAGCAGATTCATCAAAACCAGACTATATAAAAACAGTTTGGGGCGTAGGCTATATTTGGGAACCATAAAATAAATGAAAAACTCTATACAAAAAAGGCTTTTTAAAAGTTTTACTGCTGTCATTGCTTTAGTAGTAATTCTTTTAGAGGCCTTTGTAATTTTTGCCACCAGTAAAATTTCATATCAGAATATGGAAAGGATTATGACAGACAACCTAGACTATGCCATGAACTCTATAGTCTTCCGTACAGAATCCTTAGACATAATGGACATCCTAGAACCGTCTTTTAGGCAGTACTTTAACGACAACAACGCCCAGGTCCAAATTATAAACCAAGACGGCTATGTTATTTTTGACTCTCTAGGTGTTTTTTATACGGAAAAAATTGTCTATCCAGATATTGCCATGGCAAAAAACGGCCAAAGAGGTGTTTGGCGAGGCAAGGTCGACTACTCTGACGACCAAGTTATGGCCATGTCAGCTCCAATAATTAACTCAACTAACGAAAACATTGGAACCCTTAGGATGATAATTTCCCTAAACAAACTTAACAACCTAAAGATCAAGTACATTACTTATTTCATTGGCCTTGGGATTTTGACAATTTCAATTGCCTTATTAATTTCTAGGTATATGGCAAAAAAAATTGTAACGCCACTTAAAAGTTTAAATGACGTTGCAGTAAAAATTGCCGACGGCCAGTTTAATGTTAGGTCAACAATTGATTCCAATGACGAAATTGAACAAGTTGCCAACTCAATAAATTATATGGCAGAAGAATTAATAAAGAGAGACCAACTTAAAAACGACTTTATCTCCTCTGTCAGCCACGAACTTAGAACACCACTTACGTCAATAAAGGGCTGGGCCTTGACTATTTTAAATTCAGAAAAAATTGACCAGAAGCTTAGAGACGAAGGCCTAGAAATTATTGTAAAAGAAGCAGACAGGCTGTCAGACATGGTTGAAGAGCTTTTAGATTTTTCAAGATTTACTTCAGGAAAGATAAGCCTTAAAAAAGAAGAAGTTGACGTCATGTTTTTCTTAGAAGAAATTGTCAAGCAAATGAAACCAAGAGTCCTATCATCTGGCCATATATTTTCAACAGACTTTGGGGACGAACTTGGCCTTATGGTTGTAGACAGGGACAGACTAAAGCAAGTCTTTATAAATGTCTTAGACAATGCAATAAAGTTTACTGAAGATCCTGGACTAATTTCAATTTGCGCTAGAAGAACTAAGACAGACGAGCTTATCTTTGTTATAGAAGATACAGGCATTGGCATTGACGAAAAAAATATAAAGAGGGTCAAGGAAAAGTTCTTTAAAGGCGCCTTAGGAAAAAGCAATACAGGACTAGGCCTTTCTATTTCTGATGAAATTGTAAACCTTCACGGAGGCAACTTAGACATAGAATCAACCCTAGGCCAGGGAACAAAAATAACTATAACAATTGAAGCGAATAATTTAGAGAAAAAAGACACAGGAGGGATCTAGTGAGAAAGTATTTTAAAATCTTAGCAGTATTTTTCTTAGTCTTACTTGTAACTTCCTGCCAGTCTGAAAACTACACAGAAATAAATAGGACCCACAAACCAAGTCTTGAAGTCGCCCCAGTTAATGGATCTTGGGAAATGGTAAAATCCTTAGACGACAACAAGACCAACTTTAGGACAGGGGACTTATTTCACCTGGACATAAATCTCTTTGCCAGCAAGGACAATATTTATTTAAATCCCGACTTTGAAGTTTTAAGAGTAGACTTAGACAAGTATCTCTATTCTAGAAATATAAATCCAGCAGTGAAAAGCAGCTTAAATGAAAAAGAAATTTCTGTAATTGGAATAATAAAAGAAGGCCAGTTAATAGCAGAGTTAATAGCCTTGGAAAAAGACAGGATGGTTTTAAATATTTCTAACAACCTTTTAGAAATCAAAAGAGTTTCTAACAAACTGTCAAAGGATGAAATAGAAGAGTTAAAAAGCCACTACTCTGAAGAAGAAAAGGTCTACCAGTCATCTAACACTTGGGCAGTGGCCCTTGGCCTAAGACTCCAAGGTCTAGAAAATAACGGAGGGAAAAACCCAGGCAGCTCATCTTATGCCAGCCTAGTTTTTATTTCCAAAGATGGCAAACTATCAACTAAGTTTGTAAACGGCCTCTTAGTAAAAAATGCCGACTCCCTAGATAGGATAAGCGTAAAAAGAGTAGAAGAAAATGGCCAAGAAAAATATCTTTTAAACTTAAACAACAAGGAAGTACCTGTAAACAATGTTAGAGAGGATATTAGAGAAAACTTATTTAGAATAGTATTTCTATCAGACAAGTACATCTCCCTTGAATATATAAACCCAGGGCAAAACCTAAACACCTGGGCCACTTATTCAACTAGTTCTAACTTAGGCTTTAACCAAATTAAAATTGACGACATAGCCCAGTATTCCTATGACAAGGTCCTAGATGCAATTATTTCTCTAGGCTCAAATGCAACCTTCAAAGAATCAATTTATAACATTGCCTTAGGCAGGGAAAATGGTATGACAGTTTTAAAAGGCAGGATTCCCTATATAATTAACGGCAAGAAAATGAACAGGGACTATATAGTTTCATCTAGGTTTACCTTTGCAGACCAAGGCTACCAAAGATTTGACCTGCAAAACCTAGCGAAAATTTTTACAAATGTAGAAGACGCAGTAGCAACTCCGTCAAATGACTATGGAATTTTACTTTTTAAAGATTCCTTCCAGCTATATAAAATTGACCAGGCCAGTAGGAATTACGAAAAAGCCTTAGAAAAGAAAATAGAATATCCTTATGCCCTAGTTTCAATAACCATGTTAGAAGGCAAGGACCTAGACCTACTAAAGGCCTATGAGTTGAAAGATAATTTGAAATAGTTGTTATAAAAAAAGAATTATTGTATAATTAGCTTTGAGAGGTGGACAATGGACAAAATTAGAGAATTAATCCAAAGCAACAATGAATATTTGACAATGATATTATTTGCCGTGCTTGCAATGATGGTAGTAGTTTTTGCTGTTCATTTCTTCACAGAGCGAATAAGATTTCCAAAATATTTACCAGGACTTGTAGTTTTAATAGTAGGCATAGTTATGTTTATAGGAGTAATTCCAAAACTAACAGACAAGGCCTATATAGATGATATAGTAATGGCCTGCCTTCTAATAGGCCTAGGCATAATCGGCCTTTGCTTCGGCCTGATCTTAGGAGTAATCTTTAAGGTCAAGAAGCAGCCAGAAAAAGAAGACATAGTTTATGACGAATACTAAAAGACTGACCCAAGCGGTCAGTTTTTTTAGTCCCAATTTGCTATTTTGTTTAGAATTTGATTTTTAACACTAGCAAGACCCATATAGTCACACAAACTTAAGGCAATATCTTTGTCCCTTTCAAGACTAGGATCTTTAAGTCTAATTTTTATAGCAGCACGATTATAGTAATAGAGTGGAAGATTTTTAAAGTGATAAAGTTTTTGAGCTTGATCTAAGGCTTTATTAATATAGACTAAGGCAACTTCATGATTACCATTTCTATATTCGCTAATGGCCTTGTGAGAAAGGATTTCGCAGTAAAAAGTCCAATTTCTATCTACTTTTTCAACTAAAGCATTTATCATATTTAGGCTTAAATCTGCTTGGCCTAAGTTATGAGATATTGAAGCTAGATTATATATAATTCTAATTTCTAATCTCGAAAGAACTGGAATATAGTCAAGGTAAAAAGAGATTTTTTTCATAGAAAAATCTACTAAAGTAAACTTTAAAGCCTTGATATAATAATCAAATGCTTGAGTAAAGTTTAACGAATAGAACTCAATTAGGCCCATTAAAAAATATAAATGCTGGCTACAATAACAATATTCAAAAGAAGTCTCTTCTAGATTAGAAATTCTTTCTTTTAATTCATCAATAAAATCTAAAATTTCAGAACTAGTTAGCTCACTATATTTATTTACTATTTTTTGGTCTAATTTTGTTAAGTCATCTTCTAAATCACAATAACTATGTATCCTATATAAGTCTTGAGGACTTAATTTATAACCTAAAGTTAGAGCATTAATTGTATCGTAGCTTGTTTGAGTATTCTTATACTCTAAATTTCTAATTGTCCTATCACTTACACCTGTTAAAGCAGCTATATCTAATTGAGTTAAGCCCAACAACTTTCTTCTTAAATAAAGTTTACTCTCCATAAAACCTCCAAAATAGGAAATCAATTTCCGATAATATTCTCAAATCTAGTATATAATTAAATTGGAGAAATTAAAAGGT
>CAYFUN010000031.1:0-15846 GCA_964346535.1 uncultured Peptoniphilaceae bacterium
AGTTGATTTTAATAAGTCTAGGCCATCAGATAAAGAAAGAACACTTCCGCCAATTAAATTTTTTTCTATTAAATCATCGGCCCACTTTTCTAAACCTGGTCCTGAATATATAAACAAGTCTGCATTTTTCAGGTCAGCTATATCTTTGGCTGATGGTTCCCAGTTGTGGAAGCCTTGGTTTTTAGTGATGTTAACTAGGTCCATCTTGTCTCCTACTATGGCTTTTGTTAAATCATAATAAGGATAGTTGCTAACATAAATAGTTTTCTTTGCTTGGCTTTCTTTAACATCTTCTTTGACTACTTCTTGAACTTGGTCATTAGTCATAGTTGTGGTATTTTCATTTTTATTACAAGCTGTTAATATGATTCCCAATACAAGAATTAAGATTAAAAGATTCTTTTTGTTTTTCATTTTCCCTCCTTGCGAATAATTTGCATTTATAATATTATTCTACTAAAATGCTTTTGTCAACAAATGTTAAAAATTTTTCGAATTTTATTTATAAGTTTGTAAATGTAAATTGTCTGCTTTTGTGTTACAATTATTTGTAGGTGAAATCATGGATTTGTTTAAAAAATATAATTTAAAGAGAACGAAGACAAGAGAAATAATAATCGACGGCTTAGAAAATATTAAAAAGCCCCTAAGCGCCGAAGAACTTTATGCCTACCTATCAAAAAACTATGATATTAATTTGGCTACAGTTTATAGAAATTTAAATACCCTAGCAGAAATAGGTTTTATTAATAAGGTTGTGAGACAAGACGGCATAGCCTATTATTCTCTTGAAGAAGTGGATATTCATTATATGGTTTGTGATTCTTGCAATAAACAAATTGAGCTAGACCACTGCCCTATTGACCATAAGTTTTTAGAAGAAGTTGATAAGAGCGGTTTTAAGTCTAAGGGCCATATTTTTGAAATTCACGGACTTTGTCAAGACTGCCAAAATAAAAAATAAAATGAGAGGTGGTGGATAAATGTATTGCAACAAATGTGGTGCAAAATTACCTGATAATAGTAACTTTTGTTATGTTTGTGGTAATAAGGTTTCTGATATAGAAATTTTCTTTAAAGAAGCCAAGACCCAAGAAAAAAATAAAACTTCAGACAAGCAAGCTAAAAAAAGTGAAGCTACTTTTAAAAAACCTGTAAAGGCATCTGGTGAATTTTCTTCAATGCTAGATGAAAGTCTAGATGACGATACAGTTTTATTAATGGATAAAAAGGACAGAAGAGAAAAGAAAGTCCTTAAAGAAAAGACTTCTGAAAGTCCTAAGAAAAATCTTTCTAAGAAAAAGAATAAAAATTCTTCCAACAAATCTACTTTAAAGAGATTTATTGAGTATATGAAGGAAGAAGAAACTTATGACAAGTCATTTTTCGATAAGAAGCCAAGTCTACCTGATGTAGAAAAACAAATTGAAGAACTTGAAGATAAGCCTAAAGAATTTTACAAAGAAACAAATGAAAAAGCTTCAAAACAGGAAGAAACTTCTAAAAATAAAGTTTTAGAAAGCTTAAAAGATGAAGTAAAAAAATCTAAGCCAATTGAAAGAGCTAAGGCAGAAATAAAATCTGAAAGTGAAATTGCTTCTAGCGAAATATCTTCTAATGATAAAGCAGCTGACCTAGTAAAAAAAGACCCAGTAGCCAAACCAAGTCTTTTTAAGAAAATTTCTAAGTTTTTAAATGAAGAAGATGAAGACAGGCTTTTAGATTTATCTTATGACGACTACCACAAACTTATGAAGGGTCAAGGAGATGTTAACTATGAAGAAATCATAAAATCTCTGGACCAAGATAAAAATGTCGGTGATATTATTGCCCAAGATAAAAAAGATAAAAGTGAAAACAAAGTTTTTACTTCTTTAAAAGCTATTTTTACTCCTAAGGCCAATAAGGATTCAGATGAAATTGAAGAAGTTGATTTTGAAAAGCCTTTGCCAGAAGAGCCTGAAGATACTATTAAGAGAACAACCTCTAAACCTTACACCTTTGAAGACAAGGGACAAACAATTAGATATTCTAAGACTGTTATTGATTCGCTTTTAGACAAACACGAAAAAGGCGAACTTAGACTTGAAGACTTTGATAAAATTGATGACCTTATAGAAGGTCCAAAAACTAAAGAAAAGACAAGTGTGGAAGCAGATCTAGTAGAATCTACTCTGCCACAAGCTCCTATAAAAAAAGAAGAAGAAACTTTTAAAGAGCTTAAATCAAAACCAGTAGACAAAAAAATCCAAAAAACTGAGAGTCCTAAAGAAGAAGCCAAGGAAAAAGAAGTTAAAGAAGTAAAGGAAGCTAAGGCAAAAAAGAATTATTTAAAGTTGTTCTTCTCTACTTTTATAGAATTTTTTAAGTCAATTGGAAAGTTCTTTACAATGACCCAAAAGAAGGATAAAAAAGCTAGCGTAGACAATATTGATATAATAATGTCTTCTCCAGTTGAATCTTCTGACACCATGCCTTTAGTCTTGTCAGAGGAAGAGAGAAATATTTTAAACAAGGAAATTGACAAGAGACAGGGGAAAAATAAGGCAAGTAAGGCCTTAAAAAAATCTAACGCAAAAATTCACGGCAGCGTTAGAAAGTTATTATCATACGGAATTAAGCTAACCCTTCCCCTACTAATAATTACTTTTGCCCTTTGCCTGTGGCCAATATCTTGGCTAATTTCAAATAGAGGAGTTTTAATTTTCTTCTCCTTGTTAAAGTATGTTATTGTATATTTAACAATACAGATTGCTACAAATTCAGCCTTTAAATCAATAGGCCTAAGACTTAAAAGATCTGTAATTACCTTCTTTGTTTTAGTTCAAACACTTATATATTTACTAATAGATAGTATCTATATTTATTTTACTCAAATTGATGAACAAAGCTTAGAGGCCTTCTTACATGTTCTAAGTCCAAAGATAAAGACTATGGCTGTCTTTATACTTTTAGCCTTTTTGCTTTTACTAACAAATTATAAGAAGATAAAAGAAAAAGAAGGCGTAGGCATTTTCATTGGCTGGTATTTAGTTATAGCCTTAGTAATTACTGTCCTAATAATTTTATTAGAACTTTTACTGGCAACAATTCTATGGCCAGTCTTAGATAAGTTAATATTTTAAAACTTCCCCTTTTGGATTTTTACCAAGAGGGGTTTTTGTTTGCATGAAAAAAAGAGACACCCAAGGGGGGCATCTCTTTAATTAAATTTTTACTGATTATTTCGCATATTCAATTGCTCTAGTTTCTCTTATTATATTGACTTTAATTTGGCCAGGATATTGCATTTCTTTTTCTATCCTATTGGCAATGTCTCTAGATAGTACAACCATTTCAGCTTCTGAAACATTTTCTGGTTTTACAACTACTCTAATTTCTCTACCTGCTTGGACAGCAAAGGCCTTGTCAATACCTTCAAAGGATGTTGCTATTTCTTCTAGCTTTTCAAGTCTTGCTATATAAGATTGTAAAGTCTCTCTCCTAGCTCCTGGTCTTGCTGCTGATAAGGCATCTGCAGCTTGAACTAAAACAGATTCTAGGTATTTAAACTCTACTTCTCCATGGTGGGACTGAATGGCATTTAAAACTTGGTCAGGTTCTTTGTATCTTCTAGCCAAGTCTGCGCCAAGCTCAATGTGAGTTTGTTCAGATTCTTGGTCAATAGCCTTGCCAATGTCATGTAAAAGTCCAGCTCTCTTGGCCATTTTTACATCTGCTCCAATAAGTTCAGCCATAAAACCTGCAAGTTTAGCAACTTCTATAGAGTGTCTTAAGGCGTTTTGTCCATAAGATGTACGGTACTTTAAACGTCCTAAGGTCTTCTTAAGTTCAGGATGGATGTCGTGTATCCCCAATTCGAACACTGCATCTTCACCAGCTTCTTTAATGCTTTGGTCAATTTCTCTTTCGGCTTTTTCAACTACTTCTTCAATTCTAGTTGGATGGATCCTTCCATCTATAATTAGCCTTTCTAAAGCAACTCTCGCCACTTCTCTTCTAACTGGATCAAAGCTAGATAGGGTTACTGCCTCTGGAGTATCGTCGATAATTAAATCAACTCCTGTTAGAGATTCAATAGCCCTAATGTTTCTTCCTTCTCTTCCTATAATTCTTCCCTTCATATCGTCATTAGGTAGGGAAACCGTAGAAATTGTCAGTTCAGAAACATAGTCTGGTGCACATTTTTGTATTGCATATGCGATAATATTTCTTGCAATTTTTTCACTGTCTTCTTTCGTTCTGTTTTCATATTCCTTAATAATAACAGCAGATTCGTGAATGACTTCGCCTTTTAATTCTTCTAAAAGTACATCCTTAGCTTGTTGGGTGCTATAGCCTGAAACTCTTTCAAGTTCTGAAATTCTCCTTTGTAAAAGATCTTCAGCTTCAACTTCTTTAGCTTCAAGAGCCTTAGTCCTATCAGCTATTGATTGGTCTTTTCTTTCAAGGTTAGTAGCTCTTTTATCAAGCTGGTCTTCCTTTTTAGTTAGTTGGTCTTCTTTGTTTAGAAGTCTTTTTTCAAGTTCAGAATTTTCATCTCTTCTTCTCTTGTTTTCATTTTCAGCTTCAGTTCTCATCCTATGGATTTCTTCTTTTGCTTCTAATAAGACTTCTTTTTTAACCGCTTCACTTTGTCTTTCTGCATCTATTATAAGATTTTTAGCATGGGCTTCTGCTGAGCCGATTTTCTTCTCTGCAGTACTTTTTCTAATAAAATATCCAATAGCCACTCCTGCTACAATCATAATAATATAGTAAACGTATTCGATGAAGAACACCTCCTTCAATATTTAGTTTTCAAGTTTCAAATTTAATTCTCAGTATAAAATTTATTAACTATACTATTTCATTTTATATCTTTTTTTAGTCTTAGTCAATAGTAAATCGTTGTCAATATCATAAATGTTTATTAGTGCTTAGAAAATTTTATATTTTTATTTTTAATATTATTTTTTTCTATGCTTGAATTTTTTCCACATGAGAAATTCCATCTTCTTGGCTAACCTTATAGGATGTCTTAGCAAGACTGGCCAGATGGGTGTTGTGGGTGATCATAATAATTTGCCTGTTCATCTGCCTGGAAAACTGTAGGAGAAAGTCTCCAATATCAAAAATATATTCTTCGCTTACATGTTTGGCAGGTTCGTCTAAAATTAATGGCCCTTCTACCCTTGGCCTATAATTTTCTAAAAAAGCCATTCTAAGAGCCAGGCTAACTATATCTACTATGCCACCACCCTTGGAAATTTCTGGTTTAGTTTTTACTAGGCCGTTTTCAGTTTCTTCTTGGACAAAAAATTCAGCAGAAGAAGCATTTCTCTTTTCGCTTATTTCAATTTGAAAGTCATAGTCTCTTTTAAAAATATATTTTAAAGACCTGGTTGTTAGACTTTCAATTTGTGTTTTTCCTTGGTTCCTAGCATACCTAGAGGTCTTTTGAAATAAAATTGTAAGTTTTTCTAGGGTATCTGTTTCCTTTTGGAGTTCTTTTATTGAGTTTTCTAGAGATTTTTTCTTATCTTCTAAAATATTCTTTTTTGTCTCCTCCCTATAAAAGTGTTCTTTTAATAGGGCTAGGTCTTTGTTTAGGTCCATTTTACTTTCCTTTAATTAGGTCCTTGGGAATCATTCCTTGGGCTTTTTCTAGTAAATCTTCAATTTCTTTTTTTAAGTTATTTATTTCATCTTCAAGGTTTTCAGGATTTACTCCTAGGTCCTCCAGTTGTTTTAAAATTTGTTCTTCTTGTTTTTTTAATTCTTCTAAGGTTCCTTCTGCCTTATTTTTTAAATTTTTTGCCTGGTCTAGGTCTTCTTTTAAGGTTTTTAATTCTTGGTCGTAGTTCATAATTTACCTCTTCTATTCGCTTAGGTGTTTTATAATTTCATTTGTATTTGTTAAATCAAAGGGTCTTTTACAAGTTGGACAAACTTTCATCTCGCCTATTAATTTTTTATAAGCTTCTTCAACGTCTTTTATTTTATCTTCTGTTGTTTTAATAGTAGATTTCTCTTTTAAAATTTTACTTTCAATGAGTTTGTATTGGGACTTTTTTTCTTCTAATATTTTTGCCTTGTCTAAGCTTTGCTTAATCAAATTATATAAGTCATCTGACTTATCAAGGTTTTTAAAGTTACTTATATAGGCATTACCATTTTTTATTCTGTCTTTTAGGACTAGTAAGTTTGTCCTAGCTGTAGTGTAGTCCTTGTATTTTCTTTCCAGCTTGTCTGCTTGCTTGTAAAGATCCTGAGCCTGGTCTACTTGACTAAGCTTGTCATAGATTCCCTTAATACTTGTCTTTCTTTTTTTATTTGCCTGCAAGTTTAAAAATAGATTATTAAGTTGGTATAAGTGGCTAATCTTATTACTTAGGCCATTAATTGTATGGTCTGCTAGGTCAACTTCTTTCAACTTGTTTTTTATACTCTCTGTAGCCTCTAGCCTTTTTCTATTTAAGAAATACGCCTGAGCCATATGGTCTAAGTTATTTAAAAGTCCAAGTTTATTAAAGGTCTCATAATATAGGCTTTCAGCACTTGATAAATCTTTAAGGCTTGTCTTTATATTTTCTAAATTATTTATTAGCTCTTGGATCTTAGTGTAGTTTTCTCTAAGATTGTTTAAGCTTTCTAGTTTTTCTTCCCTTTGCTTTAAAGTTTCTTGAATTTTTTCTAAGTCATTAATGGTCTTGCCAAGGTCTTTTAAGTAGCTATAGCCTTCTAGGTCTTTATTTAAATTTTCTAATTCATCTTCTAGGTCTCTACAATCTTTTTTCTTATTTCTAAGGTCTAGGTTTACTTGGCCTAGGGCATAGTCAATTACATCAGCTTGGACTAGTTTGCCAATTGCAGCAGCCTTTAAACTAGGATTGTCTGTTAAGAGAAAGGGACCTTCTAATTGCTCTGCCATATTTAAGGACCTGGTCTCGCCCTGTCTCAAAGTTATTTTTGGCATTTTTGTGGCTTCAAGAACCTCTTGGGGAACTTGGCTGCCAAAACCTTCAAAGCTTGTTGTACTTCCGTCTGCATAGGTGATTTCATAGCCGTTTTTTGACTTGGACCTATATCTTTTTACGACTACTCCACTTGAAAAGAGAATTTGCACACTAGTTTGGCTCTCCCCTTGTCTAATAAAACTGTCCCCTTGTGGCTCATTATATAAAACCCATTTAATTGCTCTTAATATTGCAGTTTTGCCTGAGTCTGTAGGCCCAACTATAGCATTTAAGCCGTCGTCAAAGTCTATGATAGTAAACTTATGAGATTGAAAATTTTCTAAAGTCAGCCTTTTAATCGTCAGCATTTATAATCTCCTTGGCCTTTTCAATTCTAATTTTTGCCTGGCTTTTAATTTCTTGGTCAAAGTCTTCAGCTCCTGCTATAGAATCAATAATTGCATCTAAGTCAATTAAGTCTAAGTCAATGGACTGGTCAATGGAATCAGCAAAAAGCATTAGTCTTTGGTCCTTGTATTGGTCTTCTATTAGTTTGCTTCTGTCTAAAACTTCTTCGCCAGCCTTGGCTGACTTTAAATAAATTTCTCTAACTTCAAGGTCATCTTTATTTATTTCAATTTCTAAAAACTTTGGTCTTCTTTTAATTTCAGCTAGGGAATTTGTAATTCTAACTAGGGATCCTGGATTTGCAAAGATTTTTCCATCTATTTTTTGCAGAGGAAAGCCTGTGTGATAGTGGCCAGACAAGGTTAAGTCAGCCTTGGTGTCAACAATTTCTCCTACTAGGGTATGGTCAACGTATTTAATAAAGGGCCTGTCTGTTAAAAATCCATGGACAACATTTATAATCTTGTCTGCTTGGTATTTAATGTCTGCATCTTTGACAATGTAATTGTCTTTGTTGCTATCAATGTCTGCTGAAAAGTTTTTTCCTAAAAGCAAAACTTTTTGGCCGTCTTTTTCTAAAAGTACTCCATCCTTGTCAATTAACTTTAAAATTCCAAAGCTAGTTAATAATCCTAGCATGGACCTATCTAAGGTGTCTAAGTTGTAGCCAAAAATATCGTGGTTGCCTACTACAATATAAATAGGCATTTTAAAAGAAGCTAGAATTAAACCAATTTGAGATGTTGCCTTAATAGGACAGTCTGGCCTATCAAATATGTCTCCCCCATGGATCACATAGTCAATGTCATGGGAGTTGGCGTAGTCTCTAATTTCTTCTAGCTTTTTCAAAACTGATTCATAAAAATTATCTAATCTGTTTCTTGGATTAGATGGTCTTATATGAGTATCAGTAAAGAAGAGTAGTTTCATTCCTACTCTTCCTCTGTAAATATTATTTGTTCTTCTTGCTTAATTTCATCTTTAGATGCTTGGTCAGATTGAGCTTGTTCTTTTAGTTCATGAGGGATATTTAGGTTATAAAATTCTCTTACCTTCAATTCAACTTCCCTAAGGATTTCAGGCCTTTCTTCTAAATAAGCCTTGGCTGCTTCTTTTCCTTGCCCCATTCTATCGTCATTGTAGCTGTACCAAGATCCAGATTTTTGAATAATATCTGCATTAGCTGCAGCGTCAACAACTCCAGAAATTTTTGAAATTCCTTCGCCGTACATAATATCAAATTCTGCTGTCTTAAATGGTGGGGCAACTTTGTTTTTAACAACCTTGGCCCTAACCTTGTTGCCTAAAAATTCGTCGCCTTTTTTAATGTTTTCAGCCTTACGAACTTCTATTCTCAAACTTGAGTAGAACTTAAGAGCCCTACCTCCTGTTGTAGTTTCAGGATTACCAAACATTACGCCAACTTTTTCTCTCAATTGGTTAATAAAGATTACAGTTGTGTTTGATTTTGAAATGGCTCCAGTAATTTTTCTAAGGGCCTGGCTCATTAGTCTGGCTTGAAGACCTATAAAAGAATCTCCCATGGCTCCTTCAATTTCTGCCCTAGGAACTAAAGCTGCTACAGAGTCAATAACAATTATGTCTACAGCATTGGATCTTACTAGCATTTCTGCAATTTCTAAGGCCTCTTCTCCAGTGTCTGGTTGAGAAACTAAAAGCTCTTCCATGTTAACTCCAAGTCTCTTAGAATATTCTGGATCAAGGGCGTGTTCTGCGTCAATAAAGGCAGCATTGCCACCAAGTTTTTGAGCTTCAGCAACAATGTGTAGGGACACAGTTGTTTTACCTGAAGATTCTGGTCCATAAATTTCTATAATTCTTCCACGTGGGATTCCACCAACTCCTAAGGCTATGTCTAATTCTATAGACCCAGTTGGGATAACTTCCATTTCCCTAGTTGTGTCTTGTCCCATTTTCATAATAGACCCTTTTCCAAATTCTTTTTCAATTTTGGCAATGGCAGAGTCTAAGGCCTTGGCCTTTTCATTTTTCTCAGTCATAAGTCCTCCTCTTAGATTAATTTTATTAAATTAAAATACACATTAGCAGTAACTCTATCTATAATTTGTACCCTAGAACCTTTGTAGTGATTTTTTATAATTAGGGTTTTATCATCTTTTTTACTGTACAAGCCTATATAAACTAGGCCTTCAGTTGCTGGGTCATTGGTTGGAGATGCATAACCTGTTGTTACAGCAAAAAGGTCAGCATCAAAAATATTTTTAAGGCCATCCAACATCTCCCTAGCAGTTTCTTCACTTACAGCTGTGTGGTCCTTTAAGGTTTGAGCTTTTACCTTTAAGACTTTCATCTTGGCCTCTTCACTATAAGTAACTAGGGATGCAAGTAAGGCCTCTGATGCAAATGGATTTTCTACAAAGTTTGAAGCAAGCTTGCCGCCAGTACAAGATTCTGCAAAGACAATTTTTAAATCTTTTTCCCTCAGTTTATTTAATAGGGACTTAGAAATTGACTTAGAATCTAAGTCATAAATATTATCTTTAAATTCTAGACAAATTTTTTCTTTGGCTTCATTAAACTTATCTAGGTGGTCCTTGTCAGCTAAGATTTTAATGTCAACGCCGTTAAAGTTAAAGTAGGTGTTTACAAATAAATCTGGACATAGATTTAAAGACCTTAGCCTATTTTCTAAGGTTGATTCTCCTAGGCCAAAGGTATTTATAGTAGTTAGAAGCATGTCTTCTTTAGGAAAATCTTTTAAAAACTTGTCTAAAATATTTTCTAACTCTCTTGGAGGTCCAGGTAAAACTAAAATAGTTTTAGCCTGGTCTTCTACATAAAATCCAGAAGCTGTTCCTAGGTCATTTTTTAAAATTTTTGCCCCTGCAGGAAAATATGCTTGTTTTTTATTATTAGGACTCATTTCCCTATTGGATTTTTTAAAATAGTCTTCAAGGTCTGCATAGGCAGTTGGATTAAAGACAAAGTCCCTGCCTAAGGCCTTGGCAACTGCCTGAGAGCTAAGATCGTCATCAGTTGGTCCTAGGCCTCCAGATGTAAAGACTAAATCGTATTTAGCCATTAGGTCCTTTAAGCTAGATATTATATCTGCTTCTCTATCTTCAACACACCTTTGTTCACCTACTAAAATTCCATAGTCTCTAAGCTTTTTTGCTATTAAAGAAAGATTGGTGTTTATAGTGTGGCCTAATAGAACTTCATTGCCTATATTTAAAATTCCTACTTTCATAATTAACCTTCTAGCACGTTTTTGTTTTTAATTAAGTAGTCTAAGCCAGAAACTACTGTAGCCACCATGGCAAAGTAAATTAAAAATGTATAGAGGCCAGAAAGACTTGGGACCATTAGGCTTAAGAAATAAACTACAATAGCAAGCATTTGGGATATGGTTTTTATTTTTCCCAGTGGAGATGCTGCTATAGTTATTCCCCTTTCAACTGCTATGGTCCTAAAACCTGTTATAATTAGTTCTCTGGCAACAATAATTACTAAAATCCAACCAGCAAGGGCCTGTCTTTCTAGCATTAGGCAAAAGGCAGAAAGAACTAAAATCTTGTCTACAAGTGGATCCACAAATTTTCCAAAGGTTGTAATCATATTGTAGTGTCTAGCTACATAGCCGTCTAAGGCATCTGTCAATGCTGCTAGAGAAAATATAATTAGTGGCACTGGGCTAGTTTCAGGTAAAAGATACATGCTAACCATAAATACTGGAACCATAAAAAGTCTGGTTAAGGTAATTTTATTTGCTAGGTTCATAAATTTCTCCAATCAAATCGTGTTCTAAGTGATCAATAATTTTTATATCTATAAAGTCTCCAAGCTGGTAGTCTTTGTCAAAGGGGCCATAGACCAAGCTAACTCCATCAATTTCTGGGCTATCTATTATGGTCCTCCCTACTAAAAGGTCATCATAGATTTCTTCAATTAACATCTCATAGGTCTTGTTTAAATACTTTTCCATATTTGCATTTGAAATTTCTTCTTGGACTTCCATTATATAAGACTTTCTCTTGGCTTTTATGTGATCAGGAATTTGGCCATCCATGTCATAGGCCTTGGTTCCTTCTTCGTGAGAGTATTCAAAAACTCCAACCTTGTCTAAGCTTACTTCTTTTAAAAAGTCAACAAGTTCTAAAAAATCTTTCTCGCTTTCTTGAGGAAAGCCTACTATAAAGGTGGACCTAATTACAATGTTTGGAACTTCTCTTCTAAGTTTTTCTATTAATTTTATAATAGCCGCCTTGTCAGTTGACCTGTTCATATTTTTTAGGACCCTGTCGCTTATATGTTGGAGGGGTATGTCAACATAGGGAACTAATTTTTTATTATTTTTAAAGGCTTCTATTAGGTCATCTGTAAAGTTATCTGGATATAAATATAAAACTCTAAGCCACTTTAAGTCTTCGATTTCCTCTAACTTGTTTAAAAGCCTTGCTAGGCTATAGTCTTTGTAGTTGTCTATACCATAGTCAGTTGTGTTTTGGGCTATTAAAATAATTTCTCTAGCTCCCTTAGAAACCAAATAAGAAACCTCATTATAGATGTCTTCAATTTTTCTCGACCTGTTTTTCCCTCTAAGTTTTGGAATTATACAGTAAGAGCAAAAATTATTACAGCCTTCGCCAATTTTTACATATTCAGTCTTAGAGACTTCTCTTTTATAAAGCCCTTCTTCATAGGCTGCGTTTATATTTCCAGTTTCACTAATCCTGTCTCCACGGTCAATTTGTTCTATATAATCTTCTATATTTTTTATTTGACCAGTTCCAATAATCCCATCAATTTCTGGAATTTCTTCTAAAAGGTCTTTGGCATATCTTTGGGCTAGACAACCTGCAACTAAAAGTTTTTTATCAGAGTCAGTCTTATAGTCTGCCATTTCAAGAATCTCTCCAATAGATTCTTCCTTGGCGGCGTCAATAAAGCCACAGGTGTTTACTACAATAATGTCAGCCTGGTCTGGTTGGTAAACTGACTTATAGTTTTTGTCCTCTAAAATAGTTCTCATAGTATCTGTGTCTACATCGTTTTTTGAACATCCTAGAGTTGTAAAATATACATTTTTCTTATTCAAAGTCTTCTCCCATTAATTGTAAATATTCTTCTTCAGTAATTAATATATCTCTTGGCTTTGAACCCTTACTTGGTCCAACATAGCCTTGTTCTTCAAGTTGGTCTACAATTCTTGCTGCCCTCGAATAGCCTATGGAGAGTTTTCTCTGCAAGTAAGAAATCGAGGCTTGCTCGTCATAGACAACTAGCTTAAGTGCATCCATCATAAGTGGGTCAGCGTCAAGTTTTTTCGTCGCATCAACTTGTTTTATTTCTTCAATAATATCTTCATTGTGAGCAAGGTCGTAGTTTTTGTCAGTAAAGTATTTTATTACCCTGTCAACTTCCTTTTGAGAAACAAAGCAACCTTGGATTCTCTTTGGCTTTGGATAAGAAGATGGATAGAATAACATATCTCCTTTCCCTAAAAGTTTTTCAGCTCCAGAAGAATCTAAAATAGTTCTAGAGTCAACTTGAGATGTTACAGCAAAGGATATTCTAGATGGAATATTGGCCTTAATAACACCTGTAATAACGTCAACTGATGGTCTTTGAGTTGCTAGAATTAAATGCATACCAGCAGCCCTAGCCATTTGAGCCAGCCTTGCTATATAGTCTTCAACTTCATTAGACGCAACCATCATAAGGTCTGCCAATTCGTCAATTATAATTACGATTTTTGCCATCTTCTCTCCAAAAGGAGCCATTTTTTCGTTGTAGGCCTTTATATCTTTTACATAATTTTCTGCAAAGGTCTTGTACCTTCTTTCCATTTCTTCAACTGCCCAGGCTAAAGTTGTAGCTGCCTTTTTCGGATTCGTTACAACAGGAATAAGCATGTGAGGAATGGCATTATAAACTCCGAGCTCTACAATTTTTGGATCAATTAAAATCATCCTCAAATCTTCTGGTGAAGTTTTGTAAAGTAATGAAATAATAATTGAATTTATACAAACAGACTTACCTGATCCAGTTGCACCAGCTACAAGCAAGTGAGGCATGTCGTCAATAGATGAAATAACAACAGAGCCTTCTGTGTCCTTGCCTAAAACTAGGGGCAGGTCTGAGTCGTAGTCTTGAAACTCCTTGGAGGCAATAACTTCTTCTAGGGTTACCATTGACTTGACCCTATTTGGGATTTCTATACCTACTGCAGTTTTACCTGGAATAGGAGCTTCAATTCTAATGTCAGATGATGCCAGTGAAAAAGCTAAGTTGTCAGCTAGGCCAACAATCTTCGATAACTTTACATTGGCAGCAGGAACAAGTTCATAACAAGTTACTGCAGGGCCTGAATTTACTTGTTCAACCTTAGCAGAGATACCAAAGTTGGCCATAGTCTCTTCTATAATCCTGCTGTTTTCATAGATTTCGTCTGTATTAATCTTTCCCTTTTTCATTGGCTTATTTAAAAGGGAAAGAGGTGGAATTTCGTAAATTATTTTTTCTTCAGCCTTGTCAGAAATTTCTTTTTCCAGCTGGATTTTATCAGCAGCACTTACCTTAGAAATTTTTTCTTCTTCCTCTGCCTCCTTAGCTTGAATTTCTTCTATGCTAAGGTCTTCGTGACCATAAGTGTCATCTTGGTCAAAGTCCTTGCTATTAATTTTAAAGTCTAAAACTCTTTCTCTATTAGCTGGCTCTTCTTCAAAGGCTTGGCTAGAATCCATTAAGGATCCAGGGTTTATTTTAATTTGACTTCTATTAGTGTCTTCCTCTAGCTCCTTGACTTCTCTATTAATTTTATTTTTCTCTCTAGTAGCTACAGCCTTGTCTTTAAGGCTTCCAAAACCTGACTTTAAACTTTGTCCCAGGCCTGCAAAAAAGTCCATAAGGCCAAGGGCAATTTCTTCATAGTCTAAGTTAAAAAAAACAACTAAGAGAACTGAAAAAGTTATTAACAAAACTATACTTAGGCCAAGAGACCCAAATAGATTTAATAAAAAAGAACTGAAATATGCCCCTAAGTAACCTCCATTAATGCCTAAAAGTCTAGGGTCCATATCAAAGAAAAACCTATTAACATAAATTCCAGCTTGGGAAGAAATTGTGTCTAAAAATATTGCTAGGACAAGTAAAATCCCAAGGCCTGCAAATATTAAAGACATATCTGAGGTTTCAATTGAGTTTAAATATGAATTAATTGCTATAAAAATAAGTAAAATAGGAATGCTCACTGATCCAGAGCCAAACAAAAAATAAAAAGATCTCTTTATAAATAAGCCAATGGCTCCCATGCCAGCAGTATAAAAACACAAGCACAACAAAATTGCAATTACAACCATTATGCCTCTGGCTAAATTACTTATTTCAAAATTTTTTAAATTAAATGATTTTTGTTTTTTCCTTACTTTTCTCTTTGCCATTTTATTTTATTCCACTAGAGCCAAAACCGCCGTCAGCCCTTTGAGTTTCTTCTAATTCTAAAACTTCTTCTATTTGAACTTTTTCGTACTTGATAGCTACCATTTGAGCAATTCTGTCTCCATTGTTAATTACAAAGTCTTTCTTGCCTAGGTTAATTAATATTACGCCTAGCTCTCCCCTGTAATCAGAATCAATTGTTCCAATGCCATTGGCAAGGGTGATGCCGTTTTTTAGAGAAAGGCCAGACCTAGCCCTAACTTGGACTTCGTAGCCATCTGGAATTTCTAAATATAATCCTGTAGGCACTAAAGCAATATCTCCAACTTTAAGTTCAAGAGGCTCTTTTAAAAATGCCCTTATATCCATTCCAGCAGAACCTGGTGTTTTATAGGCTGGTAAGTCATTTGTACTTTTATTTATAATCTTAATTTTCATAATATCTCCTAGCAAACTAATGTTCTGTTTTTATTATAAACTAACTTTGTAAAAATATAAAGTCTCTTTTTTAATTATAACCTATAGACTTGAAGAATTGGGGATTTTTTCGATTTTATCTTATGATTTTTCTCTTAGAAATTTAATTTTACAATCTATCTTATAAATAATATCTAAAATCTTATCTCTAGCAAAGGGGTCTAAGTTGGCTGTTATTTCATCAAATATTAGTAGGTCTGGCTTGTGGCCAAGAGTCAAGGCTAAGGATAGGCTTTTTTTCATTCCTGTGGAGTATTCTTTAACTTGCTTAGATGCAGATATTTTTAAGTCCTTAACTAGGCCCATAAAATATGACCTGTCCCAATTTTTATAAACTTTTGAATAAAAATTTTCTACCTTGTAAATATTATATTTTCTTGGAAATGGCAAGTCTGTTAGACCTAAGCCAATATTTTCTTTCACAGTTGCAAAATTTTTTGTCCTGTTATCTACTCCAAACACTTTAATAGTTCCTTGGTCAGCCTTTAGCGCATTCATTATAGCCCTAATTAAAGTAGTCTTTCCTGCTCCATTTTTCCCAATTAGGCCAACTATAGTTCCTTGGGGAATGTCTAGGGTAATATTTTTAAGTTCAAAGCCT
>CAYFUN010000032.1:0-14764 GCA_964346535.1 uncultured Peptoniphilaceae bacterium
TGATATGAGAAACGAACACGACGCCTTTAACGATTGGGTTTATGATATGGATCCAGACTTTAAGGCCTTTGAAGAAGGAACTATTAAAATGGACAGGGCAGATATGCAAACAGCTCTAACTATGCTTTATAGAGAAATGGGCTGGGACGAAGTTACAGGAGCACCAACTAGGGCGACTTTAGAAAAGTTTGGCCTAGGAGATGTTGCTGACGACTTGGCTTCAAAAAATCTGCTACCAGCATAAGAAATATATGCGGGCCATCATGTGCCCACTAAATTTTTAGGTGATTAAGTGACAAAAAATTTTGACCAAGAAAAAAATCTTCCTCAGACCAGGGCTGAAGAAGAAGCTGAGATAAAAAAATATATAGAAGAAAACACAGACCTTAATGACGAAGAAGCAGCTGAACTAATGCACAACTTAGATTTAAGAACAATAGCAGCCTTTGAAGAGGCTATGGACAAGGTAGCTGTAGAATATGAAAGAGAAAGGTCTCAGGCAGAAATTTTATACGAGTATATAAGAGAAAAAAATCTAAGAGAAAAACTTGGCAAGAAATCTGACCTAATAAAAAATCCGCCTCAAGGCTTAAGCTCAGAAGAAGTTGCGGAGATTCTTGAAAACATTGACGCCTATGAAGACCTTGACAATCTTGATATAATTGAGACAGATAAGGATATTTACTATTATGATATACTACTTTGGACTGGACAATATGCCGACACTGCTGTAATATTAGAAGAGAAAGGCATTAACAAGGCAATAGCAACTAGGGCCAGAAGAGATTGTAAAATTTATCCAAGGCCCCTACAAGTTACTGCCCTTTATGATCCGCCTTATAACTACAAGGAAGAAGAAATTCTTAGAGCCTTAAAGGCCATGGAGGCAGATGAAAACTACCAAGATATAAAAGTAGTCCAGGCCTCAAATGGCGGCAAGTGTATTTATTCCACAGATGAAATGAGCGAAAAGTATGCAAAGAGTCTTTGTGAATATTTAGAAGTTGAAAGTAAAGAGTACCAATAAATTTTATAGAAAGAAGGAAGACAAATGGGAAAATTAGGAATAGGCGAATTAGCCATAATACTAGTTATAGTCTTAATAGTATTTGGACCAAAAAAATTACCAGAGCTTGCAAAATCAATGGGGCAAGCAGTCAAGGAATTTAAAAAAGGCCAACAAGACCTAGAAGAAACTTTAAACCAACCAGCTATTACAAAGGAAGAAAAAACTGATGGACAAGTTTCAGAAAAAATTGACCAAGCCCAAGGCAAGGACCAATAAGACTAGAGGTTAGATTTTTGAATTCAGATAAAGACATGCCAATAACTGGCCACTTAGACGAATTAAGAAAAAGACTTACTATAGTGTCAGTAGCTCATTTAATAGTGATGCTACTGGCATTTTCACGCTCAGGAAAGATCCTAGAAAAGCTAATGGAATTAAATCCACAGATGCACCTAATCTTTGTAGAACCGTCAGAGATTATGAACGTCTACATTCACATAGCCTTGGTGGTGGCAATTGGTCTTTGTATGCCACTGACTATTTATCATCTTTGGGCCTTTGTAGCCAAGGGCCTTTATGACAATGAAAAGAAAATGGTTAAGATAGCCTTAGCCTTAAGCTTTGGATTTTTTCTTTTGGGAATAATTTTTGCCTACAAGATTGTTGTGCCAATATCATTACAATTTTTTACCAGAATTGCCATTGACCAAGTTTCGCCAATGATTTCTGTAAAATCTTATATATCCTTTATCTTGACTTTGATGTTGGCTATGGGAGTGGTTTTTAATATTCCATCCTTTGCCTATTTGGGAACCAAGTTAGGAATTTTAACACCAAGTTTTTTCAATAGCTATGACAAGCACTTAATAGTTTTGATTTTTATTTTGGCAGCAATAATTACACCACCAGATGTAGTTTCTCAGTGCCTAATTGCCCTGCCAATGGTTGGGCTTTTAAAACTGTCAGCCTTTATTTCAACAAAGACCTACAAGGAAAAACTTACAGAAGCAGAAAAGGAGTTAGCAGATGAGACAAAAAAATAAACACATGAAGGCCTTTTCTCTAACAGGAGTTTCAAAATCTGGCAAGACAACCTTAGTAGTTGAGCTTACAAAAGAATTGACCAAGAGAGGCTATTCAGTTGGAACGATAAAATCAATTGACTGTGGCAGAGGCTATCAAGGTCACCTAACAGGAGCCTGTGACGGCAGCCACCACCATCCAGACTTTGGTTTTACCATAGACACTGATGGAAAGAATACTTTTAAGCACAGAAGGGCAGGAGCCAAAGTTGTAACAGCCTGGTCCAAGGGAGAAACTGCAATAATTTATCCTGAAAGACTAGAGCTAGCTGACCTTATTGACAGCTACGACTACGATTATTTAATAGTTGAAGGCGGTAGAGCCTATCCTCTTCCAAAAATTACAACAGGATCGTCTCTTGAAAACTTAGACAAGAGATTAAGCGAGACCACCTTTGCCATTTCTGGAAAAATTGCAGACCAGATAGATGAATACAAGGGTATAAAAGCCTTTAAAACCTTTGACGACATAGAAAAACTAGCAGACCTAGTTGAAGAAAAAGTCTATCCAGCTCTTGCCTTTAAAGACTATAAGGGCTGCAAAATGTGTGGGATGACCTGCAAGGACCTGGCAGAAAAAATTGCCCGAGGAGAAAAAACTTATAAGGATTGTCTAAGAGCCTATCCAAAAATTGATTTCCATGGCGATGAAGAAGACGTTGAGAAAATAAGAAAAGCTCTTGTTAGAATGGACTTAGAAAACTTTCCAGAGGAAATTAAAATTTCATACAAATAAAAACCAAGATTAGCATAAAGCCAGTCTTGGTTTTATTTTATTTTTCTCCTCCCTTGGCGAAAGACCTAAAGTCTGACGGGGTCATTGAGGTCTGCCTTTGGAAGTTTCTTAGAAAAGTTTTTTGGTTGTTAAAGCCTACCCTTAAGGCGATTTCACCAACTGGAATGTCTGTGTCTGTCAGAAGTTGGCAGGCTTTTTTTATGCGCAAAGTTGCAAGCAGGCTGGAAAAGTTTTCTTCTACATAGTATTTTAAAATCTTGTTTATATTTTGTGGATTGGTGTCAAAAAGCTGAGATAATTCTAAAATATCCAAGTCGTCTTCGTAGTTGTCGTAAATGTATTCTAAAATTTTTCCTGCCCTTTGGTCTAGTTTGGTGTTTAAAAACTTTGTGTAGGCCTGGTTGGCCTTGCGAAATTTATTGGCCTGAACTCCTGTATGGGTTTGGAAAACCTTGGACACTTGGGCGCCATCAGTAAAGTTTAAAAGTGAAGCAATTTCTTCCAAGGTCAAGTTGGTATAGACTAGGAGAAATTCAATTTTTAAAATCTTCATAGACTGGATTAGCTCGTAAAAGCCCATGCCAGTTACAGATTTTATATAAGTTGAAATTGCCGACTCAGACATATAAAAAATCTTTGACAGCCTGGCTAGAGACAAGTCTTCCTTTAAATTTAAAAACATATAGGATAAAATTTGTTCGCTAAAAAATTCATCTTCTTCAAACTCTTCTTCAGACCTTTCAGCAAGTCTCAAAAAATAAACTAGAAGTTCTGAAATTTTTGCAAAGACAAAGATATCAGAATAATTTTTCTTGCTTAAGTTTACGTCTAAGGAACAAAGGCCAACTTCGTCTCTGAGACTGAGAAAAATATTTAGAATTTCAGATCTCAAAGAGTCAGGCACCCCAACCTTGTTAATCCTATAAAGAGTTTCCAAAAAGGGAAAGTCTTCGTTATTTAAGTTTATGTGGTTTTTAATTTGATAGTTAAAAAGTTCGTACTTGTAAATTAAAAGATAGTAGCTAATGTGGTCGTCGACTTCAATGATTTCTGAAATTTGCCAAGGATTAAGGGCAAGGAGATCTCCTTCTTCCATGGTATAAATTTTATTTTGGATTTTAATTTTCGCCTGGCCAGAAAGGACATATAAAAATCTAGACTCCTTGTGAATTAGGGGCCTAGTTGGAGCAAAATCTGTTTGCAGGTCTAGGGTTATTAGGTCTCTTTCGCTGACCTTGGCCTTGTAGGGATTTTGAATTTCAACTTGTTTTAAAGTCATAAGCTTACCTTTCTAAAATTTAATCTACTAGCTTTCATTACATATTATTATATGAAAAAAACTTTGAAAGTTAAAGCTTAAATCTATTAAATACAAAAATTTCGCTCGATTTTGTCCCTTGTTGGGAAAAGGTTTATGTTAAGATTATAGTAATTGTACATGTTAAAATATTATAAAAGGAGACAAAGACAATGAGCTTAAATTTAAGAGGAAAACATTTTTTAAAGTTACTAGATTTTTCTAGCGAAGAAATTAGATACCTACTAGACCTATCTAAAAACTTTAAGGACATGAAAAGAGCAGGAGTTCCACACAGGTACCTAGAAGGAAAAAACGTTGCTCTAATTTTTGAAAAGACTTCAACTAGAACTAGGTGTGCCTTTGAAGTTGGCGCCAAAGACCTAGGCATGGGAGTTACTTATCTAGATCCAACTGGGTCTCAAATGGGCCACAAGGAATCAATTGCAGACACTGCTAGAGTTTTAGGCAGAATGTTTGATGGAATTGAATACAGGGGCTTTAAACAAACAACTGTTGAAGAACTAGCTGAGTATGCTGGCGTTCCAGTTTGGAATGGATTAACTGACGAATGGCATCCAACTCAAATGCTAGCTGACCTTTTAACTATTGAAGAACACTTTGGTTACTTAAAGGGCCTAAACTTTGTTTACATGGGTGATGCTAGAAACAACATGGCCAACTCTCTAATGGTTGCCTGTGCAAAAATGGGAGTTAACTACACAGCTTGTGCTCCAAAAGAGTTACAAACTGACCCAGAAATTGTAAAAATCGCTACAGAAATTGCCAAGGAAAACTTCTCAACTGTAAAAGTTACTGACAATGTAGATGAGGCTGTTACAGGAGCCAATGTTATTTATACAGACATTTGGGTTTCAATGGGCGAACCAAAAGAAATTTGGGCTGAAAGAATTAAACTTCTAAAGGACTACCAAGTTAACGCTGAAGTAATGAAAAAAGCTGACGAACAAGCAATTTTCTTACACTGTCTACCATCTTTCCACGACGACAAAACCACAGTTGGCCAAGAAATTGCCAAGGAATTTGGCCTAGTTGGTCTTGAAGTTACTGATGAAGTTTTTGAATCAAAACAATCTAAGGTTTTTGATGAGGCTGAAAACAGAATGCATACAATTAAAGCTATTATGTATGCAACCTTATTCTAAGATAAAAAATTTTAGGCCGATAAATAAACTTGTCGGCCTTTTACATAAAGGCTTATAAAAGTTTGCTTGGGAAATAGCCAGGCTTTCTTTTAAATTGCTTGAATAAGAGACTTAAAAAAATTTTTACTTAAAAGAGGACACTTATGGATAAGAAAGAAAAAGTTTTCTACAAAAACGAAGTCGGCCTAGAAGTTTTTATTTTTCTGGCCTTGTTTTTAGGATTTTTTATTTATGTAGGATCTGTTATGGGCGGATCTAATATGATAAACACCATGATGCTAACTGCCTACAAGCTTTTAATGGACGTCTGTTTTTATCTCATGGCAGTTTGTGTAATTGCTGGCGGAGTTTCAGGTTTGTTTTCAGAATTTGGAGTTATTACCTTTATTAACAAGGGCCTTTCTGTCGTTATGAAACCAATTTACGACCTGCCAGGAGCAGCATCTCTGGGAATTTTAAATTGTTTTATGTCAGACAACCCATCAATTTTAGCCCTGGCCCACGACTCAAACTTTAGAAGGTACTTTAAAAAATACCAGCTGCCAGCTTTAACAAACCTTGGCACATCCTTTGGCATGGGACTAATTATCTGCACAACTATGGTTGGACTTCCTCTAGCTGACGCTCCAAAGGCTGCCCTAGTTGGCCTCTTAGGTGCAGTTGTTGGCTCAATTGTTTCAGTTAGATTGATGATTATTTCTACCAAGGCCTACTATGGCGACTTAGAAATGGTTGATGTTACAGAGGGAGATATTATTCCAGATGGCAAGAGAAAGGTTAGAGAAGGATCTTATGGCTCAAGGTTTATCCAAGCCCTTTTAGAAGGAGGCAAGGTTGGAGTAGACATGGGCATGTCAATTATCCCTGGAGTTCTTTTAATTTGCACCCTAGTAATTATGCTAACTAATGGACCAGGAGCTGACGGCCTTTATGACGGCTCTGCCAACCAAGGAGTTGCCCTTTTGCCATTACTTGGCGACAAACTTTCTTTTATAATTAAACCACTTTTTGGTTTTACATCAGCTGAGGCCATTGCCGTTCCAATAACTGCCCTTGGTTCGTCAGGAGCAGCCATTGCAATTGTAGGTGAAATGGTAAAATCTGGCAAGGCCCTTGGCAATGACATAGCAGTCTTTACTTCAATTTGCATGTGTTGGTCAGGTTATCTGTCTACTCACATCGCAATGATGGACGCCCTTGACACTAAAGAAATGACAGGCAAGGCAATTTTATCTCACACCATTGGCGGAATTTGTGGAGGAGTTGCCGCCCACTTTATTTATTTACTTCTAGGCTAAAGGAGGACTATGGATACCACAACTTATACCCAGGAAGCTGCCTATCTTTTAAAAGCAGGCCAAGACCTGGCTATAAAAAACGAAAATTTAGAACTGACAAATTTGCATATACTCTATTCAATTTTAGACGATGAAGGAACCAAGGTTTTTAAAATTCTCCTAGACCTAGGTCTGCCAATAAAACTAATTAAAGACGACCTGGACCAGGCTATAAAAAAACTAAAGTCGCCTAAGGGCGTGACCAGACTTTATCTGTCTAAGGCCTATCAAAAAATGCTTTTGGCCTCTCAAGAAATTTCTAGGACCATGTACACCTCAAAAGTTTCTTCCAGCCATATCCTCTTGGGAATTTTAAAGGGAGATGACAGGGCTGAACAAATTGCAGGCAAGTACGGCCTGACCTTTGAAATTTTTGAAGAAGCCCTAATGGATCGCTACACCAAAGACCTTATTGAAGGAGTTTCAAAAGATTCACTGGCAAAGCTCTCTAAGTACGGACGGAACTTAACCCAAGAAGCCTTAGAGGGAAGGCTTGACCCAGTTATCGGCAGAGACAGAGAGTTAAATTCATTAATTAGAATTTTGTCTCGGAGATTAAAGAACAATCCGATTTTAATTGGCGAGGCTGGAGTTGGAAAAACTGCCATTGTCGAAGGCCTAGTCCAGAGAATTGTAAAAAAAGACCTGCCAGACCTTTTACAAAACAAAATCGTCTTTTCCCTGGATATGACTGCCTTAGTTGCAGGAGCCAAGTACAGGGGAGACTTTGAAGAGAGACTCCAAGAAGTTTTAGATATAATTAAAGACTCCAAGGGAAAAATTATTCTCTTTGTAGATGAAATCCACAACATAATTGGATCTGGATCTTCATCTGGGACCATGGACACGGCAAATATTTTAAAGCCCATGCTGGCCAGAGGAGAAATTTTAACCATTGGAGCCACAACTATTGACGAATATAAAAAATACATTGAAAAAGATTCAGCCCTTGACAGGCGCTTTCAAAAAATTTTAATTGAAGAGCCAAGTGAGGAGACAACTCTGTCAATTCTTCGAGGGATAAAATCCAAATACGAAAGCCACCACAAGGTCACTATAACTGACCAGGCCCTAGTTGAAACTGTAAAACTAGCAAAGAGATATTTGCCTCAGAGGAAGTTTCCAGATGTTTGCGTAGATATAATAGACGAGGCAGCAGCACTTTTAAGAATGTATGCCGACCAAACACCTAAGGAAATTGACGACCTAAAGAGAGAAATTTCCCAGCTGGAAACAGAAAAGGCTTTAATAAAAATTGAAGATGGCAAGTCTTCTTACAGGCTTGAAGATTTAGACCAAGCCATAGAAGAAAAAAATAAGCTTTACCAAGAAAAACTTTCAGCCTACCAAAGAGAAAAAACCAGGCAGGAAGATCTTATAAAAGAAAAGATTGCCTTAGAAGACTTAGACAAACAAATTGCCCAAGCCAAGGCCTCAGACGACTATGAAAAATTAGATAATTTATTACTTGGAAAGAAATCTCTTGAAGCTGAAATAAAAAACCTTGAGACCCAAGGACCATTTTATAAAATTGCCAACCAAGTTACAGTTGACCAAGTTAGAGAGATTGTAGAAACTCTGTCAGGTATGCCACAGAAGACCACAGCCTATAACTTAGACTACTTTAAAGCCTTGCGAGCAGCTTTAAAAGAAAAATTAGTGGCCATGGATTCTCTAGTTGACAGCATAGTTGATGCCTTTGTTAGGTCTAAGGCCAAGGTCATTAAGGACCAAAAGCCAATTGGATCATTTTTGCTTCTAGGACCAAGTGGAGGAGGCAAGTCATATTTTTCTGACTTAATTGCCAGAGAAATTTATGACGGCGATGCCTCTTTAATTAAAATGGACATGGGAGAGTTTACTGACAAGTCGGCTCTGACAAAACTTCTGGGAGCTCCACCAGGCTATGTTGGCTTTGACATGGGAGGAGCCCTTTGCGAAAATATTCGGATCCATCCATATTCAGTTGTAGCCTTTGAAAATATTGACAAGGCCCACAAGGATATTTTTTCAACCATTATAAATATAATGAAAGACGGAAAGATTAAAGACTCTAAGGGAAGAGAAGCAGACTTTTCTAATGCCTTTTTAATCTTCAGTCTAAGTACAGACTTAGAAGAAGAAAAAGCTAGAGAAAAGTTAGAAGAGCTTTTGCCCAAAGACTTTTTACGCAGTCTAGACTTAATTTATTATATAGATAGACTCAATGAAGAAGATGCAAGAAAGCTTGTGCAAATAAAATTAAAAGACCTGGCAGCGTCTTTGAAAAAATCCTATATAGAATTTTCTTACAGCCAGGACCTAGAAGATTATTTAGTTGCCCAGGCTCTAGATGAAAAAATCACAGGCATTTCTTTAAATAAAATTATTGAAGAAGACCTGCTAACAGAAATTTCTATGTTGACAATAGAGACAGGACCAGAAGACTTGATAAAAGTTCACGGGTCATTTGAAGGAGAAATAAAAGTAATAGAAAAATAAAAAGGGGAGGAACAATGTTTAAATTACCTGTATTTGAAGCACCAGACTTCAAAGAAGAAAAGTACATGACTATGCCAAATGTAAAAACTGAGGTTGTAGAAATTAAGGGAGTGGCCCCAGAAGATTTTTATCTAACCAGCCACATGCCAACATATTATAAGGTAGGAGACAAGTGGTACCTACCAGAACATAACTCAATTAACTGCCTGGCAGTTGTAAAAGATAAGGAAGTTGTAATTAAAGAATTTAGAGACCTTGAAGTTGGAGACCAAGTTGTCCTTGGCCAACAAAGAGATGGATCTCAAGGAATTTTACTTTACAAGGAAGGCTTCCCAGCATCTGTTTACACAGAAAAAGGCTGTGCAGTTGAGTCATCATTTTCAGAAAAATACGACCAGCTTTTTGACCTAATGGAATACGAAAGAGACAACGGCGGCTATATAGTTTGGGTCCTTGGACCTTCAGTTGTCTTTGACTATGACACTAGACATTCACTAAACAAGCTTGCAGAAAATGGCTACATCGACTGTCTATTAGGCGGTAATGCCATGTGTACCCATGACCTTGAAGGAGGATTTTTAAACACTGCCCTTGGCCAAAATATTTACACCCAAGAAAACGTGCCTCTAGGCCACTACAACCACTTGGACCTACTAAACGAAGTTAGGGCTACTGGATCAATTAAGCAGTTTATTGCAGACGGCCATGTAAAAGATGGAATAATAAAAACCCTAAGCGATATGGACGTGCCATTTGTTCTTTGTGGATCAGTTCGTGACGACGGCCCACTGCCAGAAGTTTATGGCGACACAGACAAGGGACTAACAGCAACTAAAGAACACTTAGACAAGGCTACATTAATAATAACAGTTGCAACCATGCTTCACTCATCATCAGTTGCAAATATGGCCTCAGGCTATAGGGTTAGAGAAGACGGCACAATTACTCCAGTTTACATGTACACAGTTGACATAACAGAAAACGTAGTAAACAAAATTGCCGCAGCCAGAGAAAATATGGCCTTTACACCAATAGTTACTAACGCCCAAGACTTTGTAGTAAACTGCGAAAGAGCTTTAATAAAAGTTGCAGACAGTGAACTTCAAGCGGCTAATAAAATCGAAGAAAAAGAATATATACCAGCAAGCAAAAATTCAGTGGAAGGAGAAATAAGATAATGAAATTTGAAATGCCAAAATACCATCATCCAAACTTTGAAGAAGAATTTTTTAAATCAGCTCCAAATGTTACAACTCAAGTAGTTGAAAGAGATGGAATTTCTCCAAGAAACTACCACGCCCTTTCAGTATTTCCAGAATACTTTAAAATTAACGGCAAGTGGGTCCTAGCAACTCAGTCTAGAATGGATACAGTTTGTGTAGTAAACGACACAGAAGGGGAAGAATCTGTAGACATAGTTGAATTTAGAAATCTAAAAAAAGGCGACAAGGTTGCCATAGGAAGAACAGAAGACGGATCAGAAGGAATTTTCGTCTGGACAAAAGGCTTCTTAGAAGAAGAGGAAGAAGCAGACACCTTTGCCTTTAGAGAAGGAAGGTCCAGAGAAACTGCCTACTCAGTTGACTATGACAACTTATACGAAGTATTAAAACACGAAAAAGCCAATAATGGTTATGTAACTTTAGTAATAGGTGCAGCCTTGACTCTCGATAGAGATTCAAGAATGGCTCTAGAAAGATTAATTCGCGAAGGCTATGTCCAAGCGATTTTCTGCGGAACAGAAACTGCAGCCTTTGACCTTGAAAGGGGAATCTTTAACACAGCCTGGGGCCAAAGAGTTTTTGACAAGGAACAAAACACAACTAGAAATCTTTATGCCACAATAAACCTAGCTAGAAAGTACGGCTCAACAAAGGCCCTAGTAGAATCCGGCATGGTTAAAGATGGCTTCGTCAAAGCTTGTATAGAAATGGACGTGCCAATAGTAATGGGAGGTACAATTAGAGACAGACTTTCCCTACCAGAAACTTACAACAACGTCTACGAAGCCCAAAACGAAATGAGAAAGCACTCAAGAAAAACATCGACAATGATAATGATGTCAGCAATACTATTTACCATAGCAACAGGAAATATGACTCCATCATACAACGAATTTGATGGCCTAGTCAGACCAGTTTATATGTACACCATTGACATCCAAGAATTTGCCGTCAACAAACTTTCTGACAGGGGAACAGTTACTGCAGTAACAATGGTAACCAACTCCCAAGACTTTATTAGAAATGTTGACAGGGCCTTAAATTCATAGGCAGAGGAAAAATAATATATGAAAAAAATTGTACTAGCTCTAGGAGGAAACGCCTTAGGCTCCACTCCTGAAGAACAAAGAGAAGCAGTAAAGACAACTGCCAAATCAATAGTTGACCTAGTTGAAGCAGGCAACAAAATAATAATATCCCACGGCAACGGCCCCCAAGTTGGAATGATAAATTTGGCCATGGATACAGCATCAAAGTCTGAAGCCAAAACTCCAGCCATGCCATTTCCAGAATGTGGAGCAATGAGCCAGGGCTACATTGGCTATCACTTACAAAACGCCATAGAAAACGAACTTAAAAATAGAAAAATCGAAAAAAATGTTGCAACAATAGTTAGCCAAGTCTTAGTAGATAAAAATGATCCAGCCTTTGCAAATCCAACAAAGCCAATTGGGTCCTTCTACACTGAAGCAGAAGCCAAGGCCATGGAAAAAGACGGCCTAGTCTTTAAAGAAGATGCAGGCAGAGGTTACAGGCGAGTAGTACCATCACCAAGGCCTGTTGACCTAGTTGAAAAAGATGCTATAAAACTACTTTACGACAATGACTGTATAGTAATTGCAGGCGGCGGCGGAGGCATTCCAGTTGTAGAAGAAGATGGAAGGTTACAAGGAGTTCCAGCAGTAATTGACAAGGACTTCACCTCAGCAAAAATTGCTCAGCTTGTAGACGCTGACACCTTAATAATTTTAACAGCAGTAGACCAAGTCGCCATAAACTTTGGCAAGGCAAACGAAAAGTGGTTAGATGAAATTACAATTGACCAAGCCAAAGAGTTTATAGAAGAGGGCCACTTCGCTCCAGGATCAATGCTACCAAAAGTTCAAGCAGCCATAAGCTTTGCAGAAACCAAGGAAGGCAGACAAACTTTAATCACATCTTTAGAAAAAGCAGCCGACGGCCTCCAAGGCAAAACAGGAACGATAATAAAAAAATAAAAGATTATGTTAGGGGACATACATTTAAGTGTGTCCCCATTAATTTTTGTCCCCGTTTCACTTACAAAAAAACTTAACCCCAACTTAACAAAGCCCCAAAGAAAAACTAACAAGCCTCTATTAAACTAAGAATACAAACTAGGAGGCGAAAAATGATAAAGGGACCAATAATAGTAAACCCCCAAGCCTTAGAAAAACTTAGCAGGGAAAAAACAATTGAAATTAAAGAAGAAAAACCACAAGAAGGTCAAAGAAAAATAAATTCAGACCTAAAAGTCTACACCTACGACGAAATGTGGGAAGCAATATTTGATTGAGAATTTTTTCGTAATTTAGATTTATTAAAAACATTGACCACAACTCGTAAGTTAAGAAATTAAACTCTTTTCATAAACAACTCTTGCCAATGGCGAAGCAGCCTTCCGCAGGAACAGTTTAGGGTGAAAGGGGAGGAGGGTCTCGGGAGGAGGCGATGAGGGAGAATTAAAGCCCTAGTCCAAATCTTTGATTTGGCTAACAGGTCTTATGGACAGATTCGAATCTGACTGCCAGCTCCCTTAGCCTCCTCCTGAGGTGGCAACTCATTTAATTAATGAGAAACACTAAGCGTCACAATGACTTTTGAATATGGCGAAGCAGAGCTAGCTCAAATATTTTTATTTACTAAAAAGAACTAAGATCAGAAACAAATTATTTAATTGGCGAAGCCTTAACACAAAAAAACCAAGGACGAAAAATCCTTGGTTTTAAAATATCTATTTTGCAGATTCTAGTGTTCCGCCGCCGACAACATAGTCATCTAAATAAAAAACTGCTGCTTGGCCTGGGGTGACAGCTCTGACTTTTTCTTTAAAAGAAATTTTTACCCTGCCGTCATCTAAGGGAGAAATTACTGCGTCAGTTGCAGATTGGGAATACCTGGTTTTTACTTTAACTTCCATTGGGCCGTCAAGACTTTCCATGTAAATAAAGTTTACATCAGAGACAATAGCCTCAGATGCATAAAGGTCAGACTCTTCTCCAATAACAACTAAATTTTTCTTAGGATCAATGGCAACGACATAGGCTGGCTTTCCTAGGGCGATGCCTAGGCCTTTTCTTTGGCCAATGGTGTAGTGGGTGTGGCCCTTGTGGTCGCCGAGAACTTTTCCATCCTTGTCTACAAATTTTCCTGGACCTGGATTTATATTCAGCTCTTCTCTTAAAAACTTTTCATAGTCGCCGCCAGGAATAAAACAAATGTCCTGAGAATCTTTTTTGTGGGCGACATTTAAGTGGCCGTCTTCTGCAAGATCTCTGGCCTGGTCTTTGCTAAGGCCTTCCATTGGAAAGAGAACTCGACTAAGTTGGTCTTGCTTTAGGCTGTAAAGGACATAGGTTTGGTCCTTTCTAGGATCAGTTGACTTTCTTAAAAGATATCTGTCCTTGTCTTCATCATATTCAATTCTGGCGTAGTGGCCAGTTGCAATTTTATCAAAGCCAAGTTCGTCTGCAAGGTCGATAAGCTTTGAAAATTTTATATAGCGGTTGCACTCAACACATGGATTTGGAGTCCTGCCTTCCTCATAAATTTGTCCAAACTTATTTATAACCTTGTCTACAAAATCTTCGCGATAGTCTAAAAGATAGTGGGGAAAGCCAAGTGTTTCTGCAACTTTTTTTGCATCTTCTTGGTCTGTAGTCGATCCACAAGCCTTATTGGCTTCGTCTTTTTTATCAAAAAGTCTAAGGGTGGCTCCTGCAACTTCGTAGCCTTCCTTTACCATTAAAAGGGCGGCAACAGAAGAGTCAACTCCACCAGACATTGCAATTAAAACCTTCTTATTAAAATCTTTTTTCATTATTAACCTCTTTAAAAAATACCAAAAAAAAGAAGCGCTTAGGCTTCTAATTTTTTTTAAGTTTTTCTTTCTCTAAACAATCCTTACATAGGCCCTTTAAATATATATCCTTACTATCAATGGCACAATCAGTTAAAGATGAAGTGTCAAGGTCCAAAGCCTTAATAGCTAGGTTTTCAATTTTTCCACAAGCCTTACAAATAAAATGCGCATGGTCTTCTAAGATCATATCGTAGTGGATTTCAGAATTATCAAAATTAATTTCCTTAATAATCCCCCTGTTTAAAAATAATTTTAAATTATTATAGACAGTTGCCTTTGAAATTGTTGGCAGGTTTTTTGATAAATCAATATAAATTTTATCTGCTGTAGGATGAATGTGATTTTCTTCTAAGTACTTTAACATTAATATTCTTTGAGAAGAAGGACGTATGTCTCTGTCTTCTAAAAATTTTCCATAGCCTTCATAGCTAGTCATAAAGCTCACTCCTATCAGTTTAAATTTAAAATCGTTCTAAGTTATTTGTAATATTATATGATAAGCTTTATTATTTGTCAACAAGATGACAAGGCGCCTTTTAAAAGGAAATAATAA
>CAYFUN010000033.1:0-14479 GCA_964346535.1 uncultured Peptoniphilaceae bacterium
GGGGACACAGCTAAAACAATGTCCTCAGTTTTTAAAAAAACAAAAATAAAAAAAGAGCGAAAGTTTCTCTCTCGCTCAAAGTTTTTATTTTACTTGTAAGAACTTGTCCATTAGGGCTTGGTCTTTGTAAATATATTTTATTGGTGTCAGGGTGATGTAGCCTTGGCTTAAAAGTTTTTGGTCGGCGCCGTCTTTTAGGTCTATCATCTTCCTGTCTTTTAAAAATGCGTGACTTAGGTTATCTGATATTATTTCTTGTCTAAATCTATCGTGGACAAGGTCGCCTAGTTCACAAACTTTTATGCCTTTGATTTCTTCTTCTGGAAGTTTTGGTACATTTATATTTAATACAATAGGTTCAGCTAAAACTAGGTCTTGGTATTTTTGAAATATTCCTGGTACAAAGCTGGCTGTTGTTTTAAAGTCGCTGGACCCTTCTTTGTATTCTGCTGACACTGCTACTCCTGATAGTTTGTGGAGGTTGGCTTCGGCGCAGGCTGCTACTGTTCCTGAGTATTTTATGTCTCCTCCTGCATTGTAGCCTCTGTTGATGCCAGAAAAAATTAGGTCTACGTCATCGTGTAAAATCCCTAAGCCAACTCTAACGCAATCTGCTGGCGTTCCACTTACTGAATAAGATGGATTTTTTAATCCTTCTAGGTTCACTTTTTTTATTTCTAAATGATTTCTAACTGTTATTGCATGAGATGTGGCAGATTTTTCTGAATCTGGTGCAACTACATGGACTTCATAATATTTTTCTAGTTCTAAGGCCAGAAGTCTAAGGCCTTCTGAAAAAATTCCGTCGTCATTGGTTAGTAATATTTTCATTTTCTCTCCTTTAGGTCGTATAGTCTTGATGGTTCATATCTAGGGGCAATGTCTAAGTCTACTACGCCTTTATCTATTTTTAAATTTATTTTTTCAATTGTATCTTTCATATTCTTATAGGCCAGGTCAGTGGTGTTGTTTTCTATTGATAGATGAGATAAAACTAAGGCCTCGCCGTTACCCTTTAATATTTCTCTGGCAACTTCTGAACAGTTTTCGTTTGATAAATGGCCTTGGGTTGACAGGACTCTTTGCTTTAGGGGCCAAGAATAGGGCCCAGTCTTTAGCATTTCTATGTCGTAGTTGGATTCTAAAAAGTAAAGGTCTGAGTCTTTTATGGCGTCAATTATCTCCTGGCTGACCCAACCTGTGTCTGTGATTAGTGAAATTTTTTCTTTTTCATCTGCAATTGTATAGCCATTTGGATTTATTGCGTCGTGAAAGGTTGGCACTGGGGTTATAAACATATCTTTAAAGTAAAAGCCTGATTCATTTGAGAATTCTTTTATGTTTTTCATGGCGATTTTTCCAAGGGACTCTCTCATGGCCTCCCAAGTTTCAAAATTTGCATATATTGGCAGGTCAAGTTTTCTTGAAAGTATTCCAACTCCGTGAACGTGGTCTCTGTGTTCGTGGGTGACAAAAATTGCATCTAGGTCTTCTGGTCTTACGTCAATTGATTTTAAAAGACTGAAGATTTTTTTTGCTGATAGGCCAGCATCTATTAAAATTTTCCCTTTTTCTGATTCAATATACTGGCAGTTGCCTGACGAGCCGCTAGCCAGTGAACAAAATTTAATTTTAACCAGCTCCTTTGTTGTTAAATAACTATTCCCTTGCTTTGCCATCTATTGGACTTGTATCTAATAAAGACATAAAGGAATCCTAGGACCCAGCCGATGGCAGATCCAAACCAAACACTTCTTATTTGTAAAAGAGGATTTAGGCTGTAGGCAAAGATGACCCTGGCTCCAATTGAAACTAGGGCCCCGTAAAGGGAGTGCATGTTGTCTCCTGCTCCTCTTAATAAACCTGAAATATTATTTAAAAGGCCTAGGAAAATATAAAAGGGAACTAGGTCTCTAAGCATTAATGCTCCAACTGCAATTGATTCTCCTGTTTGGGTCTTTAAAAATATTGCCACCAGGTCTTCTGCAAAAATCCAGGCTATTGGCAGGGTTATAATTGAAATTACTAGCAATAATTTTGCTGCTGCCTTTAGGCCTTCTTTAACTCTTTGGTATTCTTTGGCTCCAATGTTTTGGCCTGAATAATTTGACAGGGCAACTCCTACGTTCATATAAGGTAGAACTATAAAGGAGTCTATTCTAATTCCTGATGAGTAGCCTGCTGCCGATGCAACTCCATAGCCGTTTACTAGCCTTTGGACTAAAATATTTCCTATGGCTATTACTGACATTTGGAAGGCTGATGGCAGACCATATTTTAAAATCATTTTAAATTTATGGGAGTCAAATTTATAGTCTGACTTTTTTAAATGTAAAAGTGGCAGTCTCTTTCTAATATAAACCATACAAAATAGAGACGAAACGCCTTGAGAAATTATTGTGGCCAAGGCTGCTCCCATGGTCCCCATAGAAAAATTAATTATAAAGACCAGGTCTAAAATAACATTGAGCCCAGCTGCTATGGCTAAAAATAGCAAGGGACTTTTTGTGTCTCCTACTGCCCTTAAAATTGCCGAGTACAAGTTGAACATTAGGGTAAAAATTGTTCCACTTAAATATATTTTTAAATAAATTGACGCATGGTCAAAGGCTTCAGCTGGCGTGTGCATGGCCCTTAAAATTTTGTCTGTTGCTAAAACTCCAATGACACTGACTACAATAGTTATAAAAGCCAAACTTACAATTGTAGTTCCAATTGCCTTGGCCATATTGTCGTAGTTCTTGGCGCCAAAGTATTGGCTGACTATAATTGATAGGCCGGCAGAAATTCCTATTACTACTGAAGATAGGAAAAAAATTATTGGCATAGATATACCAACTCCTGCAAGGCCAGCTTCGCCAACGTAGTTTCCTACAATAAGGGCGTCTACTGTGTTGTATAATAGTTGTAATATTGCTGATAGTATTTGGGGAATGGCTAAGGCCACAATGAGCTTTAGTGGGTCCCCTTTGGTTAAATCTTTGTGCATATAAGTCCTCCCTAATTAATCATAACTATATTATTATAAGGCAAAATTTTCCTAATTAACATAATGGATTATTTTTTCACAAAAAAACAGAGCATTGCTGCTCTATTCATAAAGTCCCCTTGGTCCAAATTTAATTTCTGAGTCTACTAAATATGTGACCTTGGCTTCTTTTAACTTGTCCATGCTTAGATATAAAATTTTACATACCTCGCCTCTGGTAACTTCTTTTTTTGGATAGAAGTTTCCATCTTGGTAGCCTTCTATAATTTTTAAATCTACTAAGGCACCAACATAGCCTAAGGTATCTTCTTTAATTTCGCCTTTGTCTAAAAAATCCTTGGCCTTGTCAGGAAGTTCATCTAGTTTATAAACTTGGCCTAAAATTTTTACTACCTCCTGCCTGGTTATTGGCCTGTTTGGATGGAGGTTGCCTGTTGTTGGTATAATGTAGCCAGCTTTGATTCCCCTTGCTACCTCATCATAATACCAATCACTTTTCTTGACGTCAGAAAAAGAGACAGCATAGCTTTTGTTGTAGCCTACCAGAGAATTTATTAGCTTATAAAATTCTGCCCTGGTAATATTGTCATCTGGCTTAAAGCTTCCGTCCTTATATCCTGTAACCAGGTTTTTTTCTGCAAGAAAATCCACATATTGAGCTGACCAATGTTTGTCTGTGTCTGTAAAAGCATAGGTCTTCATAGGCTTTATAGTTATTAATGCAAGTAACAATAGAAAAATCAAAGGCAATTTTTTTCTTTGCATAATATCACCTTGTCATTCTTTGCTAACTTTATTATAACCCATATAAAAAAAAGTATTTTTACTATAGTATTACATTTTAACTTAGTGGAGAAAATAAAAACCCAAAAGCCTAAAGAGGTTTTTGAGTTTTTAAATTTTTTCTTATTTAATTTTTCTTTGGAACCAATCAGCTAAAGCCTTTAGTCTTTCTATTCTTTGCTTAGGTCTACCTGTCCTTGAAAGATTGTGGTTTTCTCCTCTGATCATTAGCATTTCTGTGTCCACTCCAAAGTACTTTAAGGCTGTGAAAAATTGATAGCCTTGGTCCACGTCACAGCGGAAGTCATCTTCTGAGTGGATAATTAGTGTAGGAGTTTCAACTTTATCGGCGTATTTTAATGGCGAGTTGTCCCAAACTTTGTCCATGTCTTCCCATGGAGTTACTCCAACTTGGTCTTTGACAAAGTAGTAGCCAATGTCTGTTGTATTAAATTTTGATGTCCAGTTGGAAATACATCTTTGTGTTACTGCTGCCTTAAAAATATTTGTGTGGCCGACAATCCAGTTGGTCATATAGCCGCCATAAGATCCGCCAGTTACTCCTAGTTTGTCTTCGTCTATAAAGTCATAGATCTTTATCATTTCCTTAGTAAAGTACATAAGGTCATCGTAATCAATAGAGCCATACTTGCCTCTAATATCTGAAAAGTCAAAGCCTCTACCATCTGATCCTCTTGGGTTTGTATAAATTACAACGTAGCCAAGGTTAGCCAGATATTGCATTTCTGAAAAGAATATTGACCCAAAAGCAGTTTTTGGCCCGCCGTGAATTTCTAAAATGGTCTTGTACTTCTTGCCTTCTTCAAAGTCTATTGGCTTCATTATATATGATTGAAGAAGGATTCCATCGTGGTTGACTTCTACATATTCTGGTGTAGAGATTTTATATTTTTCTAAAATATGGTCGTTAAAGGAAGTTAGTTTTTCTTCCACGCCATTTGCAAAGCTATAAAGTTCTTGTAATCTGTTTTCCCTAAAGGCCACAGTATAAAATTCTCCATCTAAACCTATGTCAAAGCCGTCTGTTGATCCTGCTATATCCATTTCTAAACGGTAGTCGCCGTCTTTGTCTATAGAATAAATTTTTGCGTCTACTCCTTGGACTGAAGTAAAGTAAAACCTGTCCTTGTAAAGTTTTTTGTTGCTAGTGCCATAAAGTCTGGCGTCTGAATTTATGTCAGAGCAAATTGAAATGTCTAGGCCATTTGGATTTATATTTTTTAAAGAGCCGTCTTTTAGGATATAAAAGTTTGTCGACCCATTTATGCCTTGGTCCCTTAGGTCTCCTCCTACTAAGAATATTTCTCCGCCCATTTCGTTTACATAAAATGTAGAAATATTTTCGTCACAGAAAAGATGGTGGAAGGATAAATCTGACCTGTCATAGTAGCCAACCTTGTTATAAAGTTTCATTACTGGACTTAAGTCTGAATAAGTTACATAAATTCTAGAGTCAGTAAGTTCAAAGCTGGAAATTTCTATATGGTCATCTGAAATCCTTGTAGTTTTTCCTGTTGATATTTTATAGGTATAAAGTCCTGTGACATCTCCATCTGTAAAGCCTGACCCATTGAACCAAAATGGAATTTGGCTTAGTCTTTCGTAGCCTTTTTCTTCTTCGATAGTTTTTGCAAATTCAGAAATTTTTTTATCTCTTTCCTCTCCCTCTAGATCTTGGATGTCGTAGAGAGATGGTTTTTTTCTATTATAAGTTCCTGTGAAGATATAAGTGTCTGGATCTAATTTTTCTAGCTTTCCTATAGCAAGTGGCAGGCTAAAAAGTTTTTTCGCCTCTCCGCCGTCTAGGCTTAGGCTGTAAAGGTTACTTGCCTTTAGGCCCTTGTCACTTAAGTCTTTTTCTTCCTTGGTCCTATTTGCCTTAAAGACTAGGTCGTCATCTAGTAGATAAAATGAGCTGACCTTGTTGTCAAAGGTCATTTGTTTTAAGGTCTGGTCTTCTAAGTTGTAGGTAAAAATATTTGAGTCATAGGAATTTTCGTCTTCGTTGGCTTGGGACACAACAAAGGCCAAGGTCTTTTTAGATTCAATATATTTTAAGTTTGAAAGATACTTGTATTCTAAAAATGTTTTTAAATTAATTCCAGTCATTTTTCTCTCCTTATTTTTCTAATTGGTTTTGATAGCCTTTAATTTCACCTAGGTCAAAAACTATTTTATAGCCTAGGTTGGTCAAGGCTTTGGCTCCGTCTCTTCCTTGTCTTTGGCTTTGGCCGTAGACGAAAACCATTTGGTCTTTTCTATTTATTTCTTCTAAAGATTCTCCTGCTTCTATTTGGTCTAAGCTAATATTTATAGCTCCTGGCACATGACCTTCTGCGTATTCTTCTGGAGATCTTAGGTCTACTAAATAATACTTGTCTGAGTAGACTCCCATTATTGAAGAGGCCCTTACAAAGGACATATTTAAGTACTCGAACCTTCCCAGGTCTTCTGAAATTGATTTTATTTTAAAGGACGGCGGAGTCGTTGTTGAAATTTCATCTTCAACTAGGATCGAATAATTTTGCCCAAAGATTAAACCTTCTTGGTCAGTTTTGTTAAAGGCGAGAATTAAGTCACCTGGGGCAAAGTTTTCAGATTTTTTGCTGACGACAAAGCCTCCGTCTCCAATATAATAACCTTCAATTCTTCCTGACTCTGTTGCATTTATACAGGCAACTAGGAAGATCATTATAAAAAGTCCTAGGACCATAATTTTTCCAAATTTATTTTTCATAGTTCACCTTTTCTTTCCTAGACTATGATACAGCATTTTTGTAGATTTGTCTTAGGTTTTTATAAAATTCATCTGTGAAAGAAATAAGAAAAAATTTTTATAAAAAAACAAGCCCGTCCTTGGGCCTGTCTTTCTTTAGATATTAATTGATTTTGTCATTGGTCTTAGGTTTGGAAACAATAAAAATTCCAACAAAGACAAGGGTGTAGGCTAAAAGTATTAAAAAGTTAGTCTTTATCGTTTCAAATGACGGATTTTCTTCTAAGAGATTATTGTTTTTAATATAGTAGTAGCTTGGAAAAATTTTGCCAATTTTTAAGGCAGTGGCTCCAAGATACTCTTGAGGTACAAAGGCCCCGCACAAAAATGACGAACCAAGGGCAAGAACATTTATGACACCTTGGGCGGCGTTGTCGTTTTTAATTAGGCTGGTAACCATGACAGCCATTGCCACAACTTCCATAGCAAATACAAAAGAGTTTACCATCATTAGCTTGATGTCAGTCCTAGTAAAGTCGTACTTGTATAGGATTACAAATAAGACCATATACAAGATCCAAAGACCTAGGCCTGTTGTTAGATGGCCTAGCATCAGCTCAAAGTTCATCTTGCTTTTAGGCAGAGGTGAGGCTAGGTTTCTCATAGCAATAGTTTTTTTCTTGTAGACTTTTACAATTATGGCAACCATTAGCATGACCTGAGATAGAAATAGATAGTTTAAAAAATTAAAGTAGGAAGCAGAATGGTCTTCATTTCTCACTCCAGCTGCAGACCTTATAGCAACTACAAATTTTTCTTCTAGGTCTTCATTTGTGTTTGCAATAGAATCTTCCATAGAAAAACCTGCTAGCAAATAGCTTTCAACTTGGCTTAGGTATTTGTTTACTTCTTCCTTTACTTTCATGCCGGCTATGTCTCCAGGGGCAGCCTTGTATAAAACTTTTTTCCTATCAGCAAAGTCCTTGGGAATTTCCAAGGCCACGTTTATGTTTTGATAAAAGAGTTTATCTTCTACTAGGTCCTTGTCTATGTCTTTTATTTTATTGGCCTTGGCTAGGTAGGTTACTAGAGATTTTGACAGGTCTGTCTGAGCCTGGTCGTCTACATAAATATTTACGGCGACACTTTCATAACCTTGGGCCTCTTCACTTTGGGTAAAAAACATTAAAAGGACTAAGAAAATTACAGTGTATAAGATTATTGGGACCTTGTGGGTCCAAAGGATTTTAAAATAATTTTTATAGACTTTCATATTCTTTACCTCTCATAAAGTACAAGAACAAGGCTCCAAGGACTAGGGTTACTAAAGACAAGTAGACTATATTTTCCATAAATCTTTGACTTGAGTCGTAATAGTAAAGAGAATAAACTGCGTCAGTAATTAAAGTAACTGGATTTATTTTTCCAAGTAGGGGCAGATTTTCTGCAATTATTATTTTCATGTCAGGAACCATCATGCCAGCTAAAAATGACATTAACATAGTAGTTGCTATGCCTAAGCCCTGTTTAACATTAAGGCTTAGTTTGTTTGAAACTCCAAGGAAGATTCCATAGACAACTCCAGTTAGAGATGAAAGGACAGACAGTAAAACTATAAGGGCAAACTTGTCCCCAAAGTCCACAGCTAAAATCTTGTCTAAATAAAAAATGAAAATCAAGTTAATAGAAAAATTTATTAGCCAGCTGGCAAGAGTTGCAGCTCCAAGAGTCAGACTTTTTTTAGTTGGCGCAACTGTATTTCTCTTTGCATTTACAGAAAGGTTGGCCTCGTATTGGTAAATTACATACATGCCCCACATGTAGCCATAAATTGTAGTCATGCCTAGAAGGGTGTAGAAAAATGTATTTACTGGGTCCATATTTTTTCTAGAGACATCTTCTATGTGGTCTTCAATGTCTAAAAACTTTGTCAGATCAGTTGTCGGATCTTTTGCCATAAGCCTGCCTATAAGAGAGCTTTTTTGCAAGTAGACATTCATTATCGTCTCTACAATAGACTCGTCTAAGCCTGACTTTTTAGTATAAATTTTATCCATTGAGGCGATGTAGGCTTTTACGTCAGAGTCGCTAGCTAAAATATTTCCATCTTTAGCCTTTGTCAGCTTAAAATATTTTTCTTCTTCCATTTGGTCTAAGAAGATTTTAAAGTACTGGTCTTCAAGAAGGTCTTCGTTTACAGCTACATTTATGGTCTCGAATTTTGAATCTGCCATAATGTTGCCAAATGCCAGCTTAAAGAAAAGTCCTAAAATAATTGGAAAGACCAAGGCCCAAAAGACCATTTCCCTTTGTCTAAGCAGGTATTTTAATGTGTTTTTAAATGAGTGCCAAAACATTTTAATCCCTCAAATCCTTGCCAGTTAGGTCTAAGAATACGTCATTTAGACTTGGCTTTTCTACATTTAACGACTTGTAAGAAACTTTGTTTTCGTCAAGGACTTTTATTAGGTCCATTAAATAGCCTTGGCCATCAGAAAATTTAAGTTTAACTGTCTTGTCTTGGTAGGCAAAGTCTATAAGATTGTTTAGCTTCTTAATTTTTTCAACAAGGTCTTCACTTAGGTCGCTTGTTGTAAAACTTATTTTTTCGTTTACTTCTATCATGTCTTTAAGCTCATTAGAAGTTCCTTTGGCAACGACCTTGCCCTTGTCAATAATTACTATGTCATCGCACAAAAAATCTACCTCGTCCATGTAGTGGGAGGTATAAATTATTGTGGATCCTGCCTTGTTTAAATTTTTTATGCCCTCTAGTATATTATTTCTCGATTGGGGGTCGACAGCAACAGTTGGCTCGTCTAAAATTATTAATTCTGGTTTGTGGGCTATGCCACAGGCTATGTTAAGTCTTCTAAGTAGGCCGCCAGATAATTTTTTTGGTTTAAATTTTACAAAGTCGTTAAGGCTAACTAGGTCTATGGCCCTTTGAACTAATTTTTTTCTCTCGTCTTTATCTCTTATATAGAGGCCACAAAAGTAGTCGATGTTTTCGTAGACATTTAGTTCGTCGTAGACTCCAACGTCTTGGAAGACGACGCCAATTCTAGCTTTTATGTCGTAAGCATCTGGAGACATTTCTTTGCCAAAAATTTTTACACTGCCTCCATCTTTTTTTAGGAGAGACAAGATACAATTAATGGTAGTTGACTTGCCAGATCCATTGGGACCTAGTAGGCCTAGGATTTTTCCCTTTGCAACATCTAGGTCTAGGTTGTCAACTGCAACTAGGTCTTTGTATTTTTTTGTAAGCCCTCTTATTTCTATTACATTTTCCATATAAGCCCTCCTTTTCTTTCTATTATTGGCCAGCATTATAAAAGTTCTTATAAGGCCTATGTAAATTTTATGTAAATTTTTTCTTTACTTGGGCATAAAAAAAGAAGACAGTATTAACCATCTTCTCGCTTTGTTTATTTCAATTTGTATTTATTCTTTAAAAAGTTCTAAGGATATTATGGCAGAAAAAACTATGGCTTGGACCTGGCCCTCACTTCTAAAATAAATTGTGTCCTTATAAAATTCTTGGACCTTACCTATAAATGGATTTGACCTAAGGTCGGTATAAAGTTTTAAGTCTAAAGAATTTATATAAGCCTGGCCAAGTAAAAGTCTTAGGTCTTCTGCTGACATTTTTTTCGAATAGTCTATAGTTTCGTCTTCTGCTTCTAGGGCTGTCCTGTGTTCAGATATAAAAAATCCCATCCACTTGGCCATGCCCCGATCTACATATTTTCTTGCCGACTTAAAGGGCAAGTAAGACCTGTCAATCATTTTATTCCCTCCATGCCTCCACAGTGGCCGCCAATTAATTTGCTTCTCTCTATGGCCCTGGCTCCCTCTAAAAGTGAATCTCCCCTTTGGATGGCTAAAAAGCCATAGTCATTTCTAATTTCATCTACAACCAAGTCCAAGGCTTCCATTTTTTCAAGGGCTTCAAGGTCATCAAAAAAACTAAAGGGCCTGTAAGATTTATCTACAAGGTTATCATAGCGAACTCCCAATCTTCGCACGGCTCCGCCCTTATAGTGTTTTCTAAAAAGTCCTAGGACATAGGACCTTAAAACTTTTGATGCAGCAGTTGGTAGGATTTTTTCTTGGACATTAATGGACTTTAAATTTTCTTGGTAGGAATAGCCAACATAAATAGAAACTACTCCAGCTAATTTTTCTATAGACCTAATCCTTCTAGCTACTTGGTCAGCCATTTCTCCAAGGACTAATTCAATTTGTCCCTGGTCTGTATAGTCGTGAGGGAGGATTTGAGAATTTCCCAAGCCCTTAGACTTTGGAATGTAGGGGACTTTTACGTTTGATTCGTCTACTCCATTGGCGTGAAACCAAAGTTGGAGGCCCATTATGCCAAATTCTTTTTCCAATCTGTCAGGGTTTGCGTTGGCCAGGTCTCTTATAGAAAAAATCCTAAGTTTATTTAGTCTCCTTGCCGTCCTCTCGCCTATGCCCCAAAAGTCTGTCAGATTTTTTATGGCCCAAACTTTTGTCTCTACGTCTTCGTAGGACCAGTTGGCCCGCATAGATTTTGTTTTTTTCGCCTCGTTGTCTAGGCAGAGTTTAGCCAGAAGGGGATTTGCATTAGACATGCCTACAGTTGAATAAATTCCTGTAGCCTGCAAAATATCCTTTTGAATTTTTAAAGAGACCTGGTCTAATTTTTCCTTCCTACTTAAATTTTTGTCTGGCACAAAGTAGTTTAAGGACCTAGTCAAATCAATAAAGCCTTCGTCTATTGAGTAGGGATAAATTTCCTCTGCTGGTGCATAGTTTTTAAAGACCTCTTGAATTTTTAAATTTTCTTCTATATAAAGGGCCATTCTCGGCGGAACAATTAGTGTCTTCGCCGCCCAAGTTTCTATATAGGCAACTAGGTCTTTAGTAATTCTTATGCCCTTGTCCTTAAAGGGGTCAACTTTAAATTTTCTAGTCTCTATATCAAAGGGCAGGTCTCTAGCCCGGCCTACATTTTCTTTGCCAAAAACTTTTTTAAAGATTGGCGAGGCTGCTAGTATTAATCCTGATGAGTTGTCAGCCCTAGACATTACACAAAGGGACGTCTCTAAGGGGTGGAGGCCTCTCATTACACATTCAACAGAGGCATAAAAACTTTTCATATCTACAAAGGCTATATCTGATTTTGGTTCCCTTTCATAATCTATATAAGCCATTTTGTTTACCTCTTTTCTAAAAAGAATCTTCTCCTGGCTTGTAGGCCTTTAAAAATTGAGAGCCTGGAGTTTCTACTTGGATTTTTTCTATATTTAAAAGTTTTAGCTTGACCATTTCTGCTAGCTTTAAATTTAGTAAATTTATGTCCACTCCTAAAGTCGCTGCCAGGTCCCTGTCAGTCATTCCCTCTTTGAGATATTTAAAAATGTCTTCGTCTCTTATAAGTAAGTGGGCAGCAAAAATATTGGCCTCAATTTCAAACTCATTGGTGGGATTAAAAATCCTACTTTCTTGAAAGCTGGCTCCGTTTTTGCAATAGTCTCGGTGAAGTTGGTCGTGGCCTAGTTCGTGGGCTAAAACTGTATTTTTTAAATAGCCTAAGTTTCCTGGGATAAAAATATAGCGGTTTTTTAGAAGAATTTTGTACATGCCTAAAAGGCTTTTTGTATCAGCCATGTATTTTATTTTTATATTTAATCTGGCTGCTAGTTCTTCTGGGTCTCTGGTCTGGTATTTGTCTACCAAGGTCTGGACCCTGTCATAAATCCACTTGTTAGCCATAAAATTAATCCTTTTTCTTGCCGTATTTTTTATTTTCTAATTTTGCCTCCCAGTAGGCCTCTTGAATAGCTTCAAAAAGGGCATCCTTGTCTTCTTCTGCAAGTTCGCCGCCAGCAAAGAGACCAGTCATCGATGACAAAAGTTCTTCTGCCTCTCTGGCTCCTTTGGCTCCGTAAGTTCCGTGGGCCTGAACTACAAAAGCCGATTCGTTGGTGAGCAGGTAGTTAAGGTCTACCTGAAAGAGGTCGGCGATTTTTTCGTACATGTCCATGGTCCTTGGCCTGGTGCCTTTAAGTTCGTAATTGCTAATGGCCTTGAGGCTAAGACCCAAAGCGTCAGCAAGGTCTGCCTGGGTCATATTATTTGCTTCTCTAAGTTTTCTAAGTTTTGATCCAAAAGTCATAAGGGCCTCCAATTTTATTTTTTTTAGAATTTAAACTTTAGTTTTTTATTTCAATTAGAAGTTTAACTACTTATATTTTAAACTGGTTTTTTCTTTTAGTCAAGATAATTCTGAACATTTGTTTGTTTTTCTTTGCGAGTTTTGTTTTTTAAAATAAATCTCTTTGCAAATTTTTTAAAAGACTTTCTGGATTTTTAATTTTTGCTTTTTGGGTAGAAGAACTATAAGTAGATTTTAAAAAATATAGGAGGTTATAAGATGGCATTTTCAATGAAAGACAAAAAAGTTATAATCACAGGTGGAGCCAAGGGCATTGGCGCAGGAATTACTGAAGCCTTTTTAGAAGAAGGAGCCAAGGTAGTTTTTACAGGCAGAAACGAAAAAGACGGCCTGGCCTTTGAAGATGAGATGACAAAGAAAAATTACGAAGCCAGCTTTGTAAAGGCAGATGTCACTTCTGAAAAAGATACAGAAAAACTTTTTAAAGAGGCCAACGATATTTTAAATGGTATTGACATTGTAGTTTTAAATGCAGGTTATTTCCCAGAAGAAAAAACTTCAACTATGACCCTAGACCAATGGGACGAAGTTTTGGATATTAACTTAAAGGGAGTTTTTCTAAATACTAGAGAAGCAATGAAGTATTTAAAAGATGGTGGCAGAATAGTTATTACCTCTTCAATAACAGGAAATAGAGTTGGAAACTCAAGCCTTCCTCACTATGCAGCAGCAAAAGCTGGAGTAAATGGTTTTATGAGATCTGTTGCCCTTGAACTGGCAGAAAAAAATATTACCATTAACGCAGTTGAACCAGGAAACATAATGACACCAGGTATGAGAGAAAACCTTGGAGCTGAATATATTAAAAACCAAGAATCTGTTATTCCAATGGCAGCCCTTGGTGAACCAAAGGACATAGCCTATGCAATAATGTTCTTTGCATCAGATGAAGCAAAATATATTACAGGCCAATCTATAATTGTAGACGGAGGTCAAATTCTTCCAGAGTCTCCATTTGAAATGTAAAATAATTTTTTTAAGTCAAGGATTGAGGTCCTTGGCTTTTTTATTTGAAATCATTTTTGCAAATAAAAAAATAGTGCCAGATTTTTTTCTAGCACTAAGGTATCTTTATTTGTCGATTTTTACTTTTTCTCTGGCAAAGGCCCTGGCCAGTCTACCTTGGAGCATCTTGTATTCTCTTTGGCTGGCCTGGTTTTTCAAAGCGGCTTTTGCATTTTCTTCTGCCTTTCTTGCCCTATTTATATCTATTTCTTCTGGCCTTTCTGCAGTTTCAACTAAAACTAAAACGTCGCCGTTTTCAATTTTTACTAGGCCGTAAGAAACTACAAAGACTAGTTTTTCATTTTCTAAATCAATGGTCATTTTCCCTGGAACAATTTCGCTAATTAAATTTCTATGTCTGGCTAAAATTCCATATTGGCCCATTTCAATTGGCAGGTTTAAATACTTGGCTGGTCCTTGGTAGACTATGTGGTCTGATGCATAGACTTCTAATTTAAAATCACTTCTATCATTCATTTGTGGACCTGGCCTTTTTTATTACGTCGTCTAGGGTTCCAGTATTGAAAAAGGCTGCTTCTGGATACTGGTCCATTTCTCCGCCAACTATGGCAGCAAATCCTTTTATAGTTTCTTCAAGGGGAACGTAAACTCCCCTTTGGCCAGTAAATTTTTCTGCTACTGAAAATGGTTGGGATAAAAATCTTTGAACCTTTCTGGTCCTATAAACAGTTTTCTTGTCTTCTTCAGCAAGTTCATCTATGCCTAAGATGGCAATAAT
>CAYFUN010000034.1:0-12678 GCA_964346535.1 uncultured Peptoniphilaceae bacterium
CCCTAACAAAATAAAAAACCAGCTTTCGCTGGTTGTCTTAGTAGGTTATTTTATCTAATATTCCCATAAAGTAGGCTATGGCTATGCCGTAGTTGGTTATGGGGATATTTTTTTCTTTGGCTTTTTCTATTCGAGCTTGGATGCTTTTTTTGTTTTGCATGCAGCCGCCGCATTGGATTATTAGGTCGTAGGCCTCTAAGTTTTCTGGAAGGATTGGACCTGATGTGTTGTCAATTATAATCTCATTGCCGAATTTTTTTCTGATCATAGTTGGGATTTTAACCCTGCCTATGTCTTCTTCTGTTGGGGCATGGGCACAGGATTCTGCTATTAAAATCCTAGAATCTGGCCTAAGATTTTCAAAGGCCTTAGCTCCTTTTACAAATTCATCTATGTCGCCTTTTAGTTTTGCAAACAAGACTGAAAAAGATGTAAGTCTTACGTCTGCTGGCTTTTTTTCATAGACTTGTAAAAAAACTGAAGAGTCTGCCACTATTAGGTCTGGTTTTTTATTTACTAGCTTCAAAGCAGCTTCAAATTCTTCTAACTTCACCATTATGCTTATGGCATTTCTGTCTAAAAGTTCTCGCAAGGCTTGGACCTGAGGCAGGATCAGCCTGTTTTTTGGTGCTGCTATGTCTTGAGGAACTACTAAAAAGACTAGGTCCTTTGCTTCAACCATATTATCAAAAAGCTGGTCATCAGATTTTGGTGCAAATTTTAAAATTGCATCTAAAAGCTTGTCTATAGAAGTTTTTTCTTTGGCAGAAACTTCAACTATAGTCTCTCCTGCAAGGTCATTTTTTATTTTTTGAATTTCTTCTTTAGCTAAGATATCAATTTTATTTATGGCTATTATTCTAGGCGTGTCCTTTAAGGATTTTATCAGGTCTTTTTCTACATCTAGGTCAGAAGAGGCCACTACAATTATTGCCAGATCAGTTTTTTCTAAAACTTCCTTGGTTCTTTTTGTTCTTGCTAATCCAAGATCTGTTTGGTCTACTAGGCCTGCTGTGTCCATTAAAAGAGCTGGGCCTAGGCCCCTTAATTCCATTGACTTATAAACTGGGTCTGTTGTGGTTCCAGGCTGGTCTGACACAATTGAGATTTCTCTGTCGGCAAAGGCGTTTATAAGGGAGCTTTTCCCTGCGTTGACCCTTCCGAAAAATCCTATGTGGATTCGGCTTCCTGAATTTGTCTTATTTAAATCCATTAAAATCTAAAGTCTCTCTTTCCTACTGTTTCCATTTCTTCTATATATTTTTTGGCCTTGGCCTTAACTGTTTCGTTAGGAATTTTCTCCAACTCTTCGTCTATTAGTTTTTGGCCAAGGTCTTTTGAAAAGTCTGAGCCGTAGTCTAATAAATACTCCTTTAAAGTCATTAGGGCATTTGGTTGGCAGCAGTTTAGGATTTGGCCTGATTTACAAAGCTGCATAAATCTGTCGCCAGTTCTGCCTTCCCTGTAGCAGGCTGTGCAAAAGCTAGGAATGTAACCAAGTTCAATTAGCCAGTCTACAATTTCTTCTAGGCTCCTGTTGTCTGCCAGGTCAAATTGGGCTGAGTTGTCTTCTTTTTTCTCTTCTTCTGAGTAGCCTCCAATTGAAGTTCTTGAGCCGCCAGAGATTTGGCTGACTCCAAGTTCTAAGGCCTTTTCTCTAACTTTTTGGTTTTCTCTAGTTGAAATAATCATGCCTGTATATGGAACTGAAATCCTAATTAAGGCTATAAGCTTTTCAAAAATTTCGTCTGCTAGTTGGTTTTCAAAGTCGGCTGGGTCAATGTCATCTCCTGGTTGGATCCTTGGTACAGAAATTGTGTGAGGGCCAACTCCAAATTTTGCTTCTAGGTGTTCTGCGTGCATTAAAAGTCCTGCAAATTCATACTTATAAGTTTCTAGACCAAAGAGCACGCCTATACCGACGTCGTCAATGCCTGCTTCCATGGCCCTGTCCATGGCTTCTGTGTGATAGTCATAGTTGTGTTTTGGACCAGTTGGGTGGAGGGCTTCGTAGGACTTTTTGTTGTAGGTTTCTTGGAAGAGGATGTAGGTTCCAATTTCTGCGTCTTTTAGTTTCTTGTAGTTTTCTACACTAGTTGCAGCAATATTTACATTGACTCTTCTAATTTGACCGTTATCGTGTTTTATTGAATAGATGGTCTTTATCGATTCTATTACATACTCTATCGGATTGTTAACTGGGTCTTCACCTAGTTCTAGGGCCAGTCTTTTGTGGCCCATGTCTTGAAGGGCTATAACTTCTCTTTTAATTTCTTCTTGGCTAAGTTTCTTCCTTCTTATGTTTTTGTTTTTCAAATGATAAGGACAGTAAACACAGCCGTTGACACAGTAGTTAGAAAGATAAAGGGGAGCAAAGAGAACTATTCTAGAGCCGTAGTGGTCTTCCTTAATTTTTCTCGCTAGGGAATAGATTTCAGAATTTATTTCTTCGTCATCTGTCATTAATAGGACAGAGGCTTCTCTGTGGTCTAGGCCCTTTTCTTCCTTGGCCTTTGATAAAATTTGTCTAAGTAAGTCCTTGTTATTTTTATTTTTCTCTGCATAGGCAAGAGTGTCTAAAATTTCTTGGTGGTTTATAAATTCTTCTGCTTTTGATGAGTCTTTTTTATACATGATTTCCTTCTTCCTTGTAGTCTCCTCTGTCTAAGGAGATTTTGTATCCGATTTGCTTAAGTTTGTCTTCCAAGTCTAAAAAGTCGTCGCTGTTTTCGACCTGGGTTCCAATTTTATTGTCATAGAGTTTATAATTTTGTCTAAGTTTTTCGTCGCCAATATTTGGCATGAGGACATTACAGCCTGCTAAAATTCCCTTTTCTCTGCCTCTATCGTCAATGCTTCCTAGGGCAGTTGTTGCTGGTAGGAGAATTTTTTCGTTGGCAATTCTAACTATAGATAGAATTTTTAAAACGTCTCCTAGGTCCCCAGCTGGATAGTCTTTAAAAGGCGTGTCGTGGTGGGGAATAAAGGGGCCGAGGCCAACCATTTGTGGCTGGAGTTTTAATATAAACTTAAGGTCCCTATAAAGGTCTTCTAATTTTTGAAAAGGCGATCCAACCATCATTCCGCAACCAGTTTGGTAGCCTAGGTCCTTGAGCTTAAAGAGGGTATTAATTCTCCTATCAAAGTCCATGGACTTAGGGTGGAGTTTATAATAGTGGTCTTTAGATGAAGTTTCGTGGCGAAGGAGATAGCGGTTTGCTCCTTGATCCTTCAAGGCCTTTAAGTCTTCAAAGGATCTTTCTCCTAAAGACAGGGTCAAAGCTAAGTCGTATTTTTCTTCAATTTCTCCTATTAGGTCTTCTAAAAAGTCTATGCTATAAAAATCATCTTCTCCTCCTTGGAGGACTATGGTCTTTATGCCGAGAGAGTTTGCATGGGCCACTCTTGAAAGAATTTCATCTTTACTAAGCCTAGTTCTTTCAATATTTTTATTGGCAGATCTAAGGCCACAGTAAAAGCAATTATTTTTACAATAAGTTGAAATCTCTATTAGGCCACGGATATAAATTTTATTGCCAAAGTTTTTTAAGGCCAAGTTTCTGGCGTAGGCATTTAAGTCCCTATAGTCTTCAAGGTCCATTAAATATTTAAAGTCCTCAAAGGATAGGTCTTTTGTTTTATAAAATTGTTCACAAATTTCTAGTGTTTTATTCATTGTCTTCCTTGTCTTTGTTAGCTGAGTTAGTTAAAAAGTACACAATCTATTATAATACTTGTGAGATTTTTATCAAGTAAGATATTAGAATCTTTCTATATTTATCTATAAGAGCCCAGACTCTAACATGGTCTTTATAAGTGAACTTTAATGGCTTCTATATAATTGTAAGAAGATAGAAAATTTTTCTAAGATTTATTTACAAATATTTGCCTTTGATTTTATCAGGTGTTAAAATGGGAAGTGACGATTGAAAATCCTTGTGAGATTTTATTTTAAAAATTTCTTATAAATTAGAAAGAGGTGGACCATGGAAGTTTCAAAAAAGACTAGATTATTAAGCAGCCTGGCTTTGACTTTTGCAACCATGCTTTGGGGACTAAATTATGTCGCCCAACAAGAAGGAGCAAGGCACCTTGACCCTTTTTCTTTTAATATGCTTAGAATGTTTATTGCCACTGCCTTTCTTTTGCCTTTTATATTTTTTAGAAATTATAAAAACTATAAGAAGGTATTTTTTTGGTCTAGAGAAGACAAGGTTAGGGAAACTATTAAAGGCGGAATAATTTGTGGCCTCGTCTTAATTGCAGGTCTAACCTGCCAACAAAGTGGAATTAAGTTCACTTCTGTAGGTAAGGCAGGGTTTTTGTCCTCCCTTTCTATTATTTTCGTTCCCTTAATTTCTATTTTTGAAGGGAAAAAAGTTCAAGGCTACCAGTGGCTGGGAATTTTATTCGCTCTCCTTGGAGCTTTTATTCTTTCCTTTAGTGATTTTAGCGGAATAAATATTGGAGATATTTTTATGGTTGGAGCTGGCTTTTTTATAGCCTTGCATATTGTCACTGCAGGCCACTTTAATAAAAGGGTAGACTCTATAAAATTTTCTCTCTTTAGATTTTTATTTGCAGGAATTTTTTCCTTTATTATAATGATACTTTTAGAAGACTTTAGCTGGACTAATGTAAAACTAGTTCTCAGACCAGTTTTGTTTTCTGGAATTTTTGGCTCTGGCCTTGCCTTTACATTAATGGCACTGAGCCAGAGAAACTTAGACAATGTTTCAACATCAATAATTATGAGTCTAGAATCTGTTTTTTCCCTCTTATCTGGATGGATAATTCTTGGGCAAAAACTTAGTCCTAGGGAGATTTTAGGGTCTACAATTTTATTTACATCTGTTATGGCCATGCAAGTTTATGGGGCCAAAAAATCAAGAAAGGAGCAAGCTTATGACTAAGGGCAAGGCAATTGCTGGAGATTTAAATAGGTTTGAAAAGAGAAGGCTGGCGCTGATGATGCTCTTTGCAGCTACTTTAATTTGGGGTTTTACTTTCTTAGCCCAATCAGAAGGAGCCAAGCACGTTCCACCCTTGTTTTTCAATGCAGTTAGATTTTGGATTGGTGGTTTAGTTGTCCTTCCTGTTGCAGTTTTAAGGGCGACAAAAAACACTGGCAAACTTTCTTTTTGGTACCATGTTGACAACAAGGCCCTCACTATTAAGGGAGCCTTTATTGATTCTCTAACCGTAGCCTTTGGCGTAACCTTCCAACAAATGGGAATGGCCACAGCCAGCCCTGGCAAGGGAGGATTTTTAGCCTCTCTTACTATTGTCTTTGTTGCAGTTATTGGCCTTTTCTTTGGAAAAAAAATTAGACTGCCTCAATGGCTGGGAATTGCAACTGCAATTTTTGGTGTAGGCCTTATGTCACTAACCTCAGACCTTTCTATAAGTACAGGAGAAATTTATTTAATTATTTCTGCTTTTATTTATGCCTTTAATACAATTTTAACTGGCTATTATTCTACTAGGGTAGAGACTTTCAAATACACTACCTTTAGATTTTTCTTTGCAGCAGCAATTTGTACGATTTTGTCTTTAATCTTCGAAGAGGTTTCAATGGATGCTGTAAGAACTGCTATGCCTACTTTGTTATTTACTGGTGTATTTTCATCAGGGATAGCCTTTACCCTCCAAGCCTTCGCCCAAGTTCACGTTGAAGACTTGACAACTCAATTGATGCTTTCCCTAGAATCAATTATTGCCCTTTTAGCTCAATGGATTTTCTTGGGAACAGTTATGTCTGGCAGGGAAATGCTAGGCGCTTTTATATTACTTGGGTCAGTTATCTTTATCCAAGTATACGAGGCCATGGCTAGGAAAAAGTTAGAAGCCTAGGCCAAGATACATTAATAGTTGAAAAAATTTCTAACTTGTGATAGCTTAAGATACCATAAGGATGGTGAATATGGCACAGAATTTAATTATAGTTGAGTCGCCAACTAAAGCGAAAACCATAGGCAAAATGTTAGGAAGGTCCTACAAGGTTGTAGCCTCAGTAGGTCACGTTAGAGACCTGCCAAAGTCTACCCTTGGAGTTGACATCGAAAATGACTTTGAGCCTAAGTATATAAATATTAGGGGCAAGGGCCCTTTAATTAAAGAATTAAAAAAAGAAGCCAAGGAAGCAAAAAAAGTTTACCTGGCAACAGATAATGACCGTGAAGGAGAGGCTATATCTTGGCACCTAGCCTATATTTTAGGCCTAGATCCAGATGGCAAAAATAGAATTTCCTTTAACGAAATTACCAAGGATGCAGTAAAAAATTCTCTAAAAGAGCCAAGGGCCATTGACCAAAATCTTGTAGATGCCCAACAAGGCCGTAGAGTCTTAGACAGACTTGTAGGTTATAAAATTTCTCCAATTCTTTGGAAAAAAGTAAAGTCTGGCCTTTCTGCAGGTAGAGTCCAATCTGCAGTTGTAAAAATAATTTGCGACAGGGAAAGAGAAATAGAAAACTTTGTCCCTGAAGAATATTGGACCCTTGACGCTGAGCTAAAAGCAAAAGGCGGATCCTTTAAATCTTCCTACTATGGAAAATTAATTGCTGGCAAGGAAGAAAAAGTTGACCTAAAGTCTGAGGCCGATGTAGAAGAAGTTAGAAAAGCCATAGACATGGATAACTTTACTGTAAGTGATGTGAAACTTGGGGAAAGAACTAGGTCTCCAAGGCCACCATATACAACTTCAACCCTTCAACAAGAGGCATCTAGGTTTTTAAACTTCCCAGGAAGAAAGACCATGCAAGTTGCCCAGCAGCTTTACGAGGGTATTAGCGTTGGCAAAGGCGGGACTACAGGACTTATAACCTATATGAGAACTGACTCTGTAAATATTTCCAACCAAGCCAGATACCAGGCCAGAGACTATATACTAGAAAACTATGGCAAGGACTATGACTCAGCCTTTAGGAAGTACAAGTCTAAGGGAGGAGCCCAAGAGGCCCACGAGTGTATTAGGCCAACTGATGTATTTTTAACCCCCCTTGCTATAAAAGAATATTTAAGCAGAGACCAATATAGACTTTATAAATTAATTTGGGAAAGATTTTTAGGCTCACTAATGGCTGGAGCCAAATACGACACCATTAATGCTTCAATTTGTTCCAAGGACCAAGTCTTTAGGGCATCTGGTTCAAACCTAGTCTTTGATGGATTTTTAGTTTTAAAAAACAAGGCTGATGAAGATGAAAAGGAAAACAAACTTCCAGTTCTCAGCCAGGGAGAAAAGTTAAAGTTAGAAGACTTAATAGCTGACCAGCACTTTACTAAGCCACCAGCTAGGTACACTGAAGCCAGCCTAATAAAGACCCTTGAAGACCTAGGCATAGGCAGACCTTCAACTTATGCTCCAACAATTACTACTATAACCAAGAGAAACTATGTAGAAGTTGAAGACAAAAAATTTATCCCAACAGAGCTGGGCATAACAGTAAACGACCAGCTAATGGAATACTTCCCTATGATTACAGACAAGGACTTTACTGCCAAAATGGAAGATGAGTTAGACAAAATTTCTGTTGGCGAGGAAAAGTGGAAGGATGTAATTAGAGACTTTTACGGTCCCTTTGAGAAAGAGCTAAAATTTGCTGAAGCAGAAATGGACAAGGTCCAAATAAAACCTGAAGTTACAGATATAATTTGTGACAAGTGTGGAGCCAATATGGTTATAAAAATGGGCCGCTTTGGGAAATTCCTAGCCTGTCCAAACTTCCCAGAATGTAAAAACACCATGCCCCTACTTGAAAAAATTGGCATCAAGTGTCCAAAGTGTGAAGACGGGGAAATTATTAAGAAGAGATCTAAAAAAGGTAGGGTCTTTTATGGTTGTTCTTCTTATCCAGCTTGTGACTTTGTATCCTGGGGCAAGCCTATAGAGAAAAAATGTCCAGTTTGTGGGTCTCTACTAACAGAGCCTACAACAAAAAGAGGCAAATACTATAGCTGTTCTAATCCAGAATGTTCTCACAAGGAAGCCATAGAAAAAACTTCAAAAGAATAAAACACTAGCACCTCTGTCTTGGAGGTGCTTTTTTCACAAAAAATTTTCTTTTAAATACATAAGAAATAAGATATGTTATAATATAGAAAGAAATGGCCTGTAAAAAGTGCCTATATAATAGAAGAAAAATTTCGAACTTAAGATATTAATTTGGGAAAGGAAAGATATGGGTTTATTTGATAAAATTTTTGGATCATATAGCGACAGAGAACTAAAGAAAATTGATCCTATAATAAACAAAATAGAAAGTTTAGACAAGCCTACCCAAGCCTTGTCAGACCAAGAACTAAAAGATAAGACTGCAGAATTTAAAAAAAGACTAAAAAACGGCGAGAGCCTAGATGATATTTTGCCAGAGGCCTTTGCTGTTTGTAGGGAGGCATCCTACAGAGTCTTAGGCATGAAACACTACAGGGTCCAACTTTACGGCGGAGTTATTCTCCATCAAGGTAGGATTGCAGAAATGAAAACTGGTGAAGGTAAAACCCTAATGGCAACCCTAGCTGCTTATTTAAACGCCCTAACTGGCAAGGGAGTTCACGTTGTTACAGTAAACGACTACCTAGCAACTAGAGACAGGCAGTGGATGGGCAAGGTCTACGAATTTTTAGGCCTAAGTGTTGGAAATATTGTCCACGGCCTAAGCCCTGTAGAAAGAAGAGAAGCCTACAATGCCGATATTACTTACGGAACCAACAACGAATTTGGCTTTGACTATCTTCGTGACAACATGGTTATCTACAAGGAAGAAAGAGTTCAAAGAGAATTAAACTTTGCCATAGTAGACGAAGTTGACTCAATTTTAATTGACGAAGCTAGAACACCTCTTATTATTTCTGGCCAAGGAGCAGAGTCTACTGACCTTTATATGAGGGCAGACAACTTTGTAAAGAAGTTAACCCACAGGGTCATTGAAGAAAGTGAAAAGACTAGCGATCCTTTTGATAGAGAGTTTAAAGAAGAAACTGTCGACTATTTAGTTGACGAAAAACAAAAATCTGCATCCTTAACTGACCTTGGTGTAGAAAAGGCAGAGCAATTTTTTAATATAGACAACCTTGCAGACCCTAACAATATGGAAATTGCCCACAACATTAAACAGGCCCTAAAGGCTAACTCTGTAATGAAAAGAGACGTTGACTATGTTGTTAAAGACGGGGAAATTATAATTGTTGACGAGTTTACAGGAAGAATGATGCTAGGTAGAAGGTACTCAGACGGCCTTCACCAAGCTATTGAAGCCAAAGAAGGTATGGAGATTAAAAAAGAATCTAAGACACTTGCTACAATTACCTTCCAAAACTACTTTAGAATGTACAAAAAACTTTCTGGTATGACTGGTACTGCAAAAACAGAAGAAGAAGAATTTAGAGAAATCTACAATGTAGACGTTATTGAAGTACCAACAAACAAGCCAGTTATAAGAAAAGATGAGGACGACGGAATTTATTCAACAGAAGCTGGCAAGTATATGGCAGTAATAAATGACATAAAAGAATGTCATGCAAAGGGTCAACCGGTTTTAGTTGGTACAGTTTCCATCGACAAGTCAGAACTGCTTTCTTCACTTTTGAAAAAGCAAGGCATCAAACACAATGTTTTAAATGCCAAGTTCCACGAACAAGAATCTGAAATCGTCGCCCAAGCAGGCCGTCTAGGAGCAGTAACTATTGCAACTAACATGGCAGGCCGTGGTACAGATATTGTCCTTGGCGGTAACCCAGAATATATGGCCAAGGAAGTAATGAAAAAGAAAAACTTAGAAGACGAAGTTTTTGAACAAATTGATGGCTATGCAGAAACTGACAATGCAGAAATACTAGCAGCCAGAGAAGAATACAAAAACCTAGTTGAAAAGTTTAAAGAAGAAACCAAAGAAGAGGCAGCCCAAGTTGTTAAGGCTGGTGGCCTTCGTATTATAGGTACAGAAAGACACGAGTCTCGTCGTATTGACAACCAGTTAAGAGGTAGGTCAGGAAGACAAGGTGACCCAGGCTCATCTAAATTCTATATCTCTGCAGAAGATGATCTAATTAGATTATTTGCAGGCGAAAGATTTAAACAAGTAATGGAAAAGTCCAAGGTTGAAGAAGACGAGTCCTTAGAAACACCAATTTTAACTAAGCTTATAGAAACTGCCCAAAGAAGAGTAGAATCAAATAACTTTGCCATTAGAAAGTCAGTTTTAAAATACGACGACGTAATGAATAAGCAAAGAGGAATAATCTACGGCGAAAGAAAGAAAGTCCTAGAAGGCCAAGACCTAAAAGATGACATTATAAAAATGGTAGATGGCATAATTTCAGATGAAATTCACTTTTTCCTTAGGTCTAAGGTTGACGAAGGTTCTCGTGACTACGAAGGCTTATTTAGAAACTTAAATGAAATCTTTGACTTTAATGAAAATGACTTTGGGAAACTAAAAGACTTAAAAAATATAGATGACCTAGAAGCCAAGGCCAAGGAAATTGCCAGAGATAAATATTCAAACAAGGAAGACGAATTTGGTGATGGAGTCTTTAGAGAAGTAGAAAGAGTTGTCCTTCTTCAAGTTGTAGATGAAAAGTGGATGGACCACATTGACGCCATGGACCAACTAAAAAGAGGAATCGGCCTAAGGGCTATGGGCAACGAAGACCCAGTTAGGGCCTACGGCAACGAAGGTTTTGATATGTTTGAAGCAATGAACGACGCCATTCGCAGGGACACAGTAAAAATGCTTTACCATGTAATTAACCCAGAGAGAATGGAAAGAAAGAGAGTTGCTAAAAATATCTCTGAAGTAGGTGGATCTAACACAGGAGAAGAGAAAAAAGGAAAGACCTTTGTTAGAAAAGAAAAGAAAATAGGAAGAAATGACCCTTGTCCATGTGGCTCAGGCAAAAAATATAAAAACTGCCACGGACGCTAGTTAGGAGACTTATGCAAAATATATATTTAGACCAAGAAAGACTAAATAATGCAAGAGAAACAATAAAAAACCTAGGCCAGTCTATTACCATAGAAGAAAAGAGAAAAGAAGCCTTGGACCTAGAAAAGAAAACCCTAGAGCCAGGCTTTTGGGATGATACAGAAAAAGCCCAAAAGTTAATTGGCCAAATAAACGGCCTAAAGTCATATGTAGAAGCCTATGATGACTTAAGTGACCAGGCAGAAGAAATAGAAATATTAATCGAACTTTTAAGAGAAGAAGACGACGAAGAAAGTTACAAAGACCTAGAGAAGGCCTTGGAAAAATTAGAAAAGAAAGTCAAGGCCTTTGAAATAAAAACCCTATTAACAGGAGAATACGACAAGGAAAATGCAATCCTGTCAATTCACGCAGGAGCTGGAGGCACAGAAGCCCAAGACTGGGCAGACATGCTTCTTAGAATGTATACTCGCTACGCAGAAAGCAAGGGCTACAAGGTCACGGTCTTAGATATTTTAAAGGAAGAAGAGGCGGGAATAAAATCTGCAACACTTGCTATTGAAGGCCTTAACGCCTATGGATATTTAAAGGCGGAAAAGGGAGTTCACAGACTAGTTAGAATATCTCCCTTTGACGCAGCAAAAAAACGCCACACGTCCTTTTCATCAGTAGACGTCTATCCAGAATTTTCTGACCAAATTGAAGTTGATATTAGAGAAGAAGACTTAAAAGTTGACACTTACAGGTCATCAGGAGCAGGTGGCCAGCACGTAAACACAACAGACTCAGCAGTTAGAATAACTCACATTCCAACAGGGGTAGTTGTCCAGTGCCAAAACGAAAGGTCTCAAATCCAAAACAGGGAAAAGGCCATGCAACTATTGGCGGCAAAACTTTTGGCCATAAAAGAAGAAGAGCAAAAAGAAAAAATCGAAGACCTCCAAGGCAACTACAATCAAATCGCCTGGGGATCTCAAATCAGGTCCTATGTCTTTAATCCCTACCAAATGGTAAAAGACCACAGGACCAATATAGAAGTAGGCGACACCCAAAGAGTTATGGACGGCGACTTAGATATTTTTGTAGATGGATATTTACAAATGAAAGCAAAATAAAGAAAGGGCGAGAAATAAAACCGCCCTTTTTATATCTATATATAATAGAAGGAAGTGAAAATAAAATGGAATGTAATAAGTGCAAGGGTCAAATGATTAAGGGAAAAGTAATAGCCTCATGCACAAATCTCTTTGGAACTATGATGGCCTTTAGAAAAGAAGAAAACTTAAAAAAGCTAATGGACAAAGAGCAAGTAAACCTAGACACAGTAGGCTAGGCTTGGTATTGTCCGACCTGCCGCTACTGCCTAGCAGAAATAGAAGAAAAATAAATAATTCAAATAAAGGCTTGCAAAAAAATATAAGCCGTGGTATATTATTAAAGCTAAGTTGATTCTTAAGCAGAATTTAAAAACTTTAAAGAAGCTTAACAAATTACTTGCAATAGATGAAAAGCTATGCTATAATAGTTTTTGTCTTACGGGATGTAGCGCAGTTTGGTAGCGCACGTGGTTTGGGACCATGGGGCCGGGGGTTCAAATCCTCTCATCCCGACCATCAAAAACCTACCTATTATATAGGCAGGTTTTTTTAATCCATTAATTGGATTAATCTGCCAAGATTGGAAGAAAAATTTTCCAAAAAAGTTCTTGACAAAAGAATCATGGCTTGGTAAGATAAATAAGCTGTCTCGA
>CAYFUN010000035.1:0-6549 GCA_964346535.1 uncultured Peptoniphilaceae bacterium
GGTCTCTTGGAAGGAAATTTCCAAAGGCCAGTGGACTTTTTATAGAAAATGGCAGTATTAAACTGACAAAGGCAATGGCCCAAAGGCTGTAGGAAAAAATCTTAGGAGCTTTTTTTAAGGCCAGCCTAAGGACAAGGACGATTCCAATTACAAAGGACCCCTTTAGAGAAAGGTCAACTAAGGTGTTTATAAATCCAGTCATTTTATTCCTCCTTGTGTTTGGCAATTAAGTCTTCTAATTCTTTAATTTCATCTTCGGTCATTTTATTTTTTCTAGTAAAGGCAGTTAAAAATTTTGGCAGGGACCCATTATAGTTTTCTTCTATAAAGTCCTGGCTGATTTTTCCTTGATAATCTTCAAAACTCATCTTAGACCTAACTGTGGAATTTTTATTTTCAAAAACTCCCTTTTTTTCAATTCGTCTAAGAAGAGTGTAGGTTGTCGACTTGGACCAGGAGTATTTTTCCCTACACAGGTCAACTAGGTCAGCTGACTTTATTGGTTCGTAATCCTAAATAAGTCTGCCTAAATTTTCTTCTGCCTGGCTTAACTTTTCGATTTTCATTTTACCCCTCCTGCTTTACATTATGTAAACTATTTGATTTTAGTTTACGCCTTGTAAACTCCTTTGTCAAGAAAAATATTTTTATAAAGAAGCTTAAAATAAAAAAGAGACGAGTTCTTTTCTCATCTCTAAGTTTCAATTTATTTAGTCATTGTGCATTTGAGTAACTTTTGATTTAGTTGCGTAGGTAAAAATTCCCATACAGAGGAGATTTTTTAATTGGTCCTCTACTTCAACTTTAAATCTTAAAATCTTTCTGCCCTTACTTAAAACTGTAGCCTTGGCATAAAGGGTTTCGACGCCAATACCTGGATGCAAGTATTCAATGTTTGCATTAACTGTTACTACATTGTGGCCGTAGGTTCTGGCAGCAGTTCCTCCGCAGTCATCTGCTAGGGCAAATAGGACTCCGCCGTGAACTATCATTTGAGCATTGTTGTATTCTGGTTTCATTTCAATTTTCGCCTGGGCCATGCCTTCGTCTAGGGCTATGGTTTCAATGTTCATATACCTGGCAAAGCCCTTGTCTTCATTTCTGGCATTTTTTAATCTTTCTAGTTTGTCTAATTTTTCATCTTGACACATCAATATCACCTTCTAAAATTTTTATAATATCTATAAGCTTGTCTACCCTTAGGGCATCATCTTTCAATGGAATTTTATCTGCTTCTAAAACAAAGGGCGAATGTCTGGGACTGTTAAAATAAATAGCCTGCATCCCTGCATCTCTTGCTCCCTTGTAGTCACAAAGAGGATTGTCTCCTATATAGAGAATTTTTTCAAGAGGAAGGTCGGCTGCCTGACCTGCAAGTTCAAAGAGCTTTTTATCTGGCTTCCTATAATAAGATTCACCTGAAGTGAAAACCAAATCTATATCAACTCCTAAAACTTCTTTGATTCTCAACCTTAAGTTATCTGCAGAAATAGACAAATTCGAAATCACTCCGTATGGAAGATTTTTTTCATCTAAATATGCTAAAAGTTCTTTGGCCCCTTCAATTGGATAGCCCTTAGCATGGTTGTCAAAATAAATTTTGTCCATGGCTTCAAAGGTCAGCTTTGATTTTAAATTTTCTTCATTAAAAATCTCAGCAAAAATATTTCTGTAAAGGAAGTCCCTGTCTTTAGAAAAATATTCTTCTTGGTAGCCAATGACTTTAGAAAAAAATTTTTGGTAAAAGTCTTCTAGGCTGAGACTTGTTTCTTCAAGAGTCTGATAAATTTTCTCTAGGGTTTTAGGTCCATAGGAAACATCTTCGTAAATTAAAGTGTTCCCATAGTCGAAGTAGACCATTTCTATATTTCTCATCTATCTTTAATTTTGTCCTTGTAATTTTCGTCAATAATTGTTTGGTAAAGTTTGTAGTAGCCCTTAGGCGAAATATTTTTTAAGCCTTCAAGATAGTTGATAATATTGCCAACAAAGGCTAGGTCGCCGCCTAGGTAGGCCTTGGTTAGACTTTCAATATTTTCCCTAGTTTGACACTCACAAACTTCTTCATTACAGCCAACACAAGCATCTAAATTTTTTGTAATTTCTCCAATAAAATACGCATCCTTGGCCTTTTGGTTTCTCTTGATTATTAAAATTATTCCCAAAGCCAAAAGTCCTAAAACTAAAAGCATAGAAATTCCTGGAAGTTCAAAATACTTAAATCCTTCCCAAAGTCCTGTTAGACCAAAGAAAATAAAAAGACCTGCAGCAATAAGTTTCATTGTAACTTCTGGCAGCTGTCTTTGTAAAACCTTGGCCAAGATAATTCCAATTAAAGACACCAGCATCATTGACGACCAAGTTGCTAGGAAGGTTAGAATTTTATTTTCGCTAACTGCTCCCATGGTCATGGCAATAATTTGGGTCTTGTCTCCAAGTTCCCCTAGGAAAAATGTTCCAGCTATTAAAACTACTGGGCCAAATTTTTCAAACCTATGGTCCTCATCTTCTTCCTCGCCATAGTCAAAGACTAGGGACAAAAGTCCAAAGACAATAAATAATATTGCCGCAAAAAATTTTAACAAGTTTAGGTCAATTACCGATCCTAAAAGAGATCCTAAAATTATAGCCAGGCCATGGTTAAGGCCAATGCCTAGGCCAACACCTAAAAGTACCTTTGATAACTTGTACTTAGATGCAAAGGCCAGGGCCAAAAACTGGGACTTGTCTCCCATTTCTGCAAAAAATACCAATAAAAATGTCTCTAAAAAACTACTCATTAAATCTCCTAATTTTTCTTCTCTACCAACCTTAAGATTCTCTAAAATTTATAGGCTGGTCATAGAGGACTTCCATTAAAAACAGGCCACAAGCTGGGGCTGTAAAGCCTGCCTTGGTCCTGTCTTTTGCTCCTATTGCATTTTCAATAAAGTCTACTGGCAACTTTCCTCTCCCAATGTCGCACAGGGACCCTACTAGAATTCTAATCATATTTTTTAAAAAACTTTTGCCGTGAAAAACTATTTCGACAAAGTCTCCTTCTCTTTTTATATCAACTGAATAGACTGTCCTTATTGAATCCTTTACTTGGGCATAGCGGCCCATAAAAGACTCAAAATCGTAAGTGCCGACAATGGCCTCAGCTGCCTCCCTCATTTTATCTACATCTAAGTAATGGGGAAAGCAAAAAGAATAATCTCCATAAATTGCCGACCTGTAACGGTTGTTATAAATTACATACTTGTAAATTTTTGACTGAGCCGAAAACCTGGCAGAAAAATTTTCATCTACAAAAGCTGCTCCAACTATAGAAATATCTTCTGGCAGTTTATAATTTAAAACCTTAGGCAAGTTGCCAATGTCAATATCACAAGATGTAACTTGAAAGTTTATTACTTGGCCTAGGGCGTGAACTCCTGCATCAGTTCTCCCTGCTGCCACGACTTTTATTTCTTCTTTAAAGGTTTGAGACAGTACATCTTCTAAAACGCCTTGGACAGTTACTTGGTCTGGTTGAATTTGAAAGCCTGCATAGGCCTTTCCCTTATAAGAAACTTTAAGGGCAATGTTTGTCATACAAGTCTCTCCACAAAGAAAATTGCCACAAAAGAAAGTATGGTGACAAGAAAAACTAAGACGTCTCTTGAATCAATTTTTAGTGGATTTAATTTTGTTCTGCCCTTGTCTCCATGGTAGCACCTGGCCTCCATAGCAATTGCAAGTTCGTCTGCCCTGTTAATTGAACTTAGAAGTAAAGGGATAATTAATGGCACTGTATTCTTTGCCCTTTTAATTACGTTTCCTGATTCAAAGTCTGCTCCTCTTGCCATTTGAGCCTTCATAATTTTGTCTGTCTCGTCAATTAAAGTCGGAACAAATCTCAAGGCTATAGTAATCATCATTGCAAGTTCGTGGGCTGGGAAGCCAATTTTTTTTAGCGGAGAAAAAAGTCCTTCAATTCCATCTGTAAGAGATACAGGTGAAGTTGTTAAAGTTGTTAGTGATGTTCCCATAATTAATAGACAAAGTCTAACTGCCATTCTCGATGCATTGTAAAGGCCTTCTTCAGTTACTTTTATCGGTCCAAGGGCGTAGAGAACTGTTCCCTTGGTAAAGAGCATATTGATTATAAAGGTAATTAAAATAATCCACCTTAGGGGCTTTAAGCCTTTTACAATTAACTTTACTGGGATTTTTGAAACCATTGTTGCAAATAAAACCCAGAGAAAAACTATACCGTAGCCAACAAAACTAGATACAATAAATAGAAAAATTATATAGATAAAGCCTAGGAGCATTTTTACACGAGGATCTGTCTTGTGGACTATTGAATCTGCAGGATAGTACTGGCCAATTGTTATGTCCTTAAGCATCTTTTCTCCTCCTTAAATAATTTTCTATTTCAACTTTTGCATCTTCTATATTTATAATATCTGTATTTACGTCACAGCCTTTTGCCTTCATCGCCTTCATAAAGGAAGTAATTTGTGGAACTCCTAAGCCGATGGAAACAAGTTCGTCTTCGTGGCGGAAAATTTCTTTAGGCTGACCGTCCATAAAAACTTGGCCGCCTTTCATAACAATAATTCTGTCAACTAACTCTGCCACATCATCCATTGAGTGGGAAACTAAAATTACTGTTATGCCTAGGGTCTCATAAATTTCTTTGATCTCATTTAGGATTTCACTTCTGCCCATTGGATCTAGGCCTGCAGTTGGTTCGTCTAAGACTAAGACCTTTGGTTGCATAACTAAAACTCCTGCTATGGCAACCCTTCTCTTTTCTCCACCTGATAGGGCCATTGGTGATTGGTCCTTGTATTTTTCATAGTCAAGGCCAACTCTTTCCATAGTCTCTTTAACTAATTTTTCTGTTTCTTCCTTGCTGTAACCTAAATTAAGAGGCCCAAAGGCTATGTCCTTGGCAACAGTTTCTTCAAAAAGTTGGTGCTCTGGATATTGGAAGACCAGGCCAACCTTTTGGCGAATTTTTGCCTTGACAGTTTTTGGATCTTGAAGGGACTGGCCTTCAACTATAACTTCCCCTTCAGTAGGTTCAATAAGGCCGTTAAAGTGTTGGATCAAAGTTGACTTGCCTGATCCTGTGTGGCCAATTATAGCAACAAACTCTCCTTCATTTATCTGTAAGTTTACCTGATCCAAGGCCTTAACTTCATAGTGGCTGCCCTTGCTGTAATAATGTGAAAGGTCTTTTAATTCAATTAACATAATTTATCAACTAGCTCCTCTATATTTAAAACCTTGTAGTCGTCTAGATAACCATCTGCATTTAACTTGTAGGCAAGTTCAGTTACTGCAGGAACATCTAGGCCGATGGCCTTAAGCTCTTCAACCTTAGAAAAGATTTCCCTTGGAGTACCTTCTAAATAAACTTGGCCCTTGTTCATAACTACAACCCTGTCTGCCTTAATAGTTTCTTCCATGTTGTGGGTGATTAGGAGGATGGTCTTTTTTTCCTCTGCATTTAATTTGTAAACTGTTTCAATAACTTCTTTTCTCCCAGTTGGGTCTAGCATAGCAGTTGGCTCATCTAAAATTATACAAGATGGATTCATAGCTAGGATTCCAGCTATGGCTATACGCTGCTTTTGTCCACCTGAGAGAAGATGAGGAGCGTGGTGCAAATATTTTTCCATTTCAACAACCTTAAGGGCGTAGTCAATTCTCTGTCTAATTTCTTCCCTTGGCAGGCCAATATTTTCTGGCCCAAAGGCAATTTCTTCTTCGACAATTGTAGTTACAATTTGGTTGTCAGGATTTTGAAAGACCATACCTGCTGCCTTTCTTATGTCCCAAATTTTGTCTTCGTCCTTGGTGTTCATGCCCTTAATGAAAATATCTCCCATAGTTGGTAGGTAGAGGCCATTTAAAAGTTTTGCAAGAGTTGACTTGCCAGAGCCATTGTGGCCAATTATAGCTACAAACTCTCCGTCTTTAATATCTAAATTTATTCCCCTTAAGGCGTATTTTTCATCTTCGTCTTCGTTGTATTTAAAATACACATCTGAAATTTTTATCATCGTCTTTAATCACCTTTTATATCCGTCATTAATTATTTAAATAAAGCCAAGTGCCAAAGTATTTAGCCTGGTCTTTAAGGTCTGCTCCTAAGTTTGACTTTTCTATTTGCCTATAAAGTTCAAGAAGCTTGTCTAAGTCAATATTATTTCTATTGCTGGCTCTTATAATTTCTTCCAAAGCCTGGTTGGTAAGTTTAGAAAAAATTTCGTAGTCAAAGTAAAAGTCTACATTAGTAAGATAAGGCTCGCCATAGCCTATATAAGTTTGGTCATAGACTAAGGCAAGGTCAAAGGCCTTAGCAAGCTCAAGTTTTCTCTTGTCTCTTTGGAAGTACTTGTAGGCCCTTTGGTCCACAAAGACTCCATCAACTTTCTGACCTAGGATGACATAGTCGTCGTAAAGGTCTTTTACATAGGCCTTGTCATCTCCATTTCTAAAAGAAAATGGCAAGGCTCCTCTTAAGTCATCTGGCACAATTGAAACTGCCATTGCCTGCAAACTAAGGTC
>CAYFUN010000035.1:6649-11078 GCA_964346535.1 uncultured Peptoniphilaceae bacterium
TAAGGTCTCTAAAATCAATTTTTCCTAAATCAAAATCTTCTAGGTCCAAGTCCATTAACTTGTCCTGGCCAAGTAGGTCTACAAGAACTTGAGGAGGCAAAATTAAAACTTGAACGTGGTCTCCGGCTTTAAGTTGGCCTGGTTTAAAAGTTGCCATCTGCCTAGTTGTTAGTGGCAGTTCTCTCTCGTACTGGTCTCTTAAAACTAAAAGACCATCGTCATAAGAGTGGACCCTATAAACTGGTGCAGTCTTATAGTCAATAAGTTTTTTTGGCCTTTCAAGAAGCCTGGCATTTTCATAAGAATCAAATCTCATTAAAATTACGTCCATAAAGTCTAGGTCCAAGTCTCCAGGAAAAATTCCTGAATCTTTTAGGTCAAAAACTTTTTCTTCTCCGCCAATCATTGACTCAGCTGTAAATTTAAAGTCTGAACTTATAGGAATTGTAATTCTCCTAAGTTCTTCCTTGCCTTGGAAAAGGTCTACGTCATTAAAGACTATAATGTTGGCTTCATTATAGCCAGCATAAGATGTGTAGCCCATGTAGACATTTTTTAGAGGCATCCTGTCTTTGACATAAGTTTCAAAAACTTGGCCTGGGTCCTTAATTGGTCCAAGAATATTTTTCTTCTTATCTGCTGCAAAGAGTTTGGTGTCCTTAGTTATAAGAGCCTTCACTCCATCAAGATTAATTTCATAAGAACCTGTATAGTCGCCAGAAAAATGTGTGGACTCTCTAGCTGACACTAAACTTTGAGCAAGACCTTGCCAGTTGCCATCGATTCCTAAATCTCTTGGATTGCCAAGTTCCATAATTATTTCAACGTGATTGTTTTCATCTGCAATAAATCTAATTAAAGACCCTGGTCTGGCTGTATTTTTATAAAAGTCAAGGCCACTAGTTTCTTGGGCAAATCTTGTATTTTCGTCTATGCTATAAAGATTTTTCGAATCTTGGTTGACTTCTAAAATTCCTCCTTGAAACTTTGAAACAATGCCTAACTTGTCGCCAAAGTCCACAGAGTTTTTCTCAATTTTACCAAGAATATCTCTGGCGTTGTAAACCATAACAAAGGCGTCTTCTCTAGAAATTCTCTTTCTTGAATCGTCGTAGGAAATATCTTCAAGAAGGCCAAGTTCTCCTGCCCATTTCATATAAGAAACTGACCAAATAGCATTTTCTTCGTCTTCCTTGGTCAAATCACTTTTACAAATTCTGACTAACATAGTCGCCAGTTCTTCGTAGGAAATATCTTTTTCAGGCAAAAATTTTCCATTTGGATAGCCGACAATAACTTTCCTGCCAAGATTTTTATCTAAGTTTTCTGTAGTCAAGGCATTTATATAGCCAGATGCCCAGTGGTCGGCCTTAAGGTCTGCAAAAGCTAAGGCAGTTCCCTTTAAGCTTTCAGCTATTTGGTCCAGGTCTAAAAGACTAACTAGAAGTTTTGAAATTTCTGCCCTAGTAATATTTTCATCAAGGGCATAATCAATTCCATTATCTTCAGTGGTCCTGCCAATGACAATTTTGTTGTCAATTAAATACTGGACCTTCATAGATTTATTTATATAAACTTCCTCTGCCTGAGCAAGGCCAGAAGAGTTTATTAAAATTAAGACTAGCAAGATAAAATAAAATATCTTCTTTTTCAAAAAACCACCCTTTTCAGTCTTATTTATTCTCTACTATTATACTTGATAATAAGATATTTTAAAGGCTTTGAGCAAATTATAATAAGATTTTCATTTTATTTTTAGTTAAAGGCTTTTACTTTGTCCATAAAAGTTTTTAAAATAAAAATAGCCAAAGGACTTGGCGTCCTCTAGCTATAAATTTTACTGCCAGCTTGGCATTTGGTTTTTGTTTTCACTTAGGGCAAAATATTTTTCTTCTTCAAGGCCCATTATAGAAGCAATTATATTTTTTGGAACTTGCTTTCTGGCCCTGTTGTACTTAGTTGCCATATCGTTAAAGGTCATTCTTGCGTAGCGAACATTGTCTTCGTACTTGTTAACAGAATCCATAGTTTTTTTATAAACCTCGCTGGCCTTTAAGTCTGGATAGGCTTCAGCCAAAGCGACAATTTTTCCAAAGGCCTGAGAGTATTGGTCTTCTGCCTTTTGAATTTCATCTAAAGATGAGTTCATAGTAACTTGATTTCTCTTTGCTATAATCTCTTCAAGAGTTTCTTTTTCGTAGTCGCTATACTTTTCTGTAGCTGAAATTAAATTTGTTAGTGCGTCCCATCTGGATTCCATTTGAACGGCAATTTGGGCCTTAGAATTTTTTAGCTTTTCAATTAAGGAAACAAAGCCGTTGTAAGTTGTCACTCCCCAAAGTCCGACAAGGACTAGAATTATTATTGCAATTATCATTTTTATCTGCTCCTTTTCTTATCTTGTTCCACCGCCAAATCCACCGCCAGAAAATCCTCCGCCTCCGCCAGTAGATGAAAATCCACCAGAGCCAGAAGATGCCATAGCAGAAGTCAGGCTGGAATTTACTGAGTGTAAAATTATCGATGCTGTATAAGGGTTCATTCTCACTCCAGTGTCTTGATAAACTTCTGGATAAACCTTTAATTGTTCTTGAACTTTTTCAGCTAGACCTAAAAGGGCTGCCAGTTCAAGGTGGTAAGACCAAAGTTTAACTTCACGAATTTCCCTTTCGTCCATTAGAGTAAAGTCCTTTAAAAAGTTTTTCATGCCATAGTACTTCAAAAGTTCTTTCTTCCCTGCTTCATTTAAAAATTCTTTTTTCTTATTCTTTTCAATAAAGTGATCAATGTCTTCATAGGCCTTGTCAGATTTTAAATACTTAGAAAAATCTCTATTAAGGTCTTGGTAGTTAATTTTCTTTAAGTCGTCAGTTGTAAGTTTCATCAAATGGCTTGGGCCATCAAAACTTGCCTCATCAAGGAAGAAGTCATAAAAGATTTTTTCAATGTAGGCCATTGGCTCACTTGGGTCCTTAAAATAGAAGACGTCAATTTCCTTATTTTTTCTAAGGAACCTTTCTTTCTCTTCTTTGTCTAAGTCAATTAAGTCTTCGTTAACCCATTTGACAAAGTAGTAAAGTATTGTGGTTTGAAGATTTGTAAGACCTTCTTGGACCAAAAGCCCTAGCATCTTGTTAGGTTCAATCGAGACATTGTCACGAAAATAAGAATCTTTTTTCTCTGCCCTAGATAGATTTGTCTTTACCTTATTTTTACTTAAGGCGGTCACTAAAATAATTATTACTATTAATGGAAAGAACAAGCTGAAAATTATAATTAATACTATAGGAGGGCCGTCGTTTGCAGAAACATTGTAGGTCCCGTCCTTTTCTATTTGCTTGGCAAGGTCTCTTTCGGAGAGTAAATTATTTTCCTTGTCAAGGTCATCGATGTTATAAGATGAATCTTCAAAGGCTTCAGTATAAAGATCTAAACGATTTTGGTCCCTGTCCCTAAAAGATGCAAAGGGCCCTTCAACTTCTACCAAGGCAATAAGTTGATTGTCTTCTCTTAGGGGCCTGTCTGGTCCATTTTCGTATACAACAGTATTGGCCTTGTCATCTGCCATAGCCACAAGACCTTCGTAGCCAAAGCCGTAGGTTTTTAAAACCTTGTTTGGAAAAGTTAGCTCTAATCTTATTTTTCCAACAGGATCTGAAAGATTGTCGTTAATAAACTTCCAGTGGAGAAAATAGGCGCCGTCTTTGGTTTTTTCTATAGCATTTTCAACCTTATAAGTAATTTCAAAGGTGTTGTCTGACCTTTTTTCCCCAATGCCGAAACAAAGTTCTGTATCAAACATAGTTTCATTAAAACCAAACTTGCCAGCTTTTTCTTCAAAACTTCCACCTACATCCCAAGAAACTTCTTCAAGAGCTTGACCATTTTGGTAGACTTGAAAGTCTTTAAGCTTGGCTCCCTTTAAGCTTCCATTATTAAAGACAATATAGTGCTCAGTGCCGTCAGTGTACTTGTCGTCAAAGACCCATTTTTGTCTAATAGTCATAGTCCCATTAGAATCTACCTCAGCATTGGTATTGATTTCAGGAATTCCATAGGTGTTTTTATTTTGGAAGATGTAGTCGCCATAAGTGCTTTTCGCAAAAACTGTTCCTGCTAAAGTAATTAAAAGGGCACAGAGTAAAAATCCTGCCAATAATTTTTTTCTATTTTTAATTTTTAAAAAATCCAACAAATATTCAGCCTCCCTTCATTGAACTTTAAAAATACTTCTTTTAATAAGAATATACCCAAAAACAAGATTTCTTTATAAGCCGACCTTGTTTTTACAAAATTTTTACAATTGACAAATCTGCGTTTTTTAAGTATGATAATTAGTACTGAAAATAAATGTTTGTGTAGCTCAGCTGGATAGAGCGTTCGCCTCCTAAGCGAAAGGCCGTGGGTTCGACTCCCGCCACGAACACCA
>CAYFUN010000036.1:0-10978 GCA_964346535.1 uncultured Peptoniphilaceae bacterium
GGAAATCTAATAGAGGAAGAGAGGCGTTAATATGGCATTTCTATTTTTACTATTGTTTTTTATGTATATCTTCCCGGTATTTTTTCTCGGCGCGCCAGTTATAAGGACGACTCCAATCTTTGCTACTATACTATTGGTCCTTGGCATAATTCTCTGGTCAATTCAAACTTATAAGATATCAAAATTTATAAGTCTGCCAAATAAATTAGCAAGGAAACATCTAAGAGTTCAAGAAAATGGCAAACCAGTTCAAGCTAAAATTTTAGCCTCTGCAGACCAAGGTTTTTTAGAGGGAGATACTGAGAAAAAATTATTGGTCAGCTTTCCAAACCTAGCTGGCAATCAAGTAAAAACTTATATAAGCCTAGTTGATTCAAAGGTCCACGAAAGAAGATTTGAACCAGGCAAGGACCTTGACCTAAGATTAAATCAAAATGGCTTTGATCCTCCCCTTACCCACGGTGGCGGCCAATACCAAACCATTGTCAGGCCTTGGGCTTGGATTTGGCTGATCTTTAATATTGTCTATATGATAGGGCTTTTTCTCCTTTATTATTATTTTCAAAGTGACGGCTACGGCTGGAGATTTTTAAATCCCTTTAACTCCTGGCTTTGGGCTCCCCTTACTGGAATCTTTATGTTAAATGATTTCCAAGGTCTCCTAGTTGACGAAGATATTGTAGAGGCCTCCTATCAGTTTAAGTCTTTTAAGTCTCCCAAGGACTTTGGAGAACTATTATTGTACGGCCAAACTACCCAAGGAGAAATAATTACCTACGGCCAAACAGGCCTTTATATAAACGAACAACCACCAATCCGTTTTAATTTAAAGTTCACTAACGCCCAAGGGGTTCAAGTAGCAAAAACCTTTAAGACCACTGTCCTCTTAACAGACCTTGGTCAACTAAAACTTGGAAAAGTAGAAGTCCTTTACCTGCCAAGAAGAGATGATATTTTTATGGCCCAGTATTTAGAAGAAGAATAAATTTTTTAGTTAAAACCTGCTAGCAAGTTTTTTTGTAAGCATAAAAAAAGCACTGGATATAAATCCAATGCTTTGAAATATTATCTCTTTGAGAATTGTGGTGATTTTCTTGCTTTCTTTAGACCGTATTTCTTTCTTTCTTTCATTCTTGGGTCTCTTGTTAGCATGCCTGCTTTTTTAAGACTTGGTCTAAATTCTTCGTTTACTTCTAGTAGTGCTCTTGCAATTCCGTGTCTGATTGCTCCAGCTTGGCCTGTAAAGCCACCACCGTGAACCTTAATAATAGTGTCGTATTGGTCTGATACTTCTACTATATCTAAAGGTTCTTTGGCTAATACTTTTAGTGTTTCATAATCGAAATATTCATCGATATCTTTTCCATTTATTGTAATTTTACCAGTTCCTGGTAATAGTCTTACTTGTGCAACAGAAGTTTTTCTTCTTCCTGTTCCTCTATATTGTTCTAAAGCCATTTATAAACCTCCTTCCAATACTAAAACTTAAGTTCAATAGGTTGTTGAGCTTCGTGTGGATGCTCAGTTCCTGTAAATACTTTCATCTTTTTGATCATTGCTCTACCCATAGAGTTTTTAGGTAGCATTCCTTTTACAGCTAGTCTCAAAATCTTAGTTGGGTCTTTCTTTACTAAGTCTTGATATTTTACCTCTTTAGCCCCTCCAGGATAACCTGTGTGGTACCAATGAGTTTTTTGTTGCCATTTATTTCCTGTTAATTTTATTTTATCTGCATTAAGCACGATTACATAATCGCCTGCATCAAAGTGTGGTGTATAAACTGGTTTTCTCTTTCCTGAAAGAATCATAGCAATTTCAGAAGCTAGTCTACCTAGAACCATACCTTCAGCGTCAATTACATACCATTGTCTTTCGATGTTTTGGGCATTTGCCATATAAGATTTCATCAATTATCCCCTCCTTTTATTTTGTTAGTCTATAAAAAGAGTTTCCGGGCCTCTTTTTTAAACACTGCTATATATTTTATATCAAAGACACGAGAAATGTCAACTAAAATATAAGTATTTTCAAAGATTTTTGCTAATTTCTTTTATATTGGCACCTGCCCTGCTAAATTATTCCTAAAAGTCCTTGTTTTTAACTATAGCATTGGAAATAAAGGAGGAAATTCCTAAACATATAAAACCAAGAAGTACATAAATCCACCATGATGTATTTATAAAAGCTTCAGAAATTTTTTCTACTACAGTTTGGTCCATTATTTTCCCAACCATAACTATTAAAAAAGGTACAAAAATTATAACTATCCTTCCTATGTTAGAACCAAATTTAAAAAATGATGGAATTACTAAGCTGATGTATAAGCTTATAAACAAAAATCCTATAGGCAAAAGTTTTATAAAGACTTTAAAGTCAGGGACTTCATTAAAAGTTCTCATTAGGAAATAAAATCCAAGGGAGACAAGTAAACTTATAGAAATTAAAACTAGACTAGAAATATACTTGCCAGCAACAAGTTTCTTCCTGCCACTTGGAAGGGCTGCTGCATAAGAATAAAAGTTACTTTGCTCTTCGTAGGAAAAAGTTGTAAAAAACATAGAAAGCATGTAAAAAAGGCATAGGAAAATTAAACTTTCAAACCTTGCCCCAATAAAGAAAACTAAAATCAAAAGCATAGGTAAGTAGATTTTTAAGTCTTTTGAAATTATTATTAGGTCTTTTTTTAAATAAGCTAACATTATTTTTCCCCCTTTATAATTAGAACCATAAGGTCCTCTAGGCTAATATTATCTACAACAAAGTCTGGATGTTTTTCTTCTAGAGCCTTTTTGTCATTGACTAAAAGTTCGTAAAAGTATTTGGTCTTTCTCTTTGAAATAATATAAGTCGGATCAATTTTTTCTATGTCTTCAAGGCCACATTTAACTAGGCCATAGGAATTTAAAATTTCGTCCTTGTTTGCAGCTAATAAAATTTCGCCTTGGTCAATAAAAATTATTTCATCTGCAACCTTGTCAAGGTCTGAGGTTATATGACTGGATAAAAATATTGCGTGGTCTTCGTCTTGGATAAAGTCTAAAAATATATCTATAACTTCTTCTCTAATTACTGGGTCTAGACCTGATGTTGGTTCATCTAAAATTAGTAACTTAGGTCTATGAGCAAGTGCTGTTGCCAGTTCTAATTTTTTCTTCATGCCCTTGGACAAGGCATTTATACTTAATTTATCTGAGATTTTAAATTTTTCTAAGTAGGAATAAAATAAATCTCGGTCCCAAGCTTTATAAATCCCCTGCATAATTGTGTTTATGTCTTTTGCATTTAATTTAAGAGGAAAAAACATATCGTCTAAGACTAGGCCCAGGTCTTCTTTTATATCTTGGTCCCCGTCTTTTATGTGACTTCCAAAAATTTTTATTTGTCCTTGGTCGATGTTTAATATTCCTGCAAGGGCTTTAATTAATGTAGTTTTTCCTGCGCCGTTTTCTCCTATAAAACCTACAATTGTTCCCTTTTCTACTTCAAGGTTAATGTCCTTTAAGGCAAAGCCTGATGGATAGGTTTTATTTACATTTATCATTTCTATAGCCTTCATGTCATTCACTCCTATAGGCAAATTCTAATAGTTCAAAAATCTTTTTCTCATCTATGTCATAGGCCCTAGCCAGGTCTACGATTTTAAAAATATAATCTTCAATTTCTTGGTACTTCATGTCTTTAGCAAGCTCAAGTCCTTTTTTCGAAACAAATGAGCCCTTGCCTTGACGAGTTTCTATATAGCCTTCTTTTTCTAATTCATCATAGGCTTTTTTCACCGTCATTACGCTTATACGTATTTCCTTGGCCAAAGACCTTATAGACGGAAGTTGTTCACCTTCTTTTAAGTCGTCACTTAGGATTTGGTCTACAACTTGGTCTTTTATTTGTTCATATATGGGAAGAGAGCTAGAGTTACTAATTAGTATTTTCATTTTGTCCTCCTGTTATAGTCATGGTATAACAGTGTATAACACTTGTCAAGAAAAAATAAAAAAAGATGGAGAAATTTTTTTCATCTTTCCATCTTCTTTCTATTCTCATCCAATAAATTTTGCTTTAATGTATTTGATTTTTATATTTTGTGCCCGCCACTTTTTTTCATAGTCAGTTAGGATTAAATCATCATTTATTTTTAAGTCGTCAGTTGCATCGACAATTTCAAAAGCTGAATCTTTAAAATATTCTAGACTATCGACATAAAGGCCTTCGTCGTCTGTTTTTACTTCTAATTCTGCTCCTGCTTTTAAAATATTTTTATAAACTTCTAAAAGCCTAGGGTGAGTAAGTCTTCTCTTGTGCTGCCTAGGTTTAGGCCAAGGGTTACAAAAATTAATGTAGATTTTTGAAACTTCACCCTTTGCAAAGTAGTCTGCTAAATTTTCTGCCCTTGCTAAAATGCCGAAGAGATTGTCTAAGTCTGCTTCTTTAATTAGTCTGCCTGCATAGACAAAGACATTGGCCTCTAGGTCTAAGGCCAGAAAATTTATTGCAGGATTTTTCTCTGCCATGGCTAGGGCAAAGCCTCCCCTTCCAGCTCCAAGTTCAAGGTGGATGGGATTGTCATTTTTAAAAATTTCTGCCCAGGTCCCCTTGTTGACTTCTGGATGCAAAAATACTTTTTTGTTTTCTTCTAACTCTGGCAGGGCAAAGTGTTTCTTTCTTAGTCTCATTGCTTCCCTCTTTTTTCTTAATCGCCTTTAATTTTACTATAGGATTAAAAAAATCGCCATATAAATGACGATTTTATTTTTTTATTTATTTTTTTCTGATTACTTCAACTTCATAGCCGTCTGGGTCTGTTACAAAGTAATAAGATGGTTCACTTCCTGGTAGGCCCATTAGCTCTGTACATTCATAGCCCATGTCTATGTGTTTTTGTCTAGATTTTTCTAGGTTCTTTACAGAAACTGCAAAGTGGGAATAGCCATCTCCAATTGTGTATGGTTTTTCTGGATGGTAGTTGTAGGTTAGTTCTAGTTCAAAGTTTTCGTCTTCGTCTGTTAAAAAGACTAGAGTAAATTCATCATCTGGAAAGTCCTTTTCCCTAGTTACTTTAAAGCCAAGGGCCTCTGTGTAAAACTTTTTAGATTTTTCCAAGTCCATTACCCTTAGACAAAGGTGCAAAAATTTATATTTCATTTTTATCTCCTTTGATCTGCCTATTTAATTACCATTTGGCCTTCCCAGTCTACGTCGATAATTTTTACTTCGCAGTATCTGGCAAAGGCATAAAGGGTATCTGAAAGTCTGTTAATAAATTTAACTACTAGTGGATCAACTTCTACTTCTCTAGCAAGGCCAACAACTCTTCTTTCAGCTCTTCTACAAACAGTTCTAGCTATGTGAAGGATTGCTGCTGGTTTTGAAGTTCCGTTTATAATAAAGCCGTCAAACTTTCCAGCCTTTTCCATATACTTGTCTACTAATTTTTCAAGCATGACAATTTCTTCTTCTTGGATCCTTCTCTTTATTTTTGCTGGGTCAGCTGTTGCTAGGTTGTGGTTAACAACAAAAAGTTGGTTTTGGATGCCTCGAATTTCTTCTGCAAGGTCAGGTTCATCTTCTAAGAAACAAATTGCTAGACCTAAATAGGCTCCTAGTTCGTCAACTGTTCCATAGGTGTCAACTCTAATGTCGTCTTTGCCAACTCTTGTTCCGTCATAAAGGGAAGTCATTCCCTTGTCGCCGCCCTTGGTATAAATTACTTTTGAATATTCTTTTTTGTCTGTCATAGTATTCTCCTAATTTCTATAATTTTTTTCTTATTAAAATAAGTACTCTTCCCTCTCAAAAATCTTATACCCTTGAATTTTATAAATAATTAAGTTTTCAATTAATTAAAAAGTAAACAAGGGCAAAATAAAAAAGAGGCCCTGAGGACCTCAAATTTTTATTTAATTACTTCGCCAGTTTCGGCGTTGACTTTTACATCTCTATCGTTGTTAAGTTCAACTTCATAGAATATTCCATTTTCCTCAGCTTCTAGTTTCCATTCTTTTACATAAGTGCCTTCGTGTGTTACTAGGGCTGCTTCCATGGCTTGGGCTGGAGTGACTATTAGGTCTAGGGCTATGCCATAGTCGTCATCGTCAAGGTCGTTGTCGTCAACTTCTTGGTTAAGAATTTCTCCGTTTTCTGCATTAATTTCAAACTCATATTCTTTTTCTTCGTCAAAGCCTTCGATTTTATAAACTAAAACTCCATCATCTTCTAAAGAAATTTTTTCAATTTGAATATCAGTTGAGCCAAAGTTATCATAGAAAGCGCCTGCAACTTCTTCTAAAGAAAGAAAGGTGTTTTTACTTTCTAGGCCAGCTTTGTTTGTGTCAAGGTCTTTGTCGCCTAGGTCTTTTTCATCTAATTTTTCTTCAACCTTACTTTCGATTTTGTCATCAAGGTCGTCAACTTTCTTTTCTGTTTTTTCTATAACATTGCCTGAGCTACAAGCTGCAAGTAATGATGTTAGTCCTAGGACTAGCATTAGTTTTTTAATTTTTTTCATAAGTGTTCTCCTTTTATTTTTTAATTTTCTCTCTAAATTTTCTTAGTTAAACTTTTTAAAGGTCTTGCTTATTGTTTTTATAGCCTAAGAAAAATTTTTTATTCAGCCTCTCCTTTGATTTCATTGGCTCTTTATTAAGTTTTCAAATTTTATGTAAAGATGCACTCTTAAAGTTTTTAAGACAACTAAAAAACCAACCTGGCCAATTATCATAATCACCCAAGCTGGTTTTTATCTTGCATCCAACTCATACAGATTTAAATTTTTTGCTTCTTTCACCAAATATTCCTTTCTTAATAAAGACACCTGCCCTTCCTAGTCCCCTAGGGGTACAAAATGAATTTACCGGTCCCTATTTTGAGGCTTTTCTCTAAGCAATCAATCATTTCTCTAATCATTTATTTCTTATATTTCTAAAGTCTTTTCACTAAAAAAGTGATCACTTGAAATTCTTAAGCTCTTCGTCCATGATTCTTAAAACCTATCCTCTAGACCTTGAGTCTACTGCTAGACCCCATACGTTTTTATAAAACTGTATAGCTGCTATATTTATTTGTCAAAGCGCTCCTAAATCACAGTTACTCTTTAGGAGGAAATTTCCAATAATCTTACACTTTTAAAATGCCATCATCCTCTAGTCACAAATATGAAAGTCATATTTAGATTCTTATGTCATTTTGTATAAGTTGGATGCCCAAAGAAATTTAAAAGTCATAAGCTAGAAGTCCTTCATCTGATATTACCTAACCCCTTCAAGATAGGTCAATTTCATCCAAGCGAAAGATTTCATTTCTAGTTAATTCACGTTTTACCTGTCCCTAGAAAATATTTCTTTTTCTTTCTTTGTACTTACATTATACCACCATTTTTTTATTTGTAAACACATTTTTGAAAAGTTTTTTATTTTATTTTCATTTTTTGTTAAGGTTCAAATTAAAAACCTATTTAAGTCTAGTTTTTGTCAGCCTTAAATAGGTTTCATGTTTTCTATTTTGAAAAATATTATTTTAAGTTTTTCTTTTTTTATTCTGCCCAGCCTTGGGATTTTTTTACTGCCTTGTGCCATTTTCTAATTTTTTCTTGTCTGACTTCTTCGGTCATGTTGCCTTGGAAGGTTCTTTCGATAGCTAAATTTTCTTCTAGGTCTTTTAGGTCTTTATAAAAACCAACTGCAAGACCTGCAAGTTTTGCTGCGCCAAGAGCTGTTGTCTCAACACAATATGGTCTTTCAACTGGACGGTTAATTAGGTCAGCTTGGAAGCCCATCATAAAATCGTTGTTGGCAGCTCCGCCGTCTACTCGAAGTGATTTTAATTTTATCTTCGAATCTTCTTCCATGGCCTTTAATATATCATAAGACAAATAGGCAATTGATTCTAAGGTGGCCCTGACAATATGATATTTAGTCACTCCTTGGCTAAGACCTAAAATCGCCCCTCTAGCATATTGGTCCCAATATGGAGCACCAAGACCTGTAAAGGCTGGCACAACATAACAGTCGTGGGTGTCTTCTACCTTTGATGCCATATAGTCTGTGTCATCTGACATGTCAATAATTCTAAGTTGGTCTCTCAGCCATTTTATCGCTGAGCCTGCAACGAAAATTGATCCTTCGAGAGCGTAGGTAACTTTTCCATCAAGTCCCCAAGCTATAGTTGTAACCAAACCCTTTTTAGACTTAATTGGCTTCGTTCCTGTATTCATTAAAAGGAAGGCACCAGTGCCGTAGGTATTTTTCGCCTGGCCTGCCTCATAACAACCTTGGCCGAAAAGGGCTCCTTGTTGGTCGCCAATTGCAGAAGCTATTGGAATGTCAAGACCTAAAAATCTCTTTGACAAAGAGCCATAAACTTCTGATGAAGGTCTAACTTCTGGCAAAATATTTTTTGGTATATCTAAAATATTTAAAATTTCTTCGTCCCAACATAAGGCCTTGATGTTGTAGAGCATAGTCCTAGATGCATTTGAATAGTCGGTGATGTGGACCTTTTTGTCAGTCATCTTCCAAATTAAAAAGCTGTCTACAGTTCCAAAGAGGATCTCCCCTTTTTCTGCTTTTTCTCTAGCGCCCTCAACATTGTCTAAGATCCATTTTATTTTTGTGGCAGAAAAGTAGGCGTCAATTTCTAGGCCAGTTTTTTCTCTAAATAAATCTCCATAACCCTTGGCCTTAAGTTCATCACAATAATGAGAAGTCCTCCTACACTGCCAGCCAATTGCATTATAAATTGGTTCACCAGTATTTTTGTCCCAGATAATTGTAGTTTCCCTTTGGTTGGTGATGCCAATAGCTGCAATTTCTTCTCCAGAAATTCCCATTTGGTTTATAACTTCAACTGCAGTTCCAATTTGCTTGGACCAAATTTCGTTAGGGTCTTGTTCAACCCAGCCTGATTTGGGATAAAATTGATTAAACTCTTTTTGGGCCACAGCTTTTACTTGACCCTTTTTGTCAAAAATTATTGTCCTTACACTTGATGTTCCTGAATCAAATGCCATTATATATTTTTCCATAGCCGTCCTCGTTTTTATTATTCTATTTATAGGTTAGCAGATTTTTATATTTTTTCCAATATGGAAGCTTGGATTCTTTAAAAAATCTTTTTGCAATTTTCACTTTTAGTGTTATTTTTTTCTTCTTAGGGTATAATATTATAGAAAATATAAAAGGAGGCAAATTATGACTTATACAAAAGATATGTTAATTGGAGATGTTATTAGACAAAATCCAGAAACTATTGGAATTTTAATGAGCTTCGGCATGGGCTGTGTTGGATGTCCATCAAGCCAAATGGAATCACTAGAAGAAGCTGCTATGGTTCACGGCCTAGACCTTGAACACCTAATGGAAGCTTTAAACGAATTAGATAAATAAGAAAATTAAGAGTCTTTTTTAAGGCTCTTTTTTGTTTATGAAAGTTCTAATTGGATATAATAAGTATAGATAAATTTTGAAAATTTTTAAGGAGGATTAGAAAAATGAAAGTAACATTTGGCGGAAACGAAGTTAACTTAGTTGGCAAAGAAGTTAAAGTTGGAGATATGGCTCCAGAATTTAAGGCAGTAAACTTAGACCTATCAGACTTTAATTCAAAAGATAATTTAGGCAAGGTTGTAGTTTATTCTGTTGTTCCATCTATTGACACAGGTGTTTGTTCAATTCAAACTACTAACTTTAACGAAGAAGCTGGTAAACTTGGCGACGACGTAAGGATTGTAACTGTTTCAGTTGACCTACCATTTGCCCAAGATAGATTTTGCTCAGCCAAGGGCATAGAAAATTCTACTATAGTTTCTGACTATAGGTGGAAGGACTTTGGTAACAAATACGGTTTCTTAATTGACGAATTACAACTGCTTACTAGAGGAATTGTAATTGTTGACAAAGAAGGAAAAGTTGCCTATGTTGAATATGTTCCTGAAGTAACCCACGAAGTAAACTTTGACAAGGCCTTAGAAGTAGTAAAATCACTAATCTAAAAAATAAATTATCCCTAGGTTTAGCCGCCTAGGGATTTTTGTTTGCTGAAAAATTTTTTATAAGTTTTTTTCTGAAACAACTAGGTCATATCTCTTTTCAAAATCTTTAAAGTATTGACCTAAGTCTTTGTTGTTTTTTGAAATTCCAGCTGATAGAGTTTTACCAGGATTCATAGCTATTGCTGCGTCAATACACTCCTTGTAGTCTCCTGCCATGTAGCCAATATAGGCAACACTGGCTCTATTGTGTCTGGCTCCCACTAATAATAAGTTATCTCCCTTGGAATAAAACATCTTTCTCTTTACAAACCACTTTAGATTTTCTCTGTTTACATCATAAAAGACATTGTTTATACAAATCATATCAGTCCAAGGATTTTTTTCTACTATATCCATAATCTTGTCTAAGTCCTCTTCCACTTCAAAGCCTAAGGTGTCTCTGTCTCCATCTGCAACTTTCATTGAATAGTAGTCATATTTTTGAATAATCTTGTAGCCCATCTTCTTAGTTAGGCCCATGGATTTTTCGTTAAAGCCTTCGGTGTAAAGTCTAATTGTTTTAATATTATTTTCCTTGGCGGCTTCAAGATATTTTTCATAAATGCCAGTTCCAATGTGCTTGCCTTGATAAGTCGGCCTTACCCTTACTGTTTCCAGCCACATAGTTCCATCTGGGTGGAAGGAATACCTGCCCATGGCTACTGGATAGCATCCATCATAAACCATAATTAAGTCGCCATCAATTTCACCTTTGAAAATGCCAATGTTATTTTTGTAGTAAGGATCAATTATTGGCAGAGCTTCTTTTTCAATTTCGTCTGTAAATCTTAAATCTTCTTCAACTGCAATTCTATAAGTATATTTTTCGTCCATAAAATACCTCCTCTTATCTTCATTATAACAGAAATATAAAAAAAGAGGTCAACGCCTCTGTAGATTTTTCGGTTCTATACTAAATAGTGTTGATGGAAATATCCATTGACACTATTTTTTAGT
>CAYFUN010000037.1:0-10184 GCA_964346535.1 uncultured Peptoniphilaceae bacterium
TTTTCTAACTCTGGTTTAAATCTTTCTACTTATATAGTTAAAAGAAAACTAGTAACTATTCTTGGTCACCCATTAAAGATTGAAATGTTTCAATAAGGTCTGGTGAGTAGCCTTCTTCTTCAACTAGGCTGGCCCAGTCTAGAATATCGTCAGCATCTCTTACTTGGTCTGGAAGCATTAGGCTGCCGTCTTTTAGGCTGATACTTGGAGAAAACTCTAAGACGTCGTCTCTGTACCTAAGGGTGATTTTCCCATTTGGAGCAATGTCGCTAATATTTTGGACTATAAGGGTCGTTCCTGCAGTGGCATTTTCGTCTAGGTAGTAGTTGTCTACATCTTTTAGCTTTCCATCATCAGAAAGTTCTACTTCCTTTAAGGACACTGAGGCGTTTTTGTACTTTGGAACAAGGAGATAAAACTCTTGGCCAACTAAATAAGGCATATTTATTTCCTCATTTTCTGTAATAGTAGCAAGAATATTTGGATCCTTATAGTCATAAAAGGCAGCCAACCAAGTTTGGAGTTTATTAAGGGTTTCCTTTAAAGTCTCCTCATTATAGGCCGATCCTAAATAGATTATAAAGGCCTTGTACTTGTTGTCTTCTGGGTCAAGACCAAGCTTTCTCGCCATTTTTATATACTCACCTGCCAGTTGGCTTTGGTCAAATTTATCTGCCTTTAGTTTTAAAATAAATGGCCCTGGTCCATAGTCTAGGCTTTCATACTTAGCTAAAATTAGGCTAGGCCTGCCTAAAGGGTCTATATAAAATTGATTTTTCTTAGAGGCAAAGTTATCCCAAAGGTCTTGAAGTATTTTTCCAGTATAGTTAGACGGATTGTAAATATAGGAAGAATCATTGACGCCCTGGTAATAAACACTAGTCGTAAGGTCTTGGTCTTCCCTTAGAGAGTTTTCAACTATTTCTAAAATTTCATCATCTTCTATGCCAAAAGTTTTCATTAGCTCTTGGTCGTTTAAAAGCTTTCCCTCTGGCAGAGAAAAGTTATAGATCTTATAGTTAGGATAGTATTCTTCTACATCATAGCTTTCAACCATAAGGCTGAGGATATTTTCATCTTGGTAGACAGAAAAAGAAGCTGAGGCTCCTAAAAAATCCCCTTCCAGGTCGCCCTTGTAAGTCTCATAAAGGTCCTTTGATCTTTGGACAAGGTCGTCGATTTCTTGGTTGACTTTTTTAGCATCTGGAGAATCTAAAAGAATTCTAGGCAGGTGGAGACCGTTAGTTAGTTTCTTTGCAGCTGCTAGGTCTTCTTGGTCTATAAAGTCTTCCCAGACTTGCCTGTCTTCAACATAGGAAGACATAGAACCTAGCTCTCCGCCTTCAACGTATAATAAATTTTCTGCAAGTTTCTGTGCTTCTTCTTCAGAATTTTCCTCATTAGCTTCTGGTTTTTTGTCTTCTTCTAGGCTTGTTTTTGGTGGGTTGACCTCTTCTGTAGGCTTAGTCGAATCCACGTCTTTCTGACAGCCAACAAGGACAGCAGCAGCAAGCATAAAAATAAATAAAAGCTTAAATCTTCTTTTCATAAAATCCCTCCTTAATATTTAGAGTACTTTAAGTTAATTATAATACAAAAAACTTTTTAAAGTTTAATAAAAGTTTACAAGGAAATTTTTACAAATAAAGACGGCCTAATTTTATCTTAGACCGCTTTTGTTATTTATTTTTCAGTTGTTGATGCAGCAAGTAGAGCCTTAGTGAAGTTTTCGGTTTCCTTTAAAAAACCATCATCTGGCATCCAAGAAACCCTTAGCTCTTCGTCTATAAGTTCAAAGCCTGCCTTTTCAAGCTCGCCTCTTAAAACCTTGTTTCCCTCTCCAGACCAGCCGTAAGAACCAAATACTCCTGCTACCTTGTCTTTAAATTTAAGTTCTTGCAAAAAGTGTAGCCAGCCTGACATAGTGGTGATTATAGAGTTTCCAACTGTAGGAGAACCTACAGCTATGGCTTTAGATTTAAAAACTTCTGTCATTATGTCGTTCCTATCAACTTCTGCTACAGACAATACTTTTGTCCTTGTTGAGGGAGAAAGTTCTCTAATATCATCTGCAATTTTATGGGCAATTTTTTTAGTTGCTCCCCACATAGAATCATAGATTATTGTGATTTGATCTTCTTTATAGGCATCAGCCCATTCAGCATACTTATTAACTATTTCAAGGGCATTTTCCCTCCAAATACTTCCATGGCTTGTAGCTATAATGTCTATAGGTAGGTTCATGGCCACAATTTCCTCAATTTTCTTTTTTGCGAAAGATGAAAAAGGAGTTAAAATATTGGCGTAGTATTTCATAGCTTCATTCCAAAGAATAGTTGGGTCTGCCTTGTCATTGAAAAGTTCACTTAAGGCATAGTGTTGACCAAAGGCATCATTAGAAAATAATATATTATCTCCTGTCATATAGGTCGCCATTGAGTCAGGCCAGTGAAGCATCATCATCTCTACAAAAATTAATTGTTTTCCGTTTCCTATATCTACAGAGTCTCCAGTTTTTACAACCCTATAGTCCCACTCTGGGTGGTGGTACTGGCCTATAAGGGATTTTTTGCCGTTTGCTGTACAAAAAATAGGGGTGTCTGGAATTTCTTTCATAATTTCCAATAAGGATCCTGAGTGGTCAGGCTCTCCATGGTTTATAACTATATAGTCAATTTCTTTTAGGTCAATTTCGCTTTTTAAATTTTTTACAAACTCTTCCTTGTGAGGAGTCCACACAGTGTCAATTAATACTGTCTTTTCCTCTTGAATTAAATAAGCATTTTGACTGGATCCATTGTGGACAGAATACTCTGTTCCATGAAATTCTTGAAGTTCCCAGTCAATTTTTCCTACCCAATAAACATTGTTCTTAATTTGTTTTTTCATTATTTCTCCTCTCTTTTTGCATACCTTTCAAACATAATAGAGTTTTCCTTAAAAATATGAACGAATACGTCTTTAACTAATTTTTCCAGTAAGCCATAGGTGTACTTGTAAGTGTTGCATCCATCTGCCGGTGCCTCAAACCAATTTGTAAGCTCTATCATTTCCTTTATTAAATCTCCTGCTTTTTCATGGTCAGCTTCTAAGTCTTCAACCTTTTTTATGATTTCAGGGCTTGGGTTTTCATTTTCAAGCATTAATGGGAAAGTTACCTCTTCTTCTTGAATAAAGTGTTCTTCTAATTCCTTTTTTAGGTCACTAAACAAAGAATGAAGTTTCATTAATTCTTGGCCATGATGCTTATAGTGGACAGAAAGAATTTTATTTAATAGGGGGTCTATTTCAAATAAGAGGTCCCTTTCCTTATTGTGGTGGTCTACAAGTAGAGAATCTACCATTTCATGTAGGCTAAGTCCCTGGAATTCTTCTAGATCTACTTCTTGCTTCTCCCAAGAATTATTTATCTTCATGCTCTCTTCAATATTTTCAAGAAGGGCCTGAGGGCTGATACTTTTTTCATCAGCTACTTCCTCAATTGTTTTGTGTCCATTACAGCAAAAGTCGATTTTTTCACTATTAAAAAATTCCATTATGGCATTATCTAGTTTTACAATATCTTCAATTTTCGTTTTAATATTTATCATTTTTTCGCCTCCTCCACTCTTCTTAACTCTATTTTACGCAAGGAGGAGTATCTTTTCCGTGTCCTATATCACATTTTTATAAATTTGTTAAAGTTTTTAAACCAGAAATATTTTTTATCCTTATTGTTTTGTAGGCAATGTTTTCGATATATCCCCCTTCTTCTAGCTGGGATAGCTTCCTAGAAACAGTTTCCCTAGACATATTTATGGTCAGAGCAATATTTTCCTGATTAAGCATTATGGTATCACTTTTTATTATTCTAGCCCTATAGACCAAAAAGGCAGCTAGTCTGGTATAAGAATCTCTTATTGACAGAATTTCCAACAGTTTTTCAGTTTCATAAACTTTTTCACTCAATGATTTTATTAAGTTCAAGGAAAAATTATGGTCTTTAACTAAAATGCTTCTCAAGACAGACTTATCAATTTGACAAATTCCTGTTTTTTCTATGGCTATACCATTTGACTCAAAGTGCTTGTCTATAAATATTGAATCTTCACCTATAAGGTCTCCTTCAACATAAATTTTTCTTATATTTTCCCTTCCATCTTCATCATAGGTAGAAGTTTTAATTTTTCCATATCTAAGAACAAATACTTTATCTATAGGATCTCCAACAGAAAAGATATTTAGTCCTCGATCGTAGTCTTTGTGGTCTGCAGAGAGATAAATACTTTTTGTTTGATCTATCCCTAGTTCTTTAAAAAGTTTTACCTTTGACAAACATCTGCCACTAGCTTCGCAATGTTTACAAGTCTCCATAAAATCCTCCCATGTTTTTAGTCCTACTATTACAGCTAATCATGAATATTTGTTTTAACCTTAATTTTATAGCCTCACCTTTTATCTGTCCTAGGCCTAGAATATTTCGTCACTCATCTCTTTTTATAAGTAGATTCTTATACTCTTTTTCAAGGCTTTCTCTTTCCTCTTTTGATATGTCCATAGCCAGCCTTGAATTTATAGAAGATAATCTAAAGTCAAGGAGAAGTTTGTCTTCGTCCTTATTTTTCTTGGCCTGCACTTTGCTGTTTTTATATTGGTCAAGGCTTCCCTTAAAGCTTACAAGTTTTTTGTCCTCAATAATTAAAAGCCTGTCTGCAAGGTTATTTATAAATTCTTCGTCATGGCTTACAAATATTAGGGGCCTGTCGTAGGACTTTAAAAGTTCTTCTAGGCTTTCAATGGCCCTTAGGTCTAAAAAGTTTGTCGGCTCGTCGAAGATTAAAAAGTTAAAGTCAGCTGTTAAAATTTTCGCCAGCTTCACCTTGGCCTTTTCTCCATCACTTAAAAGCTTGACAGCTTTGTTAACATCGTCATTTTTAAAGCCTAATCTGCCAAGAACAATTCTGCTTAGAGTCTGATCGTAAATAGATGTGGCTAAAATATTTTCTAAAATAGTCTTGTCAGCTTCAAGTGTATCGTTCATTTGACTAAAGTATCCAATTTTTAAATTAGGATGGACCCAAACTTGATCTTCGTCTAAAATCATTTTTAAAAGCGTGGTCTTGCCGCATCCATTTTCGCCAAGCAGGGCCACCTTAGAATTATTTTCTATTATAAAGTTAGCCTGATCAAAGAGAATTTTATCTTTAAAGGCCTTGTTTAGATCTTCTCCCCTTATTAAAACTTGGGAATGAATTTTTCCACTAGCTGGGGCTTTTAATTTTATCTGGCTTGCCTCTTTAGGTTTTTCTTTGACCTCAAGTTGGCTTAGCCTAGATTCAACTGCCTTGACTTGCTTGTCTAATTTTTTCTTGTTGCCTTGGCCGCCCATTTTGTGGAGTCTGGCTTCTGAGTTTCCCATTCTCTTTGGCGCAGTTTTAACTTTTGCAGATTGGTCTTTAATATTTATGGCCAAATTTTCTAGCCTAGCCTTTTCCCTTGTGTAGTTTTCGTATTCTCTTTCTTGGAACTTACGTCTTTTTTCTCTTTCTGCCAGATAAAATTTGTAGTCTCCATTGTAGACTTCGATTTTTCCATTTGAAAGTTCTAAAATCTTTGTGCAAGTTTTATTTATAAAGTCACGGTCATGGGAAATTATTAAATAGCCTAGCCTTCTAGCCTTTAACCTCACAATTAATTCCTCTTTTTGGTCCATGTCCAAATGAGATGTCGGCTCATCTAACAAGAGAAAGTCGCCATCATCAGCTAGCAGGTCTAAAAGTTTTAGTCTCCTATACTCTCCAGGACTATAGCTATCACTTTCCTTAAGCTGAGCCTTAGAATGAATTTCCCTAGAAAATTTTTCATCTTCGGTGTCTGCATTTAATAAATAATCCATAGGCCTATCGACATTTATCCTGCCAGAATATTCTCTGTCGTGATCTAAAATCAGGCGAAAAAGTGTGGTCTTTCCTGCACCATTGTCGCCAATTAAGGCAACCTTATCATTTTCAGAAAGGGTCAGGTCTTTAATTTCAAATAAGTCCCTGTCAGCCAAGGTCTTTTTTAAATTTTCTATATATATCATAAATCCTCCTAGAATTTTGAGAGGACTTTTCCTCTCTTAGTTGTTTGAAATAATAGTTATAATTCTCATTTTTCTATACCTCCTTAAAATATTATTTTATATATACCCGAATTAAGGTGTGATGCCTTTACATTTTCATTAAAAAACCAGAGCTAGGATTTCTAACTCTGGTTCAAAGCTATTATTTAAATTTCTTCTATAACTGAAACTGGACAAAGGTCTCTCGCTTCTGCTGCTGCATCTTTATCTGCTTCATCTACTTCTGCTTCAATGGCCTTGGCTAGGCCTTCGTCTGTCATATAAAATACTTTTGGACAGGTTTCGGCACAAAGGCCGCATCCTATACAGCCGTCATTTACTCTATATTTCATTCTTATAAGCCTCTCTTTCTTTTATTCTAAGGTTAAAATCAGCGCCATCTTAAAGTTTTCTGTGGCCTTTACTGAGTGGAGGCCACCTTTGGCAAAGTGGAAGTTTTCTCCTGCACGAATTAGATGGTCTTGTCCCTCATAGCCAATTACAGCCTCGCCGTCTAAGGCAAGGATAAGGGCAGAGCCAGGAGCTGCGTGTTCTGAAAGTCCTGTTCCCTTATCAAAGGCCATAAGCACAAATTTCATCTTGTCGTTTGACATCAAGTCCATGTTTACAATTTTATCTTCTCCGTAAGGAATAAGATCCTTTAGTTTAAAAACTTCTCCTGCTTTAATTACTTCGTTCATTTTTGTCTCCTTTCTTAGACCTAATTCTATATATACACTGTCTTCTCTCGTTCTAAATCCTACTGGCCTGTTAATAGCTGTTAAAATACCTTCTCCAAGCTGCAAGTTTTTTAAAAGTCCATCACTTCCATAGACTTCTAAAGATCCACTTAGAAGAATTACTAATTTATAGTAGGGATAAATTTCTGGGCTAATATCTGTATCCTTGGCCAAAGAAAAATAGCTAATTGAATTTTCCCCACCGTGAATTTCTTTTGATACAGTACAGCCTCTAAGAGGTGGATTGTCTTTGGCTATATCAAAGACTTGACCTATTTTTTCTTTCATCTTATCAGCTCCCCTTTAAATATTTTTGTCTTTTTTTCTATATAGATTATCCTACAGGGAAAAGAGGTTGTATGTTGTTTTAACAACAAAAGAAGTTTTTAAAAAATAATTTTGTAAGCTGAAAATTTTAATTATTTTAGCAAATATAAAACTCCTCTTATTTTTTCTTTTATGGTAAAATATTCTTAAGAAAGGGGTTATGTTTATGTTTGATGTCAACGATAAAATCTTATTTGTTCTGGCTGGCCTTGTTATCTTATTTGTCCTAGGCCAATCTGTTCTCTTTTTTCTTATTGCCTATAAAAGGGCCAAGGAGCTTAAGATGGATATGAAAAAGCTAAGGTCTATTCTTATTGGAACGGGAATTTTTACTATTGCTCCTGCAATTTCAATTCTCATCGGCCTAATTTCTCTTTCTAAGTTTTTAGGTCTGCCTCTGCCTTGGCTAAGACTGTCTATAGTTGGGGCTCTAACTTATGAGCTACCTGCTGCTACAACTGCTGCCAATGCTATGGGCGTTAGTCTTAATGAAACTGTTAGCGATCCAGTGGTTTATTCTACAATTACTTGGGTTATGACCCTGGGAATTATGGCTGGAATTTTTATCATTACTTTTTGGCTAAGGAAAATTGAGTCAGGCTTAATTAAAATTAAGGGAACTGACCAAAAATGGGGAGATATTTTTATGGATTCTCTCTTTTTAGGTATGATCTCTGCCTTCTTGGGTATGATTTTTTCTGATGTTCATTTGGGAATGGTTGGTTTTATTCCTGTTGTGGTTATGGTAGTTAGCTCACTTATCATGCTAGTTTGTGGATATTTTATTAAATTTAAAAACCAGGCTTGGCTGGAAAATTATGCCCTGCCTATTAGTATGATATCTTCTATGCTTTTATCAATTCCAATTACTCATCTTATGGGAGGTGTTTAAAATGAAATCCTACAAGGACAAGGTGCATTTTTATGGCAGGCTCACTAATTCTATAGCCATGCTTTTGTTTATTTCCTATCCTCTTTTATTTTCAATTATTTATAAGGCCTGGCCAAGTTTTGGACCTTTTATTAAGGGGCTTTTAGGAGTTATTCCTATTTTTTGGACAGTTGCTGTTATTGAAGTTTTTACTTTTGCGCCAATGCTTGGAACTGCTGGCAGCTATCTTGGTTTTGTTACTGGAAATGTAACTAGCTTAAAGGTGCCTGCTGCTATTAATGCCATGGAAGCTATGAAGGTAGACGCCCAATCTGAAGAAGGCGAAGTTGTTTCTACTATGGCCATTGCCCTATCTTCTATTGTCACTATTATAATAATTTTTTTAGGTATGCTTTTGCTTGCTAGGATTAGGCCGGTTTTAGAATCTCCAAGTCTAAAGCCTGCCTTTGACAATATTCTTCCAGCCTTGTTTGGCGGCCTGGCTGTAGTTTTCTTTTCTAAAAACTACAAAATCGCAATTGCTCCCTGCCTGCTAATGATTTTACTTTTTGTTTTTATTCCTTCTCTAGCTTCTGCTGTAAGTTTAATGGTGCCAGTAGGCGCTTGTTTTACTATTTTAGTTTCTCGAATTTTGTACAAGAAAGGATTAATTTAAGGTGTTTTTATGTTTTGGCTAATTTTATTAATAGTTATTCTGCTTTTTATAGGTTTTTTACTTTATCGAGCCTATAAGTTTGTCCCTGAAAAAAAGGAAGCAATTGAAAAAACTGAAGTGGATTTAGACTTTGACCAAGCCATTTCTAATTTTTCTGAAATAATTAAAATTCCAACAGTTTCTCACACTGATGGAATTGGCGAAGATGAAGAAGTCTTTGATAAAATGCTGGCTACTATAAAGGATTTATATCCAGCTGTTTTTGAAAAAACTTCTTTTGAAAAAGTAGGACGTAGGGGCTTTCTCTTCCACTGGAAGGGACAAAAGGAAACAAATCCAAGTGTTTTTATGTCCCATTATGATGTAGTTCCAGTTGACGAAAGCAAATGGACTGCCGATCCTTTTTCAGGTGAAATTAAAGACGGCTATTTATTTGGCCGTGGGACTTTAGACACTAAGGGAACCTTTGTAGCTGTTTTAGAAACTGCTGAAAGGCTTTTAAAAGAAGGCTTCGTTCCTGAAGATGATATTTATCTGGCCTTCTCTGGCGAAGAAGAACCTCATGGTCCTAGTGCCGAGCAAATGGCTCAGAAAATTCATGGAAAAAATCACGAGATTAAATTTGTCCTAGATGAAGGTGGAGCAGTTGTTGAAAATATTTTTCCTGGAACTGATAACCGCATTGCAGTAATTGGTATTGGAGAAAAGGGAGTAATGGACCTGAAGCTAAAAGTTGGAGGCAAAGGCGGCCACGCTTCCCAACCACCAGCAAAGTCTCTAGTTGGAAAACTTTCTAAGGGCCTTGTGAACATAGAAAACAATCCTCTGCCTATTCACCTAAACCCACCCTTTGTAGAACTAATTGACAAGGTAGGCAGGTATGCATCCTTTCCAATTCGAATAGTCCTTGCAAATTTAAAAATATTTAAACCGATCTTAAATCTTGCAGGGAAAAAACTAGGTGGAGAGCTTAATGCCCTTATGAGAACTAGCTTTGCCCTTACAACCTTAGAAGGGTCCAAGCAAATAAATGTAATGCCACCTGCAGTTGAAGCAGGAATAAATATCCGCTGCCTAAAAGAAGACTCAAAAGAAGATATTTTAAATCATATTAAAAAAGTTTCAAAAATAGAAAACCTAGACCTAGAAGTTCCCTTTTATGAAGGAGCTAGCAATTATTCGAAAACCGATGTAGATGTCTACAAGCTTTTAGAAAAATCTATAAACGAAACCTGGGAAGATGCAATAGTAAGTCCCTATCTAATGATTGCCGCATCAGACAGCAGACACTATTCAAAATTTTCAGACAGAGTCTACCGCTTCTCAGCCATGGAAATGACCAAGGAAGAAAGAGGCCTAATCCACGGCGAAGACGAAAAAATCAGACTAGAAGAATGGAAAAACACCTTGAGATTTTATTATAGAATAATGAAGAGAATGTAAGATTGTTATTTTTGGAAAAATGTAATTAAAAAAGGCTTTTAGATT
>CAYFUN010000038.1:0-8488 GCA_964346535.1 uncultured Peptoniphilaceae bacterium
TTTTGAAAATTTTTTTAACTTGCACAAAAAAAGAAGGCCTAAGCCCTCTTTCTAATCTAAGTCTTCTGTACTTGTTTCAACGATTTTTGTTCCGTTTTCTATAATTGTATTTCTAGCAGGATAAGTTGACCTGTAGAACTTGTCTTTTGCTAAAACCTGACCATTTTTTTCCTTGACCTTAAAGGATTGATAAATAGATCCGTCATAGCCCTTTTGGCTAACTTCTCTTAGGTCTTGGTCTAGGTTTGGATTGTCTCTACTTATAGTTTCACTTTTTATATCTTCAACTTTTTCAACTATTAAAGACACGTCATAGTCTTTGATATCAGTGTCTCCAATTATAGTAAAGCGAATAATTTTGTCATCAGCTTCTGCCCCTATATAAATTGGAAAGTCAAAGGGGTTAGAAATTTTTAAATCTAAATAGCCAATGGCTATGGCTGCATCTGTTCCCCTTGGTACATAATTTACAGGCCTAGAGTGGTTTCTTCTTTCGTCAATTGAAAGGTCGGCCTTAACTGCTGCATTGTAAAGGGTTGTTGAAACCTGGCAGATACCTCCACCTATTCCTGTATCAAAGTCGCCGTCATTTATAACTGTCGCTGGGAGAAATCCTGCTTCTTCAGAAATATCTCCAATGACATTGTTAAAGGAAATTTGTTCCTTAGGTTTTATAATCAGACCATTTAAAATTTCTGCTGCCTTTTGAATGTTCTTTTTTCTATTTAAAACGCTAGATGAATAATCTGTTTCAAAAGTTCCAATTGGTCCCTTTAAGTGGTCAAAGGCGGAGGCATAAAGATTGGCAGGTTTTTTATCTACTGCAATTTTTACTTCTTCTCCAGTTTCTAGAGACTTGTAAATAAGGTCCCTGGTTTTTTCATTGTCAACTTTTAGGCCATCAATAGCTTCCACAACTTGTTTCTGGCCATTGACTACAGAAAATTTTGCATCTACTGGCGGTCTAGTAATCATATTATTTAAATCGTCAATAACTCTTGCAATTTCTGTTTCAGAAAAACTGCCTTCTAATTCAAAATTAACTGGATTAGAATTTAATTTTTTTACCTGAACAAATCTCTCTCCAGGGCTGCCTTCTCTTCCATACTTGTAGGCCTGCAAAACTCCATAGCTGTAGTCAATTTTGTAACCAAGTTCGCTGTATGGATACTCAAATTTAAAGTCGTCGTAGGTTAGGACTAGTTTTTTGTCTGGAATCTTTCCCTCTTTCACAACCTTGGTCATAGCTTCAGCAAGGGTCAGGTTAGAAACATCTATGCCGTCTACAGAAATTCCCCTATAAATTGTGTCCACGTTGACAACATTGTTGTAGGTTCCGTAGCTAATGCCTATAAAAATTCCAAGAACTAATATTAAAATTAAAAGGGCGAAGATAATTTTCTTCATTTTCCACCTCATTAAACTTCAACTAATTTTTTATACTCTAAACAATAAGACCTAATGGGGCAAGTCTCGCACTGAGGATTTCTAGCCTTGCACTGTCTTCTTCCGTGGAAGATAAAAATGTGATGGGCCTTGGTCCAAAAGTTCCTATCAATTCTCTCCATTAGTTTTTCTTCAGTGTCTTCAACATTTTTTTCGTCTACAATACCTATTCTATTAGTTACCCTAAAAACATGGGTGTCAACTGCAATGGCAGGAATACCAAAACAAGTAGAAACTACAACATTGGCAGTTTTCTTTCCAACTCCAGGCAGGGTAATAAGCTCTTCAATAGTCTTCGGCACCTGGGACTGGTAGTTGTCAACTAAAAGCTGGCAGGTTTTTAAAATGTTAGAGGCCTTAGTATTATAAAAACCACAAGGGCGAATAATTTCACTAAGGCGGCCAAAACCTAAATTCAAAATATCTTCAGGTCCTTGGGCTAGTTTAAACAGGTCCTTAGTAACCATATTTACCCTAACGTCAGTACACTGGGCAGATAAAATTGTGGCTATTAACATTTCAAAGGGACTTGTGTGGTCCAGCTCTGGCCTAGCATCAGGATAGGTCTTGTCTAAAATATCTAATACTTCTTTCAGTTCTTCATCAGTAATTAACATTTATAATTTCTCTTTCTAAATTTATAATTTCAAACCTATAATCGTCATCTAAAAATTTTATTAGCTGGTCTAGTCTTTCTTCTAAGTGGCTGTGGGAATTAGAAACACAAGAAAAACCTAAACTGCCTAAATTTATTATATCTAAATTTTCAACTTCAGCACAAGAAAAGTTGTAAATTTTCGAAACCTTGTCAAAGGTAGACTTAATAACCCTTCTCTTGTCTTTTAAATTAAAGGCCTCATAGATTTTTATCTTAATCTTTAAAACACCTACATACATAAAATCAGCCCCTTGAAGCAAGTATTTTTATATTTCTCTCAATAACTTTTTTCCCTGACCAGGCAAAGGCAAAGTCCTTGAATTTTTTCTTAAAGGCCTTGTTAGAAAGACTGGCCAGGTCAAGGTCATCAAAGCAAAAAATTTCTGGCCTAAAGTCCGCGTGAATATTTTTTAAAATTCCCCTGTTCTTTGGACAGACTTCCTGGCAGACATCACAGCCATAGGCGTAGACCAAATTTTTTAAATAGGAACTGTCGTCTTTTTTCTGGGACAAATAGGACAGGCACTTAGAAAAGTCTACCCTATAGTCGCCAAGAATGGCCCCAGTTGGACAAGCATCCTTGCAAAGCTTACAGGACCCACAAGTACTCCTATCAATTTCAGCTTCATAAGTAAATTCACTTTTTGGAATCGAAGTGAAAAGCAGGCCTAGAAAAAAATAAGACCCTAAGTCCTTGTTGATTATAAGGGAGTTTTTCCCATAGTGGCCAAAGCCAGAAAGTCTAGCCAGTTCTTTTTCATAAAAGCCGCCGCTGTCAACTTGAATATAAGATGAAAATTCAAAGGTCTCTGCTAAAATTTCTTGGAGCATTTGAATTTTTTCTCTTAAAACTAAATGATAGTCCCTGCCTCTGGCGTAGGAAGAAATTTTGTAAGCTCCGTCAAAATCACAAGGCCAATAATAGGACATGCCTAAGACAAAAATACTTTGAACATCTGCCAGCCTCGTCCTTGGATCTATACGCAAGGAAAGATCATCAAGTTCAAAATCTGTAGTTAGGCCTTCATTTTTATTTGCTAATATCCTAGGTCCAACTTGGTCTAAGCTCTTTGCTTCAACTAGGCCTAAAAGGTCAATATTAAGCTTTTTCTTTAAGTCATCTAGTCTTATGTTCACGTCTTTCACCATCTTAATTATACCTTAAATTTTTTAAAAATTCTTTAATTTCACAAAAGTTTAAACATACTGTAACTTTTGACTGATTTTAATTTAAAAATTTTTTTACGAAAAATTAAAACTAGAAATAGTCTACTAATAGTCTTAAGTGTATAGTATAATTTTATAAGAATTTAAAGGAGACCTTATGGAAAAAGAAAATAAAATGGGAACCATGGATACAAGGACGCTTCTTTTAGAAATGTCTCTGCCAATAATGTTATCAATGTTGATCCAAGCCCTTTACAATATTATAGATTCATACTTTGTTTCACAAATAAACGAGGCTGCCTTTACTGCAGTTTCAATGGCCTTTCCAATTCAAAATACCTTTGTTGGCCTGGCTGTAGGAACTTCAGTTGGAGCCAAGGCCTTAATGTCTCGCTATCTGGGACAGAAAAATTTAGAAAAAGTTTCAAAGGTTGCTGAAAACGCCTTGAGCCTCACAGTTTTTCACGGCATCTTGCTCTTTGTCTTTGGACTTTTCTTTTTGGAAGGCTACTACAAAAGCCAAACTGATTCACTTGAAATTATTTCCTACGGCATAGAATATAGTAGGATTGTTACTATGATGGCTGTTGGAATATTTTTTCAAATTTCCTTTGAAGGATTTTTGCAAACAAGCGGTCGAACAAAACTTTCTATGTATGCCCAAATTTTTGGCGCCGTCATTAATATTATTTTAGACCCGATTTTAATTTTCGGCTATTTTGGCCTGCCAGCTATGGGAGTCAAGGGAGCAGCTCTGGCTACAGTTATTGGCCAAGTCCTTGGAGCAGTCCTTGGTTATATTTTAAATAAGAAGTTGAATCCTGAAGTAAAAATAAGTGGCCTTGACCTGGACTTTAAAATAATAGGAGAGATTTATAAAATTGCCATCCCATCTGTAGTTTTAATTACAATGACTTCAACGGTAATTTATTTTCTCAATATGATTCTAGGAAGATTTTCGCCAACAGCAGTTGCAGCCCTAGGAGCCTATTACAAGGTCCAGTCCTTTGTCTTTATGCCAGTTTTTGGTTTAAACAACGGCATGATGCCAATAATTGCCTACAACTACGGGGCAAAAAAACCAACCAGAGCCTTGGATACCATATCCTTTGCTATAAAACTTGCCCTAGCCATTGCCTGTCTGGGATTTTTGCTTTTCCAAATTTTCCCAGCCAAACTTTTAAAAATCTTTAACGCCTCAGACCAACTTTTAGAAATTGGAATTCCTGCTCTTAGAATTATTTCTACATCATTTTTCTTTGTAGTTATAAACTTCCTAGCCAATGCAGTCTTCCAAGCCTTAGGAAATGGAGTCCTTGCCCTAATGTCATCTCTCCTTAGACAGGTAGTAGTTCTATTTCCAGCAGCTTACTTTTTATCTCTAAGTGGAAACTTAAATTTAATTTGGTTGGCCTTCCCTCTATCAGAACTAGTAGGTTTTATATTTTCAACCTACAAGCTAAAGACCTATGCTATTGAAAAAATATCAAATCCCCTTTAGGAGAAGTTGTGAATAATCTATCCTAATTATAATATTAAGCTTACAAATTAATAACTTTCTTAAAAAATGCAAAAAAATAAAAGGTCAGTATAAAACTGGCCTTTTACCTTACCAGATTATTTTAATGTTGTTGTCGTTCATTTTGCCTAGGTCGCCGAAGACGTCGAGAATGTTTAGACCATAGTCGCCAAGGTTTCTAGGTATTAGTCTTGCATCGACAATTTCAACGTCTAAGTTTTCTTCCATTGAAAGAACGTCCCAAAGAGCATCTAAGTTGTCTCCAAAACTTTGTGGAAAGTTAAAAACCTCGTCCATGTGCTCATAGGCCTTGTCTCTGTTTAAAAACTTCTCTCCCATTAAAATACATTTTTTCATAAAATCACCTACTAATAAAATTGTTCAAAGGACTTGTAGTGGTCCTTAGTATAAAAAATTAATCCGTCGTCTGAAAAAACAATTCTTTCAGGTCCCCTGTTTTTGTCATAGCCAGAAATTAAATCAGCTTCATAATAAGTCCTAGAACTTTTCTCAGGCAAAAGTCCCTCTCTGTTATAAAAAATGTCGCCGCCAATTACAAAACCGCCGTTGTCTTCAACTGTCCAGCCAAGGTCCTTGGCCTCAGCCTTGCTAATATAATTTTTTGGCAGGGTCTTATAAATGTGAATATACTCAACTAAGTCTTCTAGGTCATAATAGGCCTGGTCTTCTGCTATGAGTTTTTCTTCTTCAACAATTTCTTCTTCGATTAAATTTTCTTCAAGAGCTTGGTCAGCTTCAGTTTTTTCTATTTTTTGTGTCTTGGACTTGCAGCCAGTAAAAATGAAAACTGCAGCCAAGAAAAATAAAAGAAGCTTGTTCAAATATCTTTTTTTAATTTTATTATTCATATAATATATATACCCCGATTTTTGTTAATTATCATTGAAAGATTATTTAAAATTTCAGATTATAAAAGTTTAGCCTAAAAAATCTTTTTTATTTAAGGGATTAAATAAAAAAGCAACCAAGAAAAAATCTTGGCTGCAAAAAATTAACCTTCAAGGCCCCTAGCTTGTCTGTCCATATCTTCAACAACTATATCAAAAATTTCTCCAAGAGACCTACAATATTTTAAAACGTCCCAAGGCTCGTTGGTGTGATAGTGGATCTTAACAAGGTCGCCACCGCCAACTGCAAGGAGACAATCTCCCTTAAAATTTTCGTTGAAATAATCGTTAATAATATTTTCGTCTAAGTTTTCGCCTTCAATTAGAAGTTGAACGTCATATCTATATTCTATCATTATATCCTCCTTAAATTTTTCTAGTCTTTTATAAAATTTTTAATTTTTAACTGGAAAGTAAGGGCATCTCTTTCCTAGACACTGGCGGTTGTCTTTATAAAACTTACAAGTGACTTGGTCTGGGATGTCCATCTGAACTCCAAAGTTTTCTAAAACATAGGCCGCTCCTGTCAAGGCTGCAGTAAAAGAATTTCTCTTGCAGCACCTAGGTCCGCCTAATTTTCCAATTTCGTCTAGAGCCCTGCCTGTTCCCCTATTAATTATACCCCAAGACTCTTTGCTTAAAGGCGTAGCCTTAGTGATAATAGATAAAAACATTCCTAGAGAAACTGCTGCCCCACAAGTTCCCCAAAAACCACAAGACCCACCTGGATACTGGCTGCCTCTTTTTTTCATTTCCCTTAGAGCTTTTTCTAAATTAATATCTCCACCAGAATTATAGTAGGCAGTTAAAAGAGCAGCTCCAACCATAATGTGGTGTTCAGGTCCGTGCATATAAATAAAGGGACTTGTCATAATTTCATTTAAAATAAAAATCGGGTCCTTGGACTTACTATTAAGACAATAAGAAATAATTGTCTTAACTCCTTGCAGGCTGTGACAAGAATCGCAAACATAGTGGCCCTCAGGGCAAATAGTTTTTGTCTTAAAGGTCTCCTTGCAAAAAGAACACTGGACTTCGACTTCATTTTCTAAATAAGTTAATTCACTTCCACATATTAAACATCCGCTTTTATTTGTCATCATTTACCTCTAATAATATTATACTAAAGAATCCCTAAAAAACTAGAAAAATAAACCTTTAGAGGATAAAATATTTATTTTTTTTCAAAAATTGCAATTACAAAAGAATTAGGAGTATAATAAAACCGTTAAGGAGGAAAATTATGGAAGCACTATTTATCGTATTAAATCATGAAGCCCACTATAACGAACTGCTTTTGGCCCTACAAGATGCAGGGATCCACGGCGGAACAATTTTAGAAAGCCAAGGTATGGCAGGTTATTTGACAGAAAACTTTTCGACTTTTAAATTTGCCTATTTAGGATCTTTATTAAATGAAGGCAGACCCTATAACAAAACTATAATTCTAGTTTTAGACAAGGAAAGAACAGAAATTGCCAAAGACTGTGTAAGAAAAGTTGTAGGAGACCTTGACCAAGAAAATGTAGGAATAATGTTTACTTTCGACGTAACCAGCTTCGAAGGTTTGACTAAATAATAGAGGAAGTGGATTTTTGATAATGGAAGAAATGTACTCAATTGCAGTCCTAATTCTCTCTGGAATTTTTCTTGCAAAAATCATTGGCAAACTAAAATTTCCAGATGTAACTGCCTACCTATTGGCAGGAATTTTAATTGGCCCTTCAGTTTTAGGACTCTTATCCCATGACCAAGTAAAGGCCATGGAAATAATTTCAGAAGTGGCCCTGGCCTTTATAGCCTTTTCAGTTGGATCTGAAATGAATATAAAGAACATACAAAAAATAGGTGGAAAAATTCTTTTAGTAACATTCTTTGAAGCCTTTGGAGCATTTTTAGTTGTCAGCCTAGGACTAATTTTAATTTTAAAAGAATCTGTTGGCTTTTCAATTGTCCTTGGTTCAATTGCCTGTGCAACAGCACCAGCAGCAACCCTAATGGTAATAAAACAATACAAGGCCAAGGGAGACCTAGTAGATATACTAATCCCAGTAGTAGCCTTAGATGACGCAGTTGGAATTATAATTTTTGGTATATCGTCATCAATTGCCATCGCCTTACAAGCAGGAACAGGTCTGGCCCTATCATCAATGCTATTAAAACCCCTTTGGGAAATAATTTTATCCCTTTTAATTGGCATTGCCTTTGGTATAATTTTTATTTTCCTTTCAAAAAAACTAAAGTCAGACGACCAATTATTTTCATTTACTATAGCAATGATTTTTATGGCTGCAGCAGCCTCCCTTTACTTTAACGTGTCCAGTCTACTGGCTCTAATGGCTATGGGGCTTTTAATCGCCAACGTCGGCCATGTGCCAAGAAGATACCAAGCCTTAATTGGCAATGTAACACCGCCAATTTTTATAGCCTTCTTCGTTCTATCTGGAGCAGACTTAAACCTAAGCGCCCTAACATCTGTAGGCCTCCTTGGAGTTTTCTACGTCTTCGCCAGAGTCCTAGGAAAACTTTTAGGAACATATTTCTCAACAAGAATGGCAGGCTTTCCAGAAAATGTACAAAAATACTTAGGGCTTACCTTGGTGCCTCAAGCAGGTGTTGCCATAGGTCTATCCCTAATAGCATCAAAAATCCTACCAGATCCCTTTGGTGCCCAAGTTAGAACAGTAGTCCTAAGCGCCACAATAATTTACGAACTAGTCGGCCCACTAACAGCCAAATACGCTTTAACTAAAGCAGGCCAAATAGATCCAGTAAATTTAAAAAAATAAA
>CAYFUN010000039.1:0-3214 GCA_964346535.1 uncultured Peptoniphilaceae bacterium
ATTTACATTTCTTAGGCTAAGGCCTATTCTCTTTTTCGCAACATCAACTTCAATTACTCTGACCTTAACAACATCGCCAACTGAAACAATAGTCGTTGGGTCTTTAATAAACTTGTCTGACATTTGGGAAATGTGAATTAGGCCGTCTTGGTGGACGCCTAGGTCTACAAAGGCGCCAAAGGCAGTTACATTTCTAACTACGCCTGTAAGGACTTGGCCTTCTTTTAAGTCTTCTAGGGACTTGACTTCAGTTAATAAAACTGGAGCTGGAAAGTCATCTCTAATGTCTCTGGCTGGTTTTGAAATTGCTGCCACAATGTCTTGAAGAGTTTCTAGGCCTATATTTTTTTCTGCGGCAAATTTTTCTAGGTCTTCACTATCGATTTTATTTTCTTTATTAAAGCTTAGGCCAAAATTGTCTATCATCTCTTTTGCAATCCCATAAGATTCTGGATGGACAAAGGTGTTGTCTAGAGGATTATCTCCGCCAGCAATTCGAAGGAAGCCTGCACATTGTTCAAAGGTTTTGGCTCCAAGTCTTTTAACTTCTTTAAGTTGGTCTCTAGACTTAAAGCCGCCGACTTCTTCTCTAAAGGCCACAATGTTTTTGGCAGTAGTTTTATTGATGCCAGATACATAGGATAGTAGTGATGGCGATGCAGTATTTAAAGACACGCCAACTTGGTTAACAACTCCTTCTGTAACTCCAGCTAGAATTTCGTCTAGGCGTTTTTGGTTCATGTCGTGTTGGTACTGGCCAACTCCAATTGACTTTGGATCGATTTTTACTAGCTCAGCAAGGGGATCTAAAACCCTTCTTGCCAGTGACACAGCTGATCTTAAATTTAATTCCATGTCTGGTAGCTCTTCACTTGAAATTGGAGAAGCTGAATAAACTGATGCCCCTGCTTCGTCCACAATTAAATATGGGACCTTTAAATTATTTTCCTTGAGTAAGTCTGATAAAAATTCTTCAGTTTCCCTAGAAGCAGTACCATTACCTAGGACTATTGTTTGGACCTGGTATTTTAAAATCGTATCTACCATTGTCTCCTTGGCAGCTGTCAGTCTGTTTGGAAAAATTACTGGGAAAATTAGTCCAGCGTCCATAACAGTTCCTTGGCCATTTACAACAGCCCACTTGCAGCCATTTCTATAACCTGGATCTAAGGCTAAAACCATTTGAGTCTTCATTGGCGGAACTAACAAAGCATTTTTTAAATTTAGGCCAAAGATCTTTAAGGCTGCTTCATGGGCCTGGTCTGTTAGGTCTGCCATAATTTCTGTATCAAGTGACGGCTTCAAAAGTCTTTTAAAGGCGTCGTCAATTACTGTAGATAAAAAATCTTTTGCATAGCCATCGCCTTGGAGGACTCCTAAAATTAATTCTATATGAGGCTTCCAATATCTTTCTTCAAGGTCGATAGAAACTTTTAAAAAGTCTTCTTTCTCGCCACGATTTATTGCAAGTAGCCTGTGGTCCTTTAATTTTCTAAGAGGCTCTTCAAAGTCATAGTAAAGTCTATAAACTGAATCTTCATCTGTCTTGGCCTCAGTTTTTAAAACTCCATGATTCATCCATTGAAGTTTTAATTTCTTCCTAATGTCTGGGTTGTCAGAAATTTCTCCTGCCAGATAATCGCTAGCAGCTTCCATAGCCTGGTCAAAGGTCTCTAACTTTTCTTTCCCTTCAGGAATTTTTTGTTCAGCTAAAAAGCTTTCCGCCTCGGCCTTAATTTCTTCTTCAGACTTTAAGGCTAAAATGCTGGCGGCAAGTTTTTCAACTCCTCTGTCTCTGGCTATAGTTGCCCTAGTTTGCTTCTTTGGCTTATAGGGTCTGTATAAATCTTCAAGGTCTGTCATCTTCCCAGCATTTTTTATTTTTTCCTCCAAGCCAGGATCATCTACCCCTAAGTCGTTTAAGGTATTTATTATTGTATTTCTTCTCTCGTCTAAGTTTTCTTGAGTTTTAAACTCATCGAAGAGCCTGCGTAGGGTCTCGTCATCCATGGCGCCAGTTAAGTCCTTCCTATAACGGGCTATAAAGGGGATGGTGTTGTCTTCTTTGTATAAGTTAAGTGCCGCCTCTACGTGGTCAGGCCTTAGTGAAAAAATTTCTGCTAATTGTCTTCCGTAATCTTTAATAGTTTTATTTATAAGTTCCATAGGTCTATTATATATCTTTATCTAAGTCTTGTCATCTTTGCTGGATATAAAAAACTAGCCGATTGGGCTAGTTTAAAAGTTTATTTTTTTAAAGCTTCTAAGGTATAGGAAATTATTCCAGCAACTAAAACTATAGCTATAACTAGAGAAAAAATTCCACTTCCATCAGTATCAAAGGAAATTATTGTCCCAGCTAACAAGAAGAAAAATAATAGATTAAACATAAGCTTATAGGCCTTGTAGCCTGCCTTATAAATTTCAAGTTTTTCTCTTTCGTCAACACTATCTAAATACTTGCCATTAAACTTTAGGTCTAAGGTGTTGTCATAAATACTTGGATTATAGGTTTTTAAAAAGTCTAAAACTTTCTTTTCATGTACAACTGAAGCAACAACGCTGACTAAAAATATTCCTGTTACTAGGATAAATTTTTCTGCTTCAAGGTCATAAGAAAATACTGACCTGACAAAGTTTAAGTATAAAACCATGCCAATAATTATAATTGTGCTATTAATTGCAGAAGCAAAGGCAATTAAACCATCGTCAATTAAATCATCGTCTTTTGATAATAGGTCTTCAACTTTTTTCTTGCCTGAGAAATATAAAATCCAAGAGCCAAGGCTTAGAGCTAAAATAGTTACTAAGAAAATTACAAAAGCATTTTTTACTAGGGCAGCATCAAAGGCTTCTATTAGGTCATAGACCTTTGCGCCTAGGCTAACTTTTGCCCCAAGGCCTCCTGCGATTCCACCTAGAAACATAAATAAGACAACTACTAGGATAAATTTTATAATTGAATTCTTTTTATTTTTCATTTGCTTCCTCCTCTACATAAGTAAAAATATCTTCGACAGTTACTTCTAGAACCTGGGCGAGTTTTAAGCAAACTGTAATTGATGGATTATAATCTCCTCTTTCAATTAGAGAAATTGTCTGCCTGCTAACTCCAACTAAGGCGCCTAGGTCTTGTTGGTTAAGGCCTTTTTTTGATCTAAGGTCTTTTAATTTATTTTCTAGTGCCATAAGAGCCTCCTTTTTGACAACTATC
>CAYFUN010000039.1:3314-8026 GCA_964346535.1 uncultured Peptoniphilaceae bacterium
TTTGACAACTATCCTTGTCAATATCTTTTTTAAAAATTTTTTTCTAGGGGACATTGCTTTAGCTGTGTCCCCTTTGCCACACACTCCCTTACATCATTTCAATTTTCCCAAACACAAAAAAAGAAGACCTTAAAAAGATCTTCTTCTAATTAATTCTATTTGCTTTTTAAAATTTCTGTTGCAAGTTCCATGGCCTTGGCTGGATTGGCTTGGCCCCTGGTGGCTTTCATAACTTGGCCCATGACGAATTTTATAGAATTGTCCTTGCCATTTTTGTAGTCGACAATTACTTGTGGATTGTCAGCTAGGATTTTTTCTATAATTTCTAAAATTTTTCCGTCGTCTGAAACTTGAACTAGGCCGTGGTCTTTAATTATTTGTTCTACAGTATCGTCTGAATTTTCTAAATATTTTAAAACCTGCTTTCCTTGTTTTGATGAAAGCTTGCCTGCCTTTAGATGGTCAACTAGGCTGGCGATTTCCTTTGGCTCAAATAATTCAAAGCCAAGAGGAGTTACATTTGTTATTACAAAGTTTGCAACTTCTTGATAATGCTTTGAGTATTCAATAACTTTGTCAAAGAAGTCTCCTGCTTCCATATTGGCAACTAAAATTCTAGCGTCATCTTCAGAAATATTTTTCTTGTACCTGTCTAGTCTTTCTTGAGGAAGTTCTATCATCGAATCTTTAACTGAGTCTAAAAATTCTTGAGACAGTCTAATTGGAACAATGTTTGGTTCAGGGAAGTACCTGTAGTCTACTGCCCCTTCTTTTTTTCTCATTGACACTGTAGTCTGACTTGGTTCGTCAAACCTTCTAGTCTCTTGAATAATATTTCCGCCAGCTTCTAAAACTTCTTCCTGTCTTTTTATTTCATAGTCAATGGCCTTTTGAACGTTGGCAATTGAGTTTAGGTTTTTAATTTCTACCTTGGTTCCAAAAACTCCCTCTTCCTTAGAAATAGAAATGTTAACGTCACATCTCATTGACCCTTCTTCCATCTTTCCATCTGTTACATCTAAATAAAGTAAAAGTTGGCGAAGGGTGCTTACATAGTCTGCTGCCTGTTTGCCTGAATGGATTTCAGGTTCAGAAACAATTTCAATTAGAGGAACTCCTGCCCTGTTAAAGTCAATTAGAGTTTCGTCTCCTAGGTGAAGTTGTTTTGCAGTGTCTTCTTCCATGTGGAGCCTTGTAATTCCAACAACTGAATTGTCAGATAAAACTAATTTTCCCTTTGATCCAATTGGATGGAATTGTTGGGTAATTTGGAAGCCCTTTGGCAGGTCTGAGTAGAAATAATTTTTTCTATCAAATTTTAAAAGTGGGTCCACGTCCATGTTTAAGCCGTAACAAACCTTTAGAGCCATCTTAACTGCTTCCTTATTTATAGAAGGAAGGGTTCCAGGAAGGGCCAGGTCAATTTCATTTACATTTAAGTTTGGATCTGCGTCAAAGTCTACTCGACCAGGAGAAAACATCTTAGACTTAGTCTTTAGTTCTACGTGGATTTCAATACCAATTGTTACTAAATAAGCCATGGGTTTACCTCCTTTTCTTCGCTTGCAAAGTCAATTAACTTTTCAAGTCCCTTAGCAAGGCCTAAAAGATTTTTTTCATCAAGGGCCTTGGCTGCAAGGTTTACAGAAATAGGCATCCCATTTTCAAAGCCTAGTGGCAGTGATATAGATGGATTGCCAGCAAGGTTTGCTAAAATTAAATGTGAGTCCATAAGCTCCCTGTCGCTGTCAACTTTAACTGGTCCTAGGTCAGAAATTTTTGGCGCTATAGAATCTGTTGTTGGTAAAAGAATTGCATCACAAAGGTCTAGGCCTTTTTTATATTCTTCAACTAAAAGCCTTCTCACCCTTTGGGCCTTTCTAAAAAGGTCTTCTTGGTGGGCATCGTCTAAACCATAGGCTCCAATGACAAATCTTCTCTTTAGTAGAGATCCAAAACCTCTAGTCCTTGAATTTATCATTAGCTCACTTAGGCTGGCTCCGTCAACTCTGTGGCCAAAGCGAACGCCGTCAAGGTTTGAGTGGTTGGCTGTGGCTTCACAGTTGGCAATCATGTTATAAACTGGAAGAATGGTAGCTAAAAGTTTTCTATCTATTGAAAGATATTTTATTTCAGCTCCCTGATCTTCTAGCTTTCTTAAAAGTTCTAAATATTTTTCCTTATATAGATCATCTGACTTTGCGTCTAAAATTTCTTCAAGAACTCCAAAGACCTTGCCTTCTAGGTTTCCGTCTATCTTTGTGTAGTCTTCTTTTGCTACATTTAAAGATGTTAGGTCCCTGTCATCTCTGCCAGCTAAAACACTTAGCAACAAGGCACTTTGGTCAACTGTCCTAGTTAAAAATCCTGCATGGTCTAGTGATGAAGCGTAAGGAATTATTCCATATCTTGGTAGTAGGCCATAAGTCGGTTTAAAGCCTACGCAGCCACAATAGGCAGCTGGCTTTCTAATAGAGTCGCCAGTGTCTGTTCCTAAGGCGTAGTCAAGAAGGTGGGCGCCAACTAAGGCTGCAGACCCAGCTGAGGATCCGCCAGTAATTCTTTCAGGATCATAAGGGTTTTTGCTTGGTCCCTTTTTAAAGTTTGTGCCAGTTCCACCCATGCCTAGTTCGTCTAAAGTTGTCTTGCAGACCAAGTCTGCTCCAGCAGCCTTTAATCTTTCAACTAAAACTGCATCGTAAACTGGGACATAGTTGTCTAAAATTTCAGATCCGCCAGTTGTTAACACTCCCTTAGTTGAATAGTTGTCCTTAATAGCTACGGGAATATCTTTAAGAGGTCCGTCTAAGCTTTCTTCTTTTTCAATTATTGTAACTACAGCATTTAACTTTTCTTGGCTTTGTAAAATTTTCTCTCTTAAGTCCATTTTAGTCCACCACCTTTGGCACGACAAAGTATGAGTTCTTCCTAGTTGGAGCATTTGCTAGCACTTCATCTAGGTCTAGGCTTTCAATTTGGTCGTCGTCTCTTAAATAAGAAGTTTCATCTTCAAAGGGATAGACCATTGGCTCAATGCCGTCAGTATCTATTTCTTCTAAAAGCCTTAAGTCATCTTCTAACAGTTCAAAATCTTTTTCTAAAAGGTCTTTCTCCTCGTCAGAAAGTTTAAACTGATAAAGTAAGGCTAGGTCATCCATTTTTTCTCTTGTAATAGTCATCTATAAGCTCACTTTCTTCTGTCCTACTTGTCCTTAGACATTGAGTTTACAGTTCTTGGATAAGGGATTACGTCTCTAATGTTTTTCATGCCAGTCATATACATAACCATTCTTTCAAAACCAAGACCGTAACCAGAGTGAACAACTCCACCAAACCTTCTAAGGTCAGTGTACCACTTGTAGTCTTCTGGCTTAATTCCCTTTTCTTCCATCATCTTTAATAATTTTTCTTCGTCGTCTTCCCTTTGAGATCCGCCAATAAGTTCACCAATGCCAGGAACAAGTAAGTCCATAGCAGCAACAGTTTTGCCGTCGTCATTTAATTTCATATAGAAAGACTTGATGTCCTTTGGATAGTCAGTAACAAAAATTGGTCCCTTAAAAACTTCTTCAGTCAAATATCTTTCGTGTTCAGTTTGTAAATCAACTCCCCAAGACACAGGATATTTAAAGTCGACATCGGCCTTTTCTAAAATTTCAATAGCTTCAGTATAAGAAACTCTTTTAAATTCAGAATTCAAAACATTGTTAAGTCTATCAATAAGACCCTTGTCTACAAAGCTGTTAAAGAAATTAATTTCTTCAGGCAGAGACTCCATAACATATTTAATAATGTACTTGACCATGTCTTCAGCTAGGTCCATGTTGGCATTGTTGTCGCCAAAGGCAATTTCAGGTTCAATCATCCAAAACTCTGCTGCGTGTCTTGGAGTATTAGAATTTTCTGCCCTAAAAGTTGGTCCAAAAGTGTAGACCTTGTCATAGGCCATGGCAAAACCTTCAAGCTCAAGTTGGCCAGAAACAGTTAGGTGAGATTCTGACCCGAAAAAGTCCTTGCTATAATCTACCTTGCCGTCGTCGCCTTTAATAGGATCGTCTAAGTCCATAGTAGTAACCCTAAACATTTCTCCAGCACCTTCAGCATCAGATGCAGTTATAAGAGGGGTGTGAACATAGACAAAGCCTCTTTCATTAAAGAACTTGTGAATGGCAAAGGCCAGCTCAGAACGAACTCTAAAAGTTGCGTTGTAGGTATTGGTCCTTGGTCTTAGAGAAGGCATAGTCCTTAAAAACTCTAAAGTGTGTCTCTTGTTTTGTAGAGGATAGTCCTTGGCAGAATCGTGAAGAATTTTAATCTCTTCAGCAACAAGTTCAAACTTTTGCTTGCCACCTTGGGCCTTAACAAGTTTTCCCCTGACATTAACAGCAGCTGACAGACCAAGTTGAAAAACTTCCTTAAAATTTTCCATATCTCCGTCAACGACAACTTGAAGAGTATCAAAAAAACTTCCATCATTAATTTCTAAAAAACCAATATTCTTTGACTCCCTGGACTTTCTAATCCAACCATTAACTTCTATCTCCTTGTCTAAAAAACTTTCATAGTCTCTAAACAAATCTTTTATTCTCATCAGATCACTCCTTACATAATCTATTCTTTTTCAATCAAAATTTTAATCCTATTATATAATATTACAATATTTTATAAAATAAATAAATAGCCCAGCCCCTTAATTCATAGATCTTTCAATT
>CAYFUN010000040.1:0-7308 GCA_964346535.1 uncultured Peptoniphilaceae bacterium
CAAGGGCAGATGACGAAATTTTAGAAACAGACTCGCTAATAATTTTAGCAACCTACGAAGATATAGAGAAGGTGACCGGCCATGCTTAATATTATCCAAGCTGAATCCAATAAAAAAATTAAATACCTCAGGTCTCTTAAACAAAAGAAAGTTAGGCTAAGGGACTCAACTTATATACTAGAAGGCCTGAAAGTAAACCTAGAAGGCATCCGCGAAGGGGCTGACCTAATAGAAATTTTCATGAGCCAAAGTTTTTATGAAAATGAATATGAAAAATATCCAGACCTTGCAAAGGTTAGAAAAAATATTGTAGGAGACAAGATCTTTGATAAAATTACTGACACAGTAAACTCTCAGGGAATAATTTCTACAGTCAAGGCAGATTTAAAAAAACTCGATGACATTATGCCCTTTGGCAGGTATATTTTAGTTGACGGCCTAGCCGATCCAGGCAACCTTGGTGGAATCATCAGAGCCATTGACGCCTTTAACTTTGACGGTCTAATCCTCGGCCCAAAGACAGTTGACATTTTAAATGAAAAAGTTGTCAGGTCAACTATGGCATCGATTTTTAGGGTCAAGGCCTATGTAATGGACGACCTTAAAGAGATGGAAGACTTAAAAAAGAAAAAGTTTCGAATTTTTTCAACAAACCTAAGCCCAACTTCCAAGGACCCAGTTGAGGTCGATTTAAAAAACAACATCATTTTAATTATCGGCAATGAGGCCAATGGAGTTTCAGCTGAAATGGAAGCCTTCGCCGATGGAATGATTCACATACCAATGGAAGGCGGGGCAGAATCTTTAAACGCCAATGTCTCAGCATCAATATTAATGTACGAGTCTCAAAGACAAAGGAGACAAAAGTGATTTGTATATATGACCAAAGACTTCCAGAGGCAATAGTTGAAATCTTATCTGCCTCTGGATTTTTTCTTATTCCAAGTAAAAAGCTTGACCAGATCCAGGGCGCCCTTTCAACCCATCCAGATGTTCAAGTTTGTAAAATTTCTGATAAAATTATTGTTGCCAGCCCAGAGGTCTATTACTACTATAAAAATATTTTAGAAAAATATGGTATAATAGTAAGAAAAGGTGGGACTGCCTTAGGAGACAAGTATCCAAGTGACTCAGCCTATAACCTTGCAGCAAATGAAAGCCTTGCCATCCACAATTTTAAAATCACAGATGAAAAGGTGAAAGAAGAAATTAAAGTCCAAGGTCTAAGGGAAATTTCTGTAAGCCAAGGCTATAGCAAGTGCAATATTTTGTTTACAAAAACTGGTCTAATAACATCTGACATGGGAATTTATAAAAAAGTCCAGGGAGTGAAAAAACTTTTAATCTCTCCAGGGAACATTTCCCTTGCAGGCTACAACTACGGCTTTATAGGTGGAGCCAGCGGGACCTTTAAGGATACAGTATATTTTCTTGGAGACCCAAGTCTTCATCCAGACAGTGATGCGATAAAAAAATTTCTGGCAGCTGACGACACTGACTTTAAAATTTTATCCAAGGACCAGCTTGCTGACTATGGCAGTTTAATATTTTTACAAGGAGGAAACGATGACTAATATAGTAAAACCATCAATACTAGCAGGATTTATGGAGCTACTTCCACAAGAACAAATCCAATTTAACAAGATGAAGGACACAATAAGAAGGACCTACGAAAGTTTTGGCTTCCTGCCACTAGACACACCAGTAATGGAAAAGGCAGACGTGCTTTTAGCAAAAGGTGGCGGAGAAACAGAAAAACAAGTTTACAGGTTTGAAAAGGGAAAATCAGATATAGCCTTGCGCTTTGACCTAACAGTTCCCCTAGCTAGGTATGTGGCCCAACACTATTCAGAACTTTCCTTCCCATTTAGAAGATATCACATATCAAAAGTTTACAGAGGCGAAAGAAACCAAAGAGGCAGGTTTAGAGAATTTTACCAATGTGATATTGACATAATTGGCGACGGCAAACTTGCAATTATAAACGATGCTGAAATCCCAGCGATAATTTATAATGTCTTTAAAAATCTAGAAATTGGCGACTTTACCATTAGAATAAATAACAGAAAACTTTTAAAAGGCTTTTACGGGTCCCTAGGCATTGAAGACTCAACTTATGTCCTAAGAATTATTGACAAGATGGAAAAAATTGGCCTAGACAATGTTAAGGCTGAACTAAAAGACCTTGGCCTAGACGACCCAAGCATCGAATCTATAATTAAATTCCTAGAAATTTCTGGATCAAATGGAGAAAAAATCCAGGCCTTAAAGGACTTAAATATAGACAACGAAATTTTCCTAGAAGGCCTAGACGAAATAGAAAAAGTTTTTGACTACTTAAAACTATTTAACGTACCAGAGGCAAATACAGAATTTGACCTTACAATTGCTAGAGGACTAGACTATTACACAGGAACAGTTTATGAAACTAAACTAAATGACCATCCAGAAATTGGTTCAATTTGTTCAGGTGGCCGTTTTGACAACTTGGCCTCCCACTATACTAAACAAAGTCTACCAGGAGTTGGAATTTCAATTGGCCTAACTAGACTTTTCTACCAACTTCAAGAAGCAGGAATTATTAAAACAGAAAAAAATATTTTAACTGACCTATTAATTATTCCATTTGACGGCTTTGAAGCCAATGCCATTGAACTTCTTTCTGCCTTGAGAAAAGAAGGAGTTACTGGCTTTATAAATGCAGAATCAGGAAAACTTGGCAAGAAAATGAAGTACGCAGATGATTTAAATATCAAGTACACAATACTAATTGGCCAAGACGAAGTTGACGAAGGAAAATATATGCTTAGAAATATGGAAACAGGCGACCAAGAAAAACTTTCTGTCGACGAAATAATTGCTTGTATAAAAAAAGAGAAAATGATATAATACAAGATAATCTTTGCGATGAAGGGACGAGTAAATTAAGCGAACTTTTTTAGAGAGAAGATGGTCGGTGCAAATCTTTAAAGTCCTTAGTTGAAAACTAACCCTGAGCTTAGCCGTAATGGGCTACGGTAACGCGATATAGTTTTAAATGAGAAGTAATTAAGGTGGAACCACGGTGCTAATCGTCCTTTAGAGGATGACTAGCACTTTTTTTATAAAAATTTTTAAGGAGGACAAGATGATAAAATTAATACTACCAGACGGCTCTGAAAGACAATACGAATCAGAAATTTTAGCCAAAGAAGCAGTTCAAGATATATCCATGGGCCTATATAGAGAAGCCCTAGGCGTTGTTGTAAACGGAAAAATCCTAGGCATGAACGACACCATAAAAGAAGGCGGCGACTTTAAAGTTGTAAAGTTTGCCGACAAAGAAGGCAAGGAAATTTTCTGGCACACTTCATCTCACGTTTTAGCAGCAGCCATTCAAAGACTTTATCCTCAGACAAAGTTTGCCATTGGACCAGCTATAGCAGATGGTTTTTACTACGACATTGACCTAGACGAAAAACTAACTGAAGACGACCTAGGAAAAATTGAAGCTGAGGCAATGAAAATCGCCAGAGAAAATCTAGACGTTGAAAAAATTGTAATTTCTAGAGAAGAAGCCCTAGAAAGATTTCCTAAGGACAAGGACCCTTACAAGTATGAATTAATTTCTGACCTGCCTGAAGGAGAAGAAATTTCCCTTTACAAGCTAGGGGACTTTGTAGACCTTTGCCGCGGCCCTCATCTTGAATCAACTAAGAAGATCAAGGCCATAAAACTTCTTTCAATAGCAGGAGCCTATTGGAGGGGAGACTCTAAAAATAAAATGCTACAAAGGATCTACGGAATTTCCTTTGAAAAACAAAAGAACTTAGACGAATATTTAGAAATGAGAGCAGAGGCAGAAAAGAGAGACCATAGAAAACTTGGTAGAGAACTAGATTTATTTTCCTTCCACGAAGAAGGCCCAGGCTTTCCATTTTACCATCCAAATGGCATGGTCCTAAGAAACACTTTACTTGACTGGTGGAGACAAGTTCTCCTTGACAATGGCTATGGAGAAATACTAACTCCAATTATTTTAAACGAAGGCCTTTGGCACCAATCAGGTCACTGGGACCACTACAAGGAAAATATGTACTTTACAAAAATTGATGACAACGACTATGCAGTTAAGCCAATGAACTGTCCAGGATCAGTTATAGTTTATGGATCAACTCCTCACTCTTACAGGGACCTACCAATAAGACTAGCTGAATACGGCCTTGTTCACAGGCATGAACTTTCAGGAGCCCTTCACGGCCTCTTTAGAGTTAGGGCCTTTACCCAAGACGACGCCCACGTTTACTGCCTAAGGTCTCAAATCAAAGACGAAGTATTTAGAATGATTGATCTTGCCGACTACTTATACGGAACTTTCGGCTTTAAATACAGCGTTGAAGTATCAACAAGACCAGATGACTATATGGGAGACCTAGAATCTTGGAACCTAGCTGAAGATAGTTTGAAGAAGGCCTTAGAAGAAAGAGGCATTGACTACGAAATTAACGAAGGCGACGGAGCCTTTTATGGACCAAAAATCGACTTCCAACTAGAAGATGCCATTGGCAGAACTTGGCAATGTGGAACCATTCAACTTGACTTCCAACTACCAGAAAACTTTGACCTAACTTATATTAATGAAAAAGGCGAAAAGGAAAGACCAGTAATGCTTCACAGGGCCTTACTTGGGTCTTTTGAAAGATTTTTAGGAATTTTAATTGAACACTTTGCTGGCAAGTTCCCACTTTGGTTGGCTCCAGTTCAACTAAGGGTTATTCCAGTATCAGAAAAGTTCCTACCTTATGCAGAAGAAGTTGAAAAAACTTTTAAAGATGCAGGCTTTAGAATTGACCTAGATAGAAGAGACGAAAAACTAGGCAAGAAAATTAGAGACGGCCAGCTACAAAAAATTCCTTATGTCTTTGTAGTAGGAGAAAAAGAAGTAGAAGGCAAAAACATTTCTGTTAGAGCCAGAGATGGTATCGACCTAGGCGCCCAAGAAATTGACGCATTTTTAGAAAAAATTAAAAAAGAAGTTGCAGAAAAAGCAAGATAAAATATTTAGAGTCTAGAGACCAGCTGTCCCTAGGCTCTTTTTGTGTTATAATTTATTTAAAAGAGGTGACCTATGGACATAGAAAAATTAAATATAATCCACATGGACATGGACGCCTTTTATGCAGCAGTAGAAGAAAGAGACGACCCAAGTCTAAAGGGCAAGCCCATGGTTGTAGGCGGCAGGTCCAACAGAGGCATAGTAACAACAGCCAACTACGAGGCGAGAAAGTACGGCATCCACTCGGCCATGCCCCTATTTATGGCCAGGCAACTTTGCAAGGATTTAATTGTAGTTCCAGTTAGACACGACCACTATTCAGAAGTTTCAAAAGAAGTCTTCGATATTGTCCATGAGCTTACAGACATGGTAGAAAAACTTTCAATAGACGAGGCCTTTATAGATGTGACAGACCTGGATATAAATTCCCTAGAAGCCTGCCAGTACATTAGAAAAAAAGTTCAAGGAGAACTTGGGCTGACAATGTCCTTTGGAATTTCCTACAACAAGTTTCTAGCAAAAATTGCATCAGACTATGAAAAGCCGTCAGGACTTACAATAATTTCTGAAGAAATGATGCCAGACTTTTTATATCCCTTTCCACTTTCAAAAGTTTACGGCATTGGCCCCAAGTCCCAAGAGAGATTTCAAAGCTTTGGCGTATCAACAGTTAAGGACCTAATGGCCCTAGACGAAGACTTCCTAGTAAAAATTTTAGGCAAGGCAGGCAGAGACGTCTACGCAAGAATCAGAGGCATTGATCCCAGACCAGTTGAGCCCTATTCAAAACGCAAGTCCCTAGGAACAGAGAGGACCTTTGAACCAACTAGAAACGAAAAAGTCCTAGTAGACATGCTAGAAAAATTTGCAGAAGAAGTAAGCGAAGACTTAAAAGAAAAGAAAATCCAGGGAAAGACAATAATTGTGAAGTTAAAGTACGACGACTTTTCAGTTCACACCAGGTCCAAGACCATGGACCTTTATACCAACGACAAGGAAAAAATTTTCGACCAAGGCCTAGAGCTCTTTAAAGAATTTGACCTAGACAGACAAGTTCGTCTCCTTGGCCTAACAGTTGGAAACTTATTAGACGACCACATAGTCCAAATGACTTTTTTATAAGAGAGGTAAAAATGAGACCAGACTACAGAGAAAACCAAGACCTAAGAGGCATAGTATTAACAACCAACTACACAGAAAACCCAGACGGGTCAGTCCTAATAGAAATGGGCAGGACCAAGGTTATTTGTACAGCCATGATAGAAGACAAGGTTCCCCTTTGGCTGAGAAACCAAGGCCAAGGCTGGCTGACAGCAGAATACGCCATGCTTCCAGGATCAACCAACACCAGAAAACAAAGAGACTCAACTAGGCCCAAGGCAGATGGCAGAAGTATAGAAATTCAAAGACTAATTGGCAGGTCCCTTAGGACTTGCATCGACTTAGAACTAATAGGCGAAAGGACAATTTGGATAGACGTCGACGTCATCCAAGCAGACGGCGGCACCAGGTGTGCAGCAATAAACGGAGCCTTTGTCGCCCTATACTTGGCAGTGAAAAAACTTTACGACCAAGGCCAGATCGAAAAATTTCCAATAAAAAATTTCCTAGGAGCAGTATCAGTAGGAAAAGTCCACGGAGAAATTCTCCTAGACCTAAACTACCAAGAAGACTCCCAAGCGGAAGTTGATATGAACGTAGTAATGAACGACCAAGGCCAGTACTGTGAAATCCAAAGTTCAGGTGAAAATGGCACCTTTAATAAAGAAGAATTTAAAGCCATGCTAGACCTGGCAACAGATGGAATTAACGATATCTTTGTAGACCAAAAATTGGCCTTAGAAAATTATTTGGAGGAATACGGAAGTGAAAAAAATCCTACTAGCAACTAACAACAGCCACAAGGTAGAAGAAATTCAAGCAATATTAAAAGACCTAGGCTACCAAGTCCTAGCCAGGGACCAAGTCTATGACGGAAGCTTTGACGTAGACGAAAACGCAGACACCCTAGCAGGTAACGCTCTTTTAAAAGCCCAAGGCCTGAGAAATTTAGTAGCAGAATCTTATATGGTATTAGCAGACGACACAGGACTTTTCGTAGACGCCCTTGACGGTGACCCAGGAGTCCACTCAGCCCGCTACGCAGGAGATGCCCACGACGACAATGCCAACAAGAAAAAACTTTTAAAAGCCCTTGAAGAAGTTCCAGAAGCAGATAGGACAGCTAGATTTAAAACAGTAATGGCCCTAGTAGAAGCTGGCAAAGACCCAGT
>CAYFUN010000041.1:0-7019 GCA_964346535.1 uncultured Peptoniphilaceae bacterium
CTAACAAAATTAATATTCTATTTTTAAGTCTATTATCTGGTCTTGGATTTTGATTTGCCAATATAGGTCTAGGGGGTTTTGGTCGCTGTTGTCTTTGTAGATTATTTTGGCTTCTTCTATTTGGTTGAGGATTTGTTTTTGGGTTAGGGCTGGGTGCTTTAGTTGTTCTTTTATTTGGTTTGTGTTTTTTCTTACTATTTTTTCTAGGCTTTGGTCTTCTCCTACTGTGATGTAGGTTTTTCGTTCTTCTGTTGGGCCTCTAAAGTATTTGGATATTCGATTTATGTGGGTGTTGTAGACGTCGACTTCTAGGTAGTCCTTTATGTTTTCGTCTGCGATTTCTACTTTGTAGGTTCCTGCTGATTTGCCGAAGATTATTTTAAAGCCTGGGCTGCCTTTGGCTTCGACTTCTTTTATTTCTTTTAGGTACAAGCTGTCGTCGATGCCTAGGGTGTCTGATATAAAGGAGAGGGCTGTTTCTAGGGACACGTATAGGTTTCGGTCTTTTATTTTTGGTATTTGGGGGTCGTAGTAGGAGATTTGTCCCAGGTTTGTGATTTTTAAGAGTTTGTCTCCGTCTACGTAGATGGTTTGGACGCCTTCTTCTTTTATTACTCTGATTAGGTTTAGGTCTTTTTTGAAGAATTTTCTTATTATGTTTTCTATTTGTTGGTTGTCTAGGGTCTGAAGTAGGTTTTGATAGCTTATTTTTTCGATTTTGTGGTCTTTTATTCTTCCTATATAGGCTGTGCTTGTGTTTTCTAATATTTCTCCTGCCAGGTCGTAGGGGTTGTAGCCGTCTAAAAACAGATTTGCTACTTTTATGTTTAGGTTTTCTGTTGGCAGGTCGTCAAAGGTCAGTAGTTTTATTGAGCCTTCATTTTTTATTACTACAAAGGGTTTTTCTAGGGATATATAGAGGCTTTGAATTTTTGGAAATTTTTCTGCCAGTTTGCTGGAGCTTTCTGCTTTTAGGGCGTTTAGTATTGTCAGCGTTGTTAGGCCGTCGTTAAATTCCATGTAGATGGACCTTTGTTCTAAGAGTTGGCTGTAGAGGTCTTCTGTTATTGAGTCTAGGGCCACTGAGTTTGTGCCTTTTTCTTGGAAGATTTGTTTTATTATTTCTTTGATGTCGTCCCAGTAGCCGTCTTTTAGTGGGTTGTCTATAAGGGTGTGGTGGCCTGCGCCAAAGTTTATATAAAGGGCTTCTGGTTTTATTGCGTCTTCCATTAGGTCTTGGGTTGGACGGTTTTGGTCTTCTTCTGCTTCTAGTTTTGTGCTGGTGAATATGTCTTCAGGCTCCATGCCAAAGTTTAGGAATAGTAAGTAGACTGAGCTTAGGAGGAGGACGAAGATAGTTAGGGTTTGTAGTTTATCTTTCATTTAGGTCCTCCAAGTCTTTTTTAAAGATCAGACTGATTTCTGTTCCTATGTTTGGTTTTGATTTTAAAATTATTGTGCCGCCTAGTTTTTCTACTAGTTCTTTGGCTATTGATAGGCCTAGGCCTGTTCCGCCTGCTTTTCTAGACCTGCCTTTTTCTACTCTATAAAATCTTTCGAAGATGTGTTTTTGGTCGGCGTATGGGATGCCGATGCCGTTGTCTTTTACTGTGAGTCTAAAGGAGTCTTTGTAGTCCATTAGGTCTATTAATACTGTGCCTTGGTACTCGGTGTATTTGTAGGCGTTTGAAAGGATGTTCATAAAGATTTTTTCTAGTGAGTCTCTGTGGTTGGTTATGATTAGATTGTCTGTATGGATTTTCTTTTCTAAAATTATAGATTTTTCTGCTCGCAGAGTCTCTAGGGATTTTACACAGGAGTCGATTAGGGTGTTTAGGTTTATTTTTTCTAGGTCCATTGTCCAGGCGTCTGAGTCTATGTTTGATAGTTCTAAGAGGTCTTGGACTAGTCGTGTCATCCTGTTTGTTTCGTTGTCAATTATCCCTAAGAAGTTTTTCTCTACGTCTTTGTCCATGTCGGTTTCCATTAGGGTTTCGGTGTAGGTTTTTATTGTGGTCAGTGGGGTTTTTAGTTCGTGGGAGACGTTGGCTACAAAGTCTTTTCTCATTTGGTCTAGGCGGTGTTCTTTGGATACGTCTTGGAAGACAATTATTATTCCTGAGACTAGGCCTAGGTCGTCAAGATAGGGTCCGTAAATTAAGTTGTAGTGTCTGCCATCAATTGTTGTTGAGACGACTCCTTCTAGGGTGGACCTGTTTTTGTAGTCGATGTTGTAGATGTTTAGTTTTTGCAAATTTATGCTGTGGTATTTTATGTCTAGGTCTTCTAGTTTTAAAATTTCTTTGGCGACTTGGTTGATGTGGATGAGTTTGTTATTGGTATCAATGGCCAAGACTCCTTCTGCCATGTATTCGAAGATTGTGTTTAGCTTTGCTCTTTCGACTTCCATTGTTGACATGGTGTCTTGGAGCTGGTCGGTGAAGAAGTTAAACATCTGGGCCAGCTTTCCAATTTCGTCGTCGGATTTTACTGCTACTTTTTGGGAGTAGTCGCCTTTTGCTACTACTGCTACTTTTTTTGTCAGGTCTCTTATTGGGTTTACAATTGTAGACGACAAAATAAGGCCTAGGATTATTGATGCTAGTAGGGCAACTAGGCCTGCTGATAGTATTATTTTTTTTGAGTCTAGGAGCAGGTTGTTTATGCTCTCTAGGTTGCCGATCATATAGAAGATTGCGTTTACTTGGCCTTCGTAGTTGTAAATTGGATAGGCCAGGTGCAGGTCTCCTAGTCTGTTTTCTCGGTTGGACCTGGTTAGTTTTTCTGTCTGGCCTTGGAAGGCTGAGAAGATTAGGTCTGGTTCTAGGCCCTTGTAGGAAAGGGCTGGGGCTAGGTCTTCTATTTTTGTGTTTACATTTACTGAGGCGACTATCTTTGGATCTTTGGGATCAAATATGGCGTAGAGCTGGTAGGTTGAATTTATTTTCCAGTCTTCTAGAAGTTTTTGGATTTGGCCTTTTTTCGCTATCCAGTCTAGGGAGGAAAATTTTTCTGATGATGACACCATGGTGGATGCTGTTGTCAGCATGTCTTTTTCCATTGATAGGACCTGGGTGTTTTCTAGTCTGTTTACGATGAATATGCCTACTATCATCATAGCTACTAAAACTAGGGTGAAGTAAATGGCAATAAATCTTACTCTTATACTTTTTAACAAGGTTAACCTCCGAAGTAGTAGCCGAGTCCTCTTTTTGTTTTTATATATACTGGGTCGCCGTCTTTGTCTTCGATTTTTTCTCTTAGACGTCTTACTGTTACGTCTACTGTTCTTATGTCACCAAAGTGTTCGTAGCCCCAAACGTCTGTGAGCAGGGTTTCTCTTGAGACAACTTGGTCTTGTCTAAGGGCTAAGTATTTTAGGAGTTCAAATTCTCTGACTGTTAGGTCAATTACTTGACCACGTTTTTTTAGTTCGTATTTGCCCAGGTCAAGGGATAGGTCCTTGTAGACAATTTGGTCCACGTTGTGTTCTGGGTTTTGAAAGTCTAAACGGCGAAGATTTGCCTTTACTCTGGCTATGAGTTCGTTTATGGAAAATGGTTTTACCATGTAGTCGTCTGCTCCTAGTTCTAGGCCGTGAATCTTGTCTGATTCTTCTTCTTTGGCTGTTAGGATTATTACTGGAAATTTATATTTTTGTCTCAGTGTTGATAGGACTTCAAAGCCGTTTTTCTTTGGCATCATTATGTCTAGGATAAGTAGGTCTGGTACTTTTTGAGAAATTTTTTCTAAAGTTTCTTCTCCATCGTTAGCTGTTCTAAGTTTGAAGCCTTGTTTTTCTAAGTTGAATTTTATTATATCTGCTATTGCATTTTCGTCGTCTGCAACTAGTATTTCGATTTGGTTGTTTTTTTGTAAATCCATTATTTACCTCCGTCTTTTCCGTGCTTTTGTGTTAAAATATATTATATCACAAATTTTAGTTGATTTCTTATTGATGGAGGGGAATGTTTTGAGAGCTTACGAAGTTTCTTATAGAAAATCGATTTTTTCTTTAATTGTTATTGGCCTTTCGTATTTGCTGGCGAATTTTCACAGGCAGTCTATGGCAATTATGGCTCCTTTTCTAGCTGAGTCTTTAAATATTTCTAATAGCCAAATTGGACTACTAGGCGCCATTGTCTTTTATATTTATGGGCTGACTCAAATTCCCTTGGGCTTTTTGACTTCTAAGTATGGCGGCAGAAAAATCATTCAAGTCTGTCTTGTTTTATTAATTGTGGGATCTTTTTTCTTCGGCAGGGCAGAAACTTTTTCTCAGCTGCTGCTAGGCAGGTTTTTAATTGGCCTGGCTGTTTCTGGCTATTATGTTCCTGGCCTCCATCTTATTCGCCAGTGGTTTGATGTTCGTGACCTTTCTTTTTATCTGGGAATTTATTTGGCCATTGGCAATGTTGGGTCACTGCTTTCCACTTCCCCTTATGAAATTCTTTTAAATAATTTTTCAATTTCAAGTATTTACTGGGGCTTTATTGTCTTTACTTTTATTTTACTTGTGGCTTCACTTTTTTTAGAAGATGAAAAAATTTCTGGGAAGAAAGTTGCTCTTAAGGATGAAGCTGAAAAGAAAAATCCATATTTTACTTGGTTTTTTATTTCCCTCTTGTTTTATGGGCTAACTTCTTATGGGGCCAGACAGGCGTTTTTCTCCTTGTGGGGACCTCTTTATTATACTGACTATCTTGGCCTTGACTTGACTAAGGCTTCGTTTTTGATGATGGTTATGTCTATTGGCGGTATTGTCTACTCGCCTATTTCTGGAAAGGTCGCCGACAAAATTGGCAGGCACAAGGCCCTGGTTATTCAATCGCTTTTAATTGCCTTCTTGTGGTTGGTGTTCGCCTTCCTTCCTAAAGAGACTCCTTTCGCCTTGGTTTTATTTTTGGCTTTGCTTATTGGCGCCCTAAATATTACCACGATTTCAAATGCCTTTACGACACTAACTGACTATGCGCCGATTGCCTTTACTTCGGTTTTTGTTGGAGTCTTTAATGCCTTTAACTTTTTCGGCTCGGCTTTTTATATGCAAGGCCTAGGCAGGTTCTTTGATGCTAAGGGATCTAGTCCTGAAACTTTTTCAACTGCCTTACTTATATTTTTCTTTTCTATTGTAGTGGCTGTGGTTTTAAATTCATTTTTCTATTTGAAAATGGCTGGCCACAGGGAGAAAAATCTTTAGAATAGGAAGACTCTTTTCGGGTAATAATTAAGTATAGTGATTAAATTTTTTTAAAGGGAGAAAATATTATGAACAAAAAACGTTGGTTGGCAGCAGGAATTGCCTTTATTATTTTAGTAATATCTCTTGCTGTTCCAAAATTTAAGACCAAGGAAGAATTAGACTCTGAAGAGCTGACTGGCTTTTATGAAAAGTTCTTTGGCGAATCTCTTTCTGGCATCAAGGAAAAAGAAATCCAAGCTGGATCTAAAAACGAAAGGATTCTCCTTCTGGACTTAGATGGATCCATTATGGCAGGCTCTGGTTACAGTTTTACTGGCTCTGGCTACAACCACGATTTCTTTTTAAAACAGTTAGACAAGGTTTTAGACGATCCTACTATTAAGGGAATTTTGTTTACAATTAATTCACCTGGTGGTGGAGTTTATGAGTCTGCTGAAATTAGAGAAAAGTTACTTAAGATAAAAGACGCAGGTATTCCAATTTATGTTTCTATGAAAAACTTGGCTGCTTCTGGTGGCTACTATGTTGCTGCTGATGCTGACAAGATTTTTGCAAACCCTGAAACTTGGACTGGGTCTATTGGTGTAATTTCTCAAACTATGGACTATGCAGGTCTAATGGAAAAGTACGGAGTTAGGTCTCACATTTATGCTTCTGGTAGAAACAAGGCCATGGGCTCTCCTTACAAGGAACCATCTGAAGAAGAAGTTGCTATTTGGATGAGCTTAATTAACGAGTCTTATGATAAGTTTGTAAAAATAATTGCTGAAGGTAGAAATATGCCTGAGGACAAGGTGCGTCAACTTGCAGATGGTAGAATTTATTCTGCTAAGCAGGCACTAGAAAATGGCTTAGTTGATAAAATTGGAAATTCTGAAGATGCCCTTGAAGCACTTATTGCAGATAACAACATTGCCTATCCAAGTGTTTTTAAATACAGTCTGCCAACTGATTCTCTATCTGAAATCTTTGGACCTTTTTCTTCTTTCTTAGCTTCTAAATCTGAACTTGGCGACCTTAAGTATTTTATTGAAAAACAAGATCAAGCTTATCCTAGGGCCTACTACCTTTATGGAGGTTTCTAATGAACAATGATTTTAATTTCAATGAAGAAGTAGAAGAGAAAAAAGATCATATTGAAAACTTAGATGCAGCAGCTGAAGATTTTGAAACTAGCCGTGGGGCCTTTGTCTTTAAAGACGACAAGGACAAAGAAGACATTGACGATTTTTTAAAGAAAGAAAAAGTTAGAGACCAGGTCAAGGAAAACTATCCCCTTTATTTTGAAAACGAGTTTGGCAAGGACTTTTATCCTAAGGAACTTTATGCAGGATTTTTTAGAAGGTTTTTCGCCTTTGTCTTTGATGCCATGGTTGGCACTGCCGCCGCTGGCATTGTAGTAAATTTAATTTTCAACTTATTTGGATTTGAGTCAAAGGGCCTTTATACAGGGCTTTCAACTTTTTTCTATCTATTATATTTTACTTTGACAACTTATTTTACTGGCGGTCAAAGTTTAGGCAAGATGGTCTTTAATTTAAAGGTCGTTTCCCTAGATGGAAATCCTTTGACTTTTCCTCAAGTTGTAACTAGAGAATTTTTCGGCAGGTTTATCCATACTTATGGGATTTTATTTTTCCTATATCTCTTGGTGGCCTTTACTGAAAGAAAGCAAAGTCTGTCAGACATTTTCGCCGACACAACTGTCCTCGACTTGTCAAAAGAAAAAGCCTATATTGTAGGCCAAATCGACAGACAATCTTATATTTATGAATAATCAATTTAGGTCTGGATGTCCAGACCTTTTTTATTTTTC
>CAYFUN010000042.1:0-6844 GCA_964346535.1 uncultured Peptoniphilaceae bacterium
CTAGCCGATATAAAAGGCAAGACCTTTGCCCCAGGAATAGCAGGATCAACAACAGAAGAAGAAGCATCAGTTCATTTACAAAAGGCAGGCCTTACTTATCCAGACGACATTAAGGTCCAATACGTAGATTTTACTGAGGCCATTGACCTAATGAGAAACAAGCAAACTGATGGAGCCTGGATTATGGCAGGAGCACCAACTTCTGCAGTAACTGAAATGCTAAAGACAACTGACAGCAAGATTTTAGAAATTCCAAATGACTTTATAGAAGAGTTAAAAAAAGACTATCCTTGGTACTCATCTTATACACTAAAGGCAGGAGTCTATGAAGAACTAGAAGAAGACATAAACACCTCAGCTATAAAAATGGTTATGTTTACAGATGAGGACATGGACGAAGAAACTATTTATCAGCTGACAAAAACTTTTTGGGAAAACATTGATAGCTTAAAAGAAAATCACAGTTTTTTAAAGGATTTAACTCTTGAAAATTCTTTAGAAGACATAGCAGACCTGCCACTTCACGACGGAGCTGCCAGATACTATAAAGAACAAGGACTTATAAAATAGGAGGGACCATGGACCAAGAAAAGAAACCACTAAATGTTCTAAGTGAAAAATCCATCCAAGACCTGAGACAAATTGCCCAGTCTCTAGGTTTAGATGTAAAAGAAAAAATGACCAAGTCAGACTTAATAGATTTAATTTCTACAAAAAATTTAAATGCAGATATTAAGGGAACTGAAGCAGGAGTTTTTGAAGGAGTAAACCTAGACTCTTTAAAATTAGTTGACCTTAGGGAAGTAGCAGAGAAATTGGGCATTGACGCTCCTTATAAGTATAGAAAAAAAGAACTGAGAGAAGAAATTGATAAGGCCCTGCAAGAGCAAATAAAACTTGAAAATTTATCTTTAGTAGAATTAAGAGACTTAGCTAAAGAAAAAAATATTGAAGACTATTACAAGTACAAAAAGCCAGACCTCCTTCGCCTAATAAAAAGCAAGCAAGGACAAGATGATGATCCAGTTGAAGAAGCTGAAGATGATCATGAATATGAAGACGAAGAAGACCAAGTAGAAATTCTAGGACCAAGGCCAAGTATAAATTCAGACATTGACACTGAAGACCTTTCAGACAACGCCACAGACTTGTTAGAGTCCATGGACGACTTTAATTACGTATCAGGAATTTTAGAAGTTTTAGTTGACGGTTATGGATTTTTAAGAAGAGACAACTACCTAAGCTCTGATGGCGATGTCTATGTATCTCCGTCTCAAATTAGAAAGTTTAGACTAAAAACTGGAGACAAGGTTGTAGGAGTTACTAAGCCACCATCAAATTCAGAAAAGTTTAATGCAATAATTTATATCAAGTCAGTAAACGACAGGGACCCAAAATATATTTCTAGAAGGCCGTCATTTGATGAGTTGACACCAATTTATCCAAAGGAAAGATTGACTTTAGAAGCAGGGAAAAATCCACTGGCACTGAGAATGTTAGACCTACTCTCACCAATAGGCAAGGGCCAAAGGGGCTTAATAGTTTCTCAACCTAAGTCTGGAAAGACAACTCTTTTAAAAATGATTGCCAAATCCATAGAAGAAAAATATCCAGACAGCCATTTAATTGTCTTACTAATAGATGAAAGACCAGAAGAAGTTACGGACATGCAAAGGTCAGTAGCAGGTGAAGTTGTCTATTCAACCTTTGACGAACAGGCTAAAAACCACATAAAGGTTGCAGAAATGGTAATTGAAAGGGCAAAAAGATTGGTAGAAAGCAAGGAAGATGTTATAATCTTATTAGACTCAATAACTCGTCTAGCCAGGGCCTATAACCTTGTGACTCCACCATCTGGCAAAACCCTATCTGGAGGACTAGACCCACTTTCTCTTTATAAGCCAAAGAAATTCTTTGGAGCAGCTAGAAATATTGAAGAAGGCGGATCGCTTACGATTTTAGCAACTGCCCTAGTAGAGACAGGGTCTAGGATGGATGATATAATATACGAAGAGTTTAAGGGAACAGGCAATATGGAAGTCCATTTAGACAGAAAACTTTCTGAAAAGAGAATTTTCCCAGCAATTGATATTTATAAGTCTGGAACTAGAAAAGAAGAGTTATTATTAAATGAAGATGAATACAAACTGGCAACATCTATAAGAAGGATTATGGGAGAACTTTCTACTGCAGATGTTACAGAAAGTATTTTAAAACTTATGGACGAAACTGCCAGCAACAATGAGTTTATAGCTATGGCAGAAAAGAATAATATTTTTATTTAAGTAGATGAAGAAATTAGGAGGAAACAAAATGGAAAATGTAAGAGTGAGATTTGCACCTAGTCCAACAGGCTATTTGCACATTGGAGGCCTTAGGACAGCCCTATATAATTATTTATTTGCAAAAAAACATGGCGGTCAGTTTATCCTTAGAATTGAAGACACAGACCAAACAAGGTTTGTAGAAGGAGCCATAGAAAATTTAATTAATTCCCTTCACTGGGCAGGCATTGACTATGACGAAGGAGTTATAGTTGATGATAAGGGCCATGTCAGCCAAAAAGGAGACCGTGGTCCATACATCCAATCTCAAAGACTTGATATATATAAAAAATATGTAGATGAGCTTATTGAAAAAGGCTATGCTTATTATTGTTTCTGCAACAAGGAAAGACTAGATGACCTTAGAGAAATGCAAAGGGCAGAAGGAAAAATTCCAAAATACGACGGCCTATGCAGGGGAGTTAGTCTTGAAGATGCAAAAAAGAGAATAGCAGCTGGCGAAGAATATGTAGTTAGACTAAAAATGCCTAAGAACAAAAATCTAGAATTTGATGACCTAGTAAGAGGCCACATATCTATAAATTCTGATGACGTTGATGACCAAGTTCTACTAAAGTCAGATGGCTATCCAACTTACCATCTAGCAGTAGTTGTAGATGACCACCTAATGGGAATTACCCACATTGTTCGTGGAGAAGAATGGATTTCATCAACTCCAAAACACGTCTACCTATACGAAGCCTTTGGTTGGGAAAAGCCAACTTTCGTTCATCTTCCAACAGTTTTAAATGACCAAAGAAAGAAACTTTCAAAAAGAGAAGGAGATGTATCAGTAGAAGACTTTAAAAAATCAGGCTACCTTCCACAAGGTCTAGTAAACTATTTGGCCTTAGTTGGTTGGTCACCTGCAGACAACAGAGAAATCTTTAGCCTCAAGGAAATGGAAGAAGCCTTTGACTTTGATAGAGTTTCAAATGCAGGCGGAATTTTTGACAGGCACAAACTAGATTGGGTTAACGCCCACTATATGAAGGAATTATCTGGAGATGAAATTTACGACCTAGCCAAGCCATATATTTTAGAAGCAGGTCTAATGGACGAAGACTATTACAAAAACCACAAGGACTGGATAATTTTCTTATTACAAACTATTCAAGACTCAGTTGCAAACCTAAAAGAAATTCCAGGGGCTATTAGCTTTGCCTTTGAAGATGCACCAGACCTTGGCCAAGAAGAAAAAGAAATTCTTCAGGGAGAAACAGTTCCACAGCTTCTTCAAGCCCTAGAAGACAAGGTATCATCAATTGAAGATTTTACTTTTGAAGAAGCCAAGGGCCTAATGAAAGCCATTCAAAAAGAAACTGGCATTAAGGGCAAAAACTTATTTATGCCAACGAGAATAGTTTTAACAGGAGTCCAACACGGACCAGAACTTGCAAATATTTTATATCTCTTTGGTAAGGACAAAATTTTACAAAGAATTGCCAGATTCAAATAACTGGTAGGCTAAAATTTAGCTAAAATGGTACTTTATTATAGACCAAAATATGATATCCTCTTTATAGATATAAGGAGGATTTTTTTATGAGAGAAAGTACAAGTAAACTAACAACACAAAAAATTGCCATTTACGGAATGATGATGGCTTTAACTACAGTTGCAACCATGGTAATATCTATTCCATCAATAGCAACTAAGGGATACATTAACCTAGGAGACGCTCTTGTTATTTTATCTGCTTTAGTTTTAGGACCAGCTGGTGGTTTTATAGTAGGAGGACTTGGATCAGCTCTTGCAGATATACTTTTAAGCTATGCTTATTATGCACCATTTACATTTGTTATAAAGGGCTGTGAAGGACTAATAGTTGCCTTATTATTTAGACAAGTCTTTAAAAGAAAAATGCCTCTCGCTCCAGCAGCTGTAGGTGGAATTTTTATGGCCCTAGGATATTTTCTTGTAGAAATATTTATGTACGATTTTCCAGCAGCTGTTGCTTCACTTCCTGGAAATATTTTTCAAGGTTTAGTTGGAGCAGGACTGGCTACAATTTTGTACAAGGCCCTAGGAGAAAAAATATTTAACAAATAAATTTTTTAACAATATAGGACTTATAAGGGTTACGCAGAAAGCAAAAAAATTTTGCGTAACTTTTTTTATTTTTGCTGTTGTACTTTTGAGCCCCCTATGATATAGTATGTATTGCGAAAATAAATGTGTTTAGCATACAATATATAGTGGAGGTTGGATAAAGTGCAAGTTAGAAAGAGAAACGGCAATTTAGTAGAATTTGAAGGGGAAAAAATTGTTATAGCCATAGAAAAGGCCATGGCAGAAACAGAAATAGGTGTAGACTCTCAGATATCTAAAGAGATCGCAGAAAAAATTGAAGCAGATTTTAAAAACGAAGCAGAACTTAGTATAGAAAAAATTCAAGACGCAGTAGAACTTGAGCTAATGAAGTTGCGCCCAGACGTTGCCAAAAAATATATTATTTACAGGCAAGAAAGGGAAAAACTAAGAAGAGAAGGCTGGGAAATGACCGACCTTCAAAGGGACATCTATGAAAAGAAATATAGATACAACAACGAATCCTTTGAAGAATTTTTAGACAGGGTATCAGGCGGCGACGAAGCCATTAAAAAAGCAATTAAAGACAAGAAATTTATGCCAGCAGGAAGAATCCTAGCAGGTAGAGGCCTTGCCCTTAGAGGAAAAAAAGTTACTCTTTCTAATTGCTATGTAATGCCAAAGGTAGGCGACTCAATAGAAGAAATTTACGACACTGCCAAATACCTAGCTAGAACTTATTCCTACGGTGGCGGAGTTGGCCTAAACATTTCTAAACTTAGACCAAGAGGAGCCAAAGTTAACAACGCAGCTTCAACAACAACTGGAGCAGTTTCCTTTATGGACCTGTTCTCTATGACAACATCTCTAATAGGAATGAAGGGTAGACGTGGAGCCCTAATGCTAAACATGGATTGCTCTCACCCAGACCTAGAAGAATTTATAGCAGTAAAGTCAGACCTATCAAAGGTAACATCAGCAAACATTTCAGTTAATGTTGACAATGAATTTATGCAAGCAGTTGTAAATGATGAAGTTTACACTCAAAAATTTACTGTAGAAGCAACTGGAGAAGTAATAGAAAAAAGAGTTAACGCTAGAAAGCTTTTTAGAGACCTAGCCCTAAACAACTGGAAAATGGCAGAGCCAGGTATCCTTTATTGGGACAATATAAAAGCTTGGCACCTAATGAGCGAAGACCCAGGTTTTGAATATGCAGGAGTAAATCCTTGTGCAGAAGAACCACTTCCAGCCTTTGGATCCTGTAACCTATCTTCAATAAACCTAGGCGAATTTGTAATCCATCCATTTACAAAATACGCCAGATTTGAATTTGAAAAATTTGCAGAAATGGTTAGAAATGGAGTAATTTATCTAAACGGAGTCTTAGATGAAAATATGAACCTCCATCCACTAAAACAACAAAGAGAAGTTTGTAATGACCTTAGACAAATTGGTCTTGGAATAATGGGTCTAGCAGACACCTTTATAAAAATGGGCATAGAATATGGATCAGACGAATCCATATCTCTAATAAACCAAATAGGTAGACTTTTAATAAACGAAGCCTTGAGACAATCAGCCCTACTAGCAAAAGAAGATGGACCATTCCCAGCCTATAAAGAAGAATATGTTCTAAAGAGTCCATTTATCCTTCACAATGCAGATGAAGACGTTCTAGAACTAATAAAAGAACACGGACTTAGAAACTCTCAACTTCTAACTATAGCACCAACAGGATCAATTTCAACTCTAATAGGCTGTTCAAATGGAGTAGAGCCACTTTTCCAAATCGCCTACACTAGAAAGACAGAATCAATCCACGGAGTAGACACCTACTACAAGGTGTACTCAGATATAGTAAGAAGATATATGAACGCCAACGATATAGGCAACGAAGAAGACCTGCCAGACTTTATAGTAACAGCAGACAAACTTGACTATAAGAAGAGAATAAAAGTCCAAGCAGCCTTCCAACAATTTATAGACGCATCTATTTCATCAACAGTAAATGTACCAAACGAATTTACAGTTGACCAAGTAGAAGACTTATATATCCACGCTTGGGAAAATAATCTAAAGGGAATAACAATTTATAGAGACGGCTGTGAAAGATCTGGAATTCTAACAACAGACTCAACAAAGAGAAACAGAATCGAAGAGCTACAAGAAGAATTAAATAGAGAAATAGCCAAAGAACTAGAAGAAAACCCAGACGTATGTCCAATGTGCGGCGGCCCTATGAACCATTCAGGCGGCTGTTCAGAATGTCAAGACTGTGGCTACAGCCCTTGTGCAGTATAAAAAATAAAAATATAAAATTAGACCTTAGAGCAAAAAAATGCTTTAAGGTCTTTTTTTATGAAAGCTTAATATTAAATTTCTGGCATTTGTCTAACAAAATTTGAGTCAGATAGTCTTCGCCTAAAAGCTTGCACAAGTCTAAGGCCTTTACTAAATCGTCTTTAAAAGTCTTATCATCTAAGCGA
>CAYFUN010000043.1:0-1890 GCA_964346535.1 uncultured Peptoniphilaceae bacterium
GCTCATAGCCCAAGTGAAATAATACTTGATTTTCAGCATCAATACATCTTACCATCTTATCACCTATTTTCCCAATACCGCTAAACACCTTTGGAGGATATGCTTCTCCTTCAAAAACAATATATCCTTGCTCGTTGAATTTAAATATATGAAGATCAATTATTCTACCTTTAGAGTCCTTCCAAACCGTGTGAGATGTGGTGGTATATACTTCTTTAACTTCTGCAAAGCCTTTCTCTTTTAATATTTCAATAAACTTTTTACTATTACTTTCTTCCACAAATAAGTCAATATCGTTGTGTGTTCTTGTTTCTTCTTCTAATAGCGCATCTACTCCCCAACCACCATCTATCCAAATGTTAATTCCATTTTCTTCAGCATATGTTATTATCTCAATGGCATCTGTTTTATTTACCATGTAATCCCTCCATTCAAATTCCTATTTATCTATTTGATTATAAATAATACTTAAATCTCAATATAAGAAAAATGTGTCTTAATTAACTATTATTAATTGGAATTATTTCACTCCAATTATGCTTAGGATAAATAAATTCTAAAGCAATAGCTCCTAATATATAGGGTATTAGGTTGAAAGCAAAAAATCGAATAGCAAAGACTCCATTAACATCAAAATGACCATGCATTGGGTTTATTATTTGTGATGCAGTCATGATTACTGTATGAAATCCTATTGAAGTCCATACATTTCCCGACTTGGCTCTAATATAACCCAACATAAAACCATATCCAGGGATAAAGAGAAGTTGTTCCAAAGAATATACTGCTCCTATAAAGTATGCAAATAATGAAAAAATCAGCGTTTGTATAATGAGAGTTATCCAGTGTGGAAACATTGCATTTACATGACTGTAAATGTATCCCCTCATTATAAGTTCTTCTGGAAATGCTTCTATTAAAAATACTGTTATATATAAAATTAAAGTACTCAATAAAAGTTGATTCAAGTTTGTTGTTACTGTTATTTCAGCCCAGCCAACTAATAAGGCAATAACTAGACCAATCACTGCAGGTATAAACCAAAGGATTGTTCCGACAAAAAAGGAAATAATATTTGTACATAAATCACTCATCCCGATCTGCCTCCAAGAAATTCGATCAGTTCTGCGTGTAGTATTGACAAGTATAAAGCTTAGAATCGTAATAGCTAAGCCAGTAAAGAAATGAATTGTAGAATTATACTTATCTCCTGAAAACATACTATTAAAGTGTAGTATTAATCTCCAGATGAAAATTGAAAATAGTAATACTACTCCTATTTTTAGCATCATATTTTTTGCTTTCAATAATTTCTTCCTCCTCAACACAAAATGGGTTTATTAAATTATTTATTTCATATAAAAATACTAATGTTCAGCAATAGTTTTTTATTTACCCATCAATTTATCAATCTATTTTTCTCATTTTTATCCTATCATCACTCAAATAACCCTATGTCATCTATAAATCACCCCAAAAATGCGGGTCAAAAAACGGTGCTTTTTCACCGATTTTTGACCCGATTTTCGCTCTCAAACCACTACATGTTGTGGTCGACAGGTCTTATTTCTTATCATCACCACAATACGTCATCAGAATTATACTCTCAACGTGATCTGTCCACGGAAACATATCGAATCCCTTAATTTTTTCAACTTTATATTTGTCCCTTAGTTTTTCTAAGTCATCTTTAAGAGCGTGTGGATTACAGGATATATAGATTATTTTTTCTGCTTCAAGGTCAAGTAGACCTTGGATGGCGTTGTCGTCTAGGCCGCTTCTGGCGGGGTCTACTATTATGCCGTCGACTTTTATATTATTTGCTTTTAAATCTTGTAAATAAAGGCCTGCGTCCATGGCTGTGAAGTAGGCGTTTTTTATTTTATTGTG
>CAYFUN010000043.1:1990-6221 GCA_964346535.1 uncultured Peptoniphilaceae bacterium
TTAAAGACTATAGATGTTATCTCTGGATGAATTTTTCTTATTGCCTTAACAAAGTTCTTTGATGATGGAATTAGTGGGTCTGTTACAATTATTACTAGTAAAATTTCTTTTGAACTTTTGCCAATTCTAACTAAGGACCCTCTTAAAAGTCCTTCTTTAGTGTCTATATCGTAAATGGACCACTTAAAGGACTTGGCCAGATCTTTTACTGTGGCATTTATTTCTTGGGCCTTGGTGTCTTCGATTAAACACGAGTCTATTTCTAAGACGTTTTTTGTGTACTCTTCATACTTGCCCATAATAACTTCCTTACCATCAAAAGCAAAGGCGTCGTGGACTTTGTTTCTATAGTAATATGGATTCCACTCGCCTTCTATAGGTTCAATATTTTCATCGGGGAAAAGTTCTCTTAGGTATTTTTCTTTTCCTTCTAGGGACAAGGGATAGTTGTCGTGGTTGTAATGACAGCCTCCGCATCTGTCCATTATTTTACAAAGCATAGCTTTACTTCTCCTCTTCTATTTCTAATATAAATTGGTCTTTGTCATTAAAAAATGTCTTTGACCCAAGGTTTACAAAAATAATTACACTTAAAGAAACTGCTCCTAATATTCCTAACATTATTGCTATTTGGTAGCGGGTTGCTACTAGAGGTGATTGGCCTGATAGGATTTGTCCTGTCATCATACCTGGCAAAAATACTATGCCCATGCCTAGCATAGAATTTATTGTTGGAATTATTGCTGAGTCAAAGGCCTTGTCTACTATTTCTTTTACTGCATCTTTGGGCCTTGCTCCTAACATTAAGGCGCTTTCAATTTGATTTCTATTGGCGTGAATGCCTTCAAGTAAATTATTTATTCCTAGGGTTATTCCTGTCATAGAGTTTCCTATTAGCATGCCTGCTATTGGAATAAAAGTTTTTGGATCATACCAAGGCCTTACATTTAAAACTACAAGAATAAAATAAAGTAAGCAAGCCAAAGTCGATGTGACAATGGAAAAGGCGATAACTTTTTTTAGCCTAGCTGAAAGTTTTCTCTTGGTTCTATTAATTATATTTCTAACTGCAAAGGCCTCCATAACCAAGGTCAAAAGAATTATATAAAGAGGATTGTTGGCCTTAAAAATATAAACTAAGAGATAGGCTGCCAAAATTAATTGGACAGTCATTCGAAAACTGGCTAAGAGGATTTCTTTTTCCCTGGAGAGTTTCTTTTTTCTAACTATTATTAAAAGGATTACTACAAAAATATAGGCAGCTGCCATCCTGTATAGGCTAATATCTAAGTTATTATTCATAAAGAGCCCTTCCTTCTTTTATCTCAATTATTGCATCAGCATAGTCTTGGACTAATTTTTTCGAATGAGTTACTACTATGAGAGATTTTTCCTTGGTCCTTACATAAGACAGAATATAGTCCATAACAAAGGCCTCTGTGTCTTGGTCCAAGGCTGAAGATGGCTCGTCTAAAATTAAAACTTCTCCGTCCATTAATAAAAGTCTGCCTAGGGATATTCTCTGCTTTTCTCCCCCAGAAAGATTTTCTACTTGGTCATCTAAGGATTTTTTTATTTTCAGGTCAGCAAGTATTTGTTCTAGCCTTTCATCTGATGCCAGTGGCTTTTCAGCAAACTTTAGGCCAATTAATAAATTGTCTTTAACTGTTCCCTTATATATTGCTGGACTTTGGTTGGCCATTAAAACCTTTCGCCTAAGGTCTATTGAATTAATTTCATCGATGTCCTGGCCCCTATAATAAATTTTTCCAGAATCAGGGGAGATCATTTTGTTTAAAAGTTTTACAAGAGTTGACTTGCCGCTACCACTTGGGCCAACTATACATGTAATTATATTTTCCTTTATTGCTAGGTCGTCTACAGACAAAATATTTTTAAATTTTACACAGTCAAGTTTAAATAAATTTGAGTTTTCCATTTTAATCACTTTCTATAGGAAATTTTTTCTAGGTCTAATAGATATTTTTTCTTATCTAAGCCACCAGCATAACCAGTTAGTTGTCCGTCTGCTCCTAAAACCCTGTGGCAGGGAACAATAATTGAAATCGGGTTGTGGCCTACTGCTCCACCAAGAGCTTGGGAGTATTTTTTATTTGCAAATATTTCTTGGCTAAGGTCTCCGTAAGTCTTACTTGTGCCATAAGGAATTTTTACAAGTTCTGCCCAAACTTTTTTTCTAAATTCTGTTCCCTCAAGTTTTATTGGGGGCAAAAAATCTGGAACCTGTCCCTTGAAGTAAAGGTCCAACCATCTTTTAGTTTGAATAAAGACTGCTAAGTCAGATTTATCTTGAAAGTTTTTTAATTCCTTAGGAATATATTTGCCGTCTTCAAAGTCTAAACTTAAAAGATGACTTCCATCGCTGGTCATTAGCATTTGACCTAAGGGGCCTTGGTAGTAAGAAAAATATTTCATCTTATTTAGCTGCTAACTCTATTAATTTTAAAGTTACTAGGCAAGATTTTTCTGCTGAATCCATTGGCAAAAACTCGCTAGTGGCGTGGAAATTGTGGGCGCCAGTAAAGTAATTTGGCGTAAGGATGCCCAGGCTAGAAATATAAGACCCGTCAGTTCCACCTCTCATTGGGATGGTAATTGGCTCGATATTTAACTCTTCAAAGGCCTTATAAATATTATCAATACATTCTCTGTTGTCAGCAGTTACTGCATCATAAATATTGGCATAGACATCTTCCATTTCTATAGAGATTTCTGCCTTTGGGTACTTGGCTTTTAATAAGTCAACTGCCTGTCTAAGATAAGATTTTTTATTTTCATAGCCAGTTTTTGAATGGTCTCTGATATTAAAAGATATTTCTGCCTTTATAACATTTGAATTTATTCCGTTAACCCAAATATAACCTTCTCTTCCTTCAGTATTTTCTGGAGTTTGATTTCTGTCTAGCATATTTATAAAGTCGTTGGCTACCATTAGGGGATTTACTAATTTGCCCTTGGCAGACATTGGATGGGCTGAAACTCCTTTGATGTGAACTCGGCCGCTTCCTGCATTAAAGGTTTCATAAACAACTTCTCCCAGTTGGCAGCAGTCAATGGTGTAGGCATAGTCGACTTTAAACTTTTCGTAGTCAATTTTTCTCGCTCCCCTTAGGCCAATTTCTTCATCTGGCACAAAGGCTATGTGAATTTCGCCATGGTCTACTTGGGGATTTTCTTTAAGGTATTCAAGAACTGTCATTACATTTGCAATAGCCGCCTTGTTGTCTGCTCCAAGAACTGAAGTGCCGTCAGAAACAATTATATCTTGGCCAATATAGGCTTTTAATTCTGGATGGTCTGCTTCCTTTAACACAATACCTAAGTCTTCGTTTTGAACTATGTCTCTACCTGGATAAGACCTAATTACTTGAGCCTTTATGTCTGGGCTTAGGGATACGTCAACTGTATCTAAGTGACAAACCCAACCTACTACTGGAGTTTTTTTATCTGTCTTTAATCTTTTTTTCAAAACTCCATGAACGACACAAAAGTCGTTTATATAAACATCTTCTAGGCCTAGGTCTTCTAGTTCAGCTGCTAAAACTTTTGCTAATGTCCATTGACCTTCACTTGAAGGAACTTCTGTTGCTTTTGCATTACTTTGGCTAGTTATTTTTACATATGATAAAAATTTTTCTTCAAAAACTTTTTTAAAATTAAATTTATTTTCCATGTCTTTTTCCTTTTAACTTTCTTCTTTAATTATAGGCTTTATTAAAAAAATATTCCACGCAAAAATAAAAACCTAAGACAAATAATTTTCGTCCTAGGTTTGAGTTTAATTTTTAAAATTGTCTTCGTAATTTGAAATTAAAAGTTTAAGTCTAGCAACTTCTTCTTTTAATAGGTCCTTTCCCTCTTCTGTAAGAATATAGTGCTTGCCTTTTTTGTCTGCATCAACTCTTTTTATTAAATCATTTTCCAAAAACTGAGCTAGCAGGGCGTAAAGAGTTCCTGGAGCCAGATTAATTCTGCCATTTGTAATTTTACTTACCCAGGAAGTTATTTCTGATCCGTTTCTAACTTGACCTAGAGCCAAAAGAGTGTAGTACATTGGCTCAGTTAGTGTTTGGAATTGATCCCTAGCCATCTTCCTAGCTCCAATAATTTTTCTACTAGCTCTTGAACTTGTCTGTCATAAATATCTCCGCTGACTTCTAAAACTGTGTCGCCATAAAGAACTAAGAAAGATTTTTCACCAGCCAGCCTA
>CAYFUN010000044.1:0-6126 GCA_964346535.1 uncultured Peptoniphilaceae bacterium
ATGTTAGACAAAAGTAACTTTGAAACTATAACTAGAGACATGGCTAGAGATAACTCAGTAAAGTCATTTATATATATTCTAGTCCAAGGAACTTTATCTCTTAGTATTTTAGGAACCAATCAAATTGGCCTATTAAATTTACTAAGAGGTGGAGGATATTCTATAAGGGGCCTAATCGAAATTTTTAAAAGTTCCTACAAGGATATTTTGCTAGTGGCCTTTTTAATAACTTTCATTTCAAGACTTGTAGGTCTTATTCCTATTCTTGGTGGAATTTTATTAGTTGTTGTATCCCTAGCTTTTTGTTTTTCCTTTTTCTTAATTTACGACTTTAAGGCCAAGGGACCTGATAGTTATCTAAAGGGATCAGCAAATCTTACAAATGGTCACAAGCTTAGACTTTTTATTTTAAATATTCTTTATGACTTTGTTCCTATAATTCTTGGAGTAGTTTTAGCAATAATAAGTATTGTTACAAAAAGCTTGTCTCTAGGCATAGGCGGAGTTATTATTACTATTTTACTTCTAACTTTAACTTCACTACTATCAACTATAGGCCAAAGCATTTATTACGATGAGATAATTAAAGAAAAAGATCCAACAATTGTATAAAGCAAACGTACAAAGCAAAAAGCCCTGGGAATGAATTAAACCTAGGGCCTTATTTTTTTCTTAAGTTTTTAAAAAAATCGCTGAGAATTTGTGAGCATTGGTCTTCTAAAAGTCCAAAAACAACAGGGAAGGAGTGGTTGAAGCTAGGATGATTTGAAAGATCAAGGGCAGACCCACAAGATCCCATACGAGGATCTCTTGTTCCAACGTAGAGTTTTCTAATTCTAGAATTTAACATGTAGCCTGCACACATGGGACAGGGCTCTAGGGTTACATAGACGTCGCAGTCTTCTAGCCACCAAGATCCTAAAGTCTCACAAGCCTGGCTTAGGGCTATAACCTCAGCGTGGTAGAGAGAATTATTTTTTTCGATTTTTTTATTGTAACCAGAGCCAATGACATTACCATCTTTAACGACGACGCAGCCAATTGGCACTTCATTATTTGCATAGGCCTTTTTTGCTTCCTCTAGGGCCAAAGCCATAAAATATTCTTCCATTTATATCCACCTCAAACTTTATTAATCACGGAAAAATTTAATTTCAAAAGACTTTATCTATAAGTATAATTATGGTATCATATTTTTAGCTAAAAAAGAGAGAAATTTCAAGAAAATAATTTAAAAATTCTTGCAAGTTTTATCTTTATATGCTATACTAACTTAGATAGAAATAAAGCCATAGGGTTTAGAGGCCCTTTTTTTATTGAGTGAATTAAAGACTAAATAAAAGATTTTATTTCTCAAAACTTTCAATTAAAATCTATTTATAGGAGGTGCCAAATGGCTGATAGAGTAACTCTAGCTTGCCAAGAGTGCAAGAACAGAAACTATGTAACTTATAAGAATAAGAAGAATACTACTGAAAGACTTGAGTTGAAAAAATATTGCAAATTCTGCAAGACTCACACAAGTCACAAAGAAACTAAATAGGATAGGAGTGAGTTAAGTGACTGAAAAAGTTAACAAAGAAGGCCGCGTAAAAAGATACTTTAAGGGTGTCAGAACTGAACTTAAAAAAGTAGTTTGGCCTAGCAAATCAGAACTATTAAAATATTCCGCTCTTGTTTTAGTTTTAAGTATTGTATCTGCTCTATTTATATACTTATTCGACTTTATTATTCACAAGCTTTTAGGCTTAGTAATAGGATAATACGAGGGGATAGTTTTGACAGAAATTATTAATGAAAGAAAAGACAGAGACCCAAGAGCAAGATGGTATGTAGTCCACACCTATTCTGGTCATGAAAACAAGGTTAAGACAACTATGGAGCTTATGGTTAAAAACCAAGGCATGGAAGACCTTGTACAAGAAATAGAAGTTCCAACTGAAGAACTAGTAGAAACTAAAGATGGAGTTGAAAAGGTAAAGGAAACAAAACTTTATCCTAGCTATGTTCTTGTAAAAATGATTATGACTGATGAGTCTTGGTACCTAGTTAGAAACACTAGGGGAGTTACAGGATTTTTAGGACCTGCATCAAACCCTATTCCCCTAACTAAGGAAGAAGAAAAGGCCCTAGGTGTTAAGGAAGTTAGAAGAATTGACTACGACTACCATGTTGGTGATTCTGTTAAGATTATTGACGGACCTTTTGAAAACTTCTTGGGACAAATTGAAAGTATTAATAAGGACAAGGAAGAAGTTACGGTTTTCATATCTATGTTTAATAGGGAAACCAAATTAGATCTTGGTTTTGACCAAGTAGAAAAAGTTCAATAATATCGCATTAGCGTTATTATATAGAAAGTGGGAGGGAAAGACCCGCTAAATACCACAAAGGAGGAATTTTTATGGCAAAGAAAGTCATAGCTATAGTAAAATTACAAATACCTGCAGGAAAAGCTACACCAGCACCTCCAGTAGGAACTGCACTAGGACCTCACGGGGTTAACATTATGGAGTTCACCAAGTCTTTTAACTCAAAGACTGCTGACCAAGCTGGAATGATCATTCCAGTTGAAATGACAATATATGCTGACAGAACTTTTGATTACATTACAAAAGTATCTCCAATGGCAATGCTTATTAAAAAGGAATTAAACCTACAAGCAGCATCAGGTGAACCAAACAAGAAAAAGGTTGGTAAATTAACCTTAGACCAAGTGAGAAAAATTGCAGAAACTAAAATGCCTGATTTAAATGCTGGATCAGTTGAAGCCGCTATGGAAATGGTTAAAGGCACAGCTAGAAGCATGGGCGTTACAGTAGAGGAATAGTGGGAGGATTTATCCGCTAAAACCACAAGGAGGTTATTTATATGGCAAAAAGAGGAAAAAAATATTTAGAAAGCACAAAGCTTTTTGATAAAACAACTAATTACCAGCCAGCAGAAGCTTTTGATTTAGTTACAAAAACGGCAAAAGCAAATTTTGATGAATCAGTTGAGCTAGCAGTTCGTCTAGGAGTAGACCCAAGACATGCTGACCAACAAGTTAGAGGTACAGTAGTACTTCCAAATGGAACTGGTAAAGATGTAAAAGTATTAGTTATCACTAAGGGAGACAAAATCAAGGAAGCTGAAGAAGCTGGAGCAGATTTTGTTGGTAGTGAAGAAATGGTTGAAAAAATTCAAACTCAAAACTGGTTTGACTTTGACGTAATCATTACTACACCTGACATGATGGGACAAGTTGGTAGAATCGGTAGGGTTTTAGGACCTAAAGGTTTAATGCCTAACCCAAAAAGTGGTACAGTAACTTTTGACGTTGCAGACGCTATTAAAGATATTAAAGCTGGTAAGGTAGAATACAGGGTAGACAAACAAGCTATAATCAACGTAGCTATTGGCAAGGTATCATTTGGACCAGAAAAATTAAAAGAAAACTTTGATGTAATTATGGACGCTATAGTAAAGGCGAAACCAGCTTCATCTAAGGGTAGATACCTAAAGAGTGTAAATGTTTCATCTACTATGGGACCTGGTATCAAAGTTAATACTTCAGATTTTTAATTGAAAGTTGTTGACAGAAGTAAATTTAAGTAGTAAAATAGTCTAGAAATTAAATAAAATTTTGCCGTAGACAGTAGGTGGACCGAGTCCTTAATTTCCTACCGAGGTCAGATGATTATATATTATTAGTCTCTCCTTACGTTTACGGTGAGACTATTTTTTATGGAGGTGAAAGAGTGAAAGACAGTGTTTTAAAACAAAAACAAGCTGTTGTAGCTGAGATTGAAGATAAAATTAAAAACTCAAAGTCTTTAGTAGTTGTTGACTATAGAGGCCTTTCAGTTGCTGATGTAACAGAACTAAGAAGCCAATTTAGAGAAAACAATGTTGACTATAAGGTATACAAAAATACTTTAACTAGAAGAGCATTTGAAAATCTTGGATACACAGATATTTTAGAACATCTAACAGGACCAAATGCAATTGCATTTTCTATGGACGATGCAACAACTTCTGCAAAGGTAACATCAAAGTTTGCAGAAACTAACAACAAGTTAGAAATTAAAGTTGGTATGCTAGGTGATAATGTTTTAGACGTGGCTGAAATCTCTAAACTAGCGAAGATACCTTCAAGAGAAGTTCTCATCGGAAGATTAGTAGGAAGCTTAAATGCTCCAATTTCTAATTTTGTAAATGTAACTCAACAATTAATAAATACACCAATGAGAAATCTTATTCATGTAGCAGAAACGCTAGCTGAGAGAAAGAGCGCAGAATCTGCAGAATAATTGCAGAAAAATAAAAATTAATTTAAGAAAAAGTTATGGAGGATTAAATAATGAACATTGAACAAATTATTGAGACTATTGATGGTCTAACAGTTGTAGAATTAAACGAATTAGTAGAAGCACTTCAAGAAAAATACGGAGTATCAGCAGCACCAGTTATGATGGCTGGAGCAGCAGTAGCTGGTGGAGAAGCAGCACCTGCAGCAGAAGCTGAAAAAGATTCTTATGATGTAGTATTAGCTGAAGCTGGAGCAGAAAAAATTGCTGTAATTAAAGTAGTAAGAGAAATTACTGGCCTAGGACTAAAAGATGCTAAGGCTCTAGTAGACGAAGCTCCAAAAGCAGTTAAAGAAGGCGCTAGCAAAGACGAAGCTAACGAAATCAAAGAAAAACTTGAAGCAGCAGGAGCTAAAGTTGAATTAAAGTAATAAATAACTTTTAAAAGTGCCAAAGTTTGGCACTTTTTTTATGTTTAAATTTCTATTTATGACCTATTAAAATTTAGTTAAAGGCAAAGAAAAATCTTGTTTATAAAATAGTTGAAAATCTTATAAAAATCCACGAAAATTTGGATAAAATTTCCATTAAAGTATTTAAAATTTCCATTTTTACTAGTATAATGAAAATGATAAATACTATACATAAATATTCATTGTTTTTATAAAAAAAGGAGCAAAAATGTTAGGTAAAAAAATCAGATTATTAAGAAAAAATCAAAATTTAAAATTAAATGACATAGCTGAAAAATCAGGTTTGTCAGTATCTTATATTTCTCAATTAGAAAGAGACCTAGTTGAACCAAGCTTATCTTCACTTAAAAAAATTGCCGTTGCCTTAAATACGCCAATTTATTTACTAATTGACGATACAGAAAACGAAAATATCATAATGAGAAAAGAAGAAAGGCCTAAGATGAGTTTTGAAAACTCTGATACTAGCTATGAAATAGTTTCTACAACTGTTAACAACATAAACTTTTCTCCAAAGATGATGATGGTTGAATTTATTATTCCAGGCAATAGCGAAGATTCTGGAGACTATATCAGCCATAGGGCAGAAGAAATTATTATGTTAGAAGAAGGGGAGTTAGAAGTAACCTATGGGGACACCATCTACGACCTAAAGGCTGGAGATTCTATTTATATTCAAGAAAATATTCCCCATAGAATAGTAAACAAAGGCGACCAAGTTGCCAAGGGTTATTATGTAGTAAGTCCACCTCATATTCCAAAAACTGAATAGACTTATTTTATTCTTTTATGACTTACTATAATGGAGGAGTTTTTACTTTGAACGTCAAGTTAAAAAAAGTATTTAACCTGATAGTTTTCTTTTTTGGATTATCAATTATCTTACTAAACTTCTTCCCTAGGCTAGAGACAATTGCCTTTAGGGCATACTTTGCTATGGGAATGGTTTTTTTAGGATTCTTATTAAAACTTCCAAACAATAGAGGGAAAAAAATTTTTAGCTTTATTCTTTCTCTAGGCAGTCTGCTAGTTTTTTCTTATATTATTTATTTTTATCCAAGTATTGTAAAATCAGGTGGAATCTTATCTAAAACAGACTTTTTCTTTGGACTTTTAGCTGTAACTTTAATTTTACTTGCTGGCTACAAGTCGTCGAAAAACTTATTAATTTTAGTTTTAATTTTTATTTTATACGCATTTTTTGGAAAATATATGCCTATGGCCCTAAGTCATTCTGGTTTTAGCCTAGAAAGACTTATTAACCATACTGTTTGGGGCAGCCAGGGAATTTTTGGAATCACTATTGGTGTTTGTGCTTCCTATATTTTCTTGTTTATAATTTTCGGAGAATTTTTAAACAAGTC
>CAYFUN010000045.1:0-6055 GCA_964346535.1 uncultured Peptoniphilaceae bacterium
CCATTTTCTTTCTTTCAACAAATACAAATATTCCCATCGTCAACAACAAATATAAAATTCCACTGTAAATTGGAATGTTAGCTTTAAGGTAATAAAACAAACTTACAAGGGCAAAATTTATTGCTATTGATGGGAATAAGTTTTTCCAGTTTGCTAGGCCAACTTTTATATCATCAGCTGCATTTCTTTTGTGGCCTTCTTTGTAGGATTTTTCTGAATTTTTATCTAGGATAAAAAATATGTTTTCTGTTCCTAGAACAAATAAGGACACATTGATGAGAGCTTTTAATTCTAGGTTGACCCTGCCTATAAGGCCGAACCAATACAAGACTTTGCAGATTATTAAAGCATCTATTAAAATCATGGCTGCAAATAATATGCTAAAGATATTTTTGCCCAGTATGTATGATGAGAGTCCTTCTCTCTTTAGTCTAGGAAATTCTTCTGCAAAATATTTTTCGTCTCTAGTGATATAGTGAAAGGTGGAAGATAATAAGAGTCCTGAGGCTAGGGCTATAACCCACTGCCAAGATTTAAGATTTATAAGGCCAAAGGCAAATACAAGCTCAAGGCCAAGGATAAAATAAAAGATATCATAAGTCCCATCTTTTATAAAAAATTTATTAAAAGTTTCTTTTAAATTCATAAACTGCTCCTTTGTTGAAAGTCTCTTTAATTATAACATGAAGAAAGGCACTTTTCTTCATAGTAAAAAACGTCTCAAGTTTTTTCCCAACCAAAAAAGACTTGGAAAAGGAGACCCAAGTCTTTTTTGCCGATCTTTGTGTTTAGTCACATTCAAAAAATAAAAAAATCGGAGAAAACAAAAATGAAAAACATTTTTCAAGATAGCCTCCTTCCCCTTAATCTTTTCAGATTCATTTAGGTAGGCTTCTTGAAAGTGAAAATTCAAGTTTTTAAATTTTCATATTTATATTATAGGGCTTTTCTGAAATTTTTGCAAGCCTTATAAGTATTATTTATTTTTTTATTAATAAAAAAGAGAGCCTGTCTCATATCAAGCTCTCTGTAAGTTTTTAGTTATTTGCTTTTAAATAGTAATAGTAATAAAGTAGGGATTCTCTGTCTACTTCCTTGTCGGCTTCTAAAAGATTTTCTGATGGAAAGTCCATAAGATTTTTCAATTTTGCTAGAACTAAGTATCCATAATCTGAGTCTATTGAGCTTATGTCCTTATAGGAATCTTTAAAGATTTCATTGTGCTGGCCGATTTGGTCATAGGATAAATATCTAGCTAGATATCTAGCGTAGTCTCTGTTTCTAATTACTTTATCTTCTTGTCTTTCTTCGTCTTTTAAAAGACCTCGATCTCTGGCGACCTTGTATATGTCATCTGCAGATGCTGAAGAAAAGTCTCCGTATACTTCTCCACTTAGCAATATTCTAAAGACTTCTTCTTGGGTCACTGCCTTTGTAGGTTCAAGCTCTCCTCCTGGAAATCCTATATTGTTTTCAAGTAGGGTTCTTATAATATTTGGATGCTTGGCAGAGTCTATATCTGTATATTCTACTAGGTCTGCTGTTAAAAATTCCTTGCCTTCAAGGTTAATAACTTGGCCAGTTTTGCCATCTACTAAAAATATTCCTGTGTAGTCTAACTTTGATGAGTCAAAAGAGTAGTAGGCCTTTAAACTTTTGTCGTCTGCCTTAGTATCTCTTAAATATACAAGGTCAAAGCCAAAGGAGTCCTTTAGTTTTTTATAGGCTTCTACCTCATTGATAGTTCCCGCTTGAATTTCTTCTTTTAGGTCATAGGTCCAGGCCTTGTCAAAGTATTCTACGTTGCCAGTTTTTTTGTTTATATTAACTGTTACTGTGTCGTTGTAGAGAACTTGGCCGTCATCTAAGTTTCTGTGATATTCAACTCTGTGATAGTTGTCCCCTTGTTTTTGACTAGATCTTTTGGTCAAAGTAAGTTTTGACAAGTCTAAGCCTGCCTTTGAAACTAAAAAGTCGTTGGCCAGGTTTAAATAATTTTCTGCATCTACTTCTGTGGTGTTCCCTTCTTCATAGTTTGAATAAGAGACTAAAGACAGGTCGTTGGCTAGTAAGGAAACATAGACGTAGGAATCGTCTTTATTAAAGCTTAGAGACCATTTGTTATAACCCTTAGTTCCCCTATAGGTTGAAAAATTAGAATAGGAAAGTTTGTAGTCCTTTAGGTCAAATAGGGATCTAGCTTTTTTCTCTGCATCTTCTAGACTATATTGACCTTTAACTGTGTCTAATTGTTCTTGTTCTGCTGGACTTAAACCTGCATCTGCCACTTGAGCTGCCTCTTCAGCTTTTTCTCCTCCATAGCCTACTAGTCTAAAAGGATCTAGGTAATAGGGGCTTAGGTCTTTGGCATTTACTGGAATTTGTTTTTCTATAAAGCCAAGGGCTGCTTGAAGATTATATTTTTCATAAAGATGGTAGTTGTCCCTGTTTATGATTTTTAATTGCAGTGGATAAATTTTGTTGGCCTTCATAAAGCCATCAAAGGCTGAAATTTCATCAACTATTCCATCTAAGTCTTCAAAGTTAGATGTGTCAGAAAAATCGTAGTTGCTGGCAGTGTAAACATTTATTGATGTAATTTTCTTTTGACCCTTAGATACTTCAAATAAAATTGTGTCAGTTGGAACTTTGATTTTATTTACTGTTCTAAGAACATTAAAATAATAGGATGTTGATCCTAGGGTGTTTATGTCAGCGTCTTTAGAAATTATAAAGTCTTCTGCAAGTGGACCGTATAAGTTATTTAAGGTTTCCTTGACAATGGCCATGGCTTCTGTTGAAGATAGGCCTTGGTTCTTAGAGCCATTGTCCTTGGCAAAGGATGAATAGTTCATTAGGTTGCCATAAATGTCTGCTGAAAACCACATAGACTCGTCTGTTTTTGTATTGTAATAATTTACTGTGTAGTACTTGTTTCCCTCTGACTCAGTTGATTCTTCTGTAGAAACTTCGTCATAGTCTGGAGAAATTTTTAAAATTTCCTTGTACTTTAAAATTATTTCTTCAATAGACATTTCTTCTTTATTAGTCGCTAGGCTTTTAATTTGATTTGACTCGATATTTGAATTTTCTGCTTCTTTATTTTTATTTATTTCTTGCTCATCTGCTGGTGCAAGATTTTCCTTGTCCATAGCATCTGTCTCTTTAGCTGCTATATTAAAGGACTCTGGGTCTGTGTTAAGACTTTTAGTAGGCGCTTCACTGCAGGCTACTAGGAGACTAGTCAGCATAAAGACTAGGGCTAGAATTAGTATAGGTTTTTTCATAAAAATCCTCCTTGTAGATACTATTATAAGTTAAGTTAAAATTTATTTAGTTACAAAAAAGTTAATTTTAAAAAAATTATACTGATTACAAAATAAAAAATTAAAAAGAGGATTTCTGTCTTGTACATAATCTTTACAGTTGCAAAAATACTTTCCCTATTTAGGAAGTTTTTTTCGTAGCCAATTTTTGGTTTTTCAACCCAAACTCCCTTATAAAATTGACCGCCGCCAAGTTGGACTCCTAAAATTGATGCAACAGCTGATTCTGGATAGCCAGCATTTGGAGATGAATGGTTTCTAGCAAATTTCTTAATATCCTTTAAAGTCTGAAAAATTTTCTTTGGATCAATATTTGTAAGAGCCATTAAAAGTCCTGTTAGCCTAGCTGGAAGGTAGTTGAAAATGTCATCTACTATTGCTGCAGCTCTTCCTATGTGAATGTATCTTTGGTTTTTGTAGGCAATCATTGAGTCCATTGTGTTTACAAACTTATAAGTAAGTCCACCAAGGGGTCCAAAAATTGTCATATAAAAAAGTGGGGCGATAATTCCATCTGAAGTATTTTCTGCAACAGTTTCAACTGTAGCCCTAACAACTCCATTTTCATTTAGGTTTTCTGTATCCCTGCCGACAATGTACTTGACTCTGTCTCTGCCAGCTTCAAGAGACATGTCCAAGGCCTTTTTAACTTCCATGGCTTCATAGTGGAGCATCCTAGCAGATATACAATAGTAATAAATAATTACTGTCAGTATATTTTTGGTCTTCGGTCCTAAAAATGAAAAGACAAAGTACATGGGAAAAATTGCCAAGCTTATATTTATAAGGACAATTAAAAGACCGGCAAACTCTAAGCCAGTCTTAGTTGAAAAGTACTTTTTGAAAAATCTTTCTTCAAAGGCAATAATGTTTCCCATTAGCCTAATTGGATGAGGCAGGAAGTAGGGATCTCCCACAATCCAATCGATGACAACTGCAATTAAAATTAAAATCATAGGCCAATTAACTCCATTAACTTGTCCATGTCTAAATTTTTTTCCATGTCACTTGCCAGTCTATTTAATTCAGAGTCTAAAAGCTCTTCTGAAATATTTCCAAAGGTCCTCTCGTCCTTGCCATCAACTAAAGAGTCTTCGTCTGGAAGTTTATAGTCTTCGTAGTCTAAAATTCCTAAAACAGGAACGCCAGTTAATCTTTCAATTTCTGCAATGCCAGAATCTAGTAAACTTTTGTCTCCACGAAATTTATTTATGACAAAGCCCTTGATTCTAGCTGCGTCTTTTTCATTTAAAATTTTTACAGTTCCATAAAGGTGGGCAAAGGCTCCTCCCCTATTTATATCTGTAACTAAAATGCAGTTACAATCTGCGATTTCTGCCATGCCTGTGTTTACAAAATCATTTTCTAGTAGATTTATTTCTGCAGGAGATCCAGCTCCTTCAATGACGACGACGTCGTAGTCTTCTTTAAGGTCGTCAAAAATTTCTTTGATCTTAGGTCCCAAATCTTTTTTGTAGGCAAAGTATTCCTTGGCCTTCATGTAGGCAACTTTTTCGCCCATAAAATAAATATCTGAGCCGTTAGTTTCTCTGGGAACTAAAACTAAGGGATTTAATCTTGGATCTAAATCAATTCGTGCAGCCTTGGCTTGAAGAACTTGGGCTGCAGCAATAACTTTGCCGTCTTTAAGCTGATAATAATTCCTCGACATGTTTTGGCTTTTAAAGGGAGCTACCTTGTAGCCCTTGTTGGATAAAATTCTACAAAGACCAGTTGTAAGTAGAGACTTGCCAGCTGATGATGTAGTTCCATAAATCATAAGTTTTCCCATTTTCATTCTCCTTATTTAATATTAAAATTTTATCAGATTGAGAACTACTTTGCAAACAAGTTCAAAGGCTGTAAATTTCGTAATTTTTTAAATCTTTGTTACTTCTTTGTTACACTTTTAAAGGCTTTTAATGATAAAATTAATTGATAAATAGGAGTGGATATGGAAACTTTAATAAAAATTAGAAACTTAAAAAAGGTTTTTCGTATGGGCCAAGAAAAAGTCGTCGCCCTAAACGGCATCAATCTCGATGTCTACAAGGGCGAAGTCTTATGTCTACTGGGAACTTCTGGGTCTGGTAAGTCTACCCTTTTAAATATGATTGCAGGTTTAGACAAGCCGACCAAGGGTTCTGTTGAAATCGCTGGCATACATATTGAAAAGCTTAGCGAAGCCCAAGTTACAAAATTTAGACAGCTAAATGTTGGCTTTGTTTTTCAAGCCTACAATCTTATTCAAGGACTTACTGCTGTTGAAAATGTTGCCCTTGGACTTATTTTTAAAGGCGTTGACAAGAAGAAGAGAGAGCAGATGGCTACTCAAATATTAAAAGACGTTGGCCTTGGAACTAGACTAAAGCACAAGCCTAATGAAATGTCTGGTGGTCAGCAACAAAGAGTTTCAATTGCTCGTGCCTTTGTAGACCAACCGAAAATTGTCTTTGCCGACGAACCAACGGGAAACCTAGACTCAAAAACTTCCATAGAGATTATGGATATGATAGTAGGAATGACCAAGTCTCACAAACAAACTATGATTATAGTTACTCACGACCCTCAAACAGCCAAGTACGCTGACAGGATTGTAGAAATTCGAGACGGAAAAATAATAGATATTAGAGACAATGTTTCTATATTTAATGGAGGACAAAACAAGAATGAAGAAGATGAAGGAGAAGAAAGTGATGCAAAAGAAGAAGACCAGGCTGTTTAAAAAT
>CAYFUN010000046.1:0-5905 GCA_964346535.1 uncultured Peptoniphilaceae bacterium
ATTATATATAGGACGAAAAACACAAAGAGAATTTATTTAGGAGGAAAAAATGATAGACAGAAATTACTACAAGGTTGAAAATTCTAACACTTATAAAATTATGGCCAAGAGAATAAAGGACCATCCAGCTGCTAGCTTTATAGAAAAAGGTATTGAAGATTTAATTATAAGTAAATATAATGGTGACTATACTGCCAAAAAAGAAATTTTATATGCCCTTGGAAATTTATATATAAATGACAAGAAGAAGTATCAATCCTGTATGAAATATTTAGAAGAAAGCGGCAGATTTATCTTAGAAGAACATACAACAGAATTAACAGATAATTTAGTCTATAGCATAAAAGACTATAGGCTGGTGAGAAGAGATTACTTGGTCCAATAAAAGTAAAATATTTTAAGATAACACTAGACACAAAGAAAGAGCTAGGAGGAAAAATATGTTAGAGAGAAATTTTTACACACCAGACGGAGAAGAAGGAATACAAGCAGTAGTCGATGATATACAAAATCACCCATACAGTGAATATATTATTGAAGGATTTTATTATGTACTAGAACACGAACTGAAAGATACAGAATGGAACGAGCCTGCCTTGTTGTATGCAATATCTATCCTGTATTTTAACGATAAGAAAACATACTTTGAATGGATAGCAAGATATATAGAAAAAGGCAGAGAGATAATAGAAAAAGAACTTATAAATTAAAAAAACAACTACCAATAAAATCTAAAACAAAAATCTTTTACTGGAGCCTTTACTCATTTTTGTTTATTTTTAAAGCTGGCTGGGAATATATTTAATAGTAAGCAGAAAAGAACACATACTAGAAGGAGGTCTATAATGAATAAGGATATTTTAGAAGGAAAATGGGAACAAATTAAGGGAGCCATTCAAAGTAAATTTGGTGAACTTACTGAAGACGAACTAATGCAAATTAAAGGAGATGCAAAAAAACTAGAAGGTTATCTTCAAGAAAAATATGGCAAGTCTAGAGAAGAAGCCCAAGAGCTTTATAATGAAATTTTTGCTGACTTTGATCCAGCATCTGATCCTGATTTATGTTTAGACAAAGACCTTCTTGAAGACCCATCTATGTGCCCAGCTGATGAACTTAGTCCAGACAGAGAAGTGGCAGAAGCTGAAAAAGAAGTTTTAAAGAAAAAAGCTGAAGGCGAAAGCGCAGAAGAAAAAGAGTATTATAAAAAAATCGGCGAAGCCAAAGCTTATATCCAAGACGACAACAAATTAAGATAGAATTTTTAGCTGATAGGCTCCTTGCTTATTAGCTTTTTTAAAGAGGAAGGATTATGAAGACATTAAGAGATGGACTTTATGGCCTGGCAGTTGGAGATGCCCTTGGAGTTCCAGTTGAATTTTATGAAAGAGGCAGCTATAAAGTTACAAAGATGGAAGGCTATGGATCTTGGAATCAACCTCCAGGAACTTTTTCAGATGACACATCAATGACTCTGGCAACAGCCTATGCCATTAAAGAAAAAAAGTCTATTGACCTAGAGGCTATAATGGAAAATTTTGTAGCCTGGTTTAGAGATGGAAGGTTCACTCCAGACAACAATTGTTTTGATATTGGTAGAACTACAGCAAAGGCTCTAGAAACTTATGTTAGAACAGGGTCCTTGGAAAAAGCTGCTCAAACAGATGAAAGATCTAATGGCAATGGATCTTTAATGAGAATTTTGCCACTTATTTTTACAAATGCAAATGACGATGACATAGCAAAGGTTTCTGCCCTTAGCCACGGCCATAAAATTTCCATTGAAGGCTGTCTAATCTATGTTCACATAGGCCGAGAAATTTTAAAGGGGCGAGAGTTAAAAGATATTTTAAAGAATTTAAAGTTAAGCGAAACTTATAAGAGAATAAAAATTTTAGACCAACTAGAAGAGTCTGATATAAAATCAACTGGTTATGTTGTCTATTCCCTAGAGGCCAGTCTTTGGTGCCTATTAAAGTCATCTTCATACGAGGAAGCTGTTTTAAGAGCTGTCAACTTAGGCGACGACACCGACACTGTTGGTGCCATAACTGGTGGTCTGGCTGGCCTTATTTATGGCTATGAAGCTATTCCCAAAGAATGGATTGAAATTTTAAGGGCCAAGGATTTAATTGAAGGCGCAGTCTTTGAAAGTTTATAAACTTTTCAAGATTGCTGAAGGATTTTAGAAGATAGATTAAAAAAATTAATTTTTACTTTTAAATGTTTAAAGACTTTTAAGCAGGGTAAAATTATAACGTAAGATAATACTTATAAAGAAATTTGCTGGCCAGAGGTTTATCCTCTGGCTATTTGTTGAATAAAAAAGAGGTGACTTACATTGCAATATAAAGACTATTATAAAATACTTGGAGTAGAAAAAACTGCAAGCACCAATGAAATAAAATCCAAATATAGAAAACTTGCAAAAAAGTACCATCCAGATTTAAATCCAAATGACGACCAGGCCCAAGAAAAATTCAAAGAAATTTCTGAAGCCTATGAGGTTTTATCTGATGAGAAAAAGAGAAAGAAGTACGACACCTTTGGATCAGGTTATAACTTCCAAGGCGGCCAAGACTTTAACCCAAATGACTTTGGCTACACTTATACAACTTCTTCAATGGGAGACTTTTCTGACTTCTTTGAAACAATTTTTGGCGGTGGCGGAGGCAGAAAGACAACAACAAGGTCTAGCTTTTCCTTTGATGATTTATTTTCACCAAGGTCCAAGAAAAAATCTAGGCCTCAATACAACTCTAGCCTAGATATTAGCCTCAAGGAAGCCTATGAAGGAGTTAACAAAACTGTTAGAGTAAGCTTTAATGGCCAAAGCGTTTCTATGGATGTAAAGGTGCCAACAGGAATTACTCCAGGGAAAAAACTTAGAGTAAAGGGAGAAAAATGGGGCCTTGATGGAGATGTATTATTTGAAATAAATATAAAAAACTCAGAAAGAGAATATTTAGAAGACAATAATATAATTTATCAGGCTGAAATTAATCCTTGGGACGCCTACTTTGGTGGAGAAGTTTTAATAGCTCCTCTTACAGGCAAACTTAAAATAAAAATCCCAGAAAAAACAGAATCTGGTCAAAGACTTAGAATAAAAGGTAGGGGCTTTGAAAATCTTAAAGGATCCAAGGGAGATCTTTTAGTTGAATTTGTCATTAAAAATCCTAAGACCTTGACTAAGGACCAAGAAGATCTTTATAGAAAACTTAAAGACCTAAATAAATAAAAGTAAATAATAAGGAGGAAGACATTATGGACTTTAACAAATTTACACAAAAATCAATTCAAGCAATAAATAATGCAAACTCTGCTGCCATAAGTAATGGAAATCCTCAAATAGAAGACCTTCACCTTCACTACGCCTTAGTAGAAGACAGGGAAGGCCTAATAGGAAGAATCACATCACTAATGGGCATAGACTTAGGAGCCTATAGAAAGAGACTTGAGGACGAAATTTCCAGACTTCCTAAACAATCTGGCGGCCAAAGTTATCCATCAGCAAGCTTTAACAAGGTTTTAAACGATGCTGTAAAAGAAGCAGGCGACTTTCAAGACGACTATGTAAGTGTTGAACACTTGTACCTTGCCTTACTAAAAGTTAAGGGAACTAAGTCAGCAGAAATTTTTTCAGACTTTGGAATAGATAGAAATAAATTCTTACAAAGCCTACAAAAAGTTCGTGGCAATCAAAATGTAACAACAGATAATCCAGAGGGAACCTATGAAGCCCTAGAAAAATACGGCACAGACCTTTGCCAACTAGTTAGAGATGGAAAACTAGATCCAGTAATTGGCAGAGATGAAGAAATTAGAAACTCAATTAGAATTTTGTCTAGGAGAACAAAAAACAACCCAGTTCTAATTGGTGAACCAGGTGTTGGTAAAACTGCTATTGTAGAAGGCCTAGCCCAAAGAATAGTAAACAAGGACGTGCCATCATCCCTTCAAGACAAGACAATAATTTCTTTGGACATGGGCGCCTTAGTTGCTGGTGCCAAATACCGTGGAGACTTTGAAGAAAGATTAAAGGCTGTTTTAAATGAAGTAAAAGAATCTGACGGCCAAATAATTTTATTTATAGATGAAATTCACAATATTGTTGGAGCTGGCAAGGCAGAAGGATCAATGGATGCTTCAAACCTATTAAAACCAATGCTAGCTAGGGGAGAACTTCATGTAATTGGAGCCACAACCTTAGATGAATTTAGGGAAAACATTGAAAAGGACAAGGCCCTTGAAAGACGTTTTCAAAAAGTTTTAGTAGAAGAACCAACTGTTGAAGATACAATTTCCATCCTTCGTGGTATTAAAGAAAAATATGAAATCCACCATGGAATTAGAATTTCTGACGGGGCAGTAATTGCTGCAGCAGTATATTCAGACAGGTATATTACAGACAGGTTCCTACCAGACAAGGCCATTGACCTTATGGACGAAGCCTCATCAATGTTAAGAACTGAAATGGAATCAATGCCAGAATCCATGGACGAAATTCGAAGAAAACTTTTGACCCTAGAAATTGAAAAGGCAGCTTTGAAAAAAGAAGATGACGAAGCTTCTAAGGTAAGACTTGAAAAACTTGAAAAAGAAATTCAAGCCGACCAAGAAGTCTTCGATAAACTTTCTGCCAAATGGGAAGAAGAAAAACAATCAATGCACAGGGTTAAAGAGCTTAAGGAAAAAATCGACGGCGTAAAACAAAAAATCGCCGAAGCCGAAAGGGTTTACGACCTTGAAAGCCTATCCCAACTTAGGTATGGAGAGCTTCCTGAACTGGAAAAAGAATTAGCCCAAGCAACAGTTGCTGAGGAAGAAGCTGGAGCTGACAAAATAATAAAAGAAGAAGTTACTGAAGACGAAATCGCCGAAGTAGTATCTAGATGGACAAAAATTCCAATAACAAAACTTCAAGAATCAGAAAGAGAAAGACTTCTAAAACTTGACCAAATTCTCCACCAAAGAGTTATAGGCCAAGACGAAGCGGTTCAAGCAGTAACAGATGCAGTAATTAGATCAAGATCAGGTCTAAAGGCTGCCAACAGACCAATTGGATCATTTATCTTCCTAGGCCCAACAGGTGTAGGTAAGACAGAATTATCCAAGGCCCTAGCAGAGTCCTTATTTGACGACGAAAAATCTATGATTCGTATAGACATGTCAGAGTATATGGAAAAGCATACAGTGTCAAGACTAGTAGGAGCCCCTCCAGGATATGTTGGCTACGAAGAAGGAGGTCAACTAACTGAAGCAGTAAGGAGAAAGCCATACTCAATCGTCCTCTTTGACGAAATTGAAAAGGCCCATCCAGATGTATTTAATATCCTCCTACAAGTTCTAGATGACGGCAGACTTACTGACAACCAAGGAAGAACTGTAGACTTTAAAAACACAGTTATAATTATGACCTCAAACATTGGATCCCTAGACTTACTTGATGGCATCCAAGAAGACGGAAGCATTTCAGAAGAAGCCAAGGCCTCAGTCCAAGACCAATTGAGACATGCCTTTAAGCCAGAATTTTTAAACAGGGTAGACGAAATTGTTTTATTTAAGCCACTAAGAAAAGAAGAAATCTTCTCAATAATCGACCTACAAATAGACGACTTGAGAAGAAGATTAAAAGAAATGAACATCGACCTAGAAATTGACGACGCAGGTAAAAACCTAATTCTCGACAAGTCCTACTCCCTTCAATACGGAGCAAGACCAGTTAAGAGATATATACAAAAAGAAATTGAAACCAAAATTTCTAGAATGTTAATCAGCCAAGAGATCAAACCAGGCCACAAAATAATCCTAACTAGCGAAAATGACGAACTAGTAGGAAAAGTAGAATAACAAAAAGACAAGCTCAGATCAATTAAGATTTGAAGCTTGTCTTTTTTTGTGT
>CAYFUN010000047.1:0-5064 GCA_964346535.1 uncultured Peptoniphilaceae bacterium
TTCTTAGAATAAATTTACCCTAAAAGAAGAAAATAACTCAAAAGCTTTGATTTGGAAATAAAAATAACTTATAATTAAAAGCAAGTGTAAAAGGAGACAAAATGGAAATAAAAATTAGACCAGCTCAGCCAAGTGATGCCGAACAAATTTTAGACCACACAAAAATTTGTGGAGGCGAAACAGCCAATATGTCCTATGGCGGGGAAGGCTTTAATATAACAGTTGAAGAAGAAGAAAAAATCCTAGACCGAATAGGAAAAAGCCATAAGCAAGAATTTTTTGTAGCAGAAGCTGATGGAAAAATAGTCGGAACAGGAACTTACACTGGATCACACAACAAGAGAATGGCCCACCGTGGATCCATTGGCCTCGTGTCCAAAGATTATATTGGGGCCAGGGCATTGGTTCAGCCCTAATGGAAGCCCTAATTGACTTTGGGAAAAACACAGGTCAAGCAAAAATCCTTTCCCTAGGAGTAAGGTCTGACAACCAAGCAGCCATCCACCTATACGAAAAATACGGCTTTAAAAAAATCGGAACCTTTGAAGGCTATAAGACTTTGAAAAAATCTCCTTAGAGTTATTATAGCACAATTCAAAAAGCTATTAAATTATAGTTCATGAAATAATTATATTGAATAAAAATTTTAGTAAAATAAAAAAACTGCGAACTATATCGACGAATTGTCAATAAAGTCGCAGCTTTGCTAGTAATTAAACTGTGTCCACGTTATTTGATTCGTTACTTCCTTCATAAAACACTTGGAAGTTTGGGTCGATTTTACCCTCTCCCAAATACCTTCCTTTATAATCTTCCAATAATTTTTTAAATCTTGGCCAAAGGATAAACAAGGCGATGATGTTTGCAAAGATTGGAAAGGCCGTTGCAGCATCAGAAATTAGCCACACTGTAGTTCCTGGAAGTCCGTAATAACTTGCAATAAACACCAAAGCTATGCTTGGAATTGGGTAAAACCATTTGTAAACATTTAGTAAAGTATCTTTCATTTGGCTATTTCCCAGCACATATCTCAAGACAACCTCTATTTGTGTATAAACTCCACTTGAAGTTGTAAGGCCAAAGAGAAATACTCCTATCGCTAAAATAATTCGTCCTATAAACCCAGTTCCCTGTTCAAAAGCGTGAAGAGTAAGAGTTGCTCCATCTAAGCCACTGCTCCACTGTCCAGTGACTATAATAATCAATGCAGTTATAGAACAAACTATAAAAGTATCTGTGAAAACTTCAAATATTCCAAAAATCCCTTGTTTAAATGGATGATTTATTTTTGAAGATGCATGAATCATGGGCGCTGAACCCCAACCAGCTTCGTTGCTAAACACTGATCTACTCATTCCAGAACTTATTGCCAATTTGAAAGTGGCTCCAGCAAACCCTCCAAATGCAGCCGTCCCACTAAAGGCACTTCCAAATATCAGTTTAAAAGCTTCAGGTATTTCTTGGGCGTTTCGAAAAATCACAAATAGTCCGCCCACGATATAAAATACTATCATTATTGGAACAATTATCGCAGCAATTTTTCCAATGTGTTTCAACCCACCACTGATCATATAATAAAGGGCAATCGTATAGATAACTGCCACTATATTTATATTCATATTAAAAGTTCCAGCCACAGCTTCTGACACTGTATAGGTTTGAATATTTAAAAATATCCCCAAGATAAATCCAAAGGCAAAAAGAGCGCTCAAAACTTTTGCAATGCCACCGTAATTTTTTTCTAAAGCTATCCCTTTGTGCATGTAATAGTTTGGTCCGCCATAGGACTCGTTGTTTGCATCTTTTGATCTGTAATGGACAGCAAGAGTTATTTCCACAGCTTTTATCGCCATTCCAAACAACCCTGCAACCCACATCCAAAACACAGCTCCCGGTCCTCCCAAAGCAATGGCTGCGGCAACACCTCCAATATTGCCTACTCCAATAGTCGTTCCTAATGCTACACTTATAGCTTCAAAGGAAGAAAGAACACCGGTTTGAGTTGATTCCAATTCTTTTTTATTTCCCTCAAAACTTTCTTTCATCAGTTGGAAACTCTTTTTAAAAAATTTAAATTGAAGTATCCCTGATGCAAAAGTGAAATATATTCCTCCAGCTAAAACTACAATTATTAGTGGAATTCCCCATAAATATTCGTAAACGATTATTTCTATAATTTGTTCAATTCCCACATTTTCCCCCTATTTTTTTATTTTATAGGTGTGAATCGAAGTGACAGGCAAGTAATGCTGCCGTCTATTTTTTTAAATTCTGAATTGTTTAATGTTATGACGTCATATCCCAAATCTTCAATTGACTTTTTTGTCTTAGGATATCCTTCTGCCATTAAAACCGTTCCATTGATCCACGCCACGTTTGCAGCATATGCCTCATCTGCTCCAACTATAACCTTATTGAATTTATCAAAAATTGGCATTTCTACAAAATCTCCAGTGATTACCATATTATTATTTTTTATATACATCATGTCAGAACCTATGTGAAGTCCATTGTCTGTTGGTACAGTCGAACCAGTAAATCCATATTGCTCTAAAATTTCTATAAACTGTTTTCTACCAGCTTCGTTAGATCTGTCAGATTCCCCTAAATAGAAATGGTCTTCAGCTCTTACTATATCTCCACCTTCAACATATCCTTCTGTGATAAAGTGAATTTTATCTTCTGGATAATATTTTTTTAAAGCCTCTACGATATATTCTTTCTCTCCATTTCTCTGTTCTGTCGCTGGATTAGTTACAATAGCCATTTTTTCTGTTACCACTGCAACGTCTTCTACGAAACAAGCATCTGGATAATCTTCAAGAGGTGGCAGGACATCTACAGTCATTCCTAAAGACTCTAAAGCCTCGATATATTTTTTGTGTTGCTCTAAAGCCAATTCATAATCTGGCGTTCCAATGTCATCTCTTCTCAATCCATTTACCATGCTTTTAGATGGTGTTCTAACAATCATATGTGTGTACATTTCAATAACTCTCCTTTTTATTTTACTCTAGCTATAGGACAGGTAAAGCAAGTTGCTCCCCCAGTGCCCTTTATAGATATTTCTTCCCCTGGATATGTGAAAACTTTGCATCCAGCATCTTCTAATTTCTTTTGTATTTTTGGTATGCCTTGGATTAAAACACATACATTAGGTTCTAGTGTCAAAACGTTGCAACCCAGATAATCGTATTCGTCATCATCAACTTCCAAGAGTTCAATACCTCTTTCTAAAAGCATCTCTCTAAAAAAGATTGGCATATATCTCGAATAAACTACTGCTAATTTTTCTGATATTGGACTTATCAAGCTCATAAGATGAAGAACTTCCCCATCTCCAACAGCGTGAGGTAGTGGAACTGTTATGACTTCTTCAATAAAATCTTTAGTCAGCTCTTTGAATTGACGAATCCCTTCTTCATTAGTTCTATAACCAAGGCCTATTGCTACGGTTTTGTCGTCTAACCACAAAACGTCTCCGCCTTCCATTCTGCCAGGTTCAGTTATATAACCTAAAGTCGGAACGCCAATGGATTTCAAGTATTCTTCTGCTGCTTTAGACTCATTTTTTCTAACATCCTTTGTCATATTGAAATAAATCGCACCCTTTTTAGTGATTTTTAAAGAGTCATGGGCATAGATGGAATCTAGATTTGTGATTTCATCTTCTGGTAGATACCAAACATTTTCCACATTTTCTTTAAGAATATTTTCAAAAACTTCGTATTCTTCTATGCTCTTTTCCATATCAGGAATACCATAATACTTACAAGCCTCGTAGTTTTCATTAATAAACTCTTGGTTTTTGTAAGCTTCTTGGGGACGCTTAATCATAATATCTGTGATTTTGTCCACCATAGATTGACAGCCATAATTCATATTAACCTCCTACAATAAATAAAAAACCTCTCTTCCTAAAAAGGAAAAGAGGCGAATAGCAATATCGCGGTACCACTCTAATTAATCTCAATGGATTATCTCTAAGTATTAACGTAACTGTAAACGTAAATCCATACTATTATTTCTGGATTTAATCTCCTTGGTTCTATTCAGCATTCGTCCATCTGTCGGCTTTCACCTTGCCCGACTCTCTAAAAGATTTTCTTTTGCTTACTTCTCCAAATCAATGATTTTTAACATTATAACCAATTCAAATTTAAATGTCAATGAAATTTATTGAAATTTTTTTTAAAATATTGAAAATCTATTCCTATAATCTACTAGAGTTTCTATTTCCCTATTTCGTAGTTACCAAAAAAAATGAGAAACCTTTCAACGAAATCAAAGATTATTTATCAAAAAAGAATATTAGTAAAAATATTTAAAATATTTTTACACCGAAACTGTTTATTATAAAAAATCTCAGGGGATTTTCTAAAATTGATGAGAAATTTCAAAACAATGTGATTTTAACTCAAACGGAATACTTGACGATGAACTCAAAACCTAAGAATCCAAAGTATGCGAGAAACAAAAATGTGATGGTCATAGGTGGTTCAAGTTCAGGAAAAACAAGATTTTATGTAAAACCAAACCTTATGCAAATGCACTCATCTTATGTCGTAACAGACCCAAAAGGAACTATAGTAATTGAGTGTAGAAAGATGTTAGAGAAAAATGGTTATGACATCAAAGTGCTTAATACTATTAACTTTAAGAAATCTATGAAATATAATCCCTTTGCGTATCTTAGGTCTGAAAAAGATATATTAAAATTAGTACAGACAATTATTGCTAATACAAAAGGAGAGGGAGAAAAAGCTGGAGAAGACTTCTGGGTAAAGGCTGAAAAACTATACTACACAGCACTTATTGGATACATTTTTTATGAAGCTCCAAAAGAAGAAAAGAACTTCGCCACTCTTCTTGATATGATTGATGCTTCAGAAGTGAGAGAAGATGATGAAAATTATAAAAATCCGATTGATCACTTATTTGATGCTCTAGAAAAGAAAGATCCCACGCATTTTGCTGTCAAGCAATATAGAAAGTATAAATTAGCAGCAGGTGTTGTATGCTCTAAAAGACTTCTTAATCAAGCGGTTGGGAAGTCTCTTAGAA
>CAYFUN010000048.1:0-4951 GCA_964346535.1 uncultured Peptoniphilaceae bacterium
ATTTAAAATGGACCAAAGAGCCAACGACATTTGTGGTTCAATTGGCCTAAATGTATTTTTATCAATAGCCTTAATAACTATTGACCTGTCTCAACTAAAGGCAGTTTTCGGTCCAATGTTAATAATTCTTGGATCTCAAACAATCTTTATGGCACTATTTGCTTACTTCGTTTGCTTTAGAGTTATGGGAAGTACTTATGACGCAGCAGTTCTTGCTGGCGGTATGTGTGGCTTCGGCATGGGAGCAACTTATAACGCCCTTGCAAACATGGACTCAATTACAGAAAAATATGGGCCAGCTCCAGAAGCCTATTTTATTTTACCAATGGTTGGAGCCTTTGCCATAGACATAATTAATGTTTTAATGATTACAGTATTTGCACAAATTAATTTTTAAGACCAAAAAACTGCTAGGATTTTTCTAGCAGTTTTGTTTTTTAGTGGAAGGGGAATTTTTTCTCTTCCATTTTTTATTTTCAAAATTTTTTTTATTCAACCCAAGTATCTGCAAAGTCTTCTAATTCTTTAAAAAAGTCATCGCCTGGCCTAATAATTTTCTGCACCCAAGACCTTTCAATTTTCCAAAGGTTGGCTTGGACCTTAAAAATTGACCTGTCGTCAATGACAAAAATTCTCTCCCAGCTTTTTATTATCCTTTCTTTAACATCGTCAAAGGCTCCTGTGTACTTTCTATCGAAAATATCAAAGGTGTGCTTTATGCCATTTGCTTGCAGAAGTTTTTGAAAATCACTTTTGTCCTCTTGGTCTCTTGGAATATATTGGTTGTTTAAAACTAGGTCCCACTTGGCTCCGTCAAAGTAGATGACTTGGTCCTTGGGAACTTTTAGGGCATAGACAACTTGTTTGTCAATGGGCTTGAGGCAGTTGTACTTTGAAACTGAACACCAAATAGGATAGTCCTCTCCCTCAGATCTTTTAATTCTCTCTTCTGCCATTTTAACAAAAAGGTCGTAGCGGTCTAAGAAAAAGGGAGCTATGTCCAAAAGATGAAGTTTAACATAAATTTTTTTATTGGTAATTTGGCCCTTGGTCTCCAATTCAAAAAGGCTGTTTTCGTGTTGTCTGGTGTATAGGCTTACATATTCCATGGCAGTCCTCCTTAGAAATTATATACCCAAGGACTTTCAAGACAAGAAAAAAGCCCCAGGATTTGGGGCTAATTTTTTTATTCTACACGGCCGCCTGAATAGCCACCCTTGTCATAGTTTTTGTTAAATTCTATAGATGAAGAATCAATTGAATTTTCTTCCATTCTCTTTACTATGGCTTTTTTGTTGGCATTTCTTTCAAATGGATTGGTAGTTTTAACTACGCCTTCTACAGTGTTAAACCAGTGTTTTGCCGCCATGCCAATTCCGATTTCGTCTTGTTGCCAGTCAGCTACAAGTCTAGTTCCTGGACAAAGGAAGGTGATGTTAATGTCGCCTGTGTTATATGGATAAGTTGTCAAGTCGTGACAAACTGCTTGAAGGCCTACAGTTTGCATATTTGGGCTGTAGCCATTGTGGTAGGAATAGCCTTGAATTATTCTCATAATGTTATAGGACTTGCCAACAACTATTACAACATCTGGATCTTCTTCAAACATATCTAGTGGCATTACCACAAGTCCAGCTGGTTCTTCTTTTAAAAATTGCATGGTGTCAGAAACAGATTTTGAAGTTTCTACATTGTCATAGATGCCAAGGTTTACTCTAGCTTCTCCGTTGGCCATTTTTGGTGGAGCTGGATTAAAAGCTAAAGCAACTGAACCGTTAAAGCAGGCTTGGTGTTCTTTTCTAAGTTTAAGGGCTTGGCCTCTTGAAGCCAGGTTAACTGAATTACAATAGGCAACCTTAGTTTCTCTTTCTGGAACTGGGCACTTGTCATATTCTTCTTGGTCAAAGAAAAATTTTACGCCTACAGGTTTTCTATCTAAGTTTAAATAAGTCATTATTGTCTTTGTACTATCTTTATAAGTCATATTTTTTCTCCTTTTTATTTACTTGGAGCAGTGGCCATGTGCATTAAATATCTTACAAGAGTATAGGCTACTAAAACGGCAGCTATTACAGTTTCAATTGTTACTAAAGTTGGTAAAAGTCCTTTTAAGAAACCTAGGCTTTCAATATTTCCTGACTTTACTAAAAATCCTGTTGCCATTTTTAGGCCAATAGCTTTAATTACAAAGGGGAAAGTAAAGGCAGAGTAGGATGGGAAAAACTTTGTCACCCTTAAATAGCCAGGCAGTTTAAAAATTACATAGAAATATAAAATTTGCGAAACCGCCATTAGGGCAAAGACCAATCCTAAATTTTTCATTTCAAAGGACTGCATATAACCTGCCAGTAGCAGAGACGCTGGAGCACAAGTTATACAAAATAAGGGAGCCAGTGGTTTGTCTGGGTGACCAAGCTTGGTATATCTTTGGTTGACCATAATTAAAAGTCCAATAAAAGTAACTAGGCCAAACCAGAAAAAGGCTTGTCCAAGACCTTGGGCTTCAAAGGCTGGGGCCACAACAGATCCAACTACAATACCAACGTAGACTATATAATATGAAGCAAAAACTTTTTTCATATCATAGGCTGCGATAAATTCTTTAGTAAAGTAGATAATGAGGATTATGTGGATAAGGATTCCAAGATAGTATACTCCCTTGGCACCTCCGCCGATGTAGGGCTTTAAGTAACCTGAAAAAAGCATGATGGCCATGGAAAAAGTTCCAAAAACTGAAGCCATTACTGGATTTTTCATTTCTTCTTTAAAAACATCTAGGTTAGAAAAAATTCTAATTACAACTAGTACTAACAAAACACTTGCTATGGCACCAATAAATAGGCGCAGAGACTCAGAATAAGTCTGAAGCAAGTTCCCCAAGGCATAAAGGCCAAGGATGAGTCCTACAATAGGTAGGGGGATTTTCTTTGTCATGCTTACCTCCGTATATAAATTGTTACTATAACAATATCAAGTCTATCTATAAATGTCAATTGGACAGAAAAATTTTTAGCAAGTATATGCTGGGACTTTGTGTTTTATTTTTACAAATAAAAAAAGAAATAGAGTATAATAAAGAGTAGTGATTATTTTGGGGGTAAAGACTTGTATAAGATTGTAAAAAAAGAAAAACTAGCTGAGGGAATTTATTCCTTTGACATAGAGGCCAAGGACATTGCAAAAAAAGCCCTGCCTGGCCAATTTATAATTTTAATTGTAGATAATCATGGCGAGAGAATTCCACTGACAATTTGCGACAGCGACAGGGACCAGGGTCTTGTCAACATTGTAGTCCAAGGCCTAGGCGCTTCTACGAAAAAACTTTTTGCTATGGAAGTCGGAGACTGCCTAGGAGACTTCCTAGGACCACTAGGACTTCCATCAAAGTTTGTAGAAGAAGACCTAGACGATTTAAGAAAGAAAAAATTTCTTTTAGTTGCAGGAGGACTGGGAACTGCTCCTCTTCTTCCTCAAGCCAAATGGCTCCACGAAAACAAAATCGCCTTTGATGTAATTTTAGGAGCCAGGTCCAAGGACTTGGTAATTTTAGAAGACAAGTTTAAAGACCTTGCTGATGATTTATTAATTTGTACAGACGATGGGTCTTATGGCCTTCACGGCTTGGTAACTGATGGGATTGACGAAATGACAAGAAGAGGAAAAACTTACGACGAGTGCATTACCATTGGGCCAATGATTATGATGAAGTTCGTCTGCCTAAAGACCAAGGACTTAAACCTTCCGACAGTTGTCTCCATGAATCCAATTATGGTAGATGGAACTGGCATGTGCGGAGCCTGTAGGTTGACAGTTGGCGGGGAAACTAAGTTTGCCTGTGTTGACGGGCCAGAATTTGACGGCCATCAAGTTGACTTTTCCGAGGCTATGAGAAGGATGAGTCTCTACAAGGCCCAAGAAGAAGAAAAAAACCACGACTATTGTGACCTAGCTGGAGGGATGAAAATTGACTAAGCTAAAGAGAGTTGAAGTTTCCTATAGGGACCCAGAAGTCCGCGTAAAAGACTTTGAAGAAGTTTGCTTAGGCTACACTGAAGAGGAGGCAAGAGCAGAAGCTGCCAGGTGTATCCAATGTAAAAAGCCCCACTGTATTTCTGGCTGCCCAGTTGCCATAGACATTCCTGGCTTTATAAAAAAAATCGCCGACGGAAATTTTAAAGAAAGCTACGAGATTTTATCTACTTATACCAGCCTGCCAGCAGTTTGTGGCAGAGTCTGTCCCCAAGAAGACCAGTGCGAAAAATATTGTATAATGGGCAGAAAGGGAGATCCAATAGCCATAGGCAAGTTAGAAAGATTTGCAGCTGACTACGCCTTAGAAAACAATATAGAAATCAAAAGCAAAATAGAAAAAAATGGCAAAAAAGTTGCAGTTGTTGGCTCAGGCCCTGCAGGAATAACCTGTGCAGGAGAACTTGCAAAGCTTGGCTATGAGGTCAGCCTCTTTGAAGCCCTCCACAAGGTTGGCGGAGTTTTAACCTACGGCATTCCAGAATTTAGACTGCCAAAGGAAAAAATTGTAGCCAGAGAAATTTCTAATTTAGAAAAACTTGGAGTTGAAATAAAGAAAAACGTACTTATAGGCAGAACTCACACCATAGACGATTTATTTGATCAAGGATACCAGGCTGTCTTTATTGGATCAGGGGCAGGCAGCCCAGTTTTTATGGGCATTCCTGGAGAAAATCTAAATGGAGTTTTTTCTGCCAACGAGTTTTTAACTAGGGCCAATTTAATGGAAGCCTATAAAAAAGATTCAGACACGCCAATATTTTTAGGCAAAAATGTTTTAGTTGTAGGCGGAGGCAATGTTGCCATGGACGCTGCCAGAACTGCCAAGCGTTTTGGTTCAAATGTAAAAGTAATTTACAGAAGGACCAAGGCTGAACTTCCAGCCAGAGTTGAAGAAGTTGAAAACGCTATTGAAGAGGGC
>CAYFUN010000049.1:0-3829 GCA_964346535.1 uncultured Peptoniphilaceae bacterium
GCTCTTGAGTTTTGTTAAAAGTTTTTTCAAAGACTCTCAAACTTTATTTTAAAATTTCTTTGCCAGCTACTTGGCCTTTTATTTTTAAAATAATTTTCATCCTGGCAATTTAATTTAAGATCTGGTCCTTCAACTAAAATAAATTTTACTTGACCTTATTAATTTTTACAATTTCATCTTTTCCACTTGAATTTTGTAAATAACTATGATATTATAAAGTTCCTGTGGTGGTATCGCCAAGTGGTAAGGCACAGGTCTGCAACACCTTTACCGCCAGTTCAAATCTGGCTACCACCTCCATAAGCAGCTTGAAAGATAGCTGCTTTTTTTATACAATAAATTAGGTGATTAAATGATTAAGGGAATAATATTAGATTTAGACGGCCTTATTTCAGATACAGAAAGGCTGCACATGAAAAGTTTTCAAAAGGCCTTTAAAGAAAAGGGTCTTGAAATTTCTGACGACTTTTATAAAAAGCACTGGATCCAAATTGGTCACGGAACTGAAGACGTTTTAAAAATTTTAGGATCAGACCTTGAGGCTGATGACATTAGGGCGATAAAAAATATTCACTATGAAGAATATCTCCACTCTGACCTTCAACCAATGCCCTACATCTACGACTTTGTCAACCACTTTTATGGCAGGGTTCCTATGGCAGTTGCTTCTGCATCAAAGGGCTTTGACGTTGACTTTATTTTAAAGGCCTTGGACCTAGACCAATATATGGAATTTTTCCTATCAGCTGATGACGTTAAAAAGAGAAAACCTGATCCAGAAGTTTGGCTGCTGGCTGCAGAAAAATTAGGCCTTCAACCATCTGAGTGCATAACCTTAGAAGATGCAGAAAAAGGTGTTATCGCCTCAGCCTTGGCTGGAATAAAATGCATAGCCATTCCAACTCCTTACACAGCTGAAAATGATTTTTCTAAGGCGACATATCTTGTAAAAAATCTTAAAGAGGCCATTCCAATAATTGATGACCTTATTAGGGCCTAGACCTTGAAAAACTTTTTTATTAGGTCTATAATGAGTTTATAAATAAATATAGTCCAGGGGAGCAAGTGCTGAGAGGAGACTTTGGTCTCGACCCTTAGAAGCTGATGCGGATAATGCCGTCGGAGCGAAGTCACTAAAGATTATAATTAACTACTTGCACTTGTGCTTGTAGTTTTTTTGTTTGCCTGGCAAAGAGGAAATTATGAAAAATAGTTCAACAAGAAAAATGGTAATGGCAGGATTAATGATTGCCCTATCAACAGTTTTATCCTATGTAAAAGTTCTTAGGATGCCTCAAGGCGGATCTATAACTGCAGGTGCCATGGTGCCAATAATTTTATTCGCAATAATCTACGGCCTTAAAGACGGATTTTTTGCAGCCTGTATCTACGGAGTTATTCAATTTATGTTAGGCGGCTTTGTCCTTCATCCACTTTCTATAATTTTAGACTATGTTCTAGGATATGGAATGATGGGCCTAGCAGGAATCTTCCACACACCAACTAAGGATTTAAAAAAAGCCTTACTTGGCGGTTTAGTAGGCGGATTTATGAGATTTGTAATGTTAGTACTATCAGGAGTTATAGTTTGGGGATCTTATGCCCCAAAAGGTATGAACGTTTGGAAATATTCAATAGGCTACAACGCAACCTATATGATTCCAGAAATAATTTTAACAGTTCTACTAATTGCTCTTGTCTACAGCAAAGTATTTGATGCAGTAAATAAATAAGAATAAAAAAATAAAGACTTAGGAGGGAATCTTCCTCTTAAGTCTTTTTTTGTCTCTATTTTTCATCTATCCAAGCAGCCCAAGTCTTTTCATCTACTCCTACTGTAGCCCTTTGTTTGTTTCTAACAATAGGTAGTTTTAAAAGCTGTTGGTTGTCTAAAAGTTTTTCAAACTTAGTCTCATCTGGAGAATACTGGATTAGGGCTAAGGCGTTTTTATCCTTGGCCTTGGGGTCAATTATTTTGTCTAGACCGCCTAGGGCATTTACTACACTAGTTAGTTCTCCCTTGGACATTGGTTTTTCTTTTATATTTATAAGTTGGACTTTTATATTTCTCTCTTTAAAAAATCTCTCAGCCTTTTTTGTATCAAAAGACTTAGTCGATCCAAAAATTTGTATGTTCATTAGGTCTCCTTTAGTGGATTGGTCCTATTTTGTTAAAAGGATAGTATCTGAAAACTCCCTTGCCGTCAACAGACTTAATTGGAATTTCTCCAAAATACCTAGAGTCAATAGACTTGTTGGGCTGCCTGTTGTCTCCAAGAACAAAAATTTTGTCCTTGCCCACCTTCCAAGAGCTTTCTTCTTGGATAAAAGTGTAGATGCCGTCTTCAATATAATACTCTTCAAGTTTTTTTCCGTTGACATAGACATAGCCATCTTCAATTCTGACCTCGTCACCTTCAACGCCAATAACTCTTTTAATATATTCCTTGCCTGGTTCAATTGGAGATTGAAAAACAATTACATCTCCCCTAGCAGGGTTTTTAAAAAAATATTGAATCTTTAAAGTGATTAGCCTGTCTCCATGTTCTAAAGTTGGATTCATAGACGGGCCATCAATTTGTACAGTATTAAAAATAAAGGTCTTAATAAAAAACGCCAAAATAACAGCAGAAACTAAAACCATTATCCAAGATCCAATTTCTTGCATAAGATTAAATTCTTTTTTATCCATAACATACCTGTCTTTCAAAAATTTTTAACAACTTCTATTATACAACATAAATATGCTTATTGTAAGGTAAAACCGTCATTTTAGAATTTTTTGTTGACGACTAAGACAAAATAAAAATCCCCAGCAATCTCGCCAGGGAAAATAATCTTAAACCAAGCCCATAAAAATTTGAACAACTAAGGCCACCACAACAACTAAAAGAGAAATGACAAAGCCGTGGACCATAGGGTTGATCCCAGACTTTTGCAAGTCTTTAAAAGAAGTGTTAAGGCCAATAGATCCTAGGGCCATTACCATTAAAAACTTAGAAAGCATTTTTAAGTTGTGGGCCACAGGCTCAGAAATAAAACCAAAAGAATTAATTAGCGACATAGCCAAAAATCCTAAAATAAAATAAGGGAAGATGCTAGAAATTTTAACTCCTACTCCATGGCCCTTTGTCCTGTCAGCTTTTTTCCTTTGAGAAATAAAAGAAAAAACTAAAACAGTTGGGATAATCGAAAGAGTCCTAGTTAGCTTTACCATAGTTGCAAAGTCGCCAGCAGCTTCAGAATAAGCATAGCCAGCAGCAACAACAGAGGAAGTGTCGTTGACAGCAGTTCCAGTCCAAAGGCCGTAGGCAATATCAGAAAGATTTAAAGCCCTTCCCATTATTGGAAAAAGCACAATCATTGCAATATCAAAAATAAAAGTCGCCGACATGGCATAGGCAACGTCAACATCTTCAGCCTCAATAACAGGAGAAAGAGCAGCAATAGCCGACCCGCCACAAATTCCAGTTCCAGCAGAAATCAGTGATGACATCCTCCAATTTAGGCCAAGAGCCTTGCCAATAAAGTGCCCTCCACCAAAACAAGTCAGCAGGGTGAAGACCATAACAGTAAGGGAAAGTTTCCCAACATGAAGGACCATGGCAATATTTAAAGAAGCTCCCAGAAAAATAATAGCCAGCTTCAAAATCTTCTTAGAAGTAAACTTAAGCCCCTTGTCGAAGTTATCAGTCTTAATAAAATTGTTGAGAAAAATCCCCAAAAAAAGTGCCAACACCGACTCGCCAATATACTGAAGAGGCAGAACCCTCTCTAAAAACTTCGCCCCCAAAGCAACAAGGAGCGCCAAAGCCACCCCAGGAAAAAT
>CAYFUN010000050.1:0-3671 GCA_964346535.1 uncultured Peptoniphilaceae bacterium
TCCCTAACCAAATACAAGGACCCGCACCAAAGGACTAGGTCATCTGGTCCAGCAAGAGACTTAGAAAATTCATAGGCCTCCCGTCTATCTTCAATAACATAAACTTGGTCGCGAAATTTTTCAACTTCAGCCTTTAGCTCGTCCATGGCAAAGGCCCTTTTTGGATTATCAACAGAAGTTACAACCATGACATCTGCAATTTCAGATAGTTCTCTTATGGTATAGGCATAGTCCTTGTCCCTTAAAACTGAAAAGCCAACAATCAACCTGTCATAGGAAAAGACTTTTAAAGATTCTTTCATGGCAGCAATAGCTTCGGCATTGTGGCTGCCATCAACTAAAACTCTTGGCCTTGATGAAATTAATTCAAGTCTTCCAGGATTTGTTGATGCGAAAATTCCATCTACAATATCAGCTGGACTTAGGGAAAAATAATCCTTAAAGGCATCTAAAAACATTACAGCCAGCGAGGCGTTATAAAGTTGGTGGATGCCAATTAATCTCGTCTTTAAATCGCCATAGGCCCTAAAGGCAAATTCATTGTAGCCTTCATTCATTTCAATAATCTTAACCTCGTCTTTAGAAAAAGTATAAAGAGGCGAGCCCAACTCATTGGCTCTTTCTTTAAAAACTTTTAAGACTTTCTCATCTTGAGGGTAGACAAAAACTGGCCTGCCCTTTTTAATTATTCCAGCTTTTTTCTCAGCAATTTCCACCACATTAGACCCTAAAATTCCAAGGTGGTCCAGAGAAATTGTTGCAATTAAAGATGCAAGTGGCGAATTTACAACATTTGTCGCATCGTTAAGACCGCCAAGGCCAACTTCAACAACTGCTACATCAACTCCTTGTTCGTAAAAATACAAGTACATGATAGCAGTTTGGGCTTCGAAATAAGTTATTGGATGGCCTGAAGCTCGAAGCTCTTCAACTATAGGTTTTATCCTGTCAATATAGGCGCAAAAATCTTCGTAAGATATTGCCTGGCCGTTAATTATCATTGACTCAGTCATTAGTCCCATATAAGGGGAGACGAAAATTCCGCACCTGACCTTCCTAGACAAAACCGAATAAATAAAATTACAAGTAGACCCCTTGCCGTTAGTTCCAGCAACGTGGATGACCTTAATTTTATCTTGAGGATTGCCCAGTCTGTCCATTAGGACCTTCATATTTCTAAGACTGCGGTCTTCATTTCTAGGTCCCAGGTCGTAAATCCAATCTATATAGGCATTTAATTTTTTTAAATCTTCCATTTTAATCTCCAAAAATTTCTTTTCTTAATCTTAGCAAAGGAAAGAATTTTGGTCAATGGAAATTAATGGTTCCACCAAGTGTCTAATTGAAAGTGGGCCATGTCCTGGCAGCCAGTCCAAAAATATCCTGCATTAAGGCCTAGGTCTCTGCCAATTTCAGCACAGGCCCTAAAAAAATCTTCGTCGCCGTAGGGATCTGCCCCTGCCTTACAAATATCAAAGGCATAGCGGGAACTGTGGCGAGAATGCCTGGTCCAAGTTACAATATTTCCATCTCGACTTCGCCCTTGGTCATAAAGCCAGTCTTGCCTTTCTTGGCTCCTATAAGTTTCAGTAATGCGCACATCTAAACCTTGGACCTGGCAGGCATATAAAAATTTTTCAGCCAGGTCTTTGGTCTTTGGCGTAAGTTGGTCCAAGTCAGCAATAATTTCATCAGGCGGGCTATAAACTTTTTCATAAGATCCCCTGTCAAAGATAAAAGTATAAAGGCCAACCCTTGGAAAAACTTTAAAAAGCACAAGGCCAAGTAAGATAAAAATAAAAATTCCTTTAAAAAATTTCTTCATAAACAATCTCCTTGCCTATAATTATAGAGCCCAAATCTTAAAAAATTTCAAAGATTATCTTAAAGAACTTCTATTCTTAAAAAATTTTCACTTAACCATTATCACATCTTATGGTATTATTTATAAGTAACAAAATAAATGGAGAACTTATGGATAAAGAAAAATTTGGAGCTAATATAAATAAATACTTTAAATACAGCCTAGGCCTGGCCCTTTTTGTCTTTGCAATTTTTTCCTACATCCTCTTTGGAGATGTAGGCGGGTCAGACCTTGCCATTGTATTTACTATGTTAAAAATATTTGCTGGACTTTTAGTTTTACTTTGGCTAGGCTTATTTTGTGCAGAAATTTATTATGTAAAAAAATACAAGGACAAGTCAAGACTGGCAAACTTCATTTTGATGGTCCTAATATTTTTAATGTTTGCCTTTATTTCCTACAAGGCCTACAGGGGAGAGGTTTAAATGTCAGAAAAAGAACTTTTAAAGTTATACAATATTTTTGAGCGTATAGTTATTGTGGCAACCTTGGGGATTTTAATTTTCTTTGCCATAATTTATTTCGCCAACCTTGCCTATCCTCATATTCTCTTTAGGATTTTAACTTTTTCAATTTTTGGCTGTCTTATAGCCAGTTTGATTAGCCTTGTTGGAAAAATTGTCATCAACGTCAAGGTCAACAAGATGAGAAGGGAAAGAAGCAAGAAGTAAGATTACTTAGAATGAAGGTTTATTTAATTTGAAAGAAAAAAGAGCCACACGCTTTGTGTTTTTTATATATTTTTTAGTCCTAGTTTGGATTGTCATGTTTAAGATGAAATTTTCTCTAGCAGACCTTCCCCACTACAGGGCCCTAAACCTAGACCCCTTTCACGATGCCCTCAACCATCCAATAAGGACTAGGGAAGTAATTGACAATGTAATAATTTTTATACCCTATGGAATTTTAATGGCCATGATGAGGTCTAAGAGATCATTTTTTTCCAAGATCTTTCCAATATTTTTAACCTCACTGACCTTTGAGACTTTGCAATATGTATTTTCCATTGGGTCAACAGATGTAAATGACGTCATCACCAATACTCTAGGTGGACTAATTGGCATCTTTATTTTTTGGATTTTTAAAAAAGTCTTTAGGAGAGATGCAGAAAAGGTTGTTATAACCTTAGCCTTAATTTTAATTGTCCTTTTAGTTATTTTTATAGCCTTTTACTATCTCTTAACAGGAACAGTAATTTAAAATACGTCCTAGAAGAATCAGATTTGATTTTTCTAGGATTTTTTATTTGACTTATCTTAGATAAACATCGAATATAAAAGCTATTGATTTTAGATACAAAGCTAATATAATTAAATTAAATCAAAGATAAAGTCATGAGTCTTAGATGACTATCGAAAGGAAAACAATAATTATGCAAAGTATAAAATTTAAACTCGATAAAAATATAAATTATATAGACGAAGTTGCAGGCCTTTTAAGGTCCTATTCATTTTGGCTCCAAGGCATAAATAAAAGACAGGTTCCCTGGGATCAGGCCAGGCTAAGTGAAGAATTTTTTTCTACAGGCCTCCTTGAAAATATGGAAGGCTTTTTGTCAGCAGAAGATTTTTATGACTATACAAATTTTCTAAAAGCAGTAAAGAAATCAAGTCAAAAATTTTTAGAAGAATTTTTTGCTGAAGCAAACAAAGACATCCTAGACCTAATTTACATCCACAAAAGCTCTGACAAAAACCAATATGGATTTTTAATTGACCTCTTGTCATCTTCAGACCAGCTGGAAGTAGAAGCTTATTCCCTAGAAGATTTTCATCTAGACCTTTACAAGACCTTTGGAGAATTTTTT
>CAYFUN010000051.1:0-3474 GCA_964346535.1 uncultured Peptoniphilaceae bacterium
TTTTTTATTGAGTTGTATTAATAGCTGAAACACAACAAACCCTGCTTAAAAAAACGTCGTGTAAAACTGTAATAGGTAGGTTATTTGAAGCAAACATTAATTTCTTCTTTATTTGATGTTTTTCACTCAACTAGTTCAATTGGTTGTTTTGCCACGCGGGGTGACCAGCTGGTAGAATTCTAATGTCCGTACTAGTGGCTCTATTTGAGTGCAATCTCATGTTTTACGATAGTTTGCGATTATATTTAATTTTATCCTATAATGTAAATAGAATGAAGATTCCTATAATTTTCGATAAAAATCAAAAAGTGAAGAAATTATTTTATAGTCATAAATTGCAAAAAGAACATTCTCGCACAAAAGATTAAGTTCATTTTTGAATGAAAAACATACGTTTAATTTAAGGTAATGAGCTTAAGAGAAAGGATCTGATTAATGTCGATGACTAATAAGGACAAAATGGAAATAGAATTACTTTATAGAGAAATGTTCCAGCAACTCTTTATTTATGCGAGAAGCTCATTAATGGATGAGAGTTTAGCAGAAGAAGCAGTTCAGGATACATTTAGAATTGCATGCATTAAATCAGATGATTTACTTAGTAGTAAAAACCCCAAGGGTTGGTTAATGAGTACTTTAAAGAATGTGATCAGAAATATTAGACGTTCTAACACAAGGTTAAATAGCCTTTTCATAAGAGCTTTTTCAATCGATGATTTACCCCTGGCATCCAATGATGAGCAGAATTTAGAGTTATATTATATGGATTTAATTGGAGAAGAAGATTACAGACTACTTGAGATGGTGGTTGTAAAAAGATTTACAATTCTTGAAGCATCTAAAAGTTTAGGGATATCACTAGAAGCTTGTAAGAAAAGAGTACAAAGAGCCAAGAAGAAACTAAAGAATGTAATCAAAGAAGATTATTAGATAATGTCCCCTTTTGCGAGTGTATAGACATATTAAAGATAGAAAGGAGGTCCAAGATGCTGGACTCCAAATTTAAAAAAGAAAAACTATATAAGAAATACGAGAGATATGACAGTGAAACTCTGGAAAATATATTAAAAGAGGATTCACTCCTTAATGACGATGATAATGTCAGTGAAGACATTATATTTTGCATAACAGAAATTCTCTCTAAAAGAGAAGAAAACATAGATATCGAGGCTAAGTGGAAAAGTTTCAACGAAAATTATTTGTTTTTGGAAGGCGATGGACTCTCACTATATGATTATGGGGAAGAAAATGATAATTTAAATTCTTCTAATAATGAAATAATTAATACTAGAGAGAGAATGAAGTTGAATTTTTCTTGGGTCAGTGCAGTAGTTTTAATTCTTTTCTTGATTGTGACTTCTACAGCCTATGTATTTGCCAATGATTTGTGGTGGGATTTTGTAAGTTGGACTAAGGATAACTTTGCTTTTGAATCGAACAGAGAACATATTAGTTTAGAAGATTCAACCAGCTCACTTTATAATAAAAAAGTGGCTGAGGAACTAGAAGGACTTGAATTAGTTCTAGAAAATCACGGGGTATCAAATCTATATATCCCTGCATATTTACCTCAGGATTATAAGGAAGTAGAGTCTCAATTTGATGAAGGAAGTCAGGCAAAAGATTTCTATATATTGCTAGAAAATAAAGGTTCCTTTATCAGTCTTAATTACAAGATAAGGATGGCTGAAAACCTAGATTACAGCTATGCAAAAGGTGAAAAAGACCCTGAAAGATATTATAAGAATGGAATAGTCTTTTATATTTTAGAAAATATTGATAGTTATTCTGCTCTATGGCAAGTAGAAAACTTAGAAGTTATAATTTCTGGTGTAAATTCCTATGAAACTTTAATTAAGATAATTGATTCAATCAATTGAGGTCAGATATGAAAAAGAAACTAATTGTATCCTTACTATTAATCGCTTTTATTTTAAGAATGGTGTATATTTCACAAAATGAACTTGGTATCGATCCAGCTTCTTACTTCGCAGGATACGGGGCTTCTTTGACCATGGCATCTGACACCAGTCTTAAACTAGAGTTTTCTGTTATTGCCACAAGGAAAATGACTAAATTAGGCATAAGCTCCATCGAGCTTTATGATTCAAGAGGAAACTTACAATATGAGTATAAGTATGAAGATGGCAAATCTGATGTTCTTTTGGCTTATGAGACTGGTAGACATTCTGGTTATCAAATTTTTCCTGCTGAACTTGGAAAGACTTACCACGCTGTGATTACTTTTTATGCTCAAGATGACAAAGAAGACCGGTACAGTATATATACCACTCCCAAATTCAAAGTTGAGTAAAGAAAAAAGAGATTATTTCTAAAAAAAGCTCATTTTTTATTACAACCAGAAAAATCAAATATAGAATGTCCCTTTTAAGGGTCTCTAGTACATATAGTAGGTGAGAGGACAAATATATAATTGAGTTCTGAAAGGAAATGAAAATGCTGAATGAAAATAATACTCAAAAAAATATGATAAGACTACTTATCTTGTTCCCTGTTCTACTACTTGCTTTTTCTAGTATTCAGATTTTACCTCCGAGATCAGCAGGAGTCCATTTAGATAAACCACTGGAATTTATCCCTTATTATCTAAAGCCAAGCCAGCAGGGAGTAGGTGAGCTCCTTAATTTACTTTGGATGATTTGGCCTGGACTTTTCTTTTGTCTGAGTAAAAGGGAAGTCTTTGAGGGTAAGCAGCATTTGATATATCAAGCCTATCCTTATATTCTCTTCATAATGCATTACGCCTTTCTAAATTTAATTGGAAAAGGCCTAGCCCCTTTTTATTATTTAGATTTTTTACCAGCTTTAGAACTATTTTTATCGGGACTTCTTGTAGGCTATATTTTATTATTGTTTTTGGTTATTTATTTAAAAATATGGGAGAAAGTAAAAAACAAGAGTTTTAATAAAGAAGATTCTAGTAATCGAGCCAGGAGTATACTTGTCTTTATAGTATTTATAACAATTTTAGTATTTGTTGCAATTTATCTAATAAATTTTTATATAAGGAAAACAGTAATTGGTTTTGACGGTAAAAGTATAGAAGAGCTACCGAGGAACTGGGATATTCGCCTAAGACAGCTCCGTTATATAGGGCAGTCACTTCAAAATACAGGTGAAAATCTTTTGGCTCTATGGCCTTCTCTTGTTATTTTTATGATTTGGATAAGAGGTATAAAAAGACATAAGTTAGCACTAATACTTTATCCTCTTTTATTCGTGTTTGTGCATGAAATTTTAGCAAGATTGGCTTTCAGTTTATTAGACTTGACCAGAGGCTTTGAACTTTTTTATTTTCTTTTACTAAAGCCGGTTATTAGAGGATACATAATTGGATTTGCCTTACTGCTTTATTTATTAAAAATAGCTAAAGGAGGCGAGAAAGTTTTACCTCAATAAAACTTTATATACTTTAAAAGAGCTGCAATTCATAAAGTCTTAACTCTTATGAAA
>CAYFUN010000052.1:0-3238 GCA_964346535.1 uncultured Peptoniphilaceae bacterium
TATGATAACTAACAATTATTACGATATTGCCATTCCATTAATTAGAAAACTTTCTAAAAGCTATGATGCCTATTATGAAAAACTTTTAGCAGCCAATGAAAATTATTTGCAAAAGAAAAATTAACTTTAAATTTATTTGACAGGTCCTAGGACAGACAAGATTTGTTTGTATCTTAGGGCCTGGTTTATTATAATGGAAGTGAGATAAATAATTTATTTTTGTGCTTTAAATAGAAATGGAGTATAGACAATGATTTTATATTTTTCAGGAACAGAAAACAGCAAGTACCTAGCAGAAAAATTAGGTCAACTTTTAGAAGACGATGTAGTAGACTTATTTTCTTACATAAAAGAATGCAGGAGGGGAGACTTCCATTCGACTAAGGCCTTTGTTTTAGTTGCACCAACTTACAGCTGGAGGCTGCCAAGGTTTTTAGAAGACTTTCTATTAAAGTGCAAGTTTTCAGGATCAGCTGATATTTATGCCCTTATGAACTATGGTGACTCCTTTGGCAATGCAAAAGCATATCTTAAAAAAGATTTTGAAAAGATTGGCCTAAATTTTAAAGGCCTTTATGGAATTAAAATGCCAGAAAACTATTTGCTGCTTTTTAATTTAGATTCAGATGAGACCAATAAAAAAATTATAGAACATGCAAATTTAAAAATTGAAAAAGTCGCTTCAATTATAAAACGCGGGGAAAACTTTCCTAAGACGAAAGTTACTTTACCAGGTCGCCTGCAATCATCTTTAGTAAACAGTGTTTTCTACAAGTTTATTGTCAATGATAAAAAGTTTTATGCCACTGACAAGTGTATTGAATGTGGTCTTTGTTCCAAAGTCTGTGTTCTAAATAATATTTCTTGTGAAAATGGTAGACCAAAGTGGCTGGGAACTTGCACCCACTGCTGTGCCTGTATTAGCAAGTGTCCAACAGGCGCCATTGAATACGGAAATAAAACTGCTGGCAAGGACAGGTACCTGTTGTCAAAGTTATTTAAAAACTAAAGGATGATATGAAATGGAGATAAAGAGATTAGATGAAACTTATATTGAAGACATTATTGCCATAAATAAAGAAAACTTCCCCAAAGATTTTTGGAAGAGGGAAGATTGGATAGAATTAATTTCTGACAAGGATTGTTTCTACTATGCCTATCTTTGTGAAAACAAAATAGCTGCCAATATATTTGTCTACAAAAACCCAGACGGTTATATTAAAATTATGAACATTGGAGTAAGGGAAGAATTTAGAGGCAAGAATCTTGCAGCCAAACTTCTAACCTATGTTACAGACACCTTTGTCAAAGAAGGCTATAAGACCTTTTATGGCGAGACCAGGAAGTCTAACCTTGCTATGCAAAAATCTTTTGAAAAAGCAGGCTATAGTTTTAGGTGCCTGGCAGAAGATATGTATATTAATCCTAAAGAAGATGGATATAAGTATCAGTTATTAATAAAGAATAACTTTTAATTTTAAAATAAACATACACTTAGCATACAAATGCTAGATATAAAATTTTAATCTGAGTTTGACTTTTCTTACAAATCTTGATATCATTTATTGAGATGAGGGAAGTTAGCTCAGTCGGGAGAGTGCTACGTTGACATCGTAGAGGTCGCTGGTTCGATCCCAGTACTTCCCACCAAATTTTGCAGTTAAAGTTATATGACTTTGACTGCTTTTTTATTTCTTTAAACTTTATTGGAGCTTGAGATTAAAGCATCTTTAAAGTGTGAAGTTAGCTAATTAGGGTAAAAATACATCATAAGAAGAGATAAAGTATTATGCTAATACAAAGAGAAAATTTATTTAAAGGAGTTTGATTTTATGGTCAATTATAATGAACTTGAACAAATTGCAAAAAATATTTGGGAACATCCTGAATTAAAGTTTCAAGAAACTTATTCTGCAAATATTTTAATTGAATACTTAAAGGCCCAAGGTTTTGAAGTTAAAGATAATTTAGCTGATATTCCAACAGCATTTTCAGCTAGCTTTGGAAGTGAAGGACCTCATATTGGATTTTTAGGTGAGTTTGACGCTCTTTCAGACCTAAGCCAAGTTGCAGATAAAACTTGCAAGGAAGCCTTAGAAGAAGGCGGATCTGGTCATGGATGTGGCCACCATCTTCTTGGAGTTGGCTCAATGGAAGCTGCAATTAGATTGAAAAACTATATTGAAGAAAACAATATTAAAGCTAGGGTTTCGTTTTTTGGATGTCCTGGAGAAGAAGGCGGATCAGGCAAGGCCTTTATGGTTAAGGCTGGAGTCTTTGACGATGTAGACATTGCCCTTACTTGGCACCCATTTAATCACAATCACGTTATGACTGGGTCACTCCAAGCAAATATTCAAACATATGTAACCTTTAAGGGAGTTAGCTCTCACGCAGCAGCAAGTCCACAACTAGGTAGGTCTGCCTTAGACGCCTTAGAATTAACTAATTTTGGTATTCAATTTTTAAGAGAACACATGGATGACACAGACAGGATTCACTATTCAATAATTGATGGTGGAAGTAAGTCTCCAAATGTTGTCCAAGCTTATGCAAAGGGCCTTTATTTAGTTAGGTCTAAGGACAATGAATCAGTTATAAAGCTTAATAAGAGAGTTGAAGATATTGTTAAGGGAGCAGCTTTAATGTCAGGAGTTGACTATGAAATAGAATTTGACAAGGCTTGTTCAAACATTATTCCAAATGCAGTTCTAGAAGATGTTCTGTATAGAAATTTTGTTAAGGCTGGTCCATGTGAATACACTGAAGAAGAAAAAGCCTATGCTGAAGGATTTAAGAAAAACTTCCCAGAAGAAAACTTTAAAGGACAATTTATTCTTTCAGCTACTGATGACCCTCAAAAAGAAATTGACTATATGAAAACCAGACCTTTAGATGAAAAGATTTTAGTCCACAAACACAAGGACATGGTCTCTATGGGATCATCAGACGTTGGAGATGTTTCAAATGTTGTACCAACTGCACAAATTTCTGTTGCTTGCTATGCAATGGGAACTATTGGCCACTCTTGGGAACAAGTTGCCCAAGGCAAGTCTTCAGTTGCAATGAAGGGTATGCACAAGGCTGGAGAGGTCCTATATCTATCTGCAGTCGACCTACTTGAAAATCCAGAGCTTATAGAAAAAGCCAAGGAAGAATTTTTAAGAAGGACCAAGGGCAAATTTGTAAGTCCAATTCCAGATGGAAAAAAACCAAATATTGGATAAAGATTAATTTA
>CAYFUN010000053.1:0-2988 GCA_964346535.1 uncultured Peptoniphilaceae bacterium
TTTTTCTGATTATATAGTTAGATAAAAACGGCAAAAATCCTGACAGGACCTTGCTGATCATAAAGGAAATTTTCTTTGATAAAAATCTTCCAAAAAATTCTGACGCGTATTTTATTACTAGGTTGGCCATGACCATGCCTAGGACAAAGGTGCCTAGGTAGACGACAAAGCCCCTTAGGGTCCTCTGCTTGTGGAAGACTAATTTTGAGGCTATAAAGGTCCACAAAAATCCTACTATTAGCCCTATAGAGTTGGCCACAATTATATCTAGGCCGACGACTATATAGAAAATGTAGGCTGTTATAAAGTTTAAAACCGAGCCTGTAAAGGCTGCCAGCATATATTTAACTAGGGTGAAGTGGTCTTTTATTAATTTTTTTATTTTCATTTAATCATCCTTAGAATTTATTTTTGTAAAATCCTTAAAGAGAGGCAGACTTAAATATTTTCTTTCTCAAAATATAGGAAACTGCAAAGGGCACAATTCCCGACAAGACCTTGCTTATTAAAAAGGCTATGTTCTTTGCAAAGAACTTTATAAAAAATGCTGATGCTAGCTTTATTATAAGATTGTCTAAGACCATGCCTAGGAGAAATGTTCCCAAGTAGACTAAAAATCCCTTTAAAGTGTGGTCCTTGTGGAAGACGATTTTTGATGCTAAAAAAGTAAAGAGAAAGCCAACTACAAGGCCAGTGGTGTTTGAAAAAATTAAACTTCTATCCAGACCTATATAGAGGACATAGGCTGTTATAAAGTTGAGGACATGGCCTGAAAAGGCTGCTGCCATATATTTAATTAGGGTTAGGTGCTTGTTTATTAGGTCTTTAAGATTCATAGCTCTTCATCTTTCCTTTAAAGTAATTAGTTAAAATCTTATTACAATCTTAAGATAGAATTAATAACAAAAACTTACTAATCTTTATAACACTATACCAGCCTTTAAGCTAGATTGCAAATGAAATAAAAAAAGTACCAGCCGAGACTGATACTTGAAAAATCTATTTGTGGTTTTTGCCGTGGTTTTCTACAATTTTTACAATTAATTCTGAGGCCTTTCTCATATATTCTGTTGGCACAAATTCGTATCTGCCGTGGAAGTTCATGCCTCCTGCGAAGATGTTTGGTGTTGGTAGGCCCATAAAAGAAAGTCTGGCTCCGTCTGTGCCTCCTCTAATGGCTTGGATCTTTGGCTCAATGCCTAGGTCTTCCATTGATTTTTTTGCAAGGTCAACTATTTCCATGTGGCCTTCAATTTTTTCTCTCATATTATAATAAGAATCTTTTACTTGGACTTCAACTCTTCCTGGGTATTTTTTATTTAAAAAGTCTCCAACTTCACTAAAAAGTTTTTTCTTCTCTTCAAATTTTTCCCTTGAGTGGTCGCGGATTATATAAGCCATACTTGTGTTTTCAACTGTTCCAGAAATGTCTGTTAGGTGGAAAAAGCCTTCATATTTTTCAGTGTATTCTGGTCTTTGGTCTGCTGGAAGCATGGCATCAAATTCCATGGCGATTTTTTGAGAGTTTACCATGGTGTTTTTTGATGATCCTGGGTGGACGTTTTTTCCTTGGATGGAAACTTTTCCTGAAGCTGCATTAAAGTTTTCAAATTCTAATTCGCCAATAGGGCCGCCGTCAAGGGTGTAGGCAAAGTCTGCGCCAAAGCCTTTAACGTCAAAAAGGTCTGCCCCTCTGCCAATTTCTTCATCTGGAGTAAAGGCAACTTTGATGTCTCCTCTGTCAATTTCTGGATGGGCTACTAAATAGGCACAGGCATCTAGGATTTCGGCAACTCCTGCCTTGTCGTCAGCTCCTAAAAGAGTAGTTCCGTCTGTGGTAATTAATTCCATGCCAACAAAGTCCTTTATAAATGGAAACTCACTTTCTTTAATGGAAAATTCGTCATTTAATTTAATGTCCCCACCTTGGTAGGTGAAAATTTGTGGATTGACGCACTTGCCGTCCATGTCTGGGGATGTGTCCATGTGGGCAACAAAGCCAATTACTGGCAGGCCCTTAAGATTTCCCTCTAGGGTCCCATAAACATAGCCGTGTTCATCTTGGAAGACGTCTGTTAGGCCAATTTCTTTCATATCTTCTACTAAGATCTTTCCCAGCTCAAGTTGGCCAGGTGTTGATGGACAAGTTTCGCTGGTCTCATCTGACTTAGTATCAATAGCAATGTATTTTAAAAATCTTTCAACAATATCCATAAAAAACCTCCTTGTTTATAAAAATATTATAGCACAAGAGCTAAAGTTTTTAAGGACCAATTTATTTTAATCTTAGGCCGATTAATGTTATAATAATATTAAAATAATTTTAAATGGTGGTATTATGAAATTTTCTAAAAGACTGTACATATTAAGAAGGGAAAAGAACCTGTCTCAAAAAGAACTGGCAGACGAAATAAAGGTTTCAGCCTCGTCAATTTCCCTTTGGGAGGCAGGCAAGGTCATTCCAGAAGCTGAAAAGATTTTGCACTTGGCCAATTTTTTTAACGTATCAACTGACTACCTGCTAGGGTCATCAAACTTTATCAAACAAAAATCAATAATAACCCAGACTTCACTTTTAAATATAGACAAGATAGTTTCTATTCCAGTTTTCGACAAGATTTTAGTAGACGAAAATATTGTCATCGACAAAAATACTGTTGGGTCCCTAGACTTAATTATGTCTTGTGACAAAACTGAAAATGACTATTTTGCCATGAAAATAACTGACGATCATTTATTTCCATCTATAAATGAAGGAGACCTTTTAATTTGTAAAAATGCAGACTCAGCCAAGGATGGAGACCTGGTTTTAGTTTATATTGGCGACCACACCAGCGTCTTTGCCTCCTACAAAGAAGTTGCAGATGGAATAATACTATCCGCCCCAAGGACCTTGGACCAGCCCCTGTATTTTTCTAAGGCCGACCTTGAAGAGAAAAATATTAGAATTATAGCCAAGGCAGTAGAGCTGCGCAGATTTTTATAAAA
>CAYFUN010000054.1:0-2979 GCA_964346535.1 uncultured Peptoniphilaceae bacterium
ATTTTATGAATATAGAAGTTATTGCTGTTGGAAAAATCAAGGAAAAGTATTTAAAAGATGCCCTAGCCGAGTATGAAAAAAGGCTAAGGCCCTATGCAAAGTTAAAAATTACTGAACTTGCTGATGAGAAGGCGCCTGAAAACTTGTCTGAAAAAGATTTGGACCTAGTCAAGGAAAAGGAAGGCCAAAGGATTTTAGAAAAAATTAAAGATGATGCCTTTGTCGTTACTTTAGAAATCTTAGGCAGGCAAATGTCTAGCGAAGACTTTGCTGAGTTTTTTCAAAAAGAAATGCTAGAAGGCTTTGGCAGAGATTTAGTTTTTGTAATTGGTGGGTCTAATGGACTTTCGAAGTATGTTATGTTTAGGTCTGACCTGGCTCTTAGCTTTTCTGAAATGACTTTCCCCCACCAGCTAATGAGGGTAATTTTATTAGAGCAAATTTATAGGGCCATGAAAATTATTGCCAATGAACCCTATCATAAATAGATGAAAAGAGGACGATTTTATGGCTGATTTTTTTGATTATTTATCTTGGAGGGGAGACCTTACTTTCTCCCAAGATCCTTTTAACGAAGTTGACAATGTAATACTAGCTGAACTTGCCTATGGTGACTTTTCTAATATTGGGGCCTTGGAAAATTCTTTTTTAAGTATTTCTGAACTTTACGCTGCCTATTTAGAAACAACTAGCAGGGAAGATGCTGACGACAAAAAGTCACTTGCAAAGGGCTTAAAGGATAGACCTTATTTAACAAACATTGCCAGTCTTTTAGAAAAACTTTCAAAAACCAAGAGATTTGAAAATTTAAAAATTGGCTACTACAGAAAAGTTATAAAGAAAGATCCTGTGGTTCAATTTACTGCTATAACTTATTTTCTAGATGGCGTGGCCTATGTTGCCTTTGGTGGAACTGACGATTCTTTTGTTGGCTGGCAGGAGGATTTTTATTTTTCCTATACTTCTGGAACTGCCTCTCAAGTGGCTGCAGTTGCTTATTTAGAAGAAGTTTCTAAAATTATTGATGGAAACTTTTATGTTGGCGGCCATTCAAAGGGTGGCAATCTTGCAATTTATGCCGCCCTTTTTGTTGACGACAAAATCAAAGACCGTATTGATATAATTTGGGCCAACGACAGCCCAGGCTTTACTGCTGATGTCCTTAAAGAAGAAGGCTATAAAAAAATCAGGGACAAGATAATTTTATATCTTCCTGAATCTTCTGTGGTCGGACTTTTAATGAACCAAGATGTAGGAGAGAAAGTTATAATCCATGCCAGGGAAAAATTATTTTACCAGCACTTTTTACTCCACTGGCAGGTAGATGGCAATAAGTTTCTTAGGGCTGAAAAACTTTCTGACGACGCACTTTTTGTTAACAAGGCTCTAGACACCTGGCTTAGTGAAATTGAAATTGACAAGAGGAAGGAAGTTGTTGACGGTATTTTTTATTGTCTTGAAATGACCAAGGCCAAAGACTTTGCAGACTTTCAAGAAGGTGGCCTAAATTCCTTGCGAGGACTTTTAGCAGCTAGTAAGACCCTACCTCAAGACCAATACGATTTAATTGTAGATTTAATTAGAAAACTAATTTCAAATTCCAAGGACTTGTTTTTCGAAAATGTTTTAGATTCTATGGCCCAAAAAAAGGCCAGAATCCAAGAAAAAATTGAAGGCACCCTAGCAAGTAGGGAGAAAAAGCCTAAAGTTTTAAAAAGTGACAAATGTTAAGATTCGTTGCTTGCAAAAGGACAGAGAAAAATTTAAGCTTGAAGTAAAGAAATTAAGAAGGTGAGATAATGCTTGGAGAAAATATTAAGGCCTTGCGAATAAAAAACGGCCTGTCCCAAGAAGACCTGGCGAAAAAATTAAATGTTGTCAGGCAGACTATTTCAAAATGGGAAAAGGGCCAGTCACTTCCAGATGCCGAAAGTTTAAAAACTTTGGCAGAAGTTTTTTCTACAGATGTTTCTAGCCTTTTAGGTCAGGAAGAAAAAGATGGCAATGACGACCTTAAAGAGCTTTTGAAAAATATAAATGCAGAAATCCATTTAAAAAACCAAAGGAGAGAAAAATTTTGGAAGATCTTAGGCAGAATTTTTCTTGCCATTGTCATTATCTACTTGCTTTTAATTATTTTAAATATTGCAACTTTTGAAAGTATATAAGGAGGCCGCTCAGGTCTCTTTTTTCTTGTCCTCATCTTGTAATTTAAATTTATTTCCTATAAAATGGATTAAGAGTTTTTAATAGGAGAAAATTTATGAATACAAAATTTATTATACTAGGATGCCTTCTCCCAGGGCTTATGACAGGGGTAGGGGCCATCCCCATATTTTTTACGAGAAATGTTGGCCAAAAACTTTTAGACGTTTTACTTTCTGCAGCAGCAGGGGTAATGCTGGCAGCAACTTGTTTTTCTTTAATTATTCCAAGTTTAGAAGCTGGCGATGGAAGCTTTAAGGGAGTTTTTATTACTAGCTTGGGAATATTTTTTGGAGCAGTAATGCTAGACATGATAGACAAGTATGCTCCTCACGAACACTTAATTGACAAGAGAATGGAAGGTGGAGCTGAAAACAAACAGCTTTCAAAACTTTGGCTTTTTGTAATTGCAATTGCCATTCACAACTTTCCAGAAGGATTAGCAACTGGTGTTGGCTTTGGTGGAGAGGATATAAAAAACGGTCTTTCAATTGCCCTTGGTATAAGTTTGCAAAATATGCCTGAAGGAATGGCTGTGGCCTTGGCCTTAGTTAAGGAAGGTTATAGTCAGAAAAAAGCCTTTTTAATTGCTACTTTAACAGGACTTCTTGAACCAGTCGGCGCCTTTTTAGGTTTGCTTTTAGTTTCAACCTTTGAACCAATTTTGCCTTTTATCTTGGCTCTGGCAGCAGGAGCCATGCTCTTTGTAATTTCTGATGAAATTATTCCTGAAACCCACAGAAATGGCTACGAAAGAGAGGCAACTTATGGAGT
>CAYFUN010000055.1:0-2972 GCA_964346535.1 uncultured Peptoniphilaceae bacterium
CAAAAACGAAACCAGTTTAAATCTTTTATTCATATCTCATAGCATCTAAGGCAGAAATTTTCATAGCCTTTCTCGCTGGGAAGTAGCCAGAAATTACTCCAATTAGTGAAGTAAAAACTAAGGCAGCCACAGACAAATACACAGGAATAATAGAAATTTTTGTATCTCCCATTCCCATTCCACCCATTAAGCCTCCTAAAAGATTGTTTAAAAGGAAGGAAGCCCCGTAGGAGAGAAGGAGACCAAGAATACCACCTAAAAGTCCAATGGCAGCAGCTTCTAAAAGGAACAAGGCTTTTATGTCCTTAATAGATGCGCCAATAACTTTCATAATACCAATTTCCTTGGTTCTTTCTTGGATAGACATAACCATTGTGTTGGAAATACCAATTGCTGCAACTAAAAGGGAAACAGCTCCAATGCCTCCAAAGATAGCCTGAGTTACAAGCATATCTTGTTTCATTGAATCTAGCCAGTCAGTCATAGCCTGAGCCTGGTAGCCTTCGTTGTCTACTAGGTCGTTTTTTAAGTCCTTTACATAGTCAATGTCTTCCATAACTACAATAATTTGATCGTATTTTGTTTTTAAGTCCTTGTCTTGTTGGGCCTTGTCTAACTTCTTATTTTCATCTAAGAGAATTTTTCTAACTGCTTGGATAGGAAGGAAGATACCAGAAGATTTTTGCCAGTCTTGGGACTCGACAAGTTCTCCTGAATACTTTATTTCCTTCTTGTCAGTTTGTTTAACTTCTCTCATTCCATTTTCGTTGTAGTTAACTTTAACAAGTTCAAACTTTATTTTTTTCAAATCTCCATCAAGTTGGCGGTAGGTATTACCTGCCATATAGCCAAAAGAATCTTTGACACGAGAGCCGAAAACAGCATTTAGACCATCACCAGCGTTTGGATATTTTCCATCTGCTAGTTCTAGGCCGTAGGCTTCCATATTAGCAGGATCAATTCCCACAATTTCTGTATAGCCATCGTATTTTTTATTGGCAATAACTGAATAGTCACCTTGGAGATATAAAATCCCAAAGACATTTTTTACATGAGGTTTTTTTGCAAGTTCTGCTACAAGTTTTTCATTTAAAACTTCGTTTTTTCCATTAGTTGGGTTAGTCTTGCCATAAATTATTATGTCAGTAAGGTTGCCCATAGACTTTACCCAATCTTCGCTTTGCTTGGTCATCCCATAGCCTAAAGACATCATAACCACTATAGAAGTACAACCTATAACAACACCTAAAACTGTTAGAAAAGTTCTTAATTTTCTAGCGCCTAGGTTTTTAAAGGCCATGGCGATGAGATCTTTAGTCTTCATCTATTTTCAAATCCTCTTCTTCTTTTTTCTTTTTATGTCTCTTAAATAAAACTGCACCAAGACCAAGGGCCACAAGACCAATTAGAGAACCAATTATTATTGGCTTCTTAGAAGAGCTTTCTGGTTCCATTGGCATTTCGACCATATTTGCATCAGGCATTGGCATTTCTTCAACAGTCACTTCAAATTCTTTTTCCATAGTGTGGCTTTGGCCAGTTGTATCTTCGTAGGAGAAAACTAATTTTCCCTTTTTGGCCTCTGGAGAATTTACTGTTAGTGTAGCTGAGTAGCTGTCAGTAGTTCCAGAAGGGAAGTTGCCCTTATAATAAGTTGGCATATCTACAGACATTTCATCATCTGATTCAAACTCAATCATAAAGTTAGAAAGAGTTACCTTGCCAGTGTTATAAAAGTCGACAGAAATATTTCCAGGCATGCCAACAAAGAAAGTTGGATCGACAACAATTTCGCCTATAGAAAATTTAGAATCTTGAACAACAGTTACTCCAATAATTTCCTTAGAATTATATTGTTTGGCTTGGGAGTCTTCATAAGTTACATCTGCAGTTAAGGTATAAGTATTAGCTGCAGTGTCGTGGCTGGTAGTCATAGTAATTTGCTTGTCTACCTTTTGGCCAGCTGGAATAGAATCGATGAAGAAAGTATTAGAAGACTGAACTGGTGTAAATACAGATGCCTGAGTGGCAGGTTTGCCTTCAGTTGATGATTGGGCAGCATCTGATGAAAGGGCAATTTTTATATTTTTAATTGCCTTGTCAGAAGTATTTCTAATTACTAGGTCCATTTTAAATTGAGTTCCAGCATAAATTAATTCTGGGTCAAAGGAATATTTTTCAATTATTAAAATCGGTGTAGAAGATGGACGGTCTTTGTCTTTTTCAGCTTCAGCCCTCCAGTCAACACCATTTACTCCAACAATTTGAGTAATTTTGTGAGGAGCATCTGAAACGGCCTTGTCTGTATATTCAACTGTAATTTCTACTGGATAAGATTTTGTAGCAACTGAGTTAGTTGTTTTAAAATCAAATTGGTAGTCTGCACTTTGGCCAGGAAGAATTTTTTCAACAATGGCAGTTGAAGCAGAAACTGGAGTTAGACCTTCAACGTCTTGGCTAATAGCAGTTATTTTTACATTTTGAGCATTTTTTGTTCCAACATTTTTTAAGGTAAAGGATACTGGAACGTTTTGATTTTTTCCAAGTCTGCCAGTAGGGAAGTTGATCTTTTCAAAAATAAGAGCAGATGGGTCTCTGTCAGCTTGGTTAACATCAACTGATAGGGCATAAGATCCAGAAACTGGAGATGTTGTTTCGTTGCCCTTGGCGTTTTTTCCATTAAATTCATAATTTAAAGTTAGTGGATACATGCCACCTTTAGCTGATGCTGGAATTTTCATATCGTAGATAAGAGTTGTCTCTTCGCCTGGTTTTAAAATAGTTATATCTTTTGTTGCTAGGCCTTGGGCAATGTTTATTCCCTTAGGGTCCATGCCTTCAAGAGTGGCTTTAATATTTTTAGCTTCAGCATCTCCAACATTTTTAACTGTAAAGACTAGGGAGAAGTTAGAACCAGGAACAACATAGCCATTAGGGTGGATATCAACCTTTGAAATTTCAAGGGCTGAGTT
>CAYFUN010000056.1:0-2623 GCA_964346535.1 uncultured Peptoniphilaceae bacterium
TTTGAAGAAGTTGGAAGAATTATTGCTTTTAAAAAAGATTTGAAATAAAAGGAGAGTTTATGCAAAGTTATTTTGAATATCCTAGGGAAAATGAGAATTCTTCTAATACAAAAATTAAAATTTATGGCGGCAATAAAATCGGTGGCTGTGTCACTGTAATTTCTTATAAGGACCAAGAAAAAACTTGGAGGATTATGATTGACTATGGTGAAAACTTGCGAGGAAGTAATCATGAAGATTTTTCATATCCTTGGGATGATGAGCCTGTTGATGCTGTATTTTTTAGCCACTATCATGGAGACCATATAGGGCGAATATTTGAAATCCCTGAAGACATTCCTCTTTATATGGGCGAGTTTACAAGACAAGTTATGGAAAATACATATCGGGCCCTTTCTTTAACAAACAAAAATAATATCCAATATAAAAAAGCCTTGGATCTTTTTACAAAGTCAAATAGGCTTAAGACATTTTCTTTAAGTGGAAAGACATATAGTCCAATAAAAGATATTCCGACTTTTACTATCAGACCATTTTTTGTAGACCACTCAGCTTACGATGCTTTTATGTTTTTAATTGAAAGTCCAGACAAGACAGTTCTATATACTGGTGATTTTAGAGATCATGGAAGATTAGGCAAGGGGATTCTTCCAACTGTTAATACTTATTTAAAAGAAAGGGGACGAAGAGATGTAGACATTTTAATTACTGAAGGGACTATGCTTACTAGAGCAGAAGTCAAGGTCATTAGTGAATTTAAGATGCAAGCAAGTCTAGAAAAAATATTTTCAAACAACAGACACGTCTTTGTCCTCTGTTCAACTACAAACTTTGACTCCCTAACTTCTTTTATTAAGGCAGGAGAGGCAAAGGGCTTACGAGCTTACACTTATAGCAAGTATTTGCAAATCCAGCTAAGGTCTTTCTCTGCCCAAGCAGGTTTGTACTCTAATGCTTTTAAGTTTAGAGACATTTATACCTTGGACTTAGATAGAAAATTAAAAAGTAAATATTGGTCAGAGCCTAAAAGCCAAGAAGACCTACTAAGGGAAAAAGGTTTTGTTGCCTTTATTAAAGGAAAGGCCTACTGCGAAAAATTTATAGATCCATTTTTAGACTTAAAACCCATAATTATTTATTCTATGTGGACGGGATATTTAGATCCAACTAATAGTGCCTATGACTCAGACCTTGCTGCTTTTATTAAAAGGCAAGAAGCCAAGGGTATAGAAGTTATTTACTTGCACACTAGCGGTCATGCAAGTCCAGACTTTCTAGCCAAGTTTATGAATGAAGTCGATCCAAGGGAGGCTATTATTCCAATTCACAGTGAAGATGGAAAGAGAATTTTTGATTTAGATATAAGAGATGAATTGAAAGGATTGGTAAAATATGAATGAACTAATTAATAGCTATGCTGAACTTATAGAAATAATTGATGGCAAGTTAGAAGAAGATAAAAGCTGGCTTTCTTACTATGTAGGCTATGGTCAGCAGCTGGCTAAATTAGCCAATGAAGAAAAGTATAAAAAAGCTAAAAGCAGCATTTACAAAAAAAACCTTTTGAACTTTTTGTAACCATGGGGGCCATAAATGAAAAGACTAAGCCAATTTTTCATCTGCGCTACTTGGGCCAAAGTATAGGAAAGCTAGAGTATAAAAATGAGCAGATGTACTTATCTGTCGCAGACAAGCAAGAACAAAATGAAAAATATTTTGCTTATAGGGGACCAGCCTTTAAAGATGAAAAATGGACAAGCCCAAGGGCAAAAGATTTTAGGTCTTATTTTACAAATGCAAAAGACTTTGAGGGAACAAAAAAAGGTGGACGTCCCTACTCTCCAGAGCACATGGTGGAAAATGCCCTCTACTCAGAATTGAGAAAGAAATTATCAGCTAAAAAAAGTCTCCCAGGGATTCAGCCGATTACTTATGGAGGCAGCCTTATGCATGTAAGAACTGCTGTAAAGGGTAGCAAAGCCCCTTATGAACTAGCTAAAGATGGTCAAGGCGGAGAAATTGACTGCCTGTGTAGGAGAACTATTGGCGGAAGTAAAAGTAGACTGGTAGTTATAGAAGTCAAAGACCAAAATCAGGCTAAAGAAACTTTTGATATTGCCATAAAACAGGCCTTGGCCTATGCAGTTTTTTTAAGAAAACTTCTCAGGTCAGAGGCAGATAAAGACTGGAAAAAAGTTCTAGGCATGAAAAACCAATATAAGTCTACTATAGAAATCGAAGCAGTTGCTGCTATGCCAGCAGGAGAAATAGACCCAAGTTTTCAAGGCCATAGATTTGTTTTTTCTAATGGAGACTTTATAGACATTCACTATATGAAATTCACCAGCGAAATCAACCCAGAAAACTGCTATGATATTGACCTTGAAACATCATTTGATAAAGTATTAGTAATGAAAGATAGAATAACAAAGCTAAACATTTAAGAAGATTTATTTAAAGACCAAGGAGGCGACTATAATGGCTGACAAAAAAGCAGTCAACGATTTTGCCCTAAAGTGGCTAGAAAAATTTAAAGATCCAGCAAGCACTTATAGAGATTTACTTAGTCCAGAGCTGGCTCTTGATTGTAAGAGTCTAGATTTTGAAATGGACCAAGGAGAAT
>CAYFUN010000057.1:0-2597 GCA_964346535.1 uncultured Peptoniphilaceae bacterium
AGAAAATCAATAAATGCCTTTTGAGGAAGGTTAAGCTCTTTAGCAGTATTTCTAAAATTAGTCAGTAAATTCCTATCTACTAATTTGTCATAATAATTTGCCTTAGGTTTTAACTCTCTTATCTTTTCTTCTTTTTCCTCAATTACTCTATTTGCTAAGAGCATCGCATTCGCTAAAATTTCTTCTCTGCTCATATTTTCTTGATTAGCAATATAGCCACCATGTTTTCGTATACTTGGAAGTACCTCCTTTGTTACCCAGTGCTTAAATCTCTTAGCAGATGGAAGTTTTGAAGAGAGTATCAAAGAATAAAGTCCAGACTCATTAATTGCTATCATATTCCTCACTTGTCTACCGTCGTGAATCCCGACGTCAGCTTTATCCTCTATAACAACATGTCTTGCTAAGGCATCTCTAGTATTTGAGTATCCTAATTTTTCAGCTACTTCTTTTCCTATAAAGAAAAACTCACTGTCTTTTTCGATTACAGTGAGTTTTCCAAATTCTTTATTATTAAATTCTCTTATCCCATTACTTATCATAGGCTCTGCTCCTTATGTTTATTCTTTACCTTATCCTTATCTACAGTATTTTTAATTTTGTCCTTGAGAATATCGATTTGTTTTCGAACAGACTCTTTTCTATCGTGCTTTTCCTCTGCTCTACTTAATGCTTTACTAAAAGCTATATCCATGATCTTAGTATCTTTAGATTGGAAGAAAACATTATAATTTCCTGTTTCCTTATCTCTCATAACAGAAAATTTTACACCATATTTATTAAGCTCTTTTTTTAATTCTTTAAGTTCTGGTTCTTTTACAGGTATTTCTTCGAGCTGTCCTTTTTTGACCATATCTTTTAATTTAACTTCATTAGCTTCTTGTTTGATGTAATTATTTAGACCACCTCTTTGTTTCGCTTCTGCATACATTCTTCTTACAGCTTTTAATATCTCACTAGATACATCTTTAGCAGCTTTTACTTCTATACTTAAAGTCCTGTTACTAATTTCTTCATTAATCAAAATCTTCCCTCCATTCTGCTAACCTGTTCTTTATCTAATTCATTTTCTCTTTTTGAATGACCTTTCTATAATCAACTGCTTTTACTTGAACTGGAATACACATTTCAACAATCCTTGAATAAATCCTTTGATATTCCATACTTTCTGATGGATTTAGAATCATCTCCCAAGTAAGATTTGTCGTAATAATAGTTGGCTTATGTGTTAAGTACCTGCTATTAACAATGTTATACACTTGCTCCTTTGCATAAGCAGTATCTCTTTCTATGCCTAAGTCATCTAGAATAAGTAGTGGTGTGTTAACTAATGAATCAATATATCTATTCCTATCTTGTGTAAATCCACCAGTCTGCAAGTCATTAATGATCTCTGAGAAGTTTCTCATCTTAACAGATACCAATTCTTCTTCCATTAAATAATTTGCTATACAAGAAGCAAGAAATGATTTACCACTACCAACATTCCCAAAAAAGATAAGCCCTATATTTTTATTTTTCATCTCTTCAAATTCCTTAGCATAATTTAAAGCTATGGTATAAGCTTGAGTCTTTTCTCCCTGAAAGGAATTAAACCTATATTCCCATTGCTTTTGAGAATTAAAGCAGTTTTCTTTAAGTCTTATAATATTTTGTTGTTTTTCTCTTAATTTCTGTTTCCTCTGCTTTTCCCTTTCACATTTACATTGCTTTTGAAAAATATAATGTTGACCTAAAAGTTGTATTGGTTCATTATCTAGCTGTTCACCACATTCTTTACAGTAAACATGTCCGTCAATTAAATTTTCTTTATCTTTATTAAACGGATACTCATATCCATTAATCAAAATAGTTTCTATCATAAATAATCTCCTTTATCATAATCTGCTAAGCTAGGTGCTTTTCTTGTCGTCTGAATTTTTCTATTTCCTTGATCCTTATAAAACCAAGATAAAATTGTTGCTCCATGGTCTTTATAATCTCTACCTGATGACTTTATATAGGTTGATAATCTTTCTATGTAGTTATCAAGTTGTAAACCTACAGTATTTTTTAATTCTTCTATCTGTCTGTCTGATAAAAATACATTTTGAAATCCTCCATAAACTTTTTGCTCCCCCTTAAAATAAGTATTGCTATTATCAGTATTAATATTATTAGTATTAGTTCCGTGTACTTTCTTCACTTCTTGAAGTGTACTTTCTACATTTCTGGAGTGTAAATTCTTCACTTCTGGAGTGTAGTTATTACACTCGCAATCAAGACCTGTCATAAAATCCATGACATAAATTAGATTTGGCTTTCCAAGTCCTTGTCTTTTCCTCTGTATTAATCCTATTTTTTCTAACTCAGTCAAAATTTTTACTGCTGTTCTATTTGATTTATTTAAACACTCCATAATTTCATTGATAGTAAAAATGATATAAACTCTTTCTTCTTCGTCTATCCAACCATTTTTATTTGATAATGTATTTCTATCTAATAAACACGAGTAAAGTACTTTAGCATCTGATGAAAGATTTTTGAATCTATCATCTGTTACTAACACTTTTGGCAACATGTAAAAACTATAGCGTTCGCCATCTCGTCTATAAAAA
>CAYFUN010000058.1:0-2550 GCA_964346535.1 uncultured Peptoniphilaceae bacterium
TTCTATAGTCAAGCTAAGGTCATTTAAAATTTGTTTTTCCATATCTGTTCCCTTGTTATAGGTCTTAGATAGATTTTTAATTTCTAACATAGGATGCTCCTTTATTGTAAATATTTTTCAAAAGTTTATTTTCTGTGTTGTTGTAAGCAATAAATATAATTAAGATTAGGCCGTTTACTAACTTTAAATCAAATGGATTTAGGCCTGCCTTTATTGCAAGGCTGCCAATTATTTTATAAATTATGGCTCCGATGATTGCCCTTGTCGTTGCCTTTATTGATAATTTCTTTAAAATGCTATCTCCAATTATTATTGATGCAAGTGCTATTACTAAAATTCCTGCGCCCATTTGGCTGTCTGCAACTTTCATTGACTGGCAAAAGAGCGATCCTGAAAGTGCTACCAGGCCGTTAGAAAGTCCTAGGCCAATTAACTTATACTTGTCAGGCTCTTCGCCAAGAGACTTGACTAAGCTTTCGTTGTCGCCACTGGAAATTAACATATAGCCCATCTTTGTTTTTAAAAATAAATCTAAGATAATTTTTATAAGAGCTACTATTATAAGTAGGACAATTATCCTGTCTATATAAGCATCTCCTGTGAGATTTATGTCAAATATTTTCTTCGCCCCAGCTAGAGGCACATTAGGCAATGAATTTATTCTCAAGTTAATTGAATAGAGCATGGTCATTGTTAAAATCCCTGAAAGAATAGGCTTGATTTTTAATTTTATAGCAAGACTTTGAGAAATAAGTCCTGGCAGCCAACCAAGTAAAAAACAAATTAAACAAACTAAAATCGGATTTACTCCCTTTAATAAGAGATTAGCCGTTAGCATGGCGCCAAATGGAAAAGTTCCCTCAACTGTCATATCTGGAATTTTTAAAATTTTAAAGGACAGGAAAACTCCCATGGCCAAAATGGAATAAATAAGTCCCTGTTCTATTGTCGTTAAAAGTAAATTCATCTTAGTCTCCTACATACTCTGCATCCTTTAAGACTGCTAAATCTTTTGAAAGACCTAGGACCTCTAAAGTTTTTTCATTTACTATCATCCTTTCTTCTTCTGGTCCCTCAACTGGAATGTCAGCTGGGGAAATCTTTTCTACTAAAATTTTTTCTGCCATAGCTCCTGCTTGATTGCCTAAGGACTTGTACTTCATTCCCCTAGTTAAAAGTCCGCCGCCTCTTACTTGAGACTCTTCGCCACAAACTGAAATCATTTTGTTTTCTATTAACATATCTGCAAGCAAGGAAATTGATGAGGCGATTTTGTTGTCTGTTAAAATATAAAAGCCGTCAACTTCACTTATTAAAGCGCTGGCACTAGGGCCAAGGTCAGAAATATTTAAGATCCCCTTGGTTTTTATTTCAAAGCCTAAGTCCTTGCCAAGTCTTTCAACTTCATCAACTTGGACTTTGGAATTTATTTCATCTAGGGAATAAACTATGCCAAGAGTTTTTATACTTGGATCAAGCTCTTTGTAAATTTCAAGTTGGTCTTTGATGTTGGCCCTGTCTGATACACCTGTAATGTTTCCACCAGGATGGTCCTCACTTGCAACTAAACCTGCTTCTACTGGATCAGTTACTGCTGCAAAGATTATTGGAGTTTCATCTGTTGCAGCTTGGGCTCCTTGGGCTGCTGGTGTTGCAATTGCATAAATTAAATCAACTCCATCTGCCACAAACTTTTCGGAAATTGCCCTGGCTGTTGCCATGTCTCCTTGGGCATTTTTATAATCAAGATCGTAAGTCACTCCAAGTTCGTCTAGCTTTTCAACAAAGCCTTCCCTTGAATCATCTAAGGCCTTGTGGTCCATGTATTGAACTATGCCAATTTTATAGGCTCCATCATCTGTCACTGCTTGTTTTTCATTTTCTTTTGCGCATCCACTTAGTAAAAGGACTAAGGCTGCTAATAAAATACTAATTTTTTTCATTTTTTCCTCCATAATATAAAAAAATCTTCGTCTCAGCTTTAACTGCTGGGACGAAGGATAAGCTTCGCGGTACCACCCATTTTATGGTTATTAACCATCACTTCAGAGTCTAACAACTCCTAAGTCTATAACGGAGACTGGACCGGAAAAATCTACTAACTTCAATTCTCTGCTAAGGAGTGAATATTATATACCGACCACCTATTCCCTTCCACCAAACGGGAACTCTCTAGAAGGCTTTTTGTATTTTTGTCTCCTTCAATGCATTTTAGTATAGTATAAATAAGTCCAGAAATTTTGTCAATAGTAAAATTAAATATTTTTAAAATTTTTCCAATAACTTCACTGAGACTAAAATTATTTGCCTTTCAATTTAGAAATAACTTCTCACTTGAGAGCAAAAGACCAATAAGCTATAATATCTTTAGATAACGGAGGATCTTATGGACAAGATAAAATTAATAGAAGAATTGACGACAGCCTTTGGGCCTTCAGGCTTTGAAGAAGACCTGGTAGAACTTATAAAAAATAATCTAAAAGATTTGGACCTTGAAAGTGATTCAATGAACAATGTCTACGCCAAGTACAAAAACTCTGGAGACAAAAA
>CAYFUN010000059.1:0-2531 GCA_964346535.1 uncultured Peptoniphilaceae bacterium
TTCTAAAACTGTGTCGCCATAAAGAACTAAGAAAGATTTTTCACCAGCCAGCCTATAAGTCTTTTCGTAAGGAAAGTCTCCTGTCAAGTCTTTGACTAAGGCACTTTCATAAGGATGGTTGCTGGCATTTTTTATTATTTTTTCAAAAAGAATATTTGCAAGTTTTTTGTTTTTAACTTTAGTCTTTTCTATTCTTAGGTCCATTTCCTCACTTTCATAAAGATCGTGAGATGATGTCAAGAAACTTTTTTCCATAGAAAGTTTTTTAAAGTCTCCAGCATCTTCAAATTTTTTTTCAATGTCATAAGAGCTTGAAGCAATAAAGTTCAAATTTAAGCTGCTGGATAGTAGAATTATAAGACCTACTATAGCAAATATTAGAAATTTTTTAGTCTTAGTTTTAAAATTTAATCTCTTTACTTTCTTTACTGAAAAATATACAAGTAGAGGACTGGCAAGTGTAAGTGAAAGAGCCAAACCTGGTTTCCCTTTTAGAACACCTGTTAAAAATGTAGAAACAAGACCTGAGAAAGCAAAAATTAAACCTAGACAAGTTAATAAAACAAAAAACTTTGAATAACTCAGTTTTGAAAATTTTAAGTCCCTTATAGTCTTGGCCTGCTTATTTTTTATTTTAAAGTAAGTATAGTCTCCAAGGCTTAAAAGTGAAAATATTAAAATTAAAAGGCTGGCAGGATACATAAATATGCTAGCATTAGAATAAAATATATCTGCAGAATAAAAGAGAGCACTCATAAAGAGAAAGGTAAAAAATATTACTAGGGTCGAAAAGCTAATAGAAATAATTTCTCCCCTAACACCCTTTTTCAATATCTTCATTTCCTCGTCATCGTCATTATAAAGAGCTTCAGTCGCCTCTTGGTCTAATTGATAAACATTTACATTAAAAGACCTGTCTACTAAGTTCCAGCCAAAGTCTTTTGATATTTGATCAAAGTCTTCTAGCTCGGTCTTGTTGAAGGCAGAATAGAATCCTTCGTTAGGAGCCATAATAACCCTGTATTTCATTTCAGCTGCTGGGGCTTTTTTAAATTTGTGGACAAATGGAAATGGTATGCTTTCAATTTGCCAACCTTTTCTGGCCATGTCTTCGTACCATTTTTCAAAGAGGCCAAAGTTTGTATAAGTTAAAAATCTAAATTTAATCATAATTGCCTTCCTTTCAAATATCGATTCTCGATACTTGTCAAGAAAATTTTTTTAGCTGGTTTTTTGTTTTTTTCTTTAAATTGCATTTAAAAATAATCTTATTTTTTCAAAGCCTTGTAGAGAAAATAAAACATTAGAAAAATGTAGAGTAAGTAAAAACTGTAAAGTAACCTTAGTGGTAGGCTAAAACTTGCTTGAGGATTTTTTAGGGCAAAGGAAACAAAGGCTAGAGCCCCAACAAACATTAAAAGAAAAATTAAAAAATATTTTTTCTTCATTCTTCTTTCCTTCTCCTTATGGTCTTTCAAATTACTTTGACCTTCTAATTTATAAAAACTTGCAGTCAGCAAAAGTGATCCAGAATTTATTTTATAAAATCTTTTTCTATCCTTGGTCCAGCCGTCCATTATTATTAAATACATGTCGCCATTTTCATAAAGCCTATAGCCTAAGACCACAACATAGTGCCAGTCAAAAAGTCCATTGGCTAATAGTAAGATGCCCATGTGATTTTGGTCTAAGGCAGCTTTAATTTCTTCTACATCTCTTGTTGAGAAATAATCTAAATCTTTGCCTAAGTCTTTAAAGACTCTGAGAATTTTTTTTGGAATAAAAAATACTGGTCCATTGCCAATTTCACTATAGAATTTTTTAAACAAGCTATCCTGGTCTAAGTCTCTTATATAATAGTGGCCAAGGTTTGTTGCAGCAGTTGCCCCACAGTGGTTTTTCGCTAGGTTCTTGTTGTCAGCTGTTGTAATAAAATCTAAGTTAACTGAGTCGTCTATATAGAAGTCAATAAAGTTGTCCTTAGGCATTTGACTTGCATCTAAAAAACCATAGTTCCCGTGGCCTAGGATAAATTTTTTTAATTTTTTAAAAATCTTTTTCACTAATCAAATCTCCTTGGCAGAATTTTCAATAAATAATTTTTCTTATTTCATTAAGGCTACAGACTCATAGTCGCTTGCTAGTTTTAAGCCGTTTTTCTTATAGAAGTTTATATTTTCTTGGACCTGGTCTGTTAATAAAATAAATTGTCTAACGTCCTTGTATTCATTTAAAATTAACTTTAAAAGTCTTGAGCCTAGTCCCTGACCTTGGTAAGTCTTTAAAATGAGCAGGTCTTGGAGATAAATTATTGTGCATCCATCTCCAACAACCCTAGCCAGGCCTACTAAAATATTTTCGTCCCAAAGAGTCCAAACTTTTAAAGAATTTTCTATGGCCTTTAATAATTTTTCTGGTTCATCAGTATAGCCAATCCAGCCTGCATCTTTATAGAGATTTAAAATTTGGTCCTTGCTTGGCACAATTCTTTCTTTAATTTCAATTTTATCTACTTGCATTTTCATTCTCAC
>CAYFUN010000060.1:0-2484 GCA_964346535.1 uncultured Peptoniphilaceae bacterium
CTAGTTCTAAGAGAAAGAGTTGCCTATGGAAGTCTGACTTACAAAATTTATGGACAGATAAATAAAAAAGGCCAAGAGATTTTAGAAATTTCCCATCCATCTTATATAAATTACTTTAGAAGTGATGGAATAATTGAATTTTATACAGACGGCCAAGATGATTATGTCCAAATACAATTTATAAACAGCTATAGACCAGTCGTCGAAGGATCCAATGTTTTTAAAATTTCAAGCCAAGGAATAAGTGAAATAGATTCACTGCCAGCAGATCTAAGGCCCTTAGAAGCCTACGATACAAATGACATGCCAGCAGGATCTTGGTTTTATATTGACGAGAGGACTTGTCTGGATTTTTATAACAAAAATCTTTTAAATTCAAAAAACTTAAAAGACCAAGAATATTTTAAAGAAGCCAGCAAAGAAAGCCTAGGTCAACTTTATGAGGCTCTAGTTCCGCTAATGGATGCAAATATAAAGGCAGGAAAAATTGACGGCAGCCTAACTTATCCAATATACAAACTAGCAATAACAAATAAACTAGTTGGACCATGGATAGAAGATTCAAAAGACCAAATCTCTATTGCAGTGAATATCTACAAGGACCTTGAAGACCAAGTAGCAGGCAAGGAGGAAGAAATATTCTTTCCAGACGAAGATAAGTGGTCACTAAGTGCAAAGCCTCTAAGAGAATTTTTTAAAAAGCAATATGAAGTTGAACTTGAAGATGGATCCTACAAGTACGGACCTGAGGACCAAGTTCAAATTCAAATAAAAGAAGACCAGGCAGACTTTGTTTTTGGAGAAAATCAAATAGGACTCATTTCATTTCCAGAAATTATTGGCCTAAGAGATCTTGAAACTTATGGAACTTATGCTCTTTTAAAAGTTGGACTTCTATCAACTGAAGGCTATTATGCCACAGACTTTCTCTACAAGGATGACTCCTACAAAAATATTTTAATAACTAAGACTAAAGATCAAGATGGAAACCTAAGATTTATGCCCCTTTATACAAGCGACCAAGATCTAGACTCAAATAAGGTCAAAGAGCTAGTAGAAGAATTTAAAATGGCTAGAGGAGAAGTCGAAGATGAAAGTGAGTTAAAGCTCCAAGGAGAAGAAATTTTATCTGAAGAAAATAACAAGGACTTGGACCAAAAGGACTTAACAAATAAAAACCAAGGAAATAAAACTTCTCTGATAAAAATTATAGGCAGCCTTGGTCTTGGAGTATTAATTGGCTATATGCTAGTCTATATAAAAAAGAAAAAGTAAAATTCTAATTAAAAAAGAAAAACAAAGCAGAAAATAAAATTAAGCAAAAGAAAACCCGGCTGAAATTCAGTCGGGAATTTTTTATGCCTGTCTTTGGGCGAAAAAAGATAAAATTAAATCCTTGGCTAGTTTTGAAGTTTGGCCTTTAAGGTCTAAAAGAGGATTGACTTCAACTAGGTCCATGGAGACGACCTTGTCGCACTGACCTAAAAGTTTAAAGGCATCAAGGGCCTGGTCTTTTGTTAAACCATCTGGAAGTAAGATGCCAGTGCCAGGAGCCACACTAGGGTAACAGGCGTCAACATCAAAAGATAGATGAATTTGATCAACACCTTCTAAATCTTTCAGAGCCTTATCAATCATCTTTTCAGTCCCAAGAGCCTTCCAATCGTCTATAGTATAGGCGGAAATTTTAAGATCAGCAAGAATTTTTACCTCACCTGGGTCCAAGTCATGGAGGCCAAGGTAGACAATATTTTCTGGTCTTAACTTGCCTCTAGTTTTTCCAAAAGAAGAAAGGATATCATCAGTTAGCTTTAAAAGTCCAGCCACTCCCATGCCGTGAATATTTCCAGAAGGAGAAGTCTCCTTGGTGTTAATATCGGCGTGGGCATCAATATAAATAAGGCCAGGACTGTCTACAGAATCGACAAAGGCCTGAATAGTTGCCAGGGCCAAGCAGTGGTCGCCTCCTAGAGAAAGTGGAAAGACTCCAGACTTATAAAGAGGCCAAAGAGCTTCCAGACTCATTTCAATAGTAGGGGCAATTTCATCTATATTAGTCAAATTATATTTATTTTCTTTTCTCTCATAAAACTTTTCAAAGTTCAAGTCTCCTAGGTCCTCAACCTCAAAGCCAAGAGACTTTAAGTCAGCACAAAGACCAGCCAGGCGAATAGCCTCAGGACCAAGACGGGCACCGAAGCGACTGGCCCCTAGGTCTAAGGGCAGGCCAAGAACAGAGACTTTATTATTATTTATTTCCATAAGCACACTCTCCTCAGATAATTATAGCATAAAGCTAGCCAAAGATAGAGAAATAAGAGGGGAGACCAGATGAAAAACTGACGAAAGACCTTAAAAATCCTTGGTTAAATCTAGGTTAAGATGTACTATTAGAGTGTATAATAATTATCAAGGAAGAGAAATAAACGAGAGTAAGAAAAGAGGAGAGAAATATGATAAAAAGAGAAAAAGACAAAAGCCTGC
>CAYFUN010000061.1:0-2398 GCA_964346535.1 uncultured Peptoniphilaceae bacterium
CACAACTATTTCATCTCAAAAAACTTATCCCTTAAAAGAATAATCAATCGCCTCAACTGGACAGGCATTTTTACACCTGCCGCACCTAATGCACTCTAAAGAGTTTGAACACTTGACCGGGTCGATGTTCATTTGGCAGACCTTGGCACACCTGCCACAAGAAATACACTTGTCATGGTCTAGCCTATAGCGAAAAACTGAAATAGGATTAAAGACAGAATAAACTGCCCCTAACGGACAAATATATTTACAAAAGGGTCTATAAATAATAATAGACAGAATAATTGTCACAATTAAAATCGCAAACTTCCAATAATATAAAAATCCAATGGCAGACCTCATAGTCTTATTTAATAAAACAAGAGGGATTCCACCTTCTAACATGCCCACTGGACAAATAAGTTTACAAAAATATGGTGAACCTTGGCCTAAGAAATCAACTAGGACCATAGGCAAAATAATTACAAAAATAAGTAAGATTAGGTATTTTAGTTTTCTTAAGTACTTGTCGCCTTTAAAGGTCGAAATTTTTTTTACAAAGGGAATCTTGTAAAGCAGATCTTGGACTAAACCAAAAGGACATAAAAATCCACAGACAAACCTGCCGACTAAGGCTCCAACAAAAAACAAAAAGCCTACAACATAAAAGCTAAACTTATAATTGGCATTTCCAATAACAGCCTGCAAGGCGCCAATTGGACAGGATCCCTTTGCACCAGGACAAGAATAACAATTCATCCCTGGGACGCAGAGTTTTTTCAGGTCACCTTGGTAGATCTTTCCTGTCTTAAAGCCCTCAAAAAATGAATTTGTAAACAAGAACCAGATAAATTGAAAACTGTGTCTGATCCTGTCTCTTACTAAATACAGGTTCTTAGAAAATTTCTTCTTATCCAATTCCAATACACTCCAAACATATCCTTATGGCCTTTTCTAAAACAACCTTGGCCTCGCCGCTTTCATAGCCATAAATCATCATGGCTACAGCAAGGGCAAGGATGCCAAGGGCCTTAAAAGGGCCCTTTAAAAATTTTTCTTTCATTATTACTCACCTTATTTATTTACATTTGCTAGTTCTTCTTCGACAATTTTTGTCCAGTCAGCTAGACTACGAGCACCTACATAAGTGTCGCCAACAATTTTTCCGTTTTTGTCAACGAAAAATGTTTCTGGAATGGCTTGGATGCCGTTTAATCTGCCGTTGAAGTTTGTTGCATCTGGCATTAAGAATTGGTAGTTGACATTGACCTTTTCTGCAATATATTTAGAAAGGTCAACTGCATTTTGGTTAACTCCCTTGTCGTCAACTGTGTCAATTGCAATTCCAACTAAGTTTACATTCATGTCTTTCATCTTGTCCTTAAGTTCAACAAGGTCTGGAATTTCCTTTATACAAGGAGTACACCAAGTTGCAAAGACGTTAACCATAGTTAGGTCGTAGTCTCCAAAGTCAGCACTTGTAAAATCATTTCCTTCAATGTCCTTAGTTGCAATATTAGAAAGATCTTCAACATCTGATCCGCCAAATGGAACAGTTCCTTCTAAATCAGATTTTTCCCAAAGAACAAAACCATTTTCAGGTCTGTCTAGCTTGTCGATAATTTCAACATTTGTCATTGCTAGCTCATCAGCAAGACCGCTGTCATCTTCATTTGTGCTTAGATAGTATTCGTACATGCCGTCAGATGAAGTACCTAGATTTTTGTGCTTTGTGGCTTTAGTAATCTTTGTAAGTTCATCTTCAGAAATTCCCTTTTCGTACATTCCTAAAGTTCCCACTCTTTCAAGGCCTTCTTGCCAAGTAACATATACGTCGCCCATCATTGGGATTTCTGCATTCTTGTCTTCTTCGCTAAGTTTGCTAAAAGAAAGAAGAGCATATTTTAAATCTTGGTCAATAGGGCTTTGGTCATCTAACATTGCAAGGTCCTTGTTGTTCATAGCGTCTAAGATCTTGTCAGTTAATTTAAACTTTAAGCCTAAGTATTCGTAAACATACTCGTCCTTGGCTTGTAAAGTATAATCAGCTGGCTTAAAAGTGTCGCCAGAGCCATCCTTGTCAATAGACATACCTGCTTGATCAGCTTCAACAACTTGACCTTGGCTTTGGCTAGGGTTAGCTTCAGCTTGGTCGCTTGGTTTTTCATCAGCCTTTTGACAACCTGCCACTCCTAAAAGTAGAGACAAGCCTAAGACTAAAGTCGCTTTCTTTAATAAATTTTTCTTCATAGTAATCCTCCTGAATATTTTTTAATTTCAAATTTGATTTTAAGTAAAATTTTCTTACAAGCCTATATTAATATAGAAATATGAAACCAATATGAAATTGACTTCTTTTCATTCTTTTTTCACAAAAAATGTTTTGTTGATTGGCCTTTGCTCGCCAAAACGTGGGGAC
>CAYFUN010000062.1:0-2174 GCA_964346535.1 uncultured Peptoniphilaceae bacterium
ATTAGGTCGCTTACCAAGGAATAGGCTGTCTCTCTGCCGCCTGCTCCTGGGGCTTTGATTACAATCTCTCCTGCGTTTGTGGTTTCTATGACTACTGCGTTTTCGCCGCCTGTTAGAGACCCGATAATTGAAGTCCTATCAACTTCTTCTGGTCTGACGGAGAAGTTTCCGTCTTTGTCGCCGTAGGCTAGGAGTTTTATGGTTTTATTTTTTTCTAGGGCTGACTTTATTTCAGTCTCACTTATATTTCTTATACCTGTGGTTGGAATTTTCTCTTCGTCAAAGGGCTGGTCGAAGAGAAGGGATGCGAGGATATTTAATTTTCTCTGCGTATCTATGCCGTCTATGTCTGCTGACGGATCTGCTTCTGCATAGCCTTTGTCTTTTGCAAGTTGAAGTGCGTCTTCAAAGCTTAGGCCCTCTTCCATTTGATTTAGGATAAAGTTAGAAGTTCCGTTTAGGACTCCTGTGACACTTTTTACTCCTCCTGCTGCCTTTAGTTTTTCAATTTGAGAAAGAAGAGGGATGGCTCCGCCTACTGCTCCTTCAAATTTTAATTGCGCCTGGCCGATCTCACTTGCTGGCAAAAGTTCTTTTAAATATTTTGATACCAGGGCCTTGTTGGCTGAAATTATATTGACTCCTTTTTTTAAGGCTGCCTCTAGGGGCTTAAAAAGATTTTCAACCTCTCCTGTTGCCTCTACGATTAAATTTATTTTTTCATCTGCAAAGATTTGATCTGGGTCTGTGGTTAAAAGGTTTTGGCACCTGTCATATTTTTCTGGATTTCTAACTAGTATTTTCTTAAATTTTATTTCTTGGCCAGTTAATTTTTCTAGGGTCTCTTTGTTTTCTTCAACTAAGTCGTAAAAGGCTCCTGCTACTGTGCCAAATCCTAAAAGTCCTATGTTAATCAACTAATATCTCTCCTATCTGAACAGCGTTTAAGGCTGCTCCTTTTCTAATGTTATCTGCTACTACAAAAATGTTTAGGGCATTATCTCTTGAGTAGTCTCGTCTAATCCTGCCGACAAAAATTCCCTGTCAATACTTTTTTAAAAAATTTTTTCTGCACTAAGAAAAAAATGTCAAATACCTAACTAGGTAATATCCGCCAAGACCTGAAGCCAAGTTGGCTAAAAAGGCGTAGAGATAAGCTGGTGTCGGCTTCTTATTTGCTGGCAAGTTTTGATTTAATTTTATCTTATAAATTATTCCCTCAATGATAAAAACAACTAGCTCAAGGGGAAGTAAAATTAAGAAAAAGGCTAGGAAGCCTAGGTAGTAGAGAATAAAACTTATGGCCAAGTTTAAAAGCCCTTGGGTCAAGATGTTGGTCTTTATTATAAGATTTCTTTGGTAGGCTGTTGGTCTAAAGAAAATCAGGGCCACTAGGTATTCAATTACTATGGTCAGTGCCAGTCTAAGGGCAAAGGCCTTTATTTCTCCTGGATAGTTTGAAGCTTTTTTTAGGGTCATTTGATCTTCAAAATAGTAGACTTGGTCTCTGAGGTCAAAGTCTACATAATCCATTTCAAAATTTGAGTTAAAGGCATAGGCCTTAATAGGTTCCGAAATTAAAAATAAATTTTTTTCAGGATCGTAAATGGCCACTTTAAAATCTTTTGGCGGATAGTAGGACCAAGAAAATCTTCCTGGACCCCTGTGCTTTTCTAAATAGGCCAAAAAGTTATAGCCGTCTCTGTCCTTGATCTCTTTAAATTTTTCATAGCCTGGACCTAATTCATCTTCATTATGGGCTGAAAGGTGATTGCCGACAGAATATGGGCCAGTTGATTCTTCTTTGGCTAGCAGGGTTATATAAAAGTCCCTGTCTGCTGGCAAGTTTTCAATTTCAATATTCACAGATGGCTTTGGGCCAACATCTGCAAAGGCCCTTGTCGGTCCAAGGCTGAGAACTAAAAGTAAACTGAGGATTAAAATTTTCTTTAAAGTTTTCATGGCTGTCCTCCTTGGCCTTATTATAGCACCTAGCTTTTTTAATTTCACTCTTTAAAGTATTGGGCCTGGGCTTGGAAAAGGTCCTTGTAAATTGTGTTCATCTTTAAAAGTTTCTCGTGGCTGTCAAAGGCGACAACTTTTCCACCGTCTAAGACTAAGACCTTGTCAGTAAACTTTGTAGATGACATCCTGTGGGAAATAAAAATTGCAGT
>CAYFUN010000063.1:0-2006 GCA_964346535.1 uncultured Peptoniphilaceae bacterium
CCACAAGGGCCATGTCTTCGCTTGCCATTATTTGCGTGTCTGGAATGAGCTCGCCATCAAAGTCACTATCTTTTATATAGCCTACAATTTCTCTTGTAAATTCTGGGTCTGAATAAAGGCTTGGAACTCCGGTGAAGAAGTCAAGGTCGATTTCAGCCTTTGTTGAAATCTTTAATCCTTCAATTATTTCAAGCATTCTCCTCTTTAATTTGTCTCTAACTTCTGGCTTGTATGCACGAAGGGTTCCTTGCATTTCTGCTGTTTCGGGAATAATATTTGAGTTTGAACCTGCACTTAGCATTCCAAAGGTCAATGTGCTGGTTTCTTGAGGTGGACATTCGCGGGCAATTAGCTCTAAGAAATTTGTGTAAATATTTACAGCCACATTTATCGGGTCAATTGTAGTGTGAGGATATGCGCCGTGGCCGCCTTTACCTTTAATTATAATTTTAAAGTTATCTGAGCTTGTGGCTAGATAGCCTTCGTTGTAAGAAATTGAACCTGTTTCCTCATCAAGGGCTGTGTGAAGGGCAAGGGCCCTGTCAACTTTAGGGTTTTCTAATATTCCATTTTCAATCATCATTTTAGATCCTGCAAAAATTTCTTCAGCAGGTTGGAACATAAATTTAACTGTGCCTTTGAAGTTTGCCTTTTCTTTTAATAGAACTTTTGCAGCAATTAGGCCAATAGCAGAGTGAAGGTCGTGGCCACAAGTGTGGGCAGTGTTTCCTCTTGAGGCAAAGGAAAGGCCACTTTCTTCATTCATTGGAAGGGCGTCCATGTCTGCCCTAATCATAAGGCATTTTCCCTGGCCTTTTTCACCTTGAATTATGGTAGATAAACCTGAAGATCCATATTCTTTTACTTCCAGGCCAAGTCCTTCAAGCTCAGCCTTTATATATGCCTTTGTTTTTGGTAAATCCAGGCCAACTTCTGGAATTTGGTGCAAGGCTCTTCTTTTTTCAACCAGCTCATCTTTGTATTCTAAAGCTTTTTTAAAATAATTAGTCATAAGTCCTCCTTACATGGTTAAACTTTTCTTTTGAATATTTCGTTTCTTTGCATATTTTTCAGTTAATATTGGAGTGATAATACTTGTTAGCACCACACCAAAGGCAATTTGTGCAAGAGCAGTGCTTGCAAGTTCAGCTACACTAGGGTCAGCTGCAGCAATTAGTGTAGGCACAGAAACTGACAAACCTGCAATAGATGTGATTCCAAATGTTGTAATTCCATCTTCTTTTAAAACCCTTGTTTCGAAAAGCCAAATTAGTGGGAAACAAATAAGATAATAAATTACAGTTAAAATTATCCCCTCAAAGCCAGCTTTAAATGCTGAGATCAAATTAATTCCAGCACCAAAGGCCCAGCCCATAAATGGAGTTAGAATAGGAACAGCTGCTGAGAAAAATTTGCCCAGGTCCTTGTCCAAGTTGCCAATTATTATTCCAGATAAAATTGGAATTAATACTGAAATAACCGGCATCCAATCAACATTAGACGCTTTAGACAAGCTGTAGACCAACATTGGAAAAGCCGGCACACATAATAAACCGGTAAGGCCAAAGGCTGCTTTATCGTTTTCGGTCCCGTAGTCACTAACAAGAGCCAGGTATAGGGATGGGTTTAGGGAACAAATAGTTGTAGTAAAGGCAATTGCTGAAATCCCCCAAATGCCTTCCATGCCAAAGAAGCGGAAAAATAGAATTGAAAAAACAAAACAAAGTATAATTTTTACTAGCAAAATCGACCCCTGCTTCTTTAAAACTTTTTTGATTTTTTCAAAATCTAGGGCTGCTGACGAACAAAAGCAAACCAGGGCAACTATGTAGTTAATACCTTTAGTGGTAAAAAATGCTTCCGTCATCCCGCCTATCATAAAAATGTCTGGCAAAAATGTTGCAAATAATGCGCTGATTAGCATAGGGATTAAAAGCATGCCCCCAGGAATTTTTTTCATAAATTTTAGCATAAAAACACCTCCATATTTTCTATATACCCAATTA
>CAYFUN010000064.1:0-1749 GCA_964346535.1 uncultured Peptoniphilaceae bacterium
TTTTTTATTTTTTAAAAGCTTACTTATGAAAAATTGGGTATAATAAAAATGTGAGAAAGATCTCTTTCACATTTTGGCTAAATCTAAAAGCCAAGCTCAACTGTCGATATTCATTTCACGGCAGTTAAATCCAAAAAATTTTTATTTAAGCAAAAATGCTTAGAAGACAATTTAATATTTTTAAAAAGGTAAAGAAAATTTACCATTAATTTTCGTGCTTAAATTTCTAGGAGGTAAGTTATGAGAATTTGTGAACAAGCAACTAGTGGATTAATATTTGTAGAAAATTCAGACAAGTCAGTATCCCTAATAGTGGAAGACTATAAGGTAGAAAGCTTCGGTGGCATGGACTGCGAAACGACCTACACCCTAAGTGAAGAAAACTATAAAAAGTTGAGAAAGGTCTTAAACATAGCCGACGACCAAGCAGCCGGACCGATTTTAAGACAAGTCCTTGGAGACTACTTTGATACGGGAAAGTTTAAAAAAATCTGCAAGGAAAATTCCATTGAATTTGATTTGTTTATTTGGATTTCGTAAAAAACCATAAGATAAGTTTTTAAATTAAAACAGAGAAATAATGAAAAACAATTGTAACATTAGCTTCATGTTAAGCATAGCTAAGAAGAGTATAATAAAACCATAATTAAAACAAGTTAAAATATTGGAAGAAGATAGAAAACCAGAAAACCAATAGACCTGCCATTATCATTTTCAGGCAGTAAAAATCAAGAAGAAAAATTTAAAATAAAAAATATAATTTCATAAACACGAAAATCAGGTAAGGGAACTTACCTTTAGTTGTTGTAGGAAAATTTATAAAATTTTATTTGCAAGAGGATAAATTTTTGAATCTTAGAGAAAAAATAAAAGTAAGCAAAGATAAAAAAGTGAGGGAAAGCAAGTGATCCTACGAGCATTTTTTGCAGCAGCCAGGGCCCACAGGGGACAAAAAGACAAGGGAGGCAGGGCTTATATTTTTCATCCACTTAGAGTTGCGAAAAACTCCAAGGGAAGAGATGCCAAGGTGGTAGCCTTGTTACACGATGTAGTTGAAGATACAAACTATAATATTGAAAAGCTAAAACTAAGCGTGGACCAAAGAGAGGCTCTGATCCTATTAACCCACGATAAAAATGTTCCCTATATGGCCTATATAGAAAAAATAAAAACAAATCCCTTGGCTAGAGAAGTAAAGAAAAACGACCTTAAAGACAATATGAACTTAAAAAGGCTAAAGACAATTAGTCAAAGTGACTTAGACAGACTTGCAAAGTATAAAAAAGCCTATGAATTTTTAAATAGGGATTAGGTTAGATAAGACATTATAGAAAAATTAAAAAAGGAGCAAGGACAATGGATAAGTTGGAATTAAAAATGATTAACATCTCAGAAGGATATGGAGACTGGCTAATAGATTCTGATACGATAGACCTGGTATTTAATTATGACGGAAGAGCTGTTTGCATGTATGAAACACCTTATGAAAAGGACTTTGTTCTATTTTACAAAACATCAAGAAACCAAACTGATGAAGAAGGCGAGACTAATCCTTGCATGCTATGGATAGAAAACTACCAAGGCCTAGAAACCCATATAGACAAGCCTGATGCTTTGCCAGATGTAAACTTTAAACTAATTGACGACAAATACAACAAAGTCTTAGAAGAAAATATCAGCCTTAGAGACTTTATGAAAAAATATGTTTTTAAGAAAAATATAGTATTTGATGGAAATATAATAGATGAA
>CAYFUN010000065.1:0-1626 GCA_964346535.1 uncultured Peptoniphilaceae bacterium
ACAAGGTGAGAAAAATGATAAACGATAAACTTAAGGACTATTTGAGACAGACAAGGGGAATTCAACTCGGTCTGCTTGGGTCAATAATTGGCTTTAATCTACTGATGGTTCTAAATTCATTTTTTAATATTAAGATGACTAATTATATTATTGAAAAGAACTTAAATGGATTTTTAAAAGTTTTAGCTGTAGTTATTGTAACTATGGTTTTTGCCTCTTTTATATCTTATATAAGAGGACTTTTAGAAAGTAAGTCAGTAGAAAAAATTTCTAATTTGCTTAGAGAAGATTATTTAGATGCATACATAGAATCCTATGAGCCTAGTAAGCTATCTTCAGTTGATACAGGAATATCTAATCTAACAAATGACGTTAACTTTGTTATGGACAAGGGCTTACTAAATTTTTATAACTTTTTAAACCTGGCCCTAGGAGCAATCTTTCCGCTAATTGGAGCAGCCCTTATCCACTATTCATTTATTATTGTTTTTCCCTTAAGTCTTTTTATTATGGTTTTAGGAATGAGCAAGTTTAGTCCAAGGCTCCAAGATCTGGCCAGGGAAAAGTCTCTAGCCAATGAAGGCTTTGTAGGAAAGATTTCTGATTTCTTCCAAGGCTTTGCAACCTTGTTTGCCTATAATTCTCTGGAGAATTTTACAGAAAAAGTTTCAGCTGCCAGTATAGATTTAGAAAAAACCAACAAAAATTACAATAAAAAAAGTGCAGGAATAAAGGCACTAATGATGGTGTTAATGGTTATCTGTCAGTTCTTCTATGTAATAAATGCTGGATTTTTAGTAGTAAAGTCTATAATTAGTCCAGGATCTATAATAGGCCTAATGAGTTTGGCCATGTCATTTTATTCTAACTCCCAACAGGCCATGTCCTTAAAGATAGAAATGGATTCATCTAAGCCAGTAGTAGAAAAACTTTTATCAAAGGGCGAAGAAGAAAAAACCTACAGAGAAATTTCTACAATAGCAGATAAAATAGTCCTAGACAATGTGACATTTTCATATCCGAATGCAGAGGAAAAAATCTTTAATAATTTTTCTGCCTCATATGAAATTGGAAAGAAATACCTAGTAGCAGGAAAAAGCGGATCAGGCAAATCGACTCTTCTAAAATTAATGTCTAAAAGGCTAGACGACTACCAAGGAAACATCTACTATGACCAGGTTAATATTGAGGAAATATCCTTTGCAAATATTTCAAATATAATAGCCTATATAGACCAAAATCCCTATATTTTTAACGACAGCATAAGAAATAATATCACTTTAGGCAGAGATGTTGACGAAGACCTCTACAAGAAATCTATAAAAATGGCAGGCCTAGAAGACTATATCTCAGGCAAGGAAGAAGGAGACAATTTTGTCTTAGAAAAAAATGGCCAAAATCTATCAGGAGGCCAAAAACAACGTCTAGCCCTTGCCAGGGCCTATGTCTACAACAAGAAGATTTATTTAATTGACGAAGCCTTCCAAGGAGTAGACTTAGAAACTGCAAAAGAGTTAGAAAACATACTTTTATCAATGGAAGACATTAGCTTGTTTATGATTTCTCATCAGGACATAGATAAAGTCAATCCATTATATGATGAGATTATAAAAATATAAATAAATT